>NZ_JBVHQD010000012.1:0-301139 GCF_055567595.1 Streptomyces sp. NPDC026515
CCGACCTGCGAGAGCACGGTCTTGTGGCTGGTGCCGTTGCGGTGGTTGCCCGAGCCCGCGCCGGCCGCATCGCCCTTCTCGTAGCCCAGGTGCTCCGCCATCTCGGCCTCCAGCGCACCCTCCAGGACCAGTTTCACCAGCCCCGTCAGCAGCCCGTTCTCGCCGACCAGTTGCAGCCCGTCCCGTCGGGCCCGCTCGATCAGGCTCTCGGCCAGCCCCCGGTCCTGCTCAGTCGCTGCTTGCGCCAACTCCGCCCCCGTCCGCACCTGATGCTCGTTACCCTCGGGGCCACTCTCGTTCGTACTGCCCATCGTGATCCTTCCCGGCAGAGAACCCATCTCATGCCAACTTGGGTCACACCAGGCCAAACACAAACTTCAGGACAGTCCCCGAACCCCTCACCGTCGAGGAGGCTCGCGCGTTCCTGGCTGCCACGGACGGGCACCGGCTGCAAGCGCTGTTCGAACTCGCCCTGCGCACCGGCCTGCGCAAGGGCGAACTCCTCGGCCTGCGCTGGGAAGACCTCGACCTGACCGGCGGAACCGCCAGCATCCGCCGCACCCTCCAACGCACCAACACCGCCGGCCTGATCGCCCTGCCCACCAAGACCCAGAGCTCCGAACGCCGCATCGCCCTGCCGACGCCGTGCCTGCGCTCCCTCGAAGATCACCGCGAACGGCAGCACCAGGAACGCGAAGCGGCAGGGGCGGGCTGGAAGGCGACCGGCTACGTCTTCACCCGACCCGACGGCAACCCGATCGAAGGAGCCACCCTCACCCGGCACTTCAACACCCTGCTCCGCAAGGCCGGGCTTCGCCGCATCCGATTCCACGACCTCCGCCACTCGGCGGCCACCCTCCTCCTCGAACAGGGCGTCGAACTCGTCGTCATCAAGGAACTCCTCAGACACGCCCACATCGGCGTCACCGCGACCGTGTACGCCCACGTCCGGCTCCGCCTCCAACGAGACGCCATAGACCTCCTCGGCAACGCCCTCCGCGACCCCACCCAGCCCGTCGCCCGGCCCGACGACGGCGACGAATCACCACTTCGTGCAGCACTCGTCCGCTGACGTTGCCGTCAACTACTGCCGTCATGACCCCAGAAGCCCCGCTGATGACCCATCAGCGGGGCTTCTGGCATAGGCGACCTACTTTGCCCTGAAATTACAGCTCAGAGCTTGAAGTGATCCCTTGAATAACCGGGTTATCACCCAATTCCGGAATCTCTTCAACTAGCTGCGAATGAGCAGATTGCAGAAACTCCGAGAGCTTCTCCAGCAACTCTTCGCGATTCACCGACGCCTCACCTTGCTTGTTCGATGAGGTTACCGAGATCCCCTCACTGGCCTGACGAAGTCTAATTACCTCGTCGCTCTCCGTGAAACCAAACGCCGCGTCCTCCCCACGGGAGATCCGCTCGGCTACTCCGCGAAGAGACAGCGCCAGATCCACGAGTGTCACGAACCTTCGCTTCGAGATGATCTCCAGGTCGCCCACGACCATCTCAACATTGACCCCGAAATACTTGTACCGAAGGTCAATCTCCGCAAGTCCCGCAGGATCGCCCTGCTTAGCCCCATCCCAGGTCCTACGCCAGGGCGAGGCGGGCTCCGGAAGAGAGAAGGAAAGGTGAATCATGTTTTCTCCTAGCAGGAAATTAGCTCCCTTAATACGGGAAGGCAGTCACGACTTTTCCGTCGTTCACAATCACGCGAATGCCAGTCAAGTCTCCACCCCCATTTGCCGGGCCAGCCTTTCCGACAGTTGTACCGAAGTCCCATTCATAAATCTGGCCGGGCCGGGGTGCTCCCGTGACAGGATCCGGCGTATTCGGCTTGGGAGTTCCCCGATTGATGGTGTCGGCGATCCTTCGACGAACCACCTTTTCCTTGCCTGTAAAAATCCCTGCCGCGTCGTCGGTCAGCGCTCCACCGGGCCGATGCCGGTCCAGAATGTGCTGCCAATCTCCCTGCTCAAGTGCAGTCGTCCCGCAGAGTCCAGAATTGTGAACCAATACTGGCGTGGTCCCTGCGAGTACATAGTACGTGTGAAGTTGCTGCACTGTGAGGTTCCAGCGGTCGGCCGCACCGGGGGTCGGACGAATGCTGACTACGTTGGCGTGCGTGTTGGTTGCCGACTCCAGGGCGTCGCCCTTGTGGAGACTGCCGGCAGGTACCCATCGGTGCGTCGTGTCGTCCCAGAATGGGTGGCCCGCAGTGGTGTGAATGATCGCTGTTTTACCGTCCGTGGCGCGGATCACCAGGTCGAGTAGGTCCGCGTCATGGTTGATCCATACCTGTTGCACCTCGCGGGTGCCTACATGCTTTCCCGTCTTCGGGTCGGCCACCTCAACCTTGTCGCCGGGCTTGACTTTCCCGATGGGTTTGGTTTTCCCGCCTTCCGTCAGGACGGGTGTGTCCGGTGAGAAGCTGTTCTTGCACGCGCCGACTGCTTCTCCCTCTGCCGCCTTTCCGATTCGGAGAGCAGAGCCCTCGCCGAGTCCGAGAGCGGAGACGAATTCTGTGCCGATTCCTTGGACTCGGTCCCAGATGCGGGCGTCTGCCTGGCATCGGGACATGTTCTCGATGCAGTAGGTTGCGGCAATGTGCTTCGCGCCGGCTATGTCGTTCGGGTGGCCGAGGATGTAGTTGTAGGCAACATTGCAGGCGGTGCGGCCGAAACAGATGATCTCCGGCTCGCCTGAGGTGTTTGATGTGGGATACCAGTAGCCGCCTTCCGGGCTGGCAGCCAGCTTATTGGTCCCGAATTGAGTGAACTGCTTTCCGACGGCGTCGGAATCGTTGGACGAGGGTGTTACCGAGCTCGTCCAATCGTCTCCGGTGCTGCCTTGGCTGGATGAACTGCCGCTGTCGGCGTGCTTCTTGGCGATCTCATCGCACTGTGCGCCCGTGCCGCACATCAGGCCGTCGGAGTTCACGGCGCCGAGGCCGGAGGGGTCCATGAGGTTGATGGGGTCGTTGTTGGTGTAGCTGTAGGCGGAGAGGTTCTGGGGGTTGTAGGGGGTGACGAGGGGGTCGGGGCTGAGGAAGCGTGCGAGGTGGGGGTCGTAGGGGCGGGCTCCGAGGAGGGAGAGGCCGGTGCTGGTGTCTTCGGGCTTGCCGAGGAAGCCGTTGCTGGTTCCGGTGGGGAGTGTGCCGGAGCGTTCGTCGCCGAAGGGGGTGTAGCGGCGGCGGGTGGTAGTGCCGGTGGCGGCGTCGACGGTGAGCTGGGTGGAGGCCTGGTTGTCGGCCATCAGGTAGGTGAGGGTGTTACCGCTGGAGGTGCCGGCGGTGGTGCGCATGGCGACGGTGGCGCTGCCGCAGGTGTAGTAGCGGGTGGCGGTGGTTTTGGTGCCGTCGTTGTGCAGTTCCATGCCGCCGAGGTAGGCGACGGTCTCCTGCGGGGTGGTGCGCACGAGGAGGCTGCCGTCGGCGTCGTAGGCGTACCGGGTGAGTTTGGCGCCGGTGGAGTCGGTGACGGTGGCGGTAGCAAGCTGGCCTTGGGGGGTCCAGGTGTAGTCGGAGGTCTTGCCGGGTTCGATGTGCTTGAGCATCTGGCCGGCGGTGTCGTACGTGAAGTCTTCGGTGCCGGTGAGGGTGCTGCCGGTCCTGATGTTGATCTTGCGGACGCCGTGGAGCTGGGGAGCGTTGGCGGTGGTCCAGGTCCCGGTGTCGTCGTAGCCGGGGTAGAGGTAGTCGCGGCTGACGGCTTCCCCGGTGGGCGAGTGGGTGTCGGTGACGGACTGCAGATTGCCCAGCCGGTCGTAGGTGTAGGCGGTCTGGTAGGGGGCTTCGCCTTGGAAGTCGCTGGTGGAGAGCAAGCAGGACAGGGTAGTGGTGTTGGCACTGCTGAGGCGGCCCTGGTCGTCGTAGTGGAAGCACTGCGACTGGGCGGTCTGGCCGGTGGCCTGTTCCCGGATTCCGGTGATGCGGCCGTCGGCGTCGTAGCCGTAGGTGTCCTGCTGGCGCTGCTGGGTGGTGGACTGGTCGACGGTGGTGGTTGTGGTGATGCCGGTCAGCTGGCGGGTGCCGTCGGTCAGGTCGTAGTCGTAGTGGCGTTGCGCGGTGACCGTGTTGGTGCCGACGGTGGGGTTGCCGTAGTAGCGGTCGCTGAGCTGGCCGTAGGGGTTGTATGCGGTGTTCTTGACGTAGGTCTGGGTGGTGGATGCCAGGGCGGTGGGCTGGCCGTAGTCGTTGTAGGTGGTGTTGACGGTCTCCGCGGCCAGGCCACCCGCGGCGGGGTAGTGGACGGCGGTGATGTGGTCGGCGGCGTCGTAGTCGTAGCTGGTGGTGTAGTCGCCGGCCAGGCCGTCGACGGCGGCGGGGAGGGTAATGGTGGTGCTGAGCGGGCGTCCGCGGCTGTCGAAGGAGCCAGTCTTGACGGTGTAAACGTTGCCGTTGACGTCGGCGCTCGTGGCGGAGGTGATCTGTCCCTTGCCGCCGCTCACTCCGAGACCGTCCCACTGCCATGAGGCCAGGGTGGTCGTGCCTTTGCTGAGGGACGTCTGGCGTCCGAGGGTGTCGTAGGCGTAGGTGAGGGTGTTGGTCGGCCAGTGCAGGGTGTGGTCGATCACCTTGTTGCCGACCGTGCTCACGCGGCCGTTGTGGTCGTACGTCGTTTTGGTGACACCGGAATCGGGGTCGTCCACCTCTGTGCGGTTTCCGGCCCAGTCATAGGAGTAGTAGGTGTCGTTGCCGCGCGGATCGATGATCCGATGCAACTCGCCCTTGTCGTCATAGGTGTACTGGGTGGTGAAGGTCGAGGTCCCGTTGTGCTCGACGACCTGGGAGGGCTGTCCGAAGACATTGGTGTAGGTGTCGGTGGCACCGGATGCGGGCGTGGTGACGGTGCTGTAGTCGCCGTGGTAGGCAGTGGAAGTCTGGCCTTCGAGGATGGCGCGTGCGCTGGTGCCGTTGCCGACGAGGATTTGAGACTTGGTGGTGCGGCCGGCCCAGTCGAGGGTGAGGTCGGTGTAGGAGGGCAGGTCCTGGACGGCCGGGCTGACCGGGACGGGGCCGCCGGCGACGCCCGCGCTGCGGAAGACGGGGGAGGTGCCGGTGACGTTGCCGGCCGAGTCGTAACGGGTCACCGCAACTTGTCGGTACGAAGGGTCGCCGGGGTTGACCGGGAGCGTGGACTGGGTCTCCCGGGCGCGGCCGAGGCCGTCGGTGTAGGCGTAGGACGTGAGGTAGGTGCTGCCGGACTGCAGGGTGGACGTCGTCGTCTTGGGGTAGCCGTTGACGGCGTCCGGTACGTCGCCGGTGGGATCGGTGGGAATGTCGTAGGCGAATTTCAGGGACGGGCTGCTGCCTGTCTCGGTGGGCTCCCACACCTCGGTGACGCGTCCGGCCGCGTCAAGGGTGATCTTGGATATGTCACCGTTGGCGTTCTTAGTCTGGTAGGGCACTCCCCAGAATCGGGAACTCCACACGGTGCTGGTGAGCGGCCCGCGGGTGCTCGTGGAGCCGTCGGGATCGGGGGTGGTGGTGGTGACGCCGTTCAACGGCCAGTTGCTGGACGGGTTGTAGGTGGTGGTGGTGCGGTTGCCGTCGGCGTCCTGGACCCAGGTCTGCCGGCCTGCGGCGTCGTAGCCGAACGTCGATCGCTGCGGGTCGCTGTCGCCGGCCTCCGTGTACGTGGCGATGGCGGTGGCGTTGCCGTCGGCCGGGTGGTTCGCGGCCACGGAGGCGGCGTTGTCGTACAGGGTGTAGGTGTAGGAGTCCTGGTTGGTCGAGTCCCGGTCGGCGCAGCTTCCTCCGCCGGTGTCGTAGTGGCGGGTCTCATCGTTGAGGATCATCCACCGCTGGATCTGACTGCCGTCGAAGTTATCGGTGTTGTAGGCGCGGCCGTAGGTGGTGCACTGGTTGTCGGCCACGCCCTGCTCGCCCTGGTCGTCTACGCGCAGGGGCAGGCCGTAGACGGCGGAGGTGTCAGTGCTCGCGTCGTATTCGTTCTGGACGACGTGGGTGCGCCAGCCCGTGGAGATCTTCGTGTCGGTGGTGGTCTGGTCCTCACGGACGAACCGGGCGTCGGGCAGACCCACGTAGCTGGAGGTCGTGTGGGTCCAGTAGTCGTAGAAGACGCGCTGGTGGGAGCTGCCCGTGTCGTCGCGGGTGGAGGTTTCGATGGTGTGGCCCTGCAGCCAGGCGGAGTCCGTGTAGCTGGTGCCCTCGCCGTCGGAGACAGATACCGAGCGGGTCTTGGACGGGTCGGACTTGGAGGTGCGGTCGCCGTCCAGACCGCGGTAGAGCCAGCTGACGGTGGTGTGCTTGACCGCTCCGGTGCCGGTGGTGACTTCTACCGTATGGTAGCCGCGCCAGTCCGACCACGACTCGTCGGCGTCCTTGGTGAGGGGGTCGTTGGTGAAGCGCCAGCCGGCCCCGCCGTCATAGACGTAGCTGGTGGTCATCTCCGGCGCGCCGTCCTGGCTGCTGGCGACCGTCGGGTCGACGGTCACCTTGGTGACCAGGAACTTCTTGAACCAGCCGGTCTTCTCGGTGCCGCCCTCGGGCGTCCACTTCTGCCAGAAGCAGTCCTTGGTGTTGGAGGCCTCGCTGGGGAGGTCGTCGATACTGCAGGCGTCGGGCACGTCGTAGGTGACGGTGGTGGTGGCTCCCAGGTCACCGTGGATGGTGTTGACCCGGCGGAAGTTCAGCTCGCTGGAGCCGACCTGGTTGTCCAGGTCGACGCCATTGAAGTTGATGACGGGCAGCACCTTGTTCGTGCCGGTGCCGTAGGCCTCGCGCTGGACGTAGTCCAGCCACAGCGTCTTGCCGATCGTGCCCGCCGGGTTGGGCAGGCCGTGCTTGGTCTGGTACTGCTGCACCAGGTCCCACCCGTCGGCGGTGGTGTTCAGCACGAACGTCTTGATGTCCCACAGCATGTCCGTGCTGAAGAACGTCGGATAGTACGTCTTGCCCCGGCAGTACACGTCCGCCGCGGTGCCGTCACACATCAGGTCCAGCGGCACGTCCGGATAGGACGTGGGGCTGGAGGAGATCGACGGACACGCAGCTGGTTCGTCGCGCAGCGGGTCAGACTCCGCCATGCGCTCCACACAGCGTTTGACGTGGCTGAGCTCCACCTTGCCTGTCGGCTTCGAGCCGGCGATCTGAGAAGCCCAGCCGTACTGGATGCTGGTCAGGTAGCCGGCAGAGGTGTAAGAGCGGGGCTGGTCGACTCCGGTGGCGATCGAGCGGTAGTAGTTCGTCTCCTTGTCGTAGTGGTAGGAGGCCTCCACCTCGTTGGGGTCGACCGTGCGGTCGAGATTCCACCGCCATGCCTGCGTGCACGGCTCCGGGAACTGCGCACGGCACGGCTCGCCCGTGTCGTTACCGACCACCGGTTCAGTGAACACCGACCCGGTAGCGGCCTGAGTGCGTTCATCACGGCCCCAGCCGAAGTAGTAGCGGCTCCCGTCCTGGGTCGAGATCACCCAGTACTCGTCCACCGCACCATGTCCGCCGGACGTGATGTGCTGCACGCGCCAGCCCGGGTCGTCCTGGACGTGGTAGGTGCCGGTTCCGGTGTTGTCCTGGATGAGCTGGGAGGTGACGCCGTTGAAGCTGATGACATAGACGGCGCCGTCGGGCTCCTTCGAGCTGTTGGGAGAGACCCAGCACATGTCGAAGATCGTCGTCAGACCGTCTTCGGGGCAGGTGCGATAGCGGCGCTCGATGTAGCCGACGTTCAGGTCCCAGCCCATGCCGACCCAGGACGCCTGGTTGTTCGTCGCCGAGGTCCGCCCGTCCACCGACTGCGAGTTGTACGACATCGCTAGCGACGGCGCCTTGCCGTGTGCCGGGGCCGGCAGGTTGACGGGCAGGCTGTAGGTGAACGCGCCTGAGCCGGTGGACACGTCCCACGAGCCCGTCGGCGACAGAGTGGAGGCCCGATAGTCACCCTGGTTCGAAGACGAGCCCGTTGCCACGGCGTAGACGGAGGCCGAGCCGTTGACCATCTGTGAGGACAGGCCGTCGCTGTCCGGCTCCGCCTCCACCGTCGCGGTCAGGGTGCCCTTTGCGGTGTCGTTGTCCACGGGCACGGACTCCCGCTGCTGGCACTCCTCGGCATCCGGAGTCTGCAGAGCACAGGCGGGCATTTTCACCAGGAGAAGCCGGTCGGCGAAGTCCCCGCCGTAGGCGTACTTGAAGCCCGAGTAGTCGATCGAGACCTGCACCTGCCCGGGCGAGGCGACACCGTCCGTACGGAGCACCTGCACACCCATCCCGACGCCGCCCGCCGGGGCGACATCATCGTGGTCCAGGACGCGTACCTCGACCTGGTCCGGTGTCACCGGATCCGCGTCGCCCGCAGGCGTCGGCGCAGAGTCCGACGGCTGAGGCGACTGACTCGCTCCCGGGTCTGGATCTGCAGGCGTGGACGCCGTCGCATCGGCCGTGTCAGCGGCAGAAGGCTCCGCGGTCGGGCTGCCGGTGCCGACCGGCTGGGGCGAGGAGTCGTCCGGCGCGGTCGGCTGCGGAGAAGAAGTGTCCTCATCGGCGAGCCTCGCACGGGACAACTGTGCCGAGGCGCCACCGCGGTCATCCACGGGTGCGACCTCGACCACGTCCGCGACCTCGCTGCTGCCGTTGCTCGCGGAAGCGGAGGGACTCGCGGTGACCGTACCCGGATCGCCAGGCGCCGCCTGCGACAGATCCACGGTCGCCTCGGCGGCCTTCGGCCATTTCGGCGTCGGCAGTGCCTTGCCAGCCTCCTCGGCCTGCTGCGGTGGCACCGTCCCCACCGGCTGCGCCGGCACCACCGGCGTCCCGTCATCCGAGAACGCCGCGGCAGTCGCCTGGATCGGCGACACCACCCCCGCTGTCGACAAGAGACCTGCCAGCACGGCACCCGCCACACCGACGGAGAGCCCGCGCAAACGCCGAGCGGCCACCAGCACACCCACCCCACACCAGCCCCACACTCACGCGCAGGCACCGGCACTCACAGAACACCGAACAGAAACGGACAGCACAGAACAGCCGGCCCACACCATTCCGCAGGCCGACAGGACCAAAAACCGATCAATGAAGCGAGACTGTAAAACGTGTGAATGGCCTGTGAACAGTGAGGATGGCCGCAGGTTCCAGACATGGCAGGTGACGTCGATCACAAAGGCGCCCGCGCCGCAGACGCCGCACCCTCCTTAGCGCACAACCGAGACAGCAACTGCCGTAAGGGCAAACGGCATTGACGCAACTGGCGGCTCCCGCGCGTTCACGCCAGCACCTTCGGGCGGGGACAGTCCGGACCCTCTGACTCTCCCGCGAGGGTGGGTTCTGCATCAGCTTCGAGGGTTGAGGGCGCGCCTGGCCGAACTGATGACGGCGTGGGCGTCAGAGCCGTAGACGGCGGACTCACGGAGGGTGTGCCAGGTGCGCAGGTACAGGGCGATGGTGTCCGCATCGTCCAACCACATCTCCGCGTGCCAGTTCTCCACGATCACCTGGCGGTCGTCGTAGATCCAGAAGGCGGTGGCCGGGGGGATTTTCAGGGAGGCGGACAGGGGAACGATGCCCAGCTCGACGGTGTCCAGGCCGACAGCCCCTCAGCGGCGCCCAGATCACCTGCCCGACCGTGTACAACTACGGGCTGTACGCGAGCATGGTGCCCTTCCCCATCGAGGGCGGCGGCAAGCGCCTCGCGGCCGAAGGCGCGGAGGTTGCCGGTAGGGGCTTGTGGAAGCTTACGGCCGACGGCGCCACAAAGATCATGAAGGGTGGGCCATTCAAGACCACGTTCTACAAGAGCGCCTCGGACGGTACCTGGTGGACAGCTGATGTGACCGGACACGGCTCGTCGGCCTTCAAGGTCTACAAAGAGACCAAGAAGGGTCTGGAGTGGATCGCGGATGCGGACCCACAGGGTGGGATGACCGGCGATGCGCTGGACCGCGCCCGCGTCGAGATGGTGGCGATGCACGGTGTCGAGCTGGACCAGTGCGGTCCACAACTCGACGTCCGCGGCGGTGACTTCGTCGCGGATCAGGTAGGTCCGCCCGAGCAGCCACCGCTCCAGTGCTCCCAGGGCCTCCAGCAAGGTCACCAGGGCTGCTTCACGTTCCGCCGGTTCGCCGCCGGCCGAACCCGCGCTCTGTGCGGCTTCGTTCATGCGCTGAGCGCACATGCGCTCGACGGCATCGATCTCCGAATCGGCGCCGCACGGGTAGAGCGCGGACGGATCGCCACCGAATCTCCCGGCGAGGTCGCGCATGATGTCCGGGGCGTGGGTACTGACGATCCGTCCGGACCAGCCGTCACTGAGCACCGGCGCGGTGGGCGCGCCGGTGTAGCGGTGGGCGCTCGCCTCGTACAGCGGACGCAGGACCGAATGGCCGCCTTCCGGGCCGTCCGGCACGGCGGGCAGGAAGGTCACCGGACAGGCGGCGTCAAGGCCGAGGAAGCTGTGGACGACCGCGATGCGCAGCCCGTCGGGACTGGCCGTCGACAGATGGAGGCGGTAGCGGCCGGGAACGGCGTAGTGGCCGCTGCGCGCATCCTTTCCGATACGGCCCCGGAAGGCCGGTGCCGACTGGTGGGACGTGTGCGCGGCCAGCGGTGTGATGGTCATGGCTCTCCCAGGAAGCGGGCACGGACGTATCCGCGGCTGAAGCGGCGTAGGAGGAGAGAGCAGGACTCACCTGCGCCCACCGGACAGGACGACTGCTCGGCGAGACCGGGGCGTCGTCAGTGCGCCATGAGTGTGGCTCGGTCTTCCCGGCGCCCGATCGCACTGCAGACGCGCTGCAGGTCGATATGGCGGCGCGAGGTGAGAAGGGGAGACGGGCGGGTCACTCGGACGGTGACCTGACCACAACGCCTCATGCTTCCCTATCCGTTCACTAGGATTCCCTCAGTGAGTGTCGATCCGGCCGACTCCGGCGTCAAGAGGCTCGTCTCGCATCGCGGACGCCCCGGTGGACGGCGTCCGCCTGCTCCGCACGGTTCGGGGTGATCACGGGCGCCTGCCGACGGGCCCTCCCCGCCGTTCCGTCCCGCCTCGATCGGATCTCCTTGTCCCGGAGCCCGTACACATGACTGCCAAGAAACTGTCATACGCGGACCGGAATGCCGCTTCGGCCACGGCCCGTTGCGACTGACATGACTGTTGGAGTAGTGCTCGACGCGTCCGACGCCACGAACCAGGTCGACGCCTCCGTACGGCTGGCCCACGAGGCCGCGGAGTCCGGGCTCGCCTCGGCCTGGTTCGGACAGACCTTCGGCGCGGACTCGCCCCAGCTCGCGGCGATCGTCGGACGCGAGGTGCCCGGACTGCAGGTCGGCACCTCGGCGATCCCCGTCTTCGGCCGCCACCCGCTACTAGTCTCCAGCCAGGCCCAGACCGCCCAGGCCGCCACCCACGGCCGCTACCACCTCGGCCTGGCCCTGGGCACCAGGCTGCTGACGGAGACGGGCTTCGGCCTGCCCTTCGAACGCCCCGTCGCTCGACTGCGCGAGTTCCTCACCGCTTTGCGGCAGTTGACGCAGACGGGTACCGCCGATTTCCACGGTGAGCTGCTCACCGCGACCGCCCCGTTCCCGTCCCGGGTGCCGGGGGCGGAGGACGGGGTCCCGCTGCTGGTCGCCGCGATGGGACCGCAGGCACTGCGGGTCAGCGGTGAGCTGGCGGACGGGATCCTCCCGTACCTGGCGGGGCCGCGCGCCCTCGCGGAGCACATCGTGCCCGCGCTGCACGCCGCCGCCGAGGCCGCCGGCCGCCCCGCGCCCAGGGTGGTGGCCCTGGTGCCGGGCGTGGTCACGGACGATGTGGACGCGGTGCGGGCCCAGGCCGTGGAAAGCCTCGCGTTCTACGAGCGGATCCCGTCCTACGCGCAGGTCATCGAGCTCTCCGGTGGTCGACGGGCCGGTGACCTGGCCGTGATCGGCGACGAGAGGGCGGTCGAGGCGGAGATACGCCGTTACCGTGACGCGGGCGCCACCGAGGTCGTGTTCTCGGGTACGGACATCGCGGGAGAGGCGGATCGCCGGCGCACCTGGCGGCTGCTGGGCGAGCTGGCCCGGTGAGTCGGTCCATGGGCCGGAGAGGGACCCGGCACACCGTGACGAAGGCGACCGCCGCGGCCGGCTCCGCGTCCCTCCACCGCAGGAGGCCTGCCGTCCGCGACCGGGGACGGCGGGGCCTCAGCGCAGCGGACTGACTCCGGCGACGGTCAGCGCGAGGAGCCGATGCGCCTCGGCGGTGGGATCTTCATGGTGTTCCGTGGCCAGTGCGATGCCGGTGACCAGCAAGATCAGGTCCGTCACCGTGATGTGCGCCGCGACCGCACCGGCTCGCTCCGCGTTGCGCAGCAACGGGTCGACGGCGGCGCCGAGCCGGGCGGAACAGGCGCCGACGTGCGCTCCGGGATCTCCTGTCGGCTCGGTCAGCGCCTCGGCCATTCCTCGCGCCGTGGCCGCGTAGGAGGTCAGGGCAGCCAGCCATTCCAGCAGCGCCGCGCGGGCGTCGTCGGCTCCGGAGAGCTGCTCGGCCCGGGCGCACAGGGCGGCGACCCGCTCGCTGAAGACCGCTTCGAGCAGCGCCCGACGGCTGGGGAAGTGCCGGCGGACGGTGGCCGAGCCGACGCCGGCGACGCGAGCGATCTGCTCCAGGGACGCCTCGGCTCCGTGTGCTGCCACCTCCTTCTCGGCGACCTCGAGGATCTTGGCGTAGTTGCGACGGGCATCCGCGCGCCGAACGGTCATGCGCTCTCTCCGACCTTGCTAAGTGGCGGGGCCCTCCGTATCGTACGGCGCGTTAAACGGCGGGCCCCGCCACTTAGCTGTCGCGTGCCGGTCGTCCATGTTCACCCCTTCCTGGAGCGCCGATGATCCGTTCCCATAGACCCGTCCTCGTCGTCGGCGCCACCGGCAGGCAGGGCGGCGCCGTCACCCGCGCCCTGCTCGGCGCGGGGACACCGGTACGCGCTCTCGTCCGTGACCCGGACGGCGACCGGGCCAGAGCCGTTCACGCGCTCGGCGCGCGACTCGTCGCGGGGGATCTGGACGATCGCGACTCCGTCGTCGCCGCGGCCCGAGGGGCCCGAGCCGTCTTCTCGGTGCAGATGCCCGACCTGGCCGAACGCGGCTTCGAAGGCGAGGTCGCGCAGGCCGAGAACCTGATCGCGGGGGCGCGGGCCGCCGGAGTCCCGCAGTTCGTGCACACCTCGGTGTCCGGCGCCGGACAGCATGTGAGCTGGGTGGAGCCCGGCTCCCCCATGGAGCCGTACTACACGGCCAAATCCGGTATCCAGGACCGGGTGCGCGAGGCGGGTTTCGCACACTGGACCATCGTCAAGCCGGGGTTCTTCATGGAGAACTTCCTCCCGGCCGAGCGGATCATGTTCCCTCGTGGCGTGCGCGCCGGACTCGCCACGCTGCTCAGACCCACGACATGGCTGTCGCTGGTCGCCGTCGACGACATCGGCCGGACCGTCGCCGCGGCCGTCGCCGAGCCCGAGCGGTTCACGGAGGTCGAACTGGAACTGGCAAGCGACCACTTGACCATGGTCGCCATCGCCGAGGTGCTCACCCGCCGGCTCGGCGTGCAGGTGGCCGCGCCGGAGATGACGCCGGAGCAGGCCACGGCGGCGGGCATGCCACCCATGGGCTTCGGCCAGGCCCGCATCAACGACCATCCGCAGCCGGCACACCCGGACTTCGCCCGCGCCCTGGGCATCCCTCTCACCTCCTTCGAGGACTGGGTGGAGCGGCAGGCCTGGGACGTGTGAGCCGCACCGCGCCCGGTACTCCGACGCGTCGTCGGCCCGATGCGTATCGGAGCCGAGGTGGTGCGACGGCCGTCGCGGTCGGTGGCCCGCGCCGCGAGGTCCGCGCACCGGACGGACCTCGCGTCGCGGGCCGTGCCGACTCAACCCGGCTGGTGGCCCCGTCGGCGCCATTCCCGCGCGAGCAGGTCGTAGGAACGGACGCGGTCCGGGTGGCTGTGGGTGATCGTCGTGATGAGCATCTCGTCCGCGCCCGTGGCCTCCTGGAGTCGTTCCAGCTGATCGGCCACCTGTCCGGGTGAGCCGACGAACTGGGTCTCCACGCGGTCCGCGACGAGGGCCCGGTCCTCGTCGGTCCACGTGTGGGCGCGCGCTTGTCGGGGTGTCGGGAACTCGATCGCGCCCTCGGCGGTGCGGATGCTGCGTACCCACAGCCCGTAGCCGGCGGCGAGTTCACGGGCCGTGGCCTCGTCCTCGGCGACGACGACGTCCGCCGACACGCTGATGTACGGCTTGTCGAGGAACTCGGAGGGCTGGAAGAAGGAACGGTAGCCCTCCACCGCCTCCAGGACCGTGCCCGGACTGACGTGGTAGTTGGCCGCGGCCCGCAGCCCTCTCGCCCCCGCCACCTCGGCGCTCTGACCACCGCTGCTGCCCAGGATCCACACTTGCACGTCGGCGCCCTCCCCCGGCACGACATGCGCCTCGACGCCCTCCGGTGAGCGGTAGGTTCCCGCCAGCAGAGCGAGGACGTCGCCGATCTGCTCGGCGTAGTCCTGCGACTCGGCGCCCGGCAGCTGGAGCAGCCTGCGTTGCAGTGCGATGCGGGGTGAGCCGAGCAGGGACTCGAAGGAGAAACGCGGCGGGATCAGGAGCCCGTTCGAGGTACGGCCGTCGACGACGGGGGGCGCCGTCGGCGGCGGTCCGGCCGGCCGTCCCGGAGGGCGTCCGCCCGAGCGGCCCAGGCCCAGGTCGAAGCGGCCCGGGTGCAGCGCGTCGAGCAGTCCGAACTCCTCCACGGTGGAAAGTGCCGTGCGGTGGCCCAGTTGGACCGCTCCGGAACCGAGCCGGATGGTGGAGGTGGCGGAGGCGGTCAGCGCCAGGACAACGGCGGGGGACGTGCCGGCCACGCCGGGGTTGAGGTGATGTTCGGCGAACCAGTAGCGGCCGTATCCGAAACGCTCGGCCTGCTGAGCGAGGTCGACGGAGTTGCGCAGGGCTTCCGCGGCCGTTCCGCCCGAAGGGATCGGGACCAGGTCGAGGACGCCCAGGGATGTCTCAGGCACGAGGGGACTCCTGGATGGTGGTCGGTGGTTCGGGCCGTACGGGACTCCAGTCGAAGGGCGGGTCCGGGATGTCCTTGCGCAAGGCGGGGGCGACGGCGGTCTGGAACAGTTCGAGCGAGTCGCGGTGCCGGGTGTCGGTGACGCCGCTCGCGTCCGCGTGCAGATGGAGGACGGTGTGTCCGAACTGCTCGTGGTAGCGGTGCACTTTGTCGATGACCTGCTGCGGGCTGCCGACCAGGGCCGAGCTTCGCTCGACGAAGTCCTCCAGCGTCTCGAACACCACCGGCAGACCGGCCGACTTGAGGAACGCGAGGTTCGACTCGAAGACCGGCCGGTACGCGGCCAGCGCTTCCTGCGAGGTCGGGGCCACATGGACGCCCGCGGTACCCGCCCCGACCGCGATGCGCGCCGGGTCGTGGCCGTAGTGCTCCCAGCGCTCCCGGTAATGGCGGATCAACGCGGCATAGGGCTCGATGGGGTTGGTGACGTTGGCGGAGAAGAGCGGGTCGCCGTGGCGCGCGGCCAGGTCGACCGACTCCGTGCTGGTGGCGCTGCCGTGCCAGACCCGGACCGGCCGCTGGTACGGCCGCGGCCAGACCTCGGCGTCCGTCAGCGGTGGGCGGAAGCGGGTTGCAGCGGTGACCTTGTCCTGCCGCCAGATCCGCCGGAACACCTCGTAGCTCTCGGCGTTCCGGTCCCACTGATCCTCGGGGGTGACGTGGAACAGCTCACGCTGGGCGGTGCCGTTGCCCTTGCCGATGATCAGGTCCAGCCTGCCCGCGGACAGATGGTCCAGGGTCGCGTAGTCCTCGTACGCCCGGACCGGATCCAGCAGGCTGAGCGTCGTCACAGCGGTGAAGAGCCGGATCCGTTTCGTGAGAGCCGCCACGTGGCTCAGCACGACGGTCGGGGACGAGGAGATGAACGGCCGCTCGTGCCGCTCCCCGACCCCGAAACCGTCGAAGCTCAACTCCTCCGCCAGAACCGCGTTCTCGACGACCTCGCGGAAGCGGTCGTGCGTCGACTTCAGCACTCCGCTGACCGGATCCGGCCGGTGCACGATGAGGGTGATGGCGAGAAACTTCATGACGCCGCCCGCTGCTCGTCGCGGCCGAGACCGGGGCGGGCCAGGCCGAAGTTGTCGCGGAGGGTGGGGCCCGTGTAGTCGTCGGCGACGATCTTTCGTCTGCGCAGTTCGTGGAGAAGTCCGTTGACGATGAAGTCGTGCCGGCGCGGGTCGGCGAGACCGCTCAGTGAGATGACGTCGAGGACGCCCGCGCGGAAGCGCTCCTCGACGGCGTCGGCGAGCTGCTCGGGAGTTCCCGCCGCGGCCCAGTGGCCGGTGTCCTGCGCCGCGACGACGAGTTCCCGCAAGGTGTAGCCCTGCCGGGCATAGCCGGTGAAGATGTCGACCCGGCCGCGGCGGCCCCTGACCGAGTTCACGTCGGGCAGCAGGCTCTCCGGCAGCGGCGCGTCGAGCGGGAGCTCCGACAGGTCGAGTCCGCCGCCCAGCATGTCGGCCACCTGGGCACGGCCGCGTTCGAAGTCGATCGATTCCCGCTGCTCCCGTACGAGACGCCTCGCTTCCTCCTCGGTGGCGCCGAAGGTGGCGTGGAACGAGCTGAAGATCAACGGCAGTCCGTCGGGGCGCCCGAGACGCCGGGCCTGGCCACGTATCTTCCGCGTGAAAGCCCGCGCGTGGTCGAGCGTGGGCAGCGAGGTGAACACGATCTCCGCGTAGCGGGCGCCCAGTGCCGTCCCGGCCTCGGACTGCCCGGCCTGGATCTGCACCGGACGCCCTTGCGGCAGCGGCGGGATGTTGAGGGGACCGGTCACGGTGAAGAACCGGCCGGAGTGGTGGATCGGGCGCACCAGGTCGCGGTGCAGCACCGTCTTCCCGTCCGCACCGGCCGTCAGCGCGCCGGGCTCCCAGCTGTCCCACAGCGCGTTGACGACGTCCAGGGTCTCCGCGGCGCGGGCGTAGCGATCCTCCGGGCTGGGCAGTTCGCCGTGGCCGAAGTTCTCCTCACCGATCGAGGAGGTCACCAGGTTCCAGGCGGCCCGCCCGTTGCTGACGTGGTCGAGGGTGCCGAAGAGGCGGGCCAGGTTGAACGGGTGGTGGAAGGTGGTCGACACCGTCGCGATCAAGCCGATCCGTGAGGTCACCTGGCTGAGCGCGGACACGAAGACGAGCGGCTCCTGCGCGCCGATCGCGCCCTGGGCGTCGAACCTGAGCAGATCGGCGGTGAACAGCGCGTCGAACCGCGCCGCCTCGGCGAGTTCCGCCACCCGGACGGCCGTGTCGAGAGTGGATCGGGTCGGGTCGATCGCAAGGTCGTACGTCTCCGAGGTGCCACCGGCGGCGGTCACGGTTTTCAGGGTTCTGGGCTGCTTTGCGCTCACTGCTCGTCCCTTCTCATCGATGCCGGTGGCATCGGAGGTGGAAGTCCTTGCGGAGACAGACGGACACCTGGGTACGCGAGATCAGGCCCGGCCGGGCAGCGCGGGTGCGCACCGGATCACGGGCAGGGGCCAGGACGTGCGGTCAGCGACAGAGCGCGGTGTGGGTCCGGCACAGGTCGACGTGCCGGCGCTTCGTCCAGACCGGCGGCATGGCCACGACCGGTCCGACGTGCGTTGCCCTCACCATGACTCCCGACGGAATGCGACGCAGGTCCCGACAGTGCGGCGGATCGGTGCCGTTGCCCGCGCGGTGCCGGCCAGCCGGTTCGCTCGGCTCGGCATTGATCAGAGGCCTCATGATGCGCCGCCGGAGTCCGGGAGGCAAGACCGCACGGTCAGCGGCTCGCCTTCCCGTGGGAATCGGTCGCGCCACGGGATCACCGCGGCCCGCGGCGGCCTCGGGGCGGGACGGCTATGGCCGACCCGCGCGCGTGACCAAGGTCATTGACAGCGCGAATCCGTCCCGGTTGTCATGAGCACATGAAATGGCATCCCGGAACGTACCGGTCGGAGGGTGTGTGGCCGCCCGGACAGCACGGTCGCTGACATTGCGCTCCGAACTGCTCGCCACCGCACGGGCGGAGTTGGCGGCCCGCCACGGAGTCCTCCTGCACGGTCCGGCCGGAATCGGCAAGTCCGCGCTCGTGGACGCCCTGACCGCCGACGCGACCGGTGTCGTCCTGAGGTGCACGCCGTCCGACGAGGACAGCGAACTTCCCTTCTCCGGACTTGTGGACCTGTTCTCGCGAGTCCCGGACGGATCCCTCGACGCGCTGCCCTCCGAGCTCCGGACGGCGCTGCGATCCGCACTGCTGCGCGGCCCGGAACCGGAGTCGAGCCGTGACCGGCTGGCCTTGCGCATCGCCGTCCGGGACGTGCTGCGCGGGCTGGCGGCGGCAGGTCCGCTCCTGCTCGTCGTCGACGGCCTGCACGCGCTGGACTCCCCGACCGTCGACACCCTCGCCTTCGCCCTGCGGCGGCTCGACACCGTCGTAAGCATGGTGGCCGCGGAGCGGGTGGCCGACGGCGAACAGCCGGAACGGCTGGGCAGTTGTCCGCCCGGCACCGTCGAACTGCCCGTGCCCCCGCTGACGGACGCCGAGGTCTCTCACCTCGTGCACCACCGCGTCGCCCCCGACATGCCGCCGGCCGTCCTGCGCGCGATCCGCCAGGCCGCCGCCGGAAACCCCTCCTACGCCCTGGAGTTGGCCCGAGCCGCCCTCGTCGGACCCCCGCCGCCGGACGCTTGGCCCGCGCTGCGCGTCCCGAGGAGACTGCGCACCCGGCTGCTCGACCGAGCGAGCACGCTGCCCGAGCCGGTCCGGAACACCCTCCTGATCGCCAGCATCGCCTGCCGTCCCACGCTCACGCTGCTCCGCGCCGCCGGGGTCACCTGCCCGGCCGCGCATCTGACGGAGGCGGAGCGGCTGGGCGTCGCGTCGGCCGACGCCGACGGAGCCGTTCGCTTCGGGCACCCGCTCGTGCGCGCGGCCCTCCAGGCCGACGCGTCGCAGAGCAGGCGCCGACAGGCACACGCGCTGCTGGCCGGCGTGGTCACCGAGCCCGTCGAACGCGCCCGCCATCTCGCCTGGGCCCGTCCGTACGACGACGAGGAGACCGCCCGCACCCTGATGTCCGCGGCGGAGTCCGCGCGCCGCGACGGATCCCTCGCGACCGCCGGCGAACTCGCCGGGCTCGCAGCCCGCCGCACCCCCGCCGACCGTGCCTCGGACCGTACCGAGCGGTTGCTGGCGGCAGCCGCTTTCGCCCGCGACGCCGGGCGGGCGGAGGAGGCCCGCCACGCGGCGGAGACGGTCCTGTCCGAGTCGGATTCCGCACGGCGCCGGGTGCGGGCCCGGTTGGTGCTGCTGCGCATCGCGGGGCCGAATCCGCAGGCCGCACCCGCGTTGATCGAGGACGGCCTGCGGGACGCGGAGGGCGACCCACAGGCCGAGGCATGGCTGCACCACGACCTGGCGGTACGCGGCCTGCTCTCCGGGGACCTGCGGGAGGCTACGCGGTACGCCCGGCATGCCGTGCGGCGGGCGGCGGCGGCCGGTGACACGGAGACCAGGATCGGGGCGCTCGACACACTGGCCCGGGTACGCGCCCTGGAGGGCGAACCGTCCGACGCCGACGCCATGCTCCAGACAGCCCTCGCCCTGGCCGACGGCATCACCGCTGGACCGGGGACCCGCCGGCTGCTCCGGGCGCGGGCATCCCTCGCCCTGGACGACGGCCGCGTGGCCGAGGCCCGGGAGCAGACCGGCCCGCTCCTCGCCTCGCTCTCGCCCTTCCCCGGCGTCGAGGAAGTACTGGAAACCTCGGTCCTGCTGACCCGCGTCCAGGCGCGCACCGGACAGTGCCGGGAGGCCGTGCTTACCGCGGCCCGCTGTGCGGACACCGCGCCCTGGTCGGCCCGGGCGTTGTACGCGGCCGCGCTCGCCGCAACCGTCGGCGGCACCCCCGAGGAGGCCCGCCGCCTGGCCAGGCAGGCGGTTGACGCCTCGGAGGCCGACGGTGACCGGCTGCTCCTCCTGCACGCGCTGGCGGTGCTCGGACAGGCGGAGCTGCTCGGCCACGACCCCCGCGCGGCGTCGGCCGCGGTCGAGGCGTTGCAACGCGTCAGAAGAATCGCCTCCGGCATGCGGGCCGCCGGGCCGCCCTTCCTGCACTGGCAGGCCGACCTGGCGGAGGCACTGGTCGTCCTCGGCGACACCGATGAGGCGCTCGTCGTGCTTCGCGAGGCGCGTGGACACGTGTCCCACGCGACGCCCGCCGGTGTGCTCTCATCGCTGGAGCGGGCGCAGGGGCTGGCCGAAGCGGGCGCGGGCCGTGCGCGGGAGGGCGCGGAGACCCTGCGCAGTGCGGTGCACCGCCTCCGGGCGCTCTCCCTGCCCGTGGACCTGGTACGTACCCTCATCTCCCTCGGCACGGTGGAGCGGCGCTCACGTCGCAGGAGCGCGGCCCGCGCGGCTCTCGACGAGGCCTTGGAGACCGCGACCCGGATCGGCGCCGTTCCGCTGGCGGCGCGGGCGAGGGACGAACTCGCGAGGGTCGGGGCGGCAAGCGGGGAGGCCGGGCCGAGCCTCACCCCGGCCGAGGCCAGGATCGCCGAGCTGGTGGGCGACGGCGCCACCAACCGGGAGGTCGCGGCCGAACTGTTCATCAGCGTCAAGACGGTGGAGGTGAGGGTCTGCTTGGCGTCGGCGGCGACACCCGCGCCACCTGATCCACCACAAGCGGTCAGGGCGAGCGCGGACGCCAGCGTGAGGGTGATCGAACCGATTGCGGCGGCGCGGTTCATGGACGGCTCCTCCTTGAGCTCAGGTGCATGTATGCGCTGTCTGTAAGCGCATACATCACTCTGTTCCAGCCAATCCCGAACTGACAAGAGGAGTCTTGGTCACACTCCCGTAACGGCCCGGACATCAGATGCCGGCGCTCCGCATGACGGGTGCGGGACGGGACAGCTGTCGCGTCCCGCGGATGCGGGACCTGCGGGAATGACACCACGCCAAGGTCAGGAATTTGCAAGAATAAAGTAGACGTGGGCGACTTCACCCCACCTGCCCGAAGCGTCTGTCCTACGGTGATTACGGAGCACCAGCGCCCCTGG
This sequence comes from Streptomyces sp. NPDC026515, assembly GCF_055567595.1. Classification (NCBI taxonomy): domain Bacteria; kingdom Bacillati; phylum Actinomycetota; class Actinomycetes; order Kitasatosporales; family Streptomycetaceae; genus Streptomyces; species Streptomyces sp. NPDC026515. The sequence continues at coordinate 21,097 of NZ_JBVHQD010000012.1, forward strand.
CGCACCCCTCCGCGCCCACTGAAACGGCCCGCCACGAAGGCCCGCGATCCGGGCGCGGCCTCTCCGGCCAACGGGACGGCATCCTGCGGACTCGTCAGCGAGTTCGCTTACGCAATCACCGTCCGGCGTTGCCGGGAACCTCCCCCGGGGCCGTCGTCCGACGACGTACGACCGTCCCCGGACCCGGACGAGGACCACCTGCGGCACGGCTCGCGCCGGCCGGCCGGACATCGTCGCCGCGGGGATGCGCCCCCTCGGTGTGACATACGCGACCCCGACGGGCCCCCGCGGGACCGGGACCGGTCATGGCTCTCGGGCCCGGCAGCCGGGGGCCGCACCCCCGGGAGCCGTTCCCCGGTCCCTGACACGTCCGCCCGGACGGCTGGAAAACACCCTTGCGCACGCCTGGCGCCCTCTCACCCGCCTCCGGTCGCGGTACCACCCGACGGACCGGGAGAGCCGGAGCCGTACTCAAGGGGACGCGGGCCCCCACTGATCCGCACCGGGGCGACCGGGGAGGCGCCGTCGGTCGCTCCCCGCCCGGCGCCGCACCGTGAACCTCGGCAGACGACGTGGCGCGCGACGGCGAAACCGGTCCTCTCGCACGGGGCCACCCGGCCCGGCCTCGGGCCTGACCGCATCGGCTTCCGCCGTGTCCATGGACACAGGACCTGCGGGCCCGGGCGCGTTCGCGCTCGCCGGCGGGAACGGCCGAGCCCCCGCCTCTCCGCCGGAACCGGAACAGCCGGACGGAAACACGACCGCCTCCGTGAATCCGTGAGCCCCGGCCCACCCCGTTTCCGTTGTCGGCGTCCCCACCCCGGCTCGCGCCACGATCCCGTCACACCGGACCGCCGCGCGGTCCGGCAGCGCCACGGTGCCTACGGCCCGTCCCCACCCCGGAACCCCGGCGCGGCGCGACACCCGCTGAGCCCCGCCACCGGGTACGCGGCGGCACGCCTGGGGACATCGCAGCCACGGAAGGCCTCCGCCCCGCGGCCCGGACCCGGCTCCCGGCAACGTCGGGCCCGCATCCCAGGGCCCGGGGAGCAGCCGCTCAGGCCGGTCGGACCGCGAGCGGTTTCTCCTCGCAGCCGCAGCTGGCGCGGCGGGCCACGGTGACCGGGAGCATGCGGGAGACGGGCTCACCGTCGCCCTTGCCGCTCAGCCGGCGCACCAGGAGTTCCGTCGCCTCCTCGCCCATCCGCACCATCGGCTGGCGCACGGTGGTGAGGGCGGGCCGTACGAGGCGGCTCAGCGGGATGCCGTCGAAGCCCGTCACGATCACGTCCTCGGGGACCGACAGGCCGCGGCGCTCCAGCTCGCGCAGGGCGCCCACGGCGGTCTGGTCGTTGGCGAAGACCAACGCGTCCGGCAGCGGGCCCGGCCGCTCGCACAGCCGCGCGGCAGCCCGGGCGCCCTCCTCCTGCGTCAGCCGGTCGAGACGGAGCGCGGGTTCGTCGCCGGTCGCCACGCCCAGGTCACGGCAGGCGAGCCGGAAGCCGTCGAACCGGGCCTGGACGTCGGGCGACTCCTCGATGGTGCCGACGTAGGCGGGGCGGCTGACGCCGTGGTCGACCAGGAGGTGGCGAGTCAGTTGGCGCTGGCCGTCCTCGTTGGCCGCCTCGATGTGGTCGAGGTGGTCGAGGTGCTCGGTGCCCTCGCGGGGGCCCGCGAGCATCACGACCGGTTTGCGACGGGAGATCACCTCGAGTTCCTCGGTGGGCACCGTGCGGGCCATCACCGCGAAGCCGTCGACGCGTCCGGCGACCTTGGCGACCAGTCCGGCGGCGCCGCCCTTCAGCGAGGCGGCGATCAGGAGGGCGTAGCCGTGGCGGCGGGCGGCGCGTTCCATGCCCCGGATGATCTGGTCCGAGTAGAGCATGGCCGTGTCGTCGTCCTCGGTGTCGGCCGCGGGGTCGCCGTAGTCGGGGAAGCACAGGCCGATGACACCGGTGGAACGGCTGGCCAGGCCGCGGGCGTTGCCGCTGGGCACGTACCCGAGTTCGCGGGCCGCGGCGAGCACGCGCTCGCGGGTGGTCGCACGGACCGAGTCGGGGGTGCGGTAGACGCGGGAGACGGTGGCGATGGAGACGCCCGCGCGCTCCGCCACGTCGTACACGGTGGGCGTGGCTGTCACGATGCGGTTCCGTTCACCGGTCGGGTCCGTGCCGGCGTTGCGGTCGTCGCGGAGTCCCCGAGAGAAATGAAAGCGCATTCACTGTAGGTGTCGACCGCCTGATCAGGCAAGCCTTGATCATGACACGGCGGCGGCCCCCTGAGCGCCGGTTCCTCGTGCGACCCTTCGCGCCCGAGGGACGGTGCGGGGGACGGGGTCGGGGCGGTCCACTGCGTAGCCGTGCCGGTGGCCGGGCCGCGACGCGGGCGTGGGGCGCGAGTTCGGGGGGAACGGCGTATCGCCTCGGGCGTCGGACGCGGTGTGCGGCTCATGTCCCTTCCGGCCGTCCGGGCGTGGAGGGCTGAGGCCGCCAGAGGGGCGAGGCCGCGCGACGGGCCCGCCCGGGCGCGGCGGGGCGGGGCGGGTTTCGCTCGTCCCGTCCCGCCGCGCCCGGTGTCACGCACGTGCGGATCAGCACCACGTCCGCCGTGACCGTCCGGCCTGCGACCAGCCGTACGGTCCGCGATTCCTCGCGGTACCCGGGCGCTGTGAAGGTCACCGTGGCCTCCGGGCCGGTGCGCGGGTCGAGACGGATGGCGTAGCGGCCGTCCGAGCCGGTCGTCAGGCGGTACGTGACCTGACGTGTGTGGATCCGGACGGTGACACCCGGCAGCGGGCGGCCGTCGTGGGCGCGCACCCGGCCGGTCAGCCGGCTGAGGGCTACGGGCTCGGTGACGTGCAGCGCGACCGGGACCGCGGGCACCCAGCAGGGGGTGTCCGTGGCGACGGTGAGCGCCGCCGTCCAGTCGCCGGCCAGGGCCGCGCGGCGGGAGTCCAGCGTGACGGTGACCATGGCGCTCCGGCCCGGACGCAGCGTGATCCGACGGACGTTCTCCGACAGCCACGGCACGTCGGACTCGACGGCGTCGTACCCGGGGAGCGCCTCGGCGACCGTTTGCGGCTGCGGGCGGCCGGCGCGGGTGCTGCCGCCGATCCGGTACATGCCCGGCGCCGCACCGCCCCGGAACGTCGGCTTCGCGGTCGTCGGCAGGGCAAGCTCGGCCCGCGGCATGCCGGAAAGATCTTCACCGTCGGCATCGAGGACACCCACTTCCGGATCCTGCGCGGCGAGGACGAACTCGCTGTCAGGCCCCGCAAGGTCGTCACCCGGCGCGTCGCCAGCCTTGCGGAACTGTCCGAAGCCCTGGACGAGGCAGCCGACCCGCAGGGCGTCACCCTGGTGGAGGTCATGCTCCCGGTGCAGGACGTCCCGCCGCTGCTGGCCGTTCTCTCGCAGGCCATCGCCAGCGCCAACGTCGCCGCCTGACGCCCGCAAACGGCCGCCCCCCGTGGGAACGGGGGGCGGCCGGGGACTGTAGCCGTTCGGTGTAGCTCCCGATCGTGGAGGATGCACCGAGCCAGTGGGACGTGGCCGAGGACGGGATCAGCGAGGCGGTAGAGCCGCACTCGGTGAAGGCGCTGGATGATCGGTTGACCGACGAGCTGGTCCCCCCGGGCTCAGGCCGGGGCCTGCGGCTGACGGGTGGGGGCGGGGTGCTCGAGCCAAGCGCCAGGCACGACATGAGGAAACCACACCTCGCTGTAACCCGGGGGAAGGCCCGACATGGAGCGATCGTGTCTCTGCACCCGGCTCGTCAGAATCCGTGTCGCATCCCTCCATCCACCGGCATCATGATTCCTGTGAGGTACGACGCGGAGGGCGAAAGAAGAAAGGCCGCGGTTCTTCCGAACTCCGCCGGCGTGCCGTCCCGACGTAGGGGACTATTCGTCTCTGGCTGCGATTGCTGCGTAGCCCATGAGCTGCTGAGCGGCGTCGGCGATGAGTCCGGCGACGAGGTCGACGCCGCCGCTCTGCAGGGCGGCCAGCGAGGAGGCGGCGTTGGGGGCGGCGCTGAACACCAGTTGGTCGGGTCCGGGGTGGCCGTCGAAGGCGCGCATCCGTACCTCGTGGTCGCGCTGCCAGTGCACGAAGCTGAACGGGCCGGTGCCGACAGGGTGTTCGGCGAACGCCTCGTCACCGACCCGCTCGATCAGCCGGGGCGGTACCACCACACCGCCGAACAGGGAGAGTTTGTCGGGGAGGATCGGGTCGCGGAGGGTCGAGAGGGAAGGGGACGGCCAACGTCGTGGGCCTCGCTCTCGGATGAGCATCCGGCGCCGAACTCCCACGGCCCGGAGCCGGGTACGTCACCTCATCCCGGTACGGGAGCCAGCCTTGGTGCCAGGTGCCCGGCGCGGTGCAGTCGCACGATCAGCCCCGCACAGGCGAACCCGGTGACGGCCAGCGCTGCCCACGGCAGCCATCGGATCCCGGTGTCGAACAGAGCACCGACGGCAAGATTTCCCAGCGAGATCGCGATGCCGGAGGCGGTGTTGTAAGCGCCGTAGTAGGTGGCAATGAGCCGGTCACCGGAAAACCGTACGACGGTGTCCATCTCGAAGGGGTAGAGCAGGGCCCCGCCCCAGGCCAGCAGGGCGGCACACAGAACGAGCGCGAGCACACTCGCAGTGAAGCCGAGAGATCCTGCATGCGGGCCGGGGAGCAGCGGCATGAACGCCGCCCCCATCACGATAAGGCCGTACGCGATGGCCTGCGGTCCGGCCAAAGTCCGCTTCGCCCACGCGGTCAGTTTCAGCTGGCCCGACAGCGCGGCCAGCGACGAGACGGCGAATACAGCGCCGGTTACCAGACCTGCCTGCTCACCGAAGAGGTCACGGGCTCTCAGCGGCAGGGCGAGATAGACCTGGAAGGCCAGGAGGTACGAACCGGTCATCGCGGCGGCAAAGAGGAGAAAGGGCCGGTTGGCGGCGACGGCACGCCAGTCGGCGGCCACCGCACGCCAGGCCGGCCCGGCGTCCCGGTCGGCCGGAGCGCGCGGGGGCAGGGCGCGAGCCTGGAGCACCGCAAGGGCGCCGAAGATGAGAGCCGCGACCGCACACACCGCGCTGAAGTCCCAGGCCAGCAATGCGAGTCCGGCGAGAGGGCCGACAAGGACACCCGCCTGGTAGAAGACGTTGAAGGCGGCGAAGGCTTCCACACGCCGTTCTTGGCCCACATCGGCGGCGAGATAGGCACGGACGGCCGGATTGAACAGCGCCCCGGCCAGACCCGTCAGCGCCGAGGCCCCGATCAGGGCAGGCAGCGAACCGGCCACCGCAAGCAGCCCGAAGGCGACCGTGCGCAGCACGCAACCGGTCAAGATCACGGGCTTGTAGCCGTAGCGGTCGGCGAGGGTGCCGCCGATGAGGAACATGCCCTGCTGGGAGAGGTTCCGGACGCCGAGCACCAGGCCCACCGTCCAGGCCGCCAGCCCGAGGCCGTGGGCGAGGTGGTCTGCCAGGTAGGGCATGAGCATGTAGAAGCCGAGGTTGATGGCGAACTGATTCACCATCAACAGCCGCGCCGGCCGGTCGAAGGAGGCCACCTGGGTCCGCAGTCCCCTCATCGCACGCCCGCCTTGGCCAGGTCGCGGCCCAGCGGGTCACGGACCTGACTGCACCGGGTCCAGTTGAGGACCACGCATTCGTCCGGATCGGCGATCTCGTCTGGTTCCTCCGGAGGCTGTTGGCCGAGGAGTTCATGCTCACGGCACCAGGCGTCGTTGTAGATCGTCTCCAGGTAGCGGTAGGGGCCGTCGGGAAAGATCGCGGCGATGCGGGTGCCGGCGGGGAAGGTACACGCGGCCCACCCCGCGACGAGCGCCACCGCCCCGACGCTCCAGCCGCCGGACGTGTAGTAGCGCCGGGCCAGCTGGCGGCACGCCCACACCGCCTCGGCCGGAGCCACCCAGTGGACCTCGGCGAAAGCGGCGTAGTCCACGTTCTCGGGGTGGATGCTGGAGCCAAGGCCACGCATGAGCCGGGGACCGGCGGGCTGTCCGAAGATCGTCGAGCCGACCGCGTCCACCCCGAGCAGCCGCAGCTCGGGGAGCGACTCGTGCAGTACTGCCGTCACACCGGCCGAGTGGCCGCCGGTGCCCACCGACGCCACCAGTACATCGATGCGGCCCAGCTGGGCGACGAGTTCGGCGGCGAGAGGCCGGTAGGCGGCTACATTGTCGGGGTTGTGGTATTGGTCCGGACAGTAGGCGCCCGGGGTTCGAGTCAGCAGCTCGGCCACACGCTCGCGGCGGGCCTCCTGCCAGCCGCCTTTCGGATGCGGGGCGGCGACCTGGTCGACGCGTGCACCGAGGGCGGTGAGGAGGCGGACCAGGGAGGGTTCCATGCCGGGGTCGGTGACGACGGTGACCGGGTGACCGTACGTCAGCCCGGCCAGGGCCAGCCCCAGGCCGAGGGTACCGCTGGAGGACTCGACGATCGGAGCGCCCGGCGCGAGGTCGCCGCGGCGTCGGGCCTCGGCGACCATGTGAAGGCCGGGGCGGTCCTTGATGCCGCCGGGATTGGTGCCTTCGAGCTTGGCGTAGAAGCCCCGGCCAGGTGGAGCGAAGGGTTCGCCGATCCACAGGACAGGGGTGTTGCCCACGAGTTGGGCGGGCCGGCGGGCGATGACGGGGAGCGGGGCATGCGCCCCGAGGGGTTCGAGCAGGGAGAGGTGCATGGGCGTACGGCTCCTTCGCACCATGCCCCGTGCGGGCGGGTGCGGTCGTGACGGATGAGGGGCGCGCGGGCACGCCTCGGTCACGCAGTGCGCGCGAGGTCAAGGCGTGCGGGCGGTCCTACTGACGCCAGACGCAGTGGTGTGTGAGGGTGCCGCGGCCGTCCTGTACTGGGCACCCGCCGGGTGGGTGGGTCCAGGCAGCGTGCGCAGACTCGGCCTCCGCGACCGGCGGTACCGGATCCGGACCGTGATGGCCGGATTCGAGGTCCGCGCGGTCAATGGTTTCCCGAGGCCGGTCCGCCGCGTGATCGATGTGCCCGTCGGCCTTGTGATCGTGCCAGGGACCCGGTCCGCACCCGTGATGGTTATCCGCCTCGGGCTGAGAACTGACCGCGACTTCGACAGTCAGGTGCGGCCCCGCAAAAGATGAGGCATGTACGGCACCCGCGAGGTGAACGCTGATCAGTACGACGAGGCCCAGCAGCAGGCCGGCGCGGCCCGGTCGCCTGGCGGCCCATGTCGCCGTCCATGCACTGATCACATACGGAGAGTATTCCATCAAACACCGAGTGTCATGCGTGGGGCGCATCCTGGCGGCCGACCAGAACCACCAGGCCCATCAGGAGAGGGCCTGGAGCAGGCTTGAATCAGGGCGGCGGTTCGGGCCACGCCGGTCGGCCTCGCGCACGGCTCCTCTCCCGTCCGGGAGCTGTACCGTCAGCGGGAAGGGCGCAGGCCGTCCACCGTGACCCGGACGAGCCTGCGCACCGCGGCCTCGGACGTCAGCCCGCCCGCGGCGGCCAGGGCGTACAGGCAGTAGGCGGCAAGCTCGTCAGGAGCCACGTCGTCCCGCACCTCGCCGGCGGCCGCGCCTTCGGCGACCAGGTCACTGACGAACGTGCGCAGATGCTTCTCGGCGTGCGCAACATGGTCGCCTCGGTGCAGTGCGGCACCGATCTCCGGATCGTGGCCCTGGCGCCGCCTTTGGATGGAGGCGTAGGCGTCCAGGACCATCGCGAGACGCTCTCCTGCGCTGCCGGGGCGGTCGCGCAAGGCGGCGAGTTCCTGAAGATGGCCGGCGATCTCCCGTTCGTGCCACGCCGTCATGATCGATTCGACGTCCGGGAAGTACTTGTACAGCGTCGCCCGGCCGATACCCGTGCCCTCGGCGATGCGGGACATCGTCACCCCGCGCAGCCCGTGCTCGGCCACCAGGGCCGCGGTGACCTTGAGCACCGCCTCCCGTACCGCGCGGCGATGCTCCTCGATCGTCTCGTTCCACAGCTTCGGCACACCCGGAGTATACGAGCTGACCGCATTAGATACACCATGGATTGACAGCGACACAATGTATCGATAACTCTGGCGGCAGACCTTACGGCCGGTCCGGCCGACCCCTGTGCAGGGAGGACGCCATGTCCGTCTCACCGCACCATCCCGGTGCAGCCGCCCCACACCAGCCCGACAACCACAACCTGTACGCCGGCCCGCCGCCGTGGGACATCGGCCGGCCTCAGCCCACCTTCCAAGCACTGGCCGACGCGGGCGCCGTCCACGGCCGGGTGCTAGATGTCGGCTGCGGCACCGGCGAGCACGCACTGATGGCCGCCCGACTCGGCCTGGACGCCACCGGCATCGACCTCGCCCCCAGGGCCCTGGAACTCGCGGCGAAGAAGGCCGAGGAACGGGGCCTGACCGCGCGATTCCTGCGCCACGACGCCCGGCTCCTGGCCGGCCTCGGCGAGACCTTCGACGTGCTCCTCGCCTCTCTGGTCCTCCACGGCTTCCGCGGTCAGGACCGTGAGGCATTCGTCGAGAGCTTGCACGCCGCGGTCAGGCCCGGCGGGCGCTGCTTCCTGCTCTGCTTCCGCGACGAGCCGCTGCCCACATCCGGGAGCACCCACCGGGTGGCGCCGCAGGAGGTCCGGACGGCGTTCGCCGACGGGTGGCGGATCGACACCATCGACGCCGCCACCATCGACAGCGCCCTTCCCGTCCGCCCCGAGGGCATCCGCGGCTGGCGCGCCGCCCTCACCAGGATCTGAACATCCCGCAGGCCCTCGCCCCCTAAAACCCGTCGATGCCCGCGCCGAATGTGCCCGCCCCCGACGGGCCGCCTGGAAGAAGGACATTCCATGCCGACTGCTGAAGCCCGCGTCGCGACCGACCGTGCCGACCGCTACCTCGCCCAACTCTGCGGTCACCTCAGCCGCATGAGCGGGATGCGCCGTCGACCGCCCACCCGACACGCCGACGGTCAACCTCACGATGACGGGCACAGGCCGCCGCGGGTGGAGCACGTCGACCACTCCGACACCTACGGAAGCATCCGCTTCGCGGGTGGCCTGTGCACCCTGCATGCCACCTCGGCCGCGCTGACACTGCACATCGACGCCGATGACGAGGACACCCTGCTGCGGCTCGAGAACGGCATCACCGGGCGCCTGGAGAAGATCGGCCGTCGCGACCAGTTGACGGTGACCTGGCGTCGGCCCGACGAACCTGAAGACCCACCCGGCGAGGCCGCCGGTCCCGTCCCCGCTTCGGCAACAGGCCCCGCCCGGTCCCGAGGGCACAGCAAGGCGATAGCCATGACGGTGGTGGGCGCACTGGTCGTCGCCGGACACATGGGGATCTTCGGCGCCGCGCTGGCCGCGTCGGCGTGGACCGAGTGGGGCGTCGATGCCGTCCTGGCGGTTGTCCTTCTCAAGGTCGTCTTCATGGGTGGCCACGTCGTCCTGGCGCGCTTCGCCATCCGTCGCGGCAAGACGGTCACGCTCTCCTGGATACAGCGGCACCGTCGCCTCGCGTCCCCGGCAGCGACCTCACCAGCGGCCGAGACCGCGACGATCAACGAGTGACAGGGACGTCCTCGACCTGCCCGGGTAGCATCAGAACGATGCCGTTCAGGGCGTCGGCTCGATCGTGGTCACGATTGCTGACGCCAACGGCGTGCCCACGACTTTCGCGTGGCGTCCCTGTTGCCGACAGGGTGAAGGGCAGCCACCCCTATCAAGTGACATCCGATTCGCCCCGAGAGAAGGCACGCGTGGCTGCAGTGCCGTGACACCTGTCGCCGTGATCGTGCACAGCCAGGGCCGCAGACCCGGCCGCAGCCCACAGCAGCACGGCCACGGCCACGGCCACCACGCTCGACGCCAGTCGGGCTCTGTCCAGGCGGCATGACGGAGTCCGCCCGCCTTCCGACTGGCAGATACGGGCGTCGAGCATCCGCGCCGACCCCATCGCCGCAGCCGGAGCGCCGACCGCCCACCTGGGATGTTCGACGACCCGCAGCAGGGCCCTCGCAACGGCCCGCCGCCCGCACTCGCTCACCGCCCGGCGGTCCGCCGCCATCTCCCGCCCCAGGGCAAGCCGTTCGGCCAGCTCCCCGATCACGGGCAAGAAGAACAGCCGGCCCACAAGCACCCGCACCAGGGCGCTCTGCAACAGATCCCGGCTTCGTACGTGCTCCCGCTCATGCGCCAGCACCGGCCCCAGCTCAGCCGGATCGAGCAGCGCCAGCAGCCCCGTACTCACCAGCACACTCGGCCGCAGCATCCCGTGCGTCAGCGCGAACGGCCGCCCGTCCTCGACCACGGCGACCCGATCGGCCAAGCCGGCACGCTCGGCAGCGGCACGTGCGACATCCGGGACCTCGACAGCCGCTGCGCATGTCTGCCGCCGGAAGGCGACCGTGCCGCGCACCATACGAATCGCCGCCACGGAGCCGACAGCCGCTCCGGCCCCGGCGAGGGCGACGGCGACGGCGACGGCGACGGCGACGGCGACCGTGGCAGGCAGGGCGCTCGGATGTCCTGCCCACGGCCCCTCAAGGCCCAGCGCATGCACCTGGCAAGCCAGCACCCCCACCACGCAGCAGGCGAACACCACCACGCTCACCCAGACCCGGACGGCGATCGACACCATCGCCCAGAAGGCGCGGTTCCCCGTCGGTGGGCGCCGGCCGGACGGGATCACGACTCCTCCAGCAAGCGCCGCAGCCGCTCCTTCGCCGAGGGGTCGGCGACCGAGGCGGCGACGAAATGCGTCACAGCCGCGTCCCCATAACGCTGCAGCACGTCCCGCACCGCGATGGCCGCCTCGTCGTCCACCACAGGCCGGCAGACGAAGCCACGGCCGCGCCGGGTCCGAGCGAGCACGCCCTTGTCGGCCAGCCGGACGAGCACGGTCATCACCGTGGTGTACGCCAAGTCTTCGGCACGGTCCTCGTTGAGCGTGTCCAGGACATCACGAACCGGCAGCGGGCCGGGTGCGGCCCACAACACGCGCATGGCGCCCCTCCACTCACTCGTCCACGGACCGACGGCGTTGGCTGATGCTCCATCAGGGGACTTCTCGCGGCATCACCAATCCGTCGAGGGCCCGAAGATCGCAGGCCATCTTGCGGGCGAGCCGGATCGCACCCGCGTGACCCTCCGGGCCCTGGAGTCGAAGGGTCAGCCCTGGTAGGCCACCAGCGCCATCATCCCGGCCTCACCGTGGTAGGCGTTGTGGCAGTGCAGCATCCACTGGCCGGGGTTGTCCGCGTCGAAGAAGACCGACACCGTCTTCTTCGGCAGCACGATGGCAGTGTCCTTGCGGGGCCCGCTGCTCCCGAGCTGGTAGGTGTGGCCGTGCAGGTGCATCGGGTGCCACATGGTGGTGGTGTTCACGAAGTCCAGCCGGACGCGCTGGCCCTGCTCCACCGTGATCGGATGTGCGGTCGGGTCGCTCATGTCGAACCGCCTGCCGTTGATGGCCCAGTCGTACGCCATCATGCTGCCGGTCAGCTCGACGCGGTGGACCCGATCCACCTTCTTCGACGGCAGCCGGGCATCGTCCGAAGCCTTCAGCTGCGACGCGGACATGATCATGCCGTCCAGTTCCTTCGGGCGGACGTTCGCCCTGGGACTGCCGCCGGAACCGGTGCGGACCAGAGCCATGCCGGTGGCATTTTTTCCCTCGGCCAGTGCGACCAGGGGGAAGACGCCGTCGTCAAGGGTGACCAGGACGTCGTAGCGTTCCCCCATTCCTATCAGCAGGGCGTCGACCTGCTGGTGCTGGACGGGGAAGCCGTCGGTGTGGGTGATGGTCAGTTTGTGGCCGGCGAGGGCGACGCGGTAGGCGGTGTCGCCGCCGGCGTTGATCAGCCGGATACGGATCCGCTTGCCGGGCTTGCTCCGGAAGACCTGCGGGTCGGCCGCGAGGCGGCCGTTGACCAGGTGGTGCGGGTACTTCACGTCGCCGGCGTCCCCGCCGAGAAGCGGGCTCTCGGCGCCCATGAGCATGAACTTCATCGACATGCCGCCGTCGGAGGGCGAGGCGGACGGGGAACTGCTCATCCCGCCCATGCCGGCGCTCATGTCCATGCCGCCCATGTTCCCCATGTCATGGCTGCTGTTGTCCGAGGGGCTGGACGAGGCGGTCGAAGTGCCGCCACTGTGCATGCCGCCCATGCCCCGCTTCAGCTCGGCGTAGACCTCGTCCGGGGTGCCGGTGACACCGTCCAGCCAGTCGTCGAGGACGACGACCCACTCCTCGTCGTACGACAGCGGCTCCTTGGGGTCCTCCACGATCAGCGGGGCGTACAGGCCCCGGTCGAGCTGGACTCCGACGTGGGGGTGGAAGAAGTAGGTACCGGGAGCATCGGCGAGGAAGCGGTATGTGAAGTTGCTTCCTGCTCGGACAGCCGCCTGGGTGGCCGGGGGGACGCCGTCCATGTCGTTGCGCAGAGCGATGCCGTGCCAGTGGATGGACGTCGTGGTCTTGTCCGGGAGCTGGTTGGACAGTGTGGCGGCCAGCTGGTCGCCGGCCGGGACACGCAGTTCTTTTCCAGGGGTCTGCCCGCTGAAAGCCCAGGTCTTCGCCATGATCCCAGCGCCCAGCTCGACCACGGCCGGGGCGGCGATCAGGGTCACCTCGTGCGTCCTGCCGTTGCTGGGGCGCTTCTTCTCGGCCGCGGCGACCGCGGAGCCGGAGGGGCTGACCAGGGCGGGGGTACTGCCGGAGCCGGAGTTGCTGCAGGCCGCGAGCGCGCCCGCGCCGGCGATGCCGAGCCCTGTCAGCAGTACGGATCGGCGGTTCATGGTGTTCACGGATGGTCCTCTTCTCGATTGCTTCGATTCGGTCGCGTGCGGGCACGGCTGTGCGCGTACGAGGACACGCGCAACCGCAGACGCGGCCTACAGCAGCAATCGGGAGAGGAGTGACAGATCGGGCGGTGCTCTGCTGATCGTGCCCGGAACATCCCGTCCGGGGGCAACACGTGAGGCAGAGGCCGGAACGGGGTCGATAGCGGTCCCGGCCGGAGGCACCAGTTTCACCGTGTCGACACTCGCGGTGGAACAGTGCTGCATCGCCATGCCCGAACAGACGCCGCCGCCACTAACGGCTATCGGAACAGCCGCCGGGGCCAGTGAGACAGGCCCCTTCGTACGAGCCGACGTCGGCAGGACGGAGCCGTGATCCATACCGTCCATGCCAGCCGCTTCGACCGCCCGCGAGGACGGGGTATGCGTCATCGGCGCGGCAGTCTCGTGGTGTACGAGAACGGCGAGGGCCGCGACCAGCGCGATGATCGCAGTTCGCGTCCAGCGGAGGACGACGCGGCGGGCATCGCTTCGCCGGCCGTTGGCTGTCGTCATGCCTTCCGCCCGCGCTCGGTGACGTCGGATGATCTCAATATACCCCCAGCGGGTAATTCCGCCGTAAAGGAAGAACACTCGCGACCGCTGTAGCGCAGCGGCTCTGTTCGTGTCTTGCCTGGCAGTGCTGCCGGCTGGTCGTCGAGGTCGTCGTGTTGCAGGCGGAGACGCGGCTCAGTGATGGTTCCCGTGCTGCATATGGTCATGGTCGTGCTCGCGTTCGGCACTATCGGACGAGCCTCCCATCATTCGCAGCATCGCCGGGCCGCCGGTGCGCAGGAAGCGGACGAGCAGGACTGCGGCCAGCAGCAGGAAGGCGATGTTGAGCCAGGTCGTGTAGTTCCAGGTGACCCCCTCCTCGGGGATCCTCGCGTGGGCCTGGTCGGGGATGAGGCCGAGGCCGCCGAAGGCGAACTCCACGACATATCCGGCCACCGCCATCGCGGCGAAGAAGGTGGCCAGCAGGAAGGCGGCCATCCTGGCCCCGTAGTACTTCCGGTAGATGTTGAGGATCGGCAGGATCAGCAGGTCGGCGTAGATGAAGGCGATCACGCCGCCGAAGCTGATGCCGCCCTTCCAGAGCACGACCGCGAGCGGGACGTTGCCGATCGAGCAGACGAATGTAGCGATGGCCACCAGCGGCCCGACGAGCGGGCCGATCAGCTTGGCTGCGAGGGGCTGGTCTGCGAGGAAGAAGGTGCGCCAGAAGTCGTCCGGCACCCAGGCAGCGATCGCGCCCGCAATCAGGAGCCCAGCCACCAGATCGCGCAGGATCGCCGCCCACTCCATGACGAAGATGTGCGACACGGAGGTGAAGCCGTCACGCGAGAACAGCCGCCGGGCGAAGCTCCCTCGTCCCCGCACCGACATGTCCATCGCCGCATGCCCCTCCATGGATCCCGCCAGCCCGCGCTCGGCCTGCTCCCGCGCCCGGTGCAGCAGTCGATCACGGAGGAACACGCGGAACAGCACCGCGAGTATGACGATCATGATCGGGCCGCCGACGAACTCGGCTGCGGTGAACTGCCAGCCCATCAGCAGAGCCAGGATCACGCCCAGTTCCACCACAAGGTTGGTCGACGCGATCTCGAACGCCATGGCCGCCGTGAAATCCGCACCCTTGCGGAACAGGGAGCGGGCGAGCGCCACGGCCGCATAGGAGCAGGATGAGGAGGCCGCGCCGAGCCCTGCGGACAGGGTGAGCGTACGCGGTCGGCTGTCGCCGAGCAGTCGTACGACCGTCTCCCGGCGCACCACCGCCTGGACGACCGCGGACAGGGCGAAGCCGAGGATCAGCGCCCAGGTGACCTCCCAGGTCATCGATCCGGCGATGGACAAGGCGTGCACGATCGCATTCATGTGTGCCCCCTTCGCAGTGGCGGCCCATCTCCACTCCGACTATACCCCCAGGGGGTATATATCCCACCCCTGGTCGTCAAGCGCTCGGTGAGGTCGGTGCCGATGCCTGCGGCTGTGTGCCGGGCAGCGTGTGCCGTGCCTGGCGGAGGGCTGTCTCTTCGATGATCGGGCAGATCGCCTCGGCTCCGCTGTTGAGTGTTCCCCGCGGGTGGGTCGGCGAGGGCTCGAGCGGCGCGCAAGGCGTCGCGCAGTTCCCGGGATTCGGCGATGCGACGCTCCGTCTCCGCCAGAAGCCTGTCGAGCAGGCAGACCAGGGCGCAGGGCGATCGGCCGTTGCGCCGGACGTCGAGGACGGCCTTGATCTCCTTGCGGGTCATCCCGAGGGCCTGTGCCTGGCGGATGAACCGGAGGACGGGCAGGTCCTCGGGTTGGTACGTGCGATAGCCGGAGGCGGTGCGGGCGGGTGGGGCGATGAGTCGCGTGGATCTCGTAGAGGCGTACGACCTTCGGGTTAGCCGGGTCTGCTGGGCGACGCGGCCGACGGTGAGCAGGCGGTGCGGTTCCTTGGGCGGGCCGTGTCGGTTTGGCCTTGTCCCTGGGGCAGGGTTCTAGCGTCCGGTTCATGAGCGAGCGGGCCGGTGAGCGGACCGGCGGGCAGATCGTGGTGAGCCCGCTGAGCAGTGCGAGTGCCGAGGTACTGGCGCGGGCGGAGCATGCCCGTCTGGCGCTCAGCGGTGGACTCGATCAGGCCGCGGTCGGCGTCGCCTCCGGTTGCCTCTGCCGGGTGGCCGCTGCCCAGGAAGGTCCTGGCGCCGATGACGGTGAAGCCCATGTAGTCGGCCTTGTCGCCGGCCCGCTTCAGCTGCACGACGGAGTCAAGGACATCGACCGCGGACAGGACTGCTCCAACAGGGTCCGCGGGATCTGATGACGCCGGTTCGGCTCACGCCGGACCAGGGCCTGGACGCCGATGCCTTGGCGCACATTTCCCCGGCCCGCAGCTTTGCGGCCAACTCCTACGGGCTCCATCACAATCGACTCCGCACGCGAACTCGCACGCTGAACGAGAAGGGCCACCGCCCGCTGTGCACGGTGTCCATGGACGATCCGGAGGTCGGCCTGTGACCGTGGTCGGTCCCAGCGGCGGTTGAAACGCAGGCCGCCCTGCTGGGGGGACGGCCTGGCAGCGATGGGCGAGTCAGCCGACGTGGATGACATAGACACGGGCGAAGTGTGCGGATGTGGGCGCCGTGGAGGTGTCCGGCGATGGCGGGGTCAGACCTTCCGACTACCGCGGCGCCGCATGGTCACGAACGCACCGCCGCCGCCCGCGAGGACCACCAACGCGGCCCCGGCCGCTATCCGCACGGGCGCCGAACTGTTGACGCTGCCCCCTGCGCCGGCTTTGACGACCCCTTGAGGGGTGGGCGGAATCGACGTCGTCGGCGTGGCGGACGGCATCGTCATGGTGCAGGTCATTTTCATGGCAGACGGCTTTGTCATGCCGGACGACATCGTCATGGTGCAAGGCATCGCCATGCCGGACGGCATCGTCATGCCGGAGGGCATCGCCATGCCGGACGGCATCGGCATGATGCAGGTCATCGACATCGTGGGGGTGGACGACCGCTGCATGGTGCAGCTCGGTGACGCGCCGGGTGTGCCCGTCGGTGCTGGCCTCGCGTTCGCCGGCGCGGCGAGAGCGGTCAGGGAGATCGTTGCGGCGGCGAGGGCAGCGGCGGCTATGCGACCAGGGCGCATGGTTCTCTCCTCTGCCGGACGCGGCCCGGTGACCGCGTGAGGGGGTTCCGGCATATGACGATGAAAACGCCGTCCTGACGGGCATCGCGACGCGAGCTGATCAACTCCGATCATCGGATGGAGCGTAGTCATGGCCCCGATCGAGCCGTTTTCCCGAGTAACTTATGCACGCCTGCGCCATCGGAAACCGAGGTTGCGCCGTCCGCCTTCTGGGTGACGGCCGGAGCGTGGCCACGGCGGAGGTGGCCTGGTGGATGATGTGCTCGGGCTCGTGCGGTGGGTCGGGATCCACGGCCACCGGACCAGCCGGTTACAGGCTTCGGCCTATACCTGGGCGCGCCGCTGCCCGCCCGGCCGTTATCCAGATCCGGGGAGTCCTCCAGCGGCGCCGCCTGCACCTGCATATCGCGAACGGCGCATGGACCGGCTTCGATCCCACGGCGGACGACCCGAAGACCACAGCCTCGGCGGCAAGCCTTCCTGTCGCCGATCATGCCTCGCTGGAACGCCAGGACCGGCGAGCAAGTGACCACCGCTTACCAGCCAGCCGGTCCAGCCCCAATCGCCGTCCTACCACATCTGCACCAGGCCCTCGGCAACCCGCTCAGCAACACCGCCCGCCACTGCCGCCGAAGCACTCGTAGAGGTGACCGACACCGGTCCGGCATCCCCGCCGACGAGCTGCCGCAGGTCTCGACCGCCTGTGGCGTGGGGCACGGGCTCGCGCCTAAGGCGGCGGCACCGGCCTCGCCGTCGTCAAGGAACTGGTCACCACCCACGGCGGCACGGTCACGACGGGCTCCGGACCGAGCGGCGGGACACGAATGGCCCTCCAGCTCCCCAGGTTCACCGCACAGGGGCCCAGCTCGTTCGCGACGCCGTCACCAAGCCGCCACTCACCCCGGAGGCAAATACCCCCTGGGGTATTTGACGCTCCTCCGCCGACGGTCGTACTCTCACCGGAGAGATACCCCCTGGGGTAATTGAGGAGGCAACGAAGTGGCTCGTGAAGTTGCGCAGGAGCCGTTCGCGGCGGCCTGGGCCGACGGCGCGCTCGTGGTCGACGTACGGGAGGCGGACGAGTATGCGGCCGGGCACGTCCCCGGCGCGCGGCCGATGCCGCTGCGCACCGTACCCACCCGGTGCGGTGAACTGCCCGCCGGACGACAGGTGTACGTGATCTGCGCCAGCGGCAACCGCAGCAGGACCGCCGCCGACTGGATGGACTCCCACGGCGTCGACGCCTGCTCCGTCACCGGCGGCACCAGCGCCTGGGCTCGCGGCGGCCGCCCCGTCGCGGCCGGTTCACACGAGCACGCCTCCTGACCCCCGCCGCCCGCACACCGGCCAGCCGGAAAGGAGCCCCGCCTTGGCCGCAACACCCTCTCCCACCGACGCCCCGATCTCCGGTCGTCACCGAATCGCCGTGATCGGCGGTGGCAGCGCCGGCATCAGCGTCGCCGCCCGCCTCCGCCGCGCCGGCGTCAGCGACATCACCCTGATCGAACCGTCCGACACCCACTGGTACCAGCCACTGTGGACCCTGGTCGGCGGCGGCCAGGCCCCTCTGAGCACCACCCGCCGCCCCGAGGCGTCGGTCATACCGGACGGCGTGCGCTGGATCCGCCGCCGAGCCCTGGCCGTCGACCCCGAGGCCCGCACGGTGACCCTGTCCGGCGGCGCCGAACTCACCTACGAGTACCTGGTCATGGCGCCCGGCCTCCAACTCGACTGGGACGGCGTACCGGGCCTCGCCGAAGCCGTCGGCCACGACCGGGTGAGCAGCAACTACGCGCCCGAGTACGCCCCGCGCACCTGGGAGCTGATCAGGCGGATGCGCTCGGGTACGGCCGTCTTCACGCACCCGGCGTCTCCGCTGAAGTGCGGCGGCGCCCCGCAGAAGATCGCCTACCTGGCCGCCGACCACTGGCGCAGGCAGAAGGTCCTCGACGACATCCGGATCATCCTCGTCGTCCCCGATCCGGCACTGTTCAAGGTGCCCGCCTGGTCACGGGTCCTGGAGAAGGTGGCCGACCGGTACGGCATCGAGGTGCGGCTGCGCTCGGAGATGACCGCCGTCGACGGCGACGGCCGCGAGGTCACGGTCACCGACCACGCGAACGGCACGAAGGAGACCATCGGCTACGACCTTCTGCACGCCGTGCCGCCGCAGAGCGCCCCCGACTGGGTCAAGGCGAGCCCGCTCGCCGACCCGGCCAGTCCGCAGGGCTTCGTCGCCGCCGGCAAACACACCCTCCAGCACCCGTCGTACGGAGACGTCTTCGCCCTCGGCGACGTGGCGAACCTGCCCACGTCCAAGACCGGCGCGGCCGTACGCAAGCAGGCCCCGGTGGTCGCGGCGAACCTGCTGGACGTGATGAACGGACGCTCCCCGTCCCGGCGTTACGACGGCTACACCTCCTGTCCTCTGGTGACCGCCCGCGACCGGATGCTGCTCGCCGAGTTCGACTACGACCTCAACCCGACGCCCAGCTTCCCACTGATCAGCCCGTTCAAGGAGCGGCGCACGATGTGGGCGTTCAAGCGGTACGGCCTGCCGCCGGTGTACTGGCACGGCATGCTCACCGGCCGCCTCTGACCGGTCGGCCCGGGCCTCCCCCGACCCGGGCCGACCACCAGCCCGCCCTCCGACAAGAACGGACCAGACACTTCTTACATACCCCCCGGGGTAATTAACCCCATTCGGCATGGAGGTCATCCGACCATGTTCTTCGCCCAGTACTACCTCGACTGCCTCTCCCAGGCGTCGTACCTGATCGCCGACGAGACCACGGGCAAGGCCGTCGTCGTCGACCCGCGCCGCGACGTCTCGGAATACCTCACCGACGCAGCCGCCCACGGCTTCACCATCGAGGCCGTCGTCAACACCCACTTCCACGCCGACTTCCTCGCCGGCCACCTGGAACTCGCCGATCGCACCGGCGCCTGGATCGGCTACGGGCAGCGCGCCGAGGCGGAGTACCCCATCCGCAAGCTGACCGACGGAGAACGCATCAGCCTCGGCGACGTCCAGCTGCGGATCCTCGAAACCCCGGGCCACACACCGGAATCGATCAGCGTCCTGGTGTACGAGCACGCCGACGACGCGGTCCCCTACGGCGTCCTCACCGGGGACGCACTGTTCATCGGCGACGTGGGCCGGCCCGACCTGCTGGCCTCGATCGGCGTGACCGCCGACGAACTCGGCAAGATGCTCTACGACAGCATCCAGAACAAACTGATGGCCCTCCCGGACGCCGTGCGGGTCTTCCCCGCCCACGGCGCCGGCTCCGCCTGCGGCAAGAACCTCTCCACCCAGCGCCAGTCCACCATCGGCGAGCAGCGTGCCACCAACTACGCCTGCCGGCCGATGAGCGAGGAGAGGTTCGTGGAGCTGGTGACAGCAGGCCAGCCGGCCGCTCCCGCCTACTTCGTCTACGACGCCATCCTCAACCGCAAGGAGCACGGTCTGTTCGATGCGGCCGCCGCGCCCCGGCCGCTGTCGGTGGAGGAGTTCATGGCGCGGCGCGCGGCGGGGGCGGTCGTGGTCGACGCCCGCTCACCGCAGGACTTCGCTCCCGGGTATCTGCGCGGCGCGGTCAACGTGCCCGCGGACGGCCGCTTCGCCGAGCAGGCGGGCATGGTCGTCGGCCCCGAGCAGGAGGTCGTCGTCATCGCGCCGCAGGACCGGGAGGAGGAGGCCGTCACCCGGCTCGCCCGGATCGGCTTCGACAAGGTCGGCGGCTATCTGCGCGAACCCGAGGGCGCCTTCCCCGCCCTGGCCGACGAGATGGAGCAGGCCAGCCGCCTGACCGCCGACGAACTGCGCCGGCTGCTCGACGGCGACGAACCTCCGCTGGTGCTGGACGTGCGCAACACCGGCGAACGCGAAGAGGGCTTCATCGAGGGGGCGTCGCACATCCCGCTGGCCGAACTGTCCCGCCGTATCGACGAGATACCGGCCGACCGTCCCGTGGTCGTGCACTGCGCGGGCGGCCACCGCTCCTCCATCGCGGCCAGCCTGCTGCGCAGCAAGGGCCGCACCGACGTCTCCGACCTGCTCGGCGGTTACGGCGCCTGGCTCGCCCTGCCGGCCTCGGCCGACGTCTGATCCGCCGCGCTCCCGGGCGGCGGCCGCGGGCATCGGCCGCCGCCCCCCACCAAACACTTTCGAAGACAGTGAGGTCCTCGTTGCGGGCGGGATTCGCCGGTGCCTCGCCGACCGGCAGCAGGGGCGTATCCCTCCGGTCAGCGAGGCCGAACTGGAGAAGCTGTTCCTGGCCCTCGCCTGACCACGGAGCCCATACCTCAGGGGGTGCAGAGATGATCTCCTTCTCCGTCGTCGCCGACCGGGTCCCGCCGGGCAGCCACTGCCCCGACACCCGACCGGCCGGCGCACCGAGCGCCGCGGCGGAGCAGCGCACCCGCGAGGACGTCCTGGCTCGGCTCATGTGCCGGTTTCCGGACGTCCCGTCCCAGACACCGGCGACGGCGTCGGCAGAGGCGGTCGCGTTCTTCGCCGACGCGCGCGTACGCCACTACGTTCCCGTTCTGGCCTTCAGGCGCGCCTCGGGGCGACTGTCCGAACGCTCCGGCATCCTCGGCGAGAGAGGCGGTGAGGCATGAGACCGACCCCGAAGTGCGTACTCGACCGATGCCGCCCCTGCAACGCCTGCATCGCTCCGGACCCCAGCGGCTGCCCCTACCCCTATCTGCTCGCCGGGGACGACACGGCGGCCCAGGACGACGACACCGACACGGACGAGGATTCCGTTCACGCGGAGGGACAGGGATGAGGTGCGAAGTATGGACGCGGCGAGCTGGAACGAGCGCTACCGGGGCAGCGAACTGGTCTGGAAGGCCGGCCCCAACCGGTTCGTCGAGGAGGAGCTGGCCGGTCTGGAACCGTCCGGGCGGGCGGTGGACCTCGCCGCGGGCGAGGGACGCAACGCGGTCTGGCTCGCGGAACGGGGCTGGGAGGTGGACGCCGTCGACTTCTCCGGCGTAGCGCTGGAGAAGGCGGATCGGCCGGCCGCGGAACGGGGTGTGCGGCTGCGTACCGTCCGCGCCGATCTCACGGTCTGGGCGCCGACGGAGGCGACGTACGACCTGGCGCTGATCGCGTATCTGCACCTGCCGTGGCCGGAGCTGTCCCGGGTGCTGCTCCGCGCCGCCACCGCCGTGCGCCAGGGCGGGACCCTGCTGCTCGTCGGCCATCACGCTGCCAACCCCGAGCACGGCCACGGCGGTCCTCAGGATCCTCGCGTGCTGTACACCGCCGAGCAGGTCGCCGACCTGTGGCGGCCGTACGCCGACATCCTGCGGGCCGAGACGGTCACCCGCCCGGTGAAGGACGCCGAGGGCGTCGACCGCACGGCCCTCGACGCGCTCGTCCGCGCCGTACGGAGATGACGGCCGCGTGCGGGGAACAACGCTGCCTCGCACGACGCTGACACTGATACCCCGCCAGGTATCCGAGTCGCAGCCGACACGACACACCCCGGGAGCCGTCACCGACCCGGCGAAGGAGCGTGCGAACGATGACCACGGCAGGACACGACCGTCCCCCTACGGGCGAGGGCGGCCGCATCGTGACCACCTGCGGGCGCAGGATCGCCGTACGGCGCCTGCGGCTCGCGCCCGCGGACCGGCACATCAGCCGGGTCACCCTGGACGTGGGCCGGGACCAGGGCGGTGAACCGGGTGTGTGGGCGGCGCTCACCTCCGACGAGGCGCGTGACCTGGCCCGCCTGCTCCTTCTGCAGGCCGGCCTGGCCGAGCGCGGTACCGAGCCCGTCGTTTCGACGCGTGGGGACTCCCCCTCGCCCTGACCGGCCCCTCACCGAGTCCCTCCAGAGGCCTCAGATACTCCCGGTCGCGCTGGAGTTCGGGTGGCCGGTGAAACCCACCGTGTCGAACACCAGCAGATGGCTGGGGGCAGCTCGCCGATGAAGCGAGACACGTCCGCGGCGAGGCGGGGCACCGGGATGTCGTGCAGCGCGCCGTCCGGATGTCCAGTCAGTTCCACTCAGTTCCACGCGTGCTACGCCCAGTTCCCTCGCGGCGCCGGCGAGTTCGTCCGCGCGTACGGTGCGCAGGTCGCCGGGCCTGCCGTGCAGGGTGGACATCTCGCTGTGGGTGAAGCAGAGGACCGCCGTGGGCACGCCGGTGTCGGACAGCAGGGCCAGGAGGCCGCCCAGGCCGAACGATTCGTCGTCGGGATGGGCGACCACCGCGAACACACGCCGTATTCCGTCCGGCAGACCGTATCCGGTGCCTGTGCCGGCCATCTCAGGTGTAGATGATCTGGCCGCCGGCCGCGTGCTCGTAGAACTCGCCGACCGTGATGATGCCCTGGACCTGCTCGACGAGGTCGTCCTTGCCGAGTTCGAAGAGGTCGACGGACGCCTTGCAGGCGTAGATGCCCGCGCCGGTGTCGGCGATCATCTCGATGAACTCGGGGATCGGCGGAATGTCGAGCTTGTCCATCTTGCGTTCCATGTAACGGGTGACCAGGTCCGGGACCCCCGGCATGCCGCCCAGCAGGGTCGGCAGATGCAGACCAGGGTTGCCGACCGTGGCCAGCTTGATGTGCTCCCAGCGCTTCTTCGTGATCGCGTCCAGCCCGAAGAAGGTGAAGAACAGGTCGGCCTCGATGCCCTCGGCGCGGGCACCGTTGGCCATGATCAGCGCCGGGTAGATCCCCTCCAGGGAACCCTTGGATACGATGATCGACACCTTCTCGATCGTGGTCGTGACCGTGTCCGCCATGGCGAACCCCTCCTTCTCAGATGCAGCCGCGCGGCTTGGGGATCCCGGCGATCCTCGCGGCGGTCTTCGCCGGGCCCTTGGGGAAGAGCTGGTAGAGGTCCTTGACGCTCACGCCGGAGGTCTTGCCGAGGACGCGCACGGTGGGGCCGGTGCCCTTGGCGGCGTACTGGGCGCGCATGAAACGGATGACCGTCCAGTGCCGGTCGGTCAGTTCGCCGATTCCCTGCTCGCGGGCGATCTGGGCGGCCATCGGCTCGGTCCAGCGGGCCGGGTCGGTGAAGAAGCCCTCGTCGTCGACGGGGACGGCGGTGCCGTCGTAGGTGGCGGTGGGCATGGTGGGGTCCTCTCTCCTCGGACGGACACGTGGTCTCAGGCGGACACGTGGTGTTTGCCGTGCTCGGGCATGGCCGAGCCGATCCCGGGCACTTCCCGGCCGGGGAGCAAGCTGTGCCAGTACAGCCACTCGAAGGCCAGCTTGCCGAAGTGGCTCGCGTGCGACTCCTTCAGCAGCGGCAGACCGAGCGGGCCCGGGAAGTGGCCGGGCAGGGGCTCGGTGTCGTAGTTGAAGTCGATCAGGAGGGCCTTGTGGAAGCCGGTCTCCACGAAGCAGTTGGTGTGCCCGTCGAAGGAGGCGTCCAGCGGCTGCCCGGCCAGGAAGCGGCCGATGTTGTGCACCAGCACCTCACCCTCGAAGTGCGCCACGGACCCCGCCTTGGACGCCGGCAGGCCCGCCGCGTCCCCGATCGCGAACACCTCGGGGCGGTCGGGGTGCTGGAGGGTGTGGGGGTCGACGGGTATGAAACCCAGTTCGTCGCCCAGCCCCTCGGAGCGGCCGACGTACTCGGCGCCGCCGTGCAGCGGCACGACCACGGCCAGGTCGAACGGCAGCTCCCGTTCGTCGTAGGACACCAGCCGGCCCCCGGCGCCGTCGACCTCGCCGAGCGTGAACTCGGTGACCAGCTCGATGCCCTTGTCCGCCAGCAGGCCGCCCAGCACCTTCGCCGCGACCGGCTTGGTGAAAGCGCCGTCGAGCGGGGTGGCGTAGGTCAGCTGGACGCGATTGCGGATGCCGCGCCGCTGGAAGTACCAGTCGGCCAGGAACGCGAACTCCAGCGGCGCAACAGGGCACTTGAGCGGCAGGTCCGCGACGTCGATCACGACCCGGCCGCCGTCGAAACGCTCCAGCGCCTGATGGACGCCGACGGCGCCGGGCAGGTCGTAGAAGGTGAAGACCTTCTCGCCCCAGCCCTCTCCGGTCAGCCCCTCGGTCTCCTCCGGAAGCAACTCGGCCCCGGTGGCGACCACGAGAACGTCGTACACCAGCCGGATGCCCCCGGCGAGGTGCACCGCCCGTGCATCCAGGTCGACCCGCGCGATCCGCGCCTGCTTGTAGTCGACACCGGCGTCCAGTTGCTGCGGGCGGGAGCGGACGAGGTGGTGCGGCTCCGCCAGACCGAAGGGGACGAACAACAGGCCCGGCTGGTAGACGTGGTCGTCGTCCTGGTCGACGACCGTGACCCGGAGTTCATGGCCGTCATCCGTGCGACACAGGCGGTTGGCGGTCATGGTGCCCGCTGTCCCGCCGCCGAGAATCACGATGTGTCTGCCCATGCCTCCACTGTGGTGCGGGAGATGACAGCGGGGCATGGGCCACTCGGGCCCAGTCGGGTACCCACCCGGGTATGCCTTCGGCGGCGCCCGTCACGCCTCAGGGGGGCCGCTTAGACGTACAAACCCCCTGGAAAAATACCGGGCAGGGTATATCAACGTGGCGGCGGACACGAGGGCCGAACGGTCCTCGGCGCACCCCGTCGGCCCTTCGCCCCGCCCCCGTGCTCGGCGGTCGACTGGAATCCGGAGCAGCCGACACCAGCGAGAAGGGGCCGGCCATGACCGACAGCACACTCCAGTCCCTCGGCACGAGCCGTCCGCAGTCTGTGGACGACCATCGTCTGGAGGTCATCCACGTCGAGCAGGACGTCTACACGGTGGACGTCCGTGGGCACCGCCTCCGGGTCGACCAACCTCTGGAGGCGGGCGGTACGGACACCGCACCCACCCCGACCGAGCTCTTCGCGGCCTCCCTGGCCGCCTGCGTGGCGTTCCACTCGGGCCGCTACCTCCAGCGGCACGGCCTGCCCCGCGCCGGACTGCGCGTCCGTGCGGAGTTCACCATGGCCGCCGACCGCCCGGCGCGCGTCGGCTCCCTGCGCCTCGTGATCGCCCCTCCACCGGAGCTGCCCGAGCAGCGCCGTGCGGGTCTGCTGGCCGTGGCGTCACACTGCACGGTCCACAACACCCTTCACCAGCCGCCCGAGGTCGACATAGAGCTGGAGTCGTGAGCGCCCCCTCGGCGCCGGGTGTGCCGTCGGCCTGGCCGGCCCGCATCCGGGCCGGCCTCATCGACGCAGTCGACCTGATCGCCACGCACGGCCACCGACTGCTGCCCGACTACCGCTTCGACGCGCACACCGGCCAGTGGCACCACCGTGACGGCACCGACGACCCGCCGCTGCGGCTGACCGACGTGCGCTTCACGGCCGACGGCCGACGGCCGGCTCTCGGCCCCGGAAGCCCGCCACCGCCGACTGGGCGAGGAGGCGCTGGCCGGCCAACTCGCCCGCGCCCACGAGGCGCTGGCCGCCCGTCCCGACCACCCGGACGACGGCCCCAACGGCCTGCTGGCCGACTTCGAGCGTATGCACTGGTTACCGTTGCCGCCGGTTGCGTGGAACAACTCCGACCCAGCGCCGGTTGAACCGTACGGACACCAATACCCCACCGGGTATAAGAGAGGGGAGCGGAACCCTTGCCGACCGTGGAACTGACCAAGGACAACTTCGAGGAGACCGTCACCGGCTCCGGCATCGTGCTGATCGACTTCTGGGCGGCCTGGTGCGGCCCGTGCCGGATGTTCGGCCCCGTCTACGAGAACGCCGCGGAGCGCCACCCGGACATTGTCTTCGGTAAGGTCGACACCGAGGCGCAGCCCGAGCTCGCCGGGGCGTTCCGGATCTCGTCCATCCCCACCCTCATGGCCGTCCGCGACCGGACGGTGCTCTACTCCCAGCCCGGCGCCCTGCCTCCGCAGGCACTGGAGGAGCTCATCGGCAGGATCCGAGCCGTCGACATGGACGACGTCCGCCCGAAGGCGACCACACGTTCGACATGAGAGAACTGCCGTTCAGGGCACCGGCGCGGTCCGCGCCGGTGCCCTGAACGGCGAGCGTTCAGCGGCTGCGGAGGACGGCGAGCGCGGCGTCCAGGTCGGCCGCCCGCGGGCGGTTGTGCGGCAGTTTGCCGAGCACGGCCGCCACGCCGCAGGTGTTCGTGACGGCGGAGAAGACCAGGCCGCCCGCGATGCCGGCCGAGATCAACAGGAGGGCCGGGTGCACGAGCATACCGAGGACGAGGCCGATGAGGACCAGCGTGCCGGCGGTGAAGCGCACCTGACGTTCCATGCTCCAGCCGGCCCGGCTCTCGCAGGCCGCCGGAGTGTGGAGGTCGTGCCCCTCGGCGGCCCAGGCACCGGTGCCGCCGGCGAGGGTCGCCGTGGTGATGCCCTGCTCGGCCAGGAGCTTGCAGGCGTTCTCGGAGCGGGCGCCCGAGGCGCAGACGACGAGGACGTCGCCGCGCTCGGCGGCGTGCCGTATCTCCGGCAGCGCACGCCGGATGTGGTCGAGGGGGATGTTGACGGCGCCGGGCAGGTGCCCGGAGGCGTACTCGACGGGCGTGCGCACGTCGATGACGGTCAGCTCGTGCAGCCTGGTCGGCGCCGAGGGCGACGGGAGCGGGGGAACTGGTCATGGCAGGTGTGATCCTTGGTGGTCGACGCCGTCCCGAACCGGGACGTACAGTACCCCGAGGGGTATTTTTCGAGGAGTGATCGTGGAGCTTGATCTCGCGGGTACGGAGCTGAAGGCCGTACTGAACCGGCTGCGCCGGGCCCAGGGCCAGATCTCCGGTGTGATCCGGATGATCGAGGAGGGGCGGGACTGCGAGGAGGTCGTCACGCAGCTCGCCGCCGCCTCGCGCGCACTGGACCGCGCCGGGTTCGCGATCATCGCGACGGGCCTTCAGCAGTGCGTGACGGACATGGAGTCCGGCCGTAAGAACGGCGAGGACCCGGAGGCGATGCGGGCCCGGCTGGAGAAGCTGTTCCTGTCCCTGGCGTGAGCGCGCGTCACGGTGTGCCTCACACCAGCGCGTCGACGAGCATGAAGGCGGCCACCGCCAGCAGCACCAGGGCGAAGATCCGCTGAAGCGTGTGCCCGGAGATCTTCGCGGACAGCTTCTTCCCGTCCCAGGCTCCGAGGATGGCGGCCCCGACGAAGGGGCCCACGACCGCCCAGTCCAGCCCCTCGACCGTACCGGCCCGGGTCGCCAGCGCGGCCAGTGAGCTGACGGTGATGACCAGCAGGCTGGTGGCCACGGCGTTGCGCATCCGCATGCCGAGCACGCCCACCAGCGCCGGTACGGGGAGGAAGCCGCCACCGACACCGAGGAAACCGGTGACCGCGCCGAGTCCGGCCCCGGCCGCCGCGGCGCGCCCCGGCCGTACGGTCACGGCGCCCTCCGCGGCCCGCCGGGACCGCAGCATCCGCACGGTGATCTCGTCGAGGCGACGGTGCAGGGTGTGGATCGGGATGTGCACCGAGCCCTCGACGAACCCGACAGCCCGCTCCGACCCACGCCGGACGTCCAGGGCGACGACCTCCTCCCTGGCGCGCCCGGCCAACTCGGCGAACGTCGCCGGCGGAAGGAGGCCGGCGCGTCACCCTCCCGGACCCAGCCGTCCGGCCCGCCGGTGGCCGCAGCCGCTGGCCGGTCTATGCCCACCCGCACCAGCTCACGCTGCGCGGCAGCGAGTTGTGCCGACGACTCGGCAAGCAGCGTGACCGGCCTGCCCCACGGGATCAGCCAGGCCAGGTAGGTGGCCAGCTGCCCTTCCGCCTCGAAGTTGAGGGATCCCGACACATGTCCTGCGGCGAAGGCGATCCGGTTGCGCAGATCCACCACCCACTCCCCGCCGCCAGCCGCGCGGCGATCTCCTCGGCGTCGGCCACAGCCGGTGGCGTCAGGTCGACGGGCGCGGGTCCGGCCGCATTGGCCGGGCCCATGACTTCATCACGATTGACGGGAGCGCGCCCGAACACCCCAACCGCTCCAAGGCATTACCCAAAACAGGGCCAGGCCGCCGGGAATTGCCGTCCGTTGCGGTGACCGCCACCTGGCGTTCATACCTGTCTCACCGCTCCGGTCGACCGTGCTCCCTAGCGTCCGTGAGTGCGCGCACCGCTGACCTGCCGCAGCCCCCTGTCAGGTTCGGAGCGCTGCTGCCCGGTCGGTGTGCGACTGCACCCGACGACGCGAAAGGCCCCTGGAATGTCCCAAGAACCCAAGCAAACCAGAATCTCTCGTCGCAACGCGCTCGGCCTGTTCGGCGCGACGGTGTCCGGCACCGCCGCCGGGCCACTGGTCCTCGGCGCCGGAACCGCCGAGGCGGTCCCGGCGAGGTCGGAGGTCACCGGTCTCACCACCGGCTCGGCCACCACCCCCGTCCAGGGCCTGCACCTGACCTTCGGCGCCGACCCACGCAGCCAGATGGTCGTCTCGTGGGTCACCGACGCGGCCGTCAAGAACCCCCGGGTCGTTTACGGCACGCTGAGTGGCGGCTTCGGCTCCACAGTGCACGCGACGACGAAGACCTACGTGGACGGCACCTCCGGGCGGACCGTCTGGGTCCATCACGCGCTGATCAGCAAGCTCAAGGCCGACACCGACTACCTGTACGCGGCCCAGCACGACGGCGCCACCCCCGACGCCGGCACCTTCCACACGGCGCCGTCCGGCCGAGCTCCGTTCACCTTCACCAGCTTCGGCGACCAGGGTGCGCCCAGTGTGACGTGGAAGACGGGAGCGAACCCGGCCGACGCCTCGGGCCGGGACTTCGAGCCCAACGCCACGCCCGCCGCTGCCGACATCGTCACCGGCGTCGAGAAGGTCGGCCCGCTGTTCCACCTCCTCAACGGTGACCTCTGCTACGCCAACACCGGGCCCGACCGCATTCGCGTCTGGCGCGACTTCCTCACCAACAACAGCCGCTCAGCGCGATTCCGCCCGTGGATGCCGTGCGCGGGCAACCATGAGATCGAGCTGGGCAACGGCAAGCTCGGTCTCGACGCGTACCAGACCTACTTCGAACTGCCCTCGACCGAGACCCAGCCCGAGCTCGACAACCTCTGGTACTCCTTCACGGTCGGCTCGGTGAAGGTGATCTCCCTGCAGAACGACGACATCGCCCTGCAGGAGGGCGGCGACATCTACATCAACGGCTACTCCGGCGGTCGGCAGCTCGCCTGGCTGGAGCAGGAGCTCAAGTCGGCACGGGCTTCGAAGGCCATCGACTGGATCGTGGTCTGCATGCACCAGGTGATGATCAGCTCGGCGACCGCCGCGAACGGCCCCGACGTCGCGCTGCGCGCGGCGTACGGCCCGCTGTTCGACAAGTACGGCGTCGACCTGGTGGTCTGTGGCCACGAGCACGACTACGAGCGCTCGTTGGCGGTGCGTGGAGTCGTCCCCGGCAGCGTCACCCTCACACCCGACCCGAGTCAGACCGCACTCGACGTGATCGACAGTGCGCACGGCACGACGCACATGGTCCTCGGCGGTGGCGGCGTGTCCGGCATCACCAACAACAGCTTCACCACCGACGACGCCGACGGTCAGGGGCATCACTCGGCGTACGTCCAGATGGAGCACGTCGGCAAGTTCAACTCGGTCAAGGAGAAGGAGACGGCGGTCTGGATCGGCGTCCGGGACGCGGAGCATCCCTACGGCTTCGCCGAGTTCGCCGTCGACCCGGGCCGTCACCCCGGTGACATGACCCGCATCCACGTCACCTACTACAACATCATCACGCCCACAGGTGAGCTGTCGGTCTTCGAGAAGTTCACGCTCCAACGCCGTCGTAGTGACGGCGGCCACGGCCAGCACTGACCCACCGCGACCAGTAGTAGTAGTAGTCGGCAACGCCTGGGGCCGGGACGACGTCCCGGCCCCAGGCGTTGGGTGCAGATCCTTTGAGGGTGTCTGGCACGAGCGTGACCTGCGGGTTCGTAATCCAGCACCGCTACGCCGTGTCAGTTACGCCCGGCCGTTCGGCGCCGACGCGGACGAACGGGTGCCATGAGAGACAGACGGGCAGGTCGGCCGCGCTGGGCTCCGTGGCGACGTGGGGCTCGATCCGTACAAAACCGCAGGTGTGCCAGACCCTCAAAAGATCTGCACCGACCGGGAAGGCGAACGCGAGTGAACCGCTGACGACGCGTCGTAAGTAGTAGATGACATCAAAACCGGGGTGTCGACAGGATCCCGGGACACGGGTAGGCGGCCGGGGATACCGAGCGGATGCGGGCCGTCGAGGTTGTCGAGGGCCCGAGCCGCCATCACGTCAGGGCGTCGGCAAGCATGAAGGCGGCCACGACCAGCAGGACCATTGCGAAAATGTGCTGCAGGCGGCCGCCGTGCGGTCGACGTTGCCGACCCACGCGCCGTGCACGACGCATTCGGGCGTGCACGCGGGCCTGTGTTCCCGCCACTCGCGGAGTTCCGCATGTCGTTGCCGCAACCACCCGCGATCCCCCTCAGACAGGGACGTCGCCGCCTCGATCACTCGGGGACCCGTATGAACGCTCGGGTCTGTCGAGCGGAAAGTGCGGCACGGGCAAGGGACGGAGCTGTTTCAGCAGCGTGACGTGTGCCCTTGACGGCTGGGTAGAGTCGCGGTATTCGAGCTGGAGAGGTAGTTGTACGGCCAACGATATTGTGATTACGCAGACGACCAGCGACGACGAGGATCAGGCGAAGGCGCCGGGCCGGGGCGCGGTCGGGAGCAAGCTGGCAGCGGGCGTTCACGTTGATGCGTCGATCACCGCCTTCCATTGGTGGAAGGGGAAGGTCGAGACGGCGCAGGAGTGGCGGATCTCGTACATGACTACGACGGACCGTCTCCCGGCACTGGAGGCGTGGCTGCACGAGCAGCACCCGTACGATGGTTCCCCAGTGGATCACGCTGCCCGTGAGTGGTGGGTCGGAGGCGTACCTGTCCTGGGTTGTCGAGGAGACGGCACGCGACTGACGGCCGACAGGTCATACGACGGCGTTCCCATCCTGAGCTTGCCCGTGTGCCGCGCGGGGGGTCAGGAAGCGAACTGCCGCAGGTGAACGCCAAGTTCCCGCTCGCTGTCGGGGAGCGACGCTGCGATAGTCGCGGCGCGCTCCTTGCCCATCATGTTGGGCTTGGCCTGAGCCGCTGCGGCGAACTGGCGTGACACGTAGACGCCTTGGTGAACGTCACCTCCACGCAGCAGGGCCGAAGCGAGATCACCGAGAACCACGCCACCCCCATCCGACAGTTCGTCTCCGAGGCGGCCGACCGCGGTGTCGGCTGTAACGGTGAGTTCAGGACGCCCCAACTGTCCGTATACGGAGAGGGCCAACGAGTCCATGCGGTACGGGGTCACGAACCGGACCCACGCCTGCTCGCTGGTGTGGGTCCGCAAAGTCGTAGACGAAGCGCGCTCGCTCCAACGCCCGGAGCGCCCCGTCTCGTCGCCGACCGCCGCGGCTTCCTCCGCGTGCCTGCCGAGGACCCAGGCGGCAGCCGTAGCGTTGCCGTGGCCTCGCACATCGTTGGCCGCTTGGGAAAGGAACTCCAACTTCGCCTTCGGCGACGAAGCGCCGTGGCTGCACAGGTCAGAGCCAGAGCCCGGAGTGGAGGGTGCCCGGCGGTCGCCGCGCACTGCGAAGTGACCCTGTAGCAGACGTCGGCTCTGTCGCGCTCGCCCAGGTCCCAGGCCACTCAACCGGCCAAGGCTGCGGTCTCTCCAGCGGCGATGGCGAGAGCCCGTTCGTGCTCGCCGGCACGAGGCAGAGCCGCGGTGATCGCGTCAAGGTGCGCCTCGACTGTGCTTTGTAGTCGCCGGGCGCTGATGGGCGATCGATGGCTGGTGAGGTCCGGGAGCTGGGTGAGTATGTGACGCCAGTTCAGGGGTTCCAGCGTCCAGGTGGCGAGGGCCTCGCGTCGGTGTCGGTAATCGATGGCGGGACCTGCGACGAGTTCGGCGGTGACGGCATCGAGGACCTGTTCGAAGTCGCGGGCCGTGCCGCCGGTGATCACCGGCGGCTACGGGGTGCCGATCGCGAGGACGTCGACGAGAAGCCGGCGGTGTAGATCGCTGATGTTCACGCGGCCGCGGACGTCCGGTGCGCAAGCTCGGGGAACGCGGCCTTCCACGCCTTGCGGATATGCCTCCTGATCATGGTCCTCACGTGCCGCACCCCGGCGGCAGAGGGAGTGGCGTCGCAAGACGGCTGCGGGACCACGGCACCCCTCATTCCGCGTGCGCCCAGTGAATGGCACGACGGGCGCGGCGCGGATGCGGCTCGGCTGCTCCACGGAATCCGGCGAGTGCGCGGCCTTCGTCCACTGTGGGCAGAGGTTGTCCTGATCACCACCTGCGGATGCCGGACCGACGGCGGGTAGCGCGGGCCCGGCGAAGGGCGATCAGTCAGACCGAGGGGCCCTGCATGGCGTCGATGAGCCGGTGGCGGGCCAGGGCGTAGGAGAAGTCCGGCACGGTGTGGGTGCCGTAGCGCAGGTCGCGTGCCAAGTGCGAGTAGAGCGCGGCCACGTTCCGTGAGGGACCCGCGAGCTCCTCAGGGATGTCGGCGCGGTATTCGGCGGGTACCTCGATCGGGGAGACGGCGGCGTCGTCACCGAAGCCCCCCTGCAAGGTGAGGTCGGCGATCTGCATGTTCCCCCAGCCCGCGGTCAGGACGAGGTCGCCGTCGGTGCCGTTGATCTCCCAGCGGAAGTTGTCACCGCGCGAGGTGCCGCCGCGGTAGAAGACCGACGCGGCCGCCCCGCCCTCCAGCGTGCCGATCAGGGAGATCTGGTCGGCCGCGGTCACCGGCAGGACGCTGCCGTCCTCGGCCACGGTGACCTGCTCGCGCCCCACGACGAGGTTGGACGAGTGGTGGGTGAATTCCCCGAGGGCCACGCTGAGCGCGTCAACGGCGTGCAGGGCGGCGGCGGTCAGCGGAGTGGCGCCCTGGGTTCTGTCGTACCAGTAGGCGTGCGCCCGGGTGGTCTGCGGTCCCCAGACCATGCCCGAGCCGATCATGGCGGTGCCGATGACCCGGCCGATCCTGCCGTCAGCGATCAGTCGCCGGGCATAGCGCAGCTCGGGGTGGTAGCGGCCCTGGAGGCCGATGACAGTGCGTACGCCGGCGGTCTCGGCGCGGCGGACCAGGTGGGCGGCCTCCGTCCCGTCCAATGCGAGCGGCCACTCGCTGTAGACGGTCTTGCCCGCGTCGATCACGGCCGAGATCAGCTCCCGGTGGTGGGGCACCTTGACCGCCACGACTACTACGTCCACGCCCGGGTGGGCGATCAGCTCCGCGTGGTTGTCGAAGGCCGCTTCCACGCCGAAGGCGGCCGCAGCGGCGTCGGCGGACTCCTGGCGCGAGGTGCTGACGGCGCGCAGTTCGAAGTCCGGCAGCGCCTTGAGCGCCGGGACGTGGCTGACCGAGGCCCAGCCGTGCTGGCTCGCGCCGATGATGCCGATACCGATGGTGCTCATGTGCCTGCTCCTGAGAGTGACCGGCTGACCGGTTGACCGGCTGACCGGGTGTGCGTGTGTCCGGGGTGCGTGTCCGGGCGGGCGAATGCCCTGGGTGAGGGGGCGGCCGGAGACCGGATTGCTGCTGTCTCCCTGGCCGCGTCCCTTAGTGCACACTATCTGGAACAAAGAGTCAAGAAAGTTCCCTTCTGGCGCCGGTGGACAGCAACTCACCTGCTGTACGGGTGGCGCTCGCCGCCCACGGTGTTAATTGACTGGTCATTCCTGATTCGGATACCGTGGTCGGCATGGTCAGGATGAGAGAGTTCGACACCGAAGCGGCAGTGGAAGCGGCAATGGACGCCTTCCGCGCCAAGGGCTACGAGGGCACGTCCGTGCAGGACCTGGTGGCAGCCACCGGAGTCGGGCGGGGGTCGCTCTATGCTGCCTTCGGCAACAAGGAGGGGCTGTATCTCGCCGCCATGGATCGCTACCGCGAGATGTACGCCGTGCCCCTGGTCGACATCCTGCGCGCCGGGGCACCGGCGCGCGAGCTGATCCGCGAGGTCCTGCTCGGCACCGTCGACACGATCGTGGAGGACGGCAATCGCAGGGCTTGCCTCATCGTGGGTGCCGCGATGGAGCGCATCGCCCATGACCCCAGGGTCGCCGCCCATGTGCGCGCCACGACCACGTCGATTGAGGACGCGCTGTACGAGGTCATCGTGGAGGCCCGGTCGAAGGGCGAACTGCCCGCCGGTCGCAGCCCCCGCGACCTCGCGCGGTATCTCGTCGCCACGCTCCACGGACTGCGGGTGCTGGGTGCCATCAACCCCGACCGGGCCTCGCTCGCCGCGGTGGCGGAGGTCGCCCTCGGCGCTCTCGGCTGAAATTGGTGTCTGGCGGGTGGGGCGCAGGTCCAGCGCGGCGAGGTCGTCGTCGGCCGCCACTGCTTTCTGAGCGGGGGGCTTGCCCACGTTGACCGGGAAGAAGGCGATGAGCGCGGCTGCGGCGACCAGTGCCGCCTGGTCCCCGGGATGGGCACTGTGGCGGGAGGCGAGGTAGTCGGCCGTCGCTCGGGCGGCGATGGTGACGAGCAGCGCGGTGCCGATGGAGCCGTCGATCTGCTGGGCGACGCCGACGTCGCGGGCCTCGACGCCGTGGGCGCCCGAGCCGAAGGCAGGCATGAACGCGGTGCCGATACCGACATCCACCCCCGTCTTACCGGCCGCGACGAAGGCGAAGGACGAATCGGCGTCGAGCGGCGAGAGCATCGGCACGCCCGCGCCGGAAACCGCGAGTCCGGTGCTCATCAGCACTCCGGGGCGCACGCGGTGGAAGAGGCGGGCGCCGATCCGGGTGGAGCCGATCGCCTGCAAGACCGCCACGGGGATGATGGCCAGCCCACTGATCACGGGCGAGTGTCCCCTGACCAACTGGAAGCAGTAGCTCAGGAAGAGGAACATGCCGAACATGGCGATCACGGACAGGTAGGCCCCGGCCTGGTTCCGCTCGGTCAGGACGCGCAGCGGCAGCAGTGGCGACTTCGCCTTCGCCTCGAGCGGGACGAGGACGCCAGCAGCACCACGGACAGGACGAACACGCCGATGGTCGTGGTCGAGCCCCAGTCGTCGTCCTCCGCCCTGTGACGCCGAGCACCAGGGCGACGGTGCCGCCGGCGGCCACGGCGGCTCCGGGCAGGTCCAGGCGCCCACGGCGGGTCTGCCGGCTGTCGGCCCCACCAGTTTCAGGACGCCGGCGATACCGATCGCGGCGATCGTCAGGTTGATGTAGAAACACCAGCGCCAGTTGACTTACTGCCTCAGGACGCCGCCGAACAGCAGGTCGGCGCCGCCGGTGGCCGTGGCGATGGCATCCGTGGATGCCGAGCGCCTTCGCCCACTCCTTCGCGTCGGTGAATTCCAGTGAGATCAGCGCGAATACGGCGGGGCGAGCAGCGCGCCGAAAGCGCCCGGGAGCGCGCGTGCCGTCGGCAGCGTGGGGAGGTTGGGCGACAGCCCGCTGACGGCCGAGGCCACCGCGAACCCGACAAGGCCGATGACGAAGATCTTCTTGTGCCCCGCAGGTCCGCCGGCCGTCCGCCGAGGACGAGCAGGTCGCCGAATGCGAGGCCGTGGGCGGTGATGACCCACTGTCGACGGCCGTCAGAGAAGCCCAGGCCGTAGGGCGCGGACGACAGGGCGATGTTCATGATCGCCGCGTCCAGGAAGACCATCGGTTGGGCGACGCCGATGAGGATAAGCGCTCTCCAGAGCGTCGAGGGTTATGGAATGAGCGTATCAGAAAGTGGGGATGCGGTATGGCGTCCGGTCTGCGTAAAGGTCCACTTCTGCGTCGGAGGACGCGCCATTCCTAAGGTGAGGGCATCGTCACCGTCGCCGTGATGTGTGGCAGTCGTTCGGTGATCGCCGCTCCGTTCAAGTTGACTGAGCGTTCCAATATCCGTAGAGTCTGCTCTGCCCGGCACGGTTGTGGTTACGAACCTGCCGACCTGGCCCCGTCTCGTAGGGACGGGGCCAGCCGCGAACGCCGGGACGCTCCACCGCATTGACCTCGGGGCCGCCGAACGGGCGCCACCCGAGCGTCAGCGTCCGAACGCGGCACTTGAATGCCACACGAGAAAGAGACAGCAATGACCTCCGACCGCAGCAGGACTCCCTCCGACCGCTGGTTCTCCAAGCGGGCGGGCATGGTGACGGCCGCCGCCCTCCTCGTGGCCGGAGGAGTGGCGACCGGTACGGCGACGGCCAGTTCGCACCACTCCCACGACGACAAGGCCGGCAGCGCTTCCACCGCCGCGACCGTCCGCAACCTCGCGGACATCCAGGACATCGAGAAGCTGAAGGCCCGTTACTTCCAGGACATCGACACCAAGCAGTGGGCCGATCTCCAGGCGCTGTTCACGCCCGACGCGCACATCAACACCGGCCAGGAATTCAACAGCCCGGCGGAACTGGTCAAGGCCACCAAGACCCTGATCGCCGACGCCCCCACCGCGCATCAGGGCCTTCTTCCGAACATCACGGTCAAGGGGGACACGGCAACCGGCACCTGGGTCATGGAGGACTACGTCAACCTGAAGGCAGGCGGCGGTTTCCACGGCTACGGCCAGTACCACGACACCTACAAGCGCGTCGACGGACGTTGGTACATCACCGGATCGGTGCTGGAGCGGTACCGCATGGACACCCTCCCCGACACGGGCCCCTACCAGGCCCCGCAGAAGACCAACTGACCCGCTGCCGGACCGCTGGGGCGCCGCCGCACCCCAGGAAGGAGAACCATGAAAGCCGTCGGAGTGTCCCGCTTCGGAGGACCGGAAGCCCTGGAGGTCTTCGAGATTCCCGAGCCGCACGCCGGTCCCGGCCAGGTCCGCATCCGGGTCCACGCCGCGACCGTCAACCCGGGGGACCGCTACCTGCGCAACGGAGCGATCGCCCACCTGGCGCCGGGGCCGCCTTACATCCCCGGCATGGAGACGGCCGGCGTACTGGACGAGATCGGCCCCGAGTCGGTGACCGGCCTGCGCGTCGGTGACCGGGTGACGGCCATGACCATGCCGCTCTTGCAGCACGCCGGCGGCTACGCCGAATACGTGGTCCTCCCCGCCAGTTGGGTCGTCCGTGCACCGGCCGGCGTCACATACGCCCAGGCCGCGACCCTTCCCATGAACGGCCTCACCGCCAGGCAGGCCCTCGACCTGCTCGCCCTGACCCCGGGACAGACCCTCGCCGTCATCGGCGCGGCCGGCGTCGTCGGTGGATACGCCGTCCAGCTCGCGAAGGCCGGCGGCCTCACCGTCATCGCCGACGCCTCACCCGCCGACCGGGAGCTCGTGCACGCGCTCGGCGCCGACACCGTGATACCCCGCGGCGATGCCGTCACCGACCACATCCTGCGGGCGGCCCCCGGCGGCGTGCACGGCCTCCTGGACGCAGCCGTCCTCGGCTCGGCCACCCTCGCGCCGGCGGTCCGGCCCGGCGGAGGGATCGCCGTACTGCTCGGCGAAGGCGCCAAAGCCATGCGGCCCGGCGAACTCGGTCGCCGTTCCGTCCGCCTGCACCCGGTCAACGTCCCCGACTCGCTCGGCGACCACGTCCGGCTCGACCGCCTGCGCGCCCAGGCGGAGGACGGCGTCCTCACCTTGCGGGTCGCCGGGGCCTTTCCTCCGGAGCAGGCTTCCGACGCCCACCGCCTCCTCGAATCCGGGGGCGTTCGCGGCCGCCTCGTCCTGCGGTTCCGGGAGGAGGACGCGGACGGGTGATCGAGCCAAAGACCGGCCGGCCGGGAGCGGCCACCAAGAACAGACAGCTCGACCTGTCGGGCCGACGGTGTCAGAGCCATGGTGTGGTTCAGGCGCCTTGCCGACGCGGTCCGGGGCGGGCCGCCTGCTGAGCGAAGGCAGCTCTTGGCCGCTCGTTCGCCTCACGGGAATGCCTACCCGCCCACTCGCCTTGAGACGCTGTTGTCTTTCTGGGCTGAGGACTGTGTTTCCGCTGGTCAGGCATAGGCGGTGACCCTGTGGGAGTGGTGACCTGTCATATCACCGTTCTCGTGGAGGTCGTGGATGCCGTCGGTCGTGGGGCTGCTTGACAGCGCGAGCTCGTTGCTCGGCGTCGGGTGGACGAGCTGCGAGAGGAGGCCGACCGGATCGGGGCCGAGCTGGCCGCGGCCGAGCGAGACTGGCAGGAGTGGACGATCGCCCGCCAGCGGGTCGGTGTGCTGCTGTCCGCGCCGGGTGACGTCGGGGCAACTGCCGAGGCTCCGGCGTCGTCGGCGGCCGCACCGCAGCAGAAATCGCAGGTTCCGGTGTGGCGCGACGGACTGGCCCGGTCGGCTTTGTCAGCCGGCTACCAGCGCATTTTGCAGGCCCTCGCCGATCGGGTCCGGCTCGGGCAGGGCCCGCTGACCTGCCAGGAACTGGCGGCTGGGTTCGGCATGGACCTCGTGCCGGTGTGGGTGGAGGCGCTGCGGTCGAAGGCGAAACGCCTGGTGGCCTGCGGCTGGGCAGTCGAGCCGGTGCTGGGCCGCTTCACGCTCGCGCAGGGCGTGGCCGGGCCGGACGGCGCGTCATGAGCTGGATCATCGACCAGTAGATCATCGCCTCGGCGCTGGAGATGGACCGCTCGAAGTCACGGACCAGGCGGCGACTTTGCATCAGGTGGGCGAAGAGGCGCTCGACGATCCACCGCTTGGGCAGCACCACGAACCCCTTCTGGTCGTCGCTGCGTTTGACGATCGTCAGGACCGGCGCGGGCGTGGCCAGGCAGTACTCGACGAGGGCACAGCCGCCGGTTCCAACCGCCGACTGAAGCACTCGGTCACACCGACTCCATACACCATGACCTGCATGGATGCGACAGAAATCGAACCTTTGGCGCAGTAACTGGTGCGCGATGCCATGCCCTGCCCGAAAACCTGATCGCCGTCCAGGGCGCCCGGGACCGGACCACCCGGGCGCTTGCGCGTCGCCTGCCGGCAGACGACGTCCTGCGGCGATGTCTACTGGAGCTGTCGGGGTGATATTCCGGTGACGGACGAACACACGGGTTTCGTGAGGTGCGAATCCCCCTGCACCTGCCCACGTACCT
Organism: Streptomyces sp. NPDC026515; assembly: GCF_055567595.1. NCBI lineage: Bacteria > Bacillati > Actinomycetota > Actinomycetes > Kitasatosporales > Streptomycetaceae > Streptomyces > Streptomyces sp. NPDC026515. Next base: position 60,573 of record NZ_JBVHQD010000012.1, read on the forward strand.
CACGCGCTGCCTCCGCGCCTTCGGCTCCCCTGATGTCACCGAACGACGAACCCTCCTCCGGGCGACACACACTGGTCCCACCACGCGGCGCAGGTCCGAAATCTGTCGGCATCCGCCGCGTACACGACCGTCGTCCAGAGTACGGAGGTGCTGATGGGCACCCCGGGCAGCGAGCACGGATTCGGCCTCCGGGCATCCGGCCGTCGACGGGGTCGACGGCCATGACATCGCCTGCAAGATCGACGGTTTCGGTGCGATGCAGCTGAAGTCGAGCGTGGTCAGGACGGGCTGACCTCGCCCCGGAGGATTCCTCAGCGTGCGCAGCTGATGCTGAATTGCAAAATTTCGCAATTGATTAGATGCTGTGTTTACTGTGTCCGCAGGTACCCACTTGAACAGCCGTCGCCTGGCCCCGGGTGGGGCGCTGTCGGGGAAGTCGAGGTGTCGTGTCCGTTCCGCTGAACCACGCCAAGGCCGAGTTCTTCCGGATGCTCGGGCATCCAGTACGGATCCGGGTGCTGGAGCTGCTGCAGGACGGACCGATGCCGGTACGCAGACTGCTGGCCGCGATCGAGGTGGAGCCCTCCAGCCTGTCGCAGCAGCTGGCGGTGCTGCGCCGCTCGGGCATCGTCACCGCGACGCGGGAGGGCTCGACGGTCGTCTACGAGCTGGCCGGCGGGGACGTCGCCGACCTGCTGAAGGCCGCGCGACGGATCCTCACCGAGATGCTGGCCGGGCAGAACGAACTGCTGGCCGAGCTGCGGGAAGTCGAGGTCGCCGCGCGATGACGTCCGTCCTCACCCGGGTCCATGGCCGGATCGCCGCGCTGCTGCCTGGCCGTGGCGATCTGACGGAGATGGGCCGCGACCCGCGCCGGGACCTGCTCGCGGGCCTGACCGTGGCGATCGTCGCGCTGCCGCTCGCGCTCGGTTTCGGCGTCTCTTCCGGGCTCGGCGCCGAGGCGGGACTGGCGACCGCGGTCGTCGCCGGCGCGCTCGCCGCCGTGTTCGGCGGCTCGAATCTGCAGGTGTCCGGGCCGACGGGCGCGATGACGGTGGTGCTGGTACCGATCGTCGCCGCACACGGTCCGACCGGGGTGCTCACGGTGGGGCTGATGGCGGGCGTGATACTCGTCGCGCTCGCCCTGCTCAAGGCCGGCAAGTACATGCAGTACGTGCCCGCGCCCGTGGTCGAGGGGTTCACCCTCGGCATCGCCTGCGTGATCGGTCTGCAGCAGGTCCCCAACGCGCTCGGGGTGCCCACGCCCGAGGGCGACCGCGTCCTCGTGGTGACCTGGCGCGCACTGGAGGAGTTCGCGAAGGATCCGAACTGGACCGCCGTCGCCTTCGCCCTGGCCGTTGCCGCCGTCATGCTGGCCGGGGCCCGCTGGCGGCCCACGATCCCCTTCTCCATTCTCGCGGTGATCGCGGCCACCGCCGTGGCGCAGGTCGCCGGCCTGGACGCGGCTAAGCCGATCGGTGACCTGCCGTCCGGCCTGCCCGCGCCGTCCTTCTCCTTCCTGGACCCGGGCGCTCTCGGCTCCCTGCTCGCTCCCGCCGTCGCGGTGGCGGCGCTGGCCGCTCTGGAGTCGCTGCTGTCGGCCTCGGTGGCCGACGGCATGACGGTCGGCCAGAAACACGACCCGGACCGGGAGCTGTTCGGTCAGGGCCTGGCCAACATCGCCGCCCCGCTGTTCGGCGGTGTCCCAGCGACCGGAGCGATCGCCCGCACCGCGGTCAACGTCCGTACCGGCGCAAGTTCCCGACTGGCCGCCCTCGTCCACGCCGCGGTTCTCGCGGTGATCGTCTTCGCGGCCGCGCCCCTCGTCTCCAGGATCCCCCTCGCCGCTCTCGCGGGCGTGCTGCTGGCCACCGCGATCCGCATGGTCGAGGTCGGCGCGCTCAAGGCGACGGTGAAGGCCACCCGCTCCGACGCTCTGATCCTCGTTCTCACCGCAGTCGCGACCCTGGCCCTGGATCTCGTGTACGCCGTGATCATCGGCCTGGTCGTCGCCGGCGCCCTCGCCCTGCGTGCCGTGGCCAAGCAGGCCCGCCTGGACCAGATCCCCCTCGACCGCGGCGACCACAGCGCCGAGGAGCACGCGCTGCTCGCCGAGCACATCGTCGCCTACCGCATCGACGGCCCGCTGTTCTTCGGCGCCGCCCACCGCTTTCTCCTGGAGCTGGCCGAGGTCGCCGACGTACGCGTCGTCATCCTGCGCATGTCCCGGGTGACCACCATCGACGCCACCGGAGCCCTCGTCCTCAAGGATGCGGTCGAGAAACTCAACCGGCGCGGCATCGTCGTCATGACCTCCGGGATACGTGCCGGCCAGCGCCAGGTCCTGGACTCGGTCGGCGCGCTGGACCTGCTGCGCCTGGAAGGGCGCGAGTACGCCACCACGCCCGAGGCGATCCAGGGCGCCCGCGCCCATCTGGAGTGCGCCGGAGTCATGCCGGCCCGCCCCGTCCGGACGGCCCGGTCCACCAGCGAGGAAACAGGGGAAACCGTCGGATGAGCACTCCGTCCGCGTCGCTGCGCATGGTCGAGGTCTCCGGTGCCGAGGCCCTGTGGCTGCTGGAGGGCAGCGCGCTGGGGCGGCTGGTGTACCCGCAGCGGGGGGTGGCCGTCCTGCGGCCCGGCCGGCACACGTGGGAGTACGGCCTACTGGTGGTACGCACGCCGGCCCCGGCCGCCGCGATCCCCGCCACCGCGACGTACCACGTGGATGAGGTCCGCGCGGCGACCGGCACCGGCTGGAGCATCACCGTCGCCGGACCGGTCGGCGTGATCACCGATCCCGACGAGGCCGCCCACTACCAGCGCACGCTGACGGGCTGGTCCCACGGCCCGCACGACACCCTGCTGCGCCTGCGCCCCAAGACGGTGAGCGGATTCCGCCTCGCCCGTGCGGAGCCGTGATGAGCATCCGGCTCGAGGCCCTGCCCCACCGGCATGTGCTGACGCTGCCCGCGATGCCCTGCGCGGTCCGCACCGCCCGTCAGACCGCCGAGCAGGCCCTGGCCGAGTGGGGCATCGACCTGCGCCATCCCAGCGTCGGGCCGGCCCTGCTGATCCTCAGCGAGCTGGTCACCAACAGTGTCCGGCACGCCGCGGTGCTCTCCCCGCAGGTGACCGTCGTCTACGCGGCCGGCGCGGACTGTCTGGCATTCGCGGTGCACGACCGCCACCCCTACCAGCCGTCGCTGTACGCGTCGGTCACCAGCACCGGCGGCGGGCCGAGTGGTCTGGCCACCGTCATGGAGCTGGTCCTCGGCCTGGGCGGCACTGCGGTCGTCCGGGGTGACGCCGACGGCAAGGGCAAGAGCATCTGGATCACCCTCCCGCTCTGAGCCCGCCTCCTGTGAACCGACGGGCCGACCGCGCAGGGAAGCTGACGACCATGACCATCGAGTGGCGCTACACCGTCGAGCAGGACCTCGGCGTCCTGTCCGTCTCCGGTTGCCTGGGGCCGGACACCGTCCACCGCTTCGCCGGTGCGGTTGGCTGGGTGGTGGGACGCGGGAGCGGTCCGGTCATCGTCGACCTGACCGGTCTGCGCAGCTGGCCGGCCGAGGGGCAGCTGGCCGATCAGCGGGGCCGCCCGCCGTCTTGCCGAAGCGGGCCGCGGCCCGGAGCTGGCCGCGATCCCCGTCGACGGGTCCCTCGTCCCCGACGGGGGCCGTCCGCCCACCTCCGTGCACGCCGACCTGGCCGGCGCGCTCGCCGCACACCGCACGGCAGGCCGCCACGAGGGGCGGCCGACAGGATGGCCGGGCGGGGACGGCGCGGGAGTGACGCCGCAGTTCAGCCGGCGGCGAAGGCTCCGTCGGGATCCCGTACCGGTACGAGAGCGCTGATGTCCTCTGCCGTGGCGATGGCCAGGTCCTCGGCGAAGCCCGCCGCAGCCAACTGACGGCCGGAGGTGCATGCGGCGATGGCGCGAGTGAGGTCCGCGGTGCCCTCGTAGGCCGCTTTCGCGGCGGCGCACTCCGCCGATAGTGGCCCAGGGCGTACAGGTCGCAGATGAGGGCGCAGGAGCCCAGAAGGTCCTCCGGCGCGGGACGCAGGCTCCCGTCCGGCCGTTGCTCGCCCGCGGCGATCACGGCCACCGGATGCTCGGGCGTGCCCTAGCCGCGGGTTGTGAGCCAGGTGCCCACCGCGGTGATGTTGTGCAGGCGGGCGGCGGCCACCCGCACACCTGCTGGTGCGGCGGCCGCGATGGCCGCGCCGTTCGGGGACGGCGGCACCAGGCGCGCCACGAACGGGGCACGGCGCAGGTGGGCCGGAGAGAGGGACCAGGGACTGTCCATTGTGTGACGGCATTGCGGGCGACGGCCAGCCGCGCGCCGAACTGCCGCGCGCAGACGGCTGCCGCCTTCTCCGCCGCGGCCCGCTCGGGCGCGGTGGCGGGGCCGTCCGGCAGCCAGAACGGCAGAACCCCGATGTCCTGCTCGACGGCGATGCTCATCGCCGTGGTGAAGGACAGCACGTCCACGACGACCCCACAGGCTGCCTCTCCCGCGAGGCGTCCCGCGCCGGAAGGCCCCCACTCGAACCGGACCCCGCAGCCGGACTGGACACCCCAGTCACCCACGACTCGCGCCCCTGCGGGTCAGCGTCGGTCGCCGTCCGACGCGGACCTGGTGGTCCGGCCACCGAAGGAGAGCCTCGTCATGCGGGTGTGCCCGCACCGCGGGCACCGGCCGTCCGGGCCGACGGCGGTGGGCCGGCACTTGAGGCGGCACGCAGGCCTCCCTCACATGCCGTACGGACTTGCTAATCTTGGCAATTGTCGAGGTCGTCACCGCTGAATTCGGGCAGGGGGGTTCTCGTACGCGCTTTCGGCGCGGCCACCTGCCACAGGCGAGGATGGGCCGTATGTGTGTGACGAGTGGGTGGATGCGATGCACCGAGGACCGGCCGGTACGGCCGTGCCGCACTGCCGGGAAGGAGGCGGCACGATGACTACCCCGCTGTACCAACTGAAGGCCGAATTCTTCAAGACGCTCGGCCACCCGGCGCGCATCCGGGTGCTGGAGCTGCTGAGCGAGCGCGAGCACGCGGTGGCGGAGATGCTGCCCGAGGTGGGGATCGAGGCCGCGCATCTGTCGCAGCAGCTCGCCGTGCTGCGCCGGGCGAATCTGGTGGTGACCCGCAAGGAGGGCTCGACCGTGTACTACTCGCTGACCAGCCCGCAGGTCGCCGAACTGCTCAGGGTCGCCCGCACCATCCTCTCCGGCGTGCTCGCCGGCCAGGCCGAACTGCTCGCCGACCTGCAGGCCGCCCGGACGCAGGGGAAACCGCCGTCGTGACGACGGCCCTCGAACGGCGGCCGCCTGCCGAGAGCTGACAGCGCTCTGTACCGGGAGGGGGCCGCCTTCATCCCGCGGATCTCGGCCGTCGAGTACCGACAAGACGACGCAAACGTGGCAAAGAGCAGCAAAAGTGACGTGACTCTGGCTTCGGGAGAGCCCGTTGGCCACCTGTGGAAGCGAGTCCTCACCAGCGACGGAGCCCGCCCCGCCCGGACCAGAGGGTGGACAACTGCCCGCGGCCAGGGAGTTCGGCGGCTCGGTGCAGGTGCGGTGCGTGGATGCGGGCTCCTGCAACGGCTGCGAGATCGAGATCGCCGGCGCCTTCAACCCGGTCTACGACGCCGAGAGCTGCGGCGCTCGCCTGTTGGCCTCGCCCCGGCACGCCGACGCGGCGCTGGTGACTGGTCGGAACATGGCCGAGCCGCTGCGCCGTACGGTTGCCGCGATGCCCGAGCCGCGGCTGGTGGTCGCGGTCGGCGACTGCGCGATCGGCTGCGGGGAGTTCAACAGCAGTCACCTTCGGCAGCCCCTTCTCCCCCATCCACGCCGCTCACAGCAACCAGCCCATGGAAGAAATCTTCAAGCCGGCCCAGGGCGATCCGCCGCGAAGGAGGCGTACGGGCAGCCGCCGCGGGAGAGGAGCGGCCGTCCGCCGACTGGGCCGATCCGCAGCTTCACCGATGCCCGAGTGGTGGCATAGGGCCGTTCGGCCCCGGGCACGGGGCGAGGACGCATTTCTCTGGAGCGCCCTGAACCCCGGCGACGTGGTTACTTGTGCGCGTGCTCGCCGAGGTAGAAGAGCAGCCACACGAACCCGGCGAACAGATGGGTGCCGAAGATGTAGAAGCCCGCCCGGATCGCGACCCCGCGCTCGATCCGCCACTCGCGGTCCTTGTCCTTACCTTTGCGCGTCGTGTTCGCCGGCTGCTCGGCCGCCTCGGCTCCCTCACTCACGATGTCGTCTCCCTGTCCTGCGATCTCCACGTTCACCTGGCCTGTGACGGCATGCGGAACCTGCCGAGGACCACTTTGCCGCCGTGATGGTCGATGGCCGGTTCGAGGCCGGGCAGGAACGGCTCGGCGTCGGCGAACGCGGAACCCGGCGCGATGCCCACCTCACCGAATCCACCGGCCACCGCCTCATCGGCCGGCCGCACGGGCGACGGCAGACACGCTGTCGCCGCCGTCGCCACCGCGGGCCGGCGTCTGCGCCACGGACGGAACGGGTGCCCGCCCTTCACCGGGCTGCGTCCGTGGAACGCAGCTCTTCCAGCAGCTCCTGCCGGCCCGCCAGCAGCACGGACAGGATCCGGCGCGCCGCGGCCAGCAAGTCGGCCACGTCCCCACCCGCCAGCTCGTACATGACGGTGGAGCCGTCACGGGTTGCGGTGACGATCCCGGAGCGGCGCAGCACCGCCAGCTGCTGCGACAGATTCGACGGCTCGACCTCGATGGCAGACAGCAGGTCGCGCACCGGCTTCGGCCCGTCCTGCAGCAGCTCCAGCACCCTGATCCGCACCGGATGCCCGAGCATCCGGAAGAACTCCGCCTTCGCCTCGTACAGCGGAACCGGCATCCCGATCACCCCTCGTCCGGCTCTGTCGCCTCAACATCGAGCCCATGCCTGCGGGCAAACCTCACCGCGTCATCCAGCTCGTCCTGCGCCACCGCGACGGCGTAGGGGTCTTCGGCCTCCCGGGCGGCCGCCAGAGCAGCCCGGGCCGCCCGCACCCGCGCCAGCAGCGCCTCAACGACTGTTCCCACCCCGACCTCCACGCCGTGATCATCTGCGAGTCAGAGCAACTGACCAATTGAAGAACTCTTCAATTATAGACTGCGCGAACCACGGCCGTAGCCTCCCGCGAGGGCGCTCTGAGGCTCAGACGTCGCCAGCTGTCCACAGAGGCAGGACTCGCGCACTTCGGCCCCGCAGGCGCACTGGCGGACGAAAGCAAGCACGTCGCCTCGCCGCAGCGAGTCCCGGCCCAGCTCGTCGGCCAGCTCCCGAGCACGCCGAGCCACGCAGCCAAGCCTCGGGTTCTTCTGGAGCCTAGCTGCAAGTCCGCTGCCCCGGCGGCCTCCTGGACCGCCCCGACCACCGGCCAACGGTTAGGGTGACAAGCGGAAGCCGGGGGCGGACACGCAACGGGGGGCTCACGTTGGATCGCCGGGCAGGAGCGTACCTGGACGTCGGCCCGGCCCGGCCCGTGGCGCGCGCGGTGCTGCCCCCGTCACTGCACGCGTGGCTCGCGCCCGTCGCGGCGCTCGCCACCCTGGTGGTCGTCGCCCTCGGGTTCCGGTACGCCGGTCACGGCGAACCCGGCCGGCTGGACCGGTGGATCGTCCCGCCGACGGCGGACAGCGTGCGGGGGCCGTGGCGCCACGTCGCCCTGGCCCTGGACTTCCTGGGGGAACCCGCGGGATCGGTGCTGGTGATCGGGGCCGGGGTGGTGGGCTGTCTGCTGCTTCGGCGTCCCCGCGCCGCGCTGCTCGTCGTGGCCGGCGCCGGCACGACGGTGGGGACGACCACGCTCCTCAAGCACCTGGTGGGGCGCACCATCCACGGCCCCGGCAACCTGTCCTACCCGAGCGGGCACACCGCCTTCCTCACCGCCCTCGCCCTGATGGCGGCGCTGCTCGCGACCGGCCGGCTCGGTCTCGGCAGGGCGGCGGGCGCCTCACTCGTGCTCGCCGCGACGCTGGTCGCCGGTGCCGTCATGGGCTGGGCGGAGGTCTCCCTGGGTGCCCACTACCCGAGCGACGCCCTCGGCGGCTGGTGCACCGCGCTGGCGGTGGTACCGGCGACCGCGTGGCTGGTCGACCTGACGGCCGACCGGACGGCCGCGCGCACGACCGGCCCAGCCCGGCGGCGCCGCTGACGTCACGTCACGCCAGGCGGCGGAAGACGGGCTTCACCGCGCGGCCGCCCAGCCAGGGGGTGGGGTCGGCCGCGTCCAGTGCCTTCCGGTACTCCGCACAGGCCTCGGCCACCACGTCGACGGTGCGGTCGATGTCCGTGTCGTCCAGTGCGCTGCTCACCACGAACGACGGGGCGAGCACCCCGCCCGCGAGCAGCCTGCGCAGGAACAGGGTGCGGTACGGCTGCGACGGCTGCAGGTCCTGGTCGAGGGTGGCGAAGACCAGGTTGCTGGCCCGGCCCCGGACGACGACGTGGTCGCCGACGCCCATGGCGGCCGCGGCGTCGCGGACACCGGCGGCCAACCGCTCACCGAGCGCGTGCAGCCGGGCGGTGACGCCCTCCTCGACGTAGACGGTCTGCACCGCCATCGCGGCTGCCAGGGAGTGCGTTTCCGCACCGTGCGTGGTGGACAGCAGGAACACCCGGTCTCCCGAGTCGCGCAGTCCGCCCCGCTCCATCAGGTCACGGCGCCCGGCCAGCGCGGACACGGCGAACCCGTTGCCCAGCGCCTTGCCGAACGTGGAGAGGTCGGGGACGACGCCGTACAGGCCCTGGGCACCCGCCTCGGACCAGCGGAAGCCGGTGATCATCTCGTCGAAGACCAGCAGGCAGCCGTGCCGGTCGGCCAGCTCACGCAGGCCGGCGAGGTAACCGGGCGGCGGCTCGGTGTGCGAGGCGGGTTCGAGGATCAGGCACGCGACCTCGTCCTGGTACCGGGTGAGCAACTCCTCCGTGGCGGCGAGGTCTCCGTAGGGGAAGGACAGGGTGAGTTCGGTGGTCGCCGGCGGGATCCCGGCGGACATCGGGGTGGTACCGATGAACCAGTCGTCCACGGAGAAGAACGGATGGTCGCCGCAGAGGGCCACCCGCTGCCGTCCGGTGACGGCGCGGGCGAGGCGGACCGCGGCGGTCGTGGCGTCGGAGCCGTTCTTCGCGAACTTCACCATCTCGGCGGTCGGCACCGTGGCCAGGAAGCGTTCCGCGGCCTCGACCTCGACGATCGACGGCCGGACGAAGTTGCTGCCGCGGTCGAGTTCGCGCCGCACCGCCTCCAGCACGCGCGGATGGGCATGGCCGAGGCTGACCGACCGCAGGCCGGACCCGTACTCGATGTAGCGGTTGCCGTCGACGTCCCACACGTGGGCACCCCTGCCGTGGCTGATGACCGGGGCCAGGTCCTCGGGGTACTGGTCGTCGCCCTTGGCGTAGGTGTGCGCGCCTCCTGGGATCAGGGCGTGCAGCCGCTCGTTGGCCTGCCGCGAGCGGGACAGGAGGAACCCCTCGGTGTCTTGGGTGTGCACGCCGACCTCATCTTTCTTGGTGCTTCTGGACTTCGGCGAGGCTCGGCGCCTCCCGGTCCCGTCGAGACATCGAGGTGACCGGGAGTGGCCACGGAATGGCGAGTTCCGGGTCGTCGAAGGCGATCGTCACGTCCTCGGCCGGATCGTGCTGACGGTCAATACGGTAAGAGGTGTCCGCGATTTCGGTAAGAGCCTGGAAGCCGTGCGCGCAGCCCGCCGGGATGTACACGGTCTTCTGCGTCTCGCCGGACAGCTCGAAGCAGGCCCGGCCCAGGTACGTCGGCGAGTCACGCCGCAGGTCCACGACGACGTCGAAGATCTGCCCGTACGAGCACCGCACCAGCTTGGCCTCGCCCGCGCCGGAGCGCAGGTGCAGGCCCCGCAGCACGCCGCGGACCGAGCGGGAGACGCTGTCCTGGACGAAGGCGTCCGGGTCCAGGCCCACCGAGCGGACCACCTCGGCGTCGAAGGTGCGGCAGAAGAAGCCGCGTTCGTCGGCGTACGGCGTCGGCTCGAACAGGAACGCGCCGGCGATCTCCGGGACTTCGGTCGCTTTCATGAAGCCTTCCGTGGGGCGTGGGCGTGGTCGTTCGGCCGGATCAGGGTCGTGGTCAAGGCGGTGAACTGCTGGGCGAGTTGCTGTGCGGCGGCCTGGTTCCGCTCGGCGAGGGTCCGCCGCAGCTCGGCCGAGTGCTTCTCCAGCGCCCGGAACTGTTCGAGCAGCCGGTCGGCGTCGACCTCGCGCGCCGGATGGCAGTACGCGCCGAGACCCATCCCGGCCATGAGCGCGTCGCTCTTGGCCGCATAGCTGAGTGCGAGCACGGGGGTACCGGTCTTCAGTGCGCAGATCAGGTTGTGGTAGCGGACCGCCACCACGGTGTCGGCGGCCGCCATCTCCTCCATCAGGTCCGCCAGTGAGACCGGATCGGCGGCGGTGACCAGCGGCGAGTCCACCGCGTCGAGGATCGCGGCGACCACCGGGGCGTCGCACCGGTCGCCGGTGAGCAGCCGGACCGGCCTGCCCTCCTCGACCAGCACACGGACGAACCGGATCGTCCCGTCGAGGTAACGCCGGTGGATCTCCCCGGCCCGGGCGCGGTCGTCGTTGCCGCCGTGGAAGTCCATGACGCCGAGGCAGACGGGGCCCGGCGTGCCGGTGGGCGCGCTCGCCCGTGGTGCCGGGAGGGAGAACGCGAGGTCGGGGTAGACCTCGTCGCGTGCGGTGTCCACGCCCATCGCCCGCATCGCGTCCCTGGACTGGGCGTCCCGGTACGACCGGTAGGCGGCCAGCCGTGCCGACCAGCGCACCAGGGCCCGGGTGGGCCGGTTGCCGATCCAGGCGGCGCCGACACTGACCAGCGCGACCCGGGTGCCCAGCAGCCGGCCGCTCGCACACAGCAGGAACAGCGAGTAAGGGAAGCCCCACGGGCGCAACGGCAGGGTGGCCTCCAGGACGCCCATGCCCGGCACGATCACCACCTCGTGCCGCCGTACCCAGGCGGCGGTGCGGAAGACGTCGACGAGTTTGCCGAGCCCCTTCGCCGCGATCGAGCCCGCACGGGACGCGGTCCGGTACTCCGCGCGGTTCCAGTGCAGCCGCGTGGCGGGGATCCCGAACCGGGCCGTGACGGCTTCGGGCCCGCCGCACAGCGCGTCCACGTCCGCGTCCGGGTGCTCGGCGCGGAGATAGGCGAGGACGGCCTCCAGCGACCCGTCGTTGCCGAGGTTGCCGGAGCCGAGCAGCCCGAACAGCCCGACGCGCACCGGCGCTCGGGTCCCGGACGTCATGCCTGCCTCCCCTCACGGCCGGCGACGAGCGCGTCGACGGAGACCGTGAGCAGGGCCGGGTCGACGGGCGCGCGGTCCTCGACCCGCTCGCCGGCGCCCGGCCGGACCCGGCTGGTCAGCCACTCGCCCAGGTGCCGGAAGCAGGCGCGCCGGTCGGCCGGGGACAGGGGCGCCCGCCGGATCGCCGAGGCGAACCCCCAGACGTACTCGGCGAGCAGCCGGGGCGTCGGGTGCAGCGGGCCGGCCCGGCGCGGGTCCAGGTTGACGCACCGGGAGCGCTTGGAGGGGTTGGCCCGCTCGGCGCGGGTGGGGTGGTCGCGGCGGAAGTACAGCAGCTCCGGCACCTGGTGGAAGGGCCCGTGCAGGGTGATCTCGGCGACGTACGTGCGGTCCGCGTGGTGGTAGCTGTCCATCGGTTTCACCCGGCGCAGCGTGTCGGTCCGCATCACCCCGTAGAAGTCGTCGCCGCCCGGCTCGAACAGCAGGCTGCGGAAGCGCTCCGGCGCGTGCGGCGAGTCGGTGGCCAGCGTGTAGTCGTAGGGGACCGTCACCTGGCCGTCGCCGTCGATGACCGCCTGGCCGGTGTGCGCGAGGATCACGTCCGGCCGCTCGTCCAGCGCCTCCACGCAGCGCCGCAGCAGGTCACGGCCGTACAGGTCGTCGTGCGAGGCCCACTTGAACAGCTCACCGCGGGACTCGGCCAGCACGTGGTTGTGGTTCGGCGTGGCACCGATGTTGCGGGGCAGCCGCAGGTAGCGGATGCGGGAGTCCTGCGCGGCGTACTTGCGGCAGATGTCCTGGGTCCCGTCGCTCGAGGCGTTGTCGGAGACGACCAGTTCGAAGTCCTCGTAGGTCTGGCCCAGCAGGGCGTCGAGGGACTCGGCCAGGTACTCCTCGCCGTTGTACACGGGCAGGCCGATGCTCAGCCTGGGTCGGGCGGTCATGAGGTCCTCACTTCGGGAATGGGTTCGCGGTGGTGCTCGCGCAGCGCGGAGCGCAGTTGCAGCCACCACACGGCCGAGCCGCTGAGGGTCGCGGCGGCTACGCCCCAGGCCGAGCCGGCCGTGCCGGCGACGGCCGCTCCGCCGAGCCCGCCGCCGACGTAGCAGGCGGAGGCGAACAGCTGGCAGCGCAGGCTGCGCCGGGCCGCGCCGAGTGCGCGCAGTCCGGCCGCCGCGCCGGTGCCGAGGCCGGCTCCCGCGACACTGAGGGTGATCTGCACGATGAGGTGCGAGGAGGAGTGCCAGACGTCGCCGAGCGCCAGTTCACCGAGCCGGCCCGGCATCAGCAGCAGCGCCGAGCCCCAGAGCAGCGCTCCGGCGGCCTGCCCGCCGCCCAGCAGCAGACAGAACCTGCCCAGTTGGTGCGGGTCCCGCCGCAGCACCCGTGCCGCTTCCGGGACGGTGACCAGCGAGAGCCCCATGAGTACGGCGAGGAACGGGCCGAGCAGGAGTTCGGCGCCGCGTACCGCGCCCACCGCCCCGACCCCGACGATCACGCCGAGCCCGTACGCCCGTACCTGGCTGGCGCCGCTGAGGCTGACGTTCTCGACCAGGTACCGGTAGCCGAGGTCGCGCTGTTCGCGCAGCCAGCCGCGCGCCTCGGTCGTCCGGGGCCGGATGCCGGACTGGAGGCAGCCGTACCCGGCGGCCACCGTGGCGGACGCCCCCCAGGCGAGCACGAAGGCGGCCACGGTGTCCACGTGGGCCGCCACCACCATGGCCGGGACCAGCGCGATGCCCCACACGACGTCGTTGACGAACGCCTTCCGCCCGGTGCCGGCGGCGAAGAACGAGAACCGCCAGGCGTCCTGGAGCAGCAGCCCCGGCAGCATGAGTCCGAGGGCCGCGAAGGCGGGTCCCACCCGGCCGCCGAGGCCGAGCCCGGCCGCCAGGCACAGCACGCCGAGGACCGAGCCGACGCCGAGCGCGGTGCCCGTCGAACGGGACGTCGCCCCGCGCCAGGACACCTCCGGCACGCCGCTGAAGCGCACCACGAGCGGGTCGGTGGCGAGGCCTCGGGAGACGTTGAGCACCACGCCGTAGGTCACCCAGGCCAGGCTGAACACGCCGAACGCGGTCACGCCGAGCGAGCGGGCCACGTAGATGCCCACCGCGAAGTTGCTGATGCTGGAGGCGGCCTGGTCGGCCAGTCCCCAGGACAGCCGGCCGACCAGGGCCCGCTTGGCGGACCCGGCCGGTGGCGCCGTCGTACGCGGATTCTCCCCCTGGGTGGTCATGGGCGTCATTCCTTGACCAGGTCGGCGCCGCGCAGGGCATCGGCCGCGGCGGCGACGGTGTCGAACGGCAGCCCGGACCGCTCGGCGACGTCCAGCAGACTGTGCTCGCCGTCGGAGAGGCTGAGCACCCAGAGCATGGCCATCTGGGCCTGCTTGGTGTCGCTGCGGCCGCCGACCGCGTCGTACAGCCCGCGCCGGCCGAGCTGCGGTTCGCCGCAGGGGCTGAGGTTGACGTACCGCCGGTTGCGGTCGAGGACGGCGAACGCCTCCCGGCACACCGCCAGGGTGTCCGCCATCGCCGCCGGGGAGACGAACTCCAGGTTGTCCGCCGAGGTGTGGTACTCGGGGTAGCCGGCGTACGGCGTCCGGGTGAGCGAGCCGACGCCCAGGTTGAAGCCGGGCGAGCAGAACTGCCTCTCGTCGTAGCCGTAGGGAGTGAACTCGGTGATGCGGTGCGGGCGTTCGGATGCGGTCAGCACATGCCGGAGCACCCGGTCGATCTCCGCGTCGCCGCGCCTGCTCCGCTTGTACGTCAACCGGCCCGGGTCCCCGGCACAGGCGAGGACCAGGCCGTGCTTGACCCGGTCCACCCGTTCCGCGTTGCGGGCCAGCCAGGTGATCGCCCCGATGGTGCCGGGCGCGAACAGGAACCGGTAGGTGTAGTAGGTCGGTTGCTCGGCCAGCGCCCGGGCCAGGAACGTCGCCACCGCGATGCCGGCCAGGTTGTCGTTGGCCAGCGACGGGTGGCAGACGTGGCAGGAGACGATCACCTCGTCGGCGACCTGCCCGGGGACCACGTACTCGGCGTAGGTGAGGTGGCCGTCGGCCAGGGTGGAGTCGATGCGCACCTCGTACTCGCCGTCCGGCAGCGCGTCCAGGGTCTCCTGGGCCAGGCAGAACCCCCAGTCCGGCTTGTAGTAGCTGGTGCGGTACGGCACCCAGGACGGGTGCTCGGGCAGGGTGTGCAGGTGTCCGCGCAGCTCGGCGAGGGGCATGGTCGCCGACACCGGCACGCTGTAGCCGAGTACGTGCAGGCTGGACGCGGCGAAGTCGACGACCCTGCGGCCCGTGGTGTCGGCGACGTACGCGTCCCGGATGTTCCACTCCTGCGGCACTGTCCAGTCGAGCACCTGCGTACCGGTCGGCACCTCGTGCACCTGCAGCGGGATGTACTCGCCGACGATGTCCAGGGTGGCGCGCACACCGTCGCCGGTGATGCTCCGGCAGAGCGGGTACATCCGCTCCACCAGCCCGTACATCTCCTCGCTCACGTCGGTCACCGGCGCCGCCGCAGGGTGTCGTCGACGCTGCCCGCCTCGGATGCCGCACGCAGTACGGCCAGCCGGGTGAAGCGCTGCTCGAAGTCCTCCCGGGTCAGCCCGAACTTCCGGTAGGCGTCGGCGAGTTCGAGCGCTCCCTGCTTCACCGTCCACTCGCAGTCGAAGCCGGGGACCGCGGCGCGGAACCGGGCGAAGTCCACCCGGTAGGACCGCGGATCGGCCCCGTTCTCCCCGGTGATCACCACCTTCGCGCCGGACACCGCCTCGGCGACCTGTTCGGCGATCTCGGCGACCGTGACGTTGTTGACCTCGCTGCCGATGTTGAACGCCCGGTCGTGCACCGCCCGGCGCGGCGCGGTCAGCGCGGCCGTGAAGGCCCGGGCGATGTCGGCGGCGTGCACCAGCGGCCGCCAGGGCGTGCCGTCGGAGAGCACGAGGACCTCACCGGAGAGGAGCGCGTGGCCCACGAGGTTGTTGAGCACGATGTCGGCGCGCAGCCGGGGCGAGAAGCCGAAGGCGGTGGCGTTGCGCATGTACACCGGGGTGAAGTCGCCGTCGGCGAGTTCGTGCAGGTCGTCCTCCACCCGCACCTTGGACTCCGCGTACGGTGTCACCGGGCGCAGGGGGGCGTCCTCGGCCACCAGGCCGTCACCGCCGGCGGCGCCGTAGACGGAGCAGGTCGACGCGTACAGGAAACGCTGCACTCCGGCGTCGCGGGCCAGCCGGGCAAGGTGCACGGACGCGTGGTGGTTGATGTCGTAGGTGAGCTCCGGGGCCAGCGAGCCGAGCGGGTCGTTGGAGAGCGCGGCCAGGTGGATCACGGCGTCCACCCCGGCCACGTGGTCGGCGGTGACGTCGCGCAGGTCCACCCGCTGCCCCGGCGGGTCGGCGGGCCGCGGGCCCAGCACGCAGTCGGCGAACAGGCCGGCGTCGAGGCCGACGACCTCGTGGCCGGCGGCCTCGAGGACCGGGGCCATCACGGTGCCCAGATAGCCCTGGTGTCCGGTCAGTAGTACGCGCAAGGTTCAACCCCCCAGGTTGAGCGTGAGTTTGGCGACGGCGAACGCCTCGGCGTAGCGCGCGTGGCATTCGATGCCGCGGATCCGGGCGAGGCCCAGGAAGGCCTCCCGGTCGTACCAGGGCCGGTGCCGCTGCGAGGGGTAGTGCTCCTGCAGCAGCCGTACCTTCTGCTCTGCGGTCTCCGCCTCCAGCGGCTGGTAGGCGGCCGGCCGGCCGAGGTCGCCGTCCCACTTGACGATCTCGTAGCCGAGTACGAGGTGGTCACGGAACGCGGTGGTCATGAGCTGCGCCAGGCCGCGGTGGTCCTGGTGGGCGTCGTCGGTGCGCGGTGCGAGGACCAGGTCCGGGTCGGTCCGCTCGCGCAGTTCCTCGACCGCGGACTTGGCCTCCTCCCAGTGCGCCGGGAACCGGCCGTCCGGCAGCTTGTGCACGGTCAGCCGCAGGTCGGCGCCCGGGCAGAAGGCGGCGAGCGCCGCCTGCTCCTCCTGCTCGCGCCCGCTGCCGCCGCCGGTGAGCACCAGCGCGTCGACACGGATGCCCGGCCGCGCCTGACACAGCGTCAGCAGTGTGCCGCCGGCGCCGATGGCGATGTCGTCGCAGTGCGCGCCCACCGCGACGATCCGGTCCAGGGGCCCGGCCCCGAGCCGGATCACGCTCCCACCCCGGCACGGTCCCGTTCCCACACGGCCCACGGACGGTCGCCCCGGGTGTAGGCCTCGTCGAGCGCGGCCCGCTCCTTCACCGTGTCGGTCGGCTTCCAGAAGCCGCGGTGCTGGTGCGCCACCAGCCGCCCCTGCTTGGCCAGTTGGGCGCATCCGTCGGCGACCAGGTCGCCGTTCTCCGGTATGTGGTCGAAGATCTCCTGGCGGAGCACGAAGTAACCGCCGTTCTCCCACAGCGGCAGTTCGCTCACCGCGGTGATGCCTCCCACCAGGCCGTCCTCGCCCAGCTCCACACAGTGGAAGGACGACTGAGGCGGGACCACCATCATGGATGCCCCGGCGTCGCGCGCGGCGAACTTGTCGATCATCTCCGGCAGCGGGGCGTCGGTGAGCACGTCGGCGTAGTTGGCGAGGAACATCTCGTCGCCGTCCAGGTGCTCCCGCACCCGGCGCAGCCGCTCCCCGATGGGGGACTCGATGCCGGTCTGCACGAACGTGATCGTCCAGTCGGCGATGTCGGTGGAGAGCAGCTCGGTGCGCCCGCCGCGCAGGACGAAGTCGTTGGACGTCGTCTCCTCGTAGTTGAGGAAGAAGTCCTTGATGTGGTGGGCCCCGTAGCCGAGGCACAGGATGAACTCCGTGTGCCCGAAGTACGCGTAGTAGCGCATGACGTGCCAGATCAGCGGGCGCGGGCCGACCATCGCCATCGGTTTGGGCACGTCGTCGGAGGCGCCGTTGCGCATCCGCATCCCGTAACCGCCGCAGAACAGGACGACCTTCATGACTTCACCTCGACGACGCTCAGTTCCGGGATGGGAAAGACCAGCCGTCCGCCCCACTCGTGCACGAAGGACAGCTGCTCGACCAGTTCGGCCCGCAGGTTCCACGGGAGGACGAGGACGTAGTCCGGCTTGTCGGCGGCTATGCGCTCGGGCGACAGGATCGGCACGCGGGTCCCCGGGGTGAACCTGCCGTGCTTGTAGGGGTTGCGGTCGACGGTGTAGGCGAGCAGGTCGGGGCGGATGCCGCAGTGGTTGAGCAGGGTGTTGCCCTTGCCCGGGGCGCCGTAGCCGACGACCCTCTCACCGCGCTCGGCGGCCTCGATGAGGAATCTCAGCAGGTCCCGGCGCACCTTGGCCACCCGGGCGGAGAACTCGGTGTACCCGGACAGCTCCTGCAGCCCGGCGGCCTTCTCCCGGTCCAGTACGTCGGCCACCCGCCGGCTCGGCTCGGCGGCCGCCTCGGCCGGCCGGGCCCACAGCCGGATGGAGCCGCCGTGCGTGGGCAGCAGCTCGACGTCCACGAGGGTGAGGCCGCCGCTCGCCAGCGCCCGGATCGCGGACGCGACCGTGTAGTACTGGAAGTGCTCGTGGTAGATGGTGTCGTACTGGTTCTCCTCGATCAGGGTCAGCAGGTGCTGCACCTCGACGGAGACCCAGCCGTCGTCGGCGACCAGGGCGCGCAGCCCCTGGGTGAAACCGACCACGTCGGGGATGTGCGCGTACACGTTGTTGGCCACGACCAGGTCCGCCGGGCCGTGTTCGGCGCGGACGGCGGCGCCGGTCTCCGGGGAGAGGAACTCGGTGAGTGTGGGCACGCCCGTCTCCCGTGCCGCGGCGCCGACGTTCACCGACGGCTCGATGCCGAGGCAGCGGATCCCCCGGTCCACCACGTGCTTCAGCAGGTATCCGTCGTTGCTCGCCACCTCGACCACGAAGGAGTCGGGGCCGAGCGCCAGCCGCTCCGCGGCGCCGGCGACGAAGGTGCGCGCGTGCTCCACCCAGGACGTCGAGTACGAGGAGAAGTAGGCGTACTCCTTGAAGGTCTCCTCCGGTGTGATCAGCGGCGGGATCTGCGCGAGCCAGCAGTCGGTGCAGACCCGCAGGTGCAGCGGGTACGCGGGCTCCGGATCGTCCAGTTGGTCCGCGGCGAGGAAGCTCTCGCACGGCGGTGTCGCCCCCAGGTCGACGACGCTCGCCATCGCTTCCGAGCCGCAGAGTCGGCATCGTGTCATGTGCTGTCCCCATCCCCCCTGCTCGCGCGGGTGTCCCCGCCGCGAGCCTGTGCCGACCGCTCCGCGATCGCGGTGCGGTACTCCTCCAGCAGGCGCTCCAGGCCGACGGCCGGGCTGAATCCCTGCTCGTAGCGGCGGCGGGCCGCCTGGCCCATCGCCCGGTTGCGGTCCGGGTCGGCCGCGACCCGGCGTATGCAGGACGCGAGCGAGGCGGGCTCGCCCGGCCGGTGCAGCAGCCCGGTGACGCCGTCCTCGACGAGTTCGACGAAGGCGCCGTGGCCGGCGGCGACGGCCGGCACCCCGGCCGCCATCGCCTCCACGACCACCAGCCCGAACGCCTCCAGCCAGGTCGAGGGAGCCGTCACGGCGACCGACCGTGCGATGAACTTGCGGCACTCCGCGGTGTCCAGCAGGCCGACGCAGCGCACGTCGTCCCGGCCCGCGGCCCAGGCGGTCACCTCGCGCTCCAGCGGCCCGGCGCCGGCGATCACGAGCGGCACGCCCACCCCGCCGACCGCCGCGATCTCGTCCCACGCGGTCATGAGCAGCCGGACGCCCTTGGCCTCCGCGAGCCGGCCGAGGTAGAGCACGTGCTCACCCTCGGCTTCCCGGCAACTGCCCGGATCGGACACGAAGTTGTGCTTCACCGTCAGCCGCTCGGCCGGCATCCCGGACCGGACCAGGACATCGCGCTGCGCCGCGGAGATGCAGAGGAACCGCTCCACGCCGGACCACCACCGGCGCCGGTTGACCGACAGGCTGACCGCGAGCGGCACCGTCGCGAGGCGGGAGCCGCGGTAGCAGCCGTGCCGGACGGCGGGCAGCGGCGCGGAGCCGACGCACTCGGTGCACGGCCGGCCGGCCCGCTGGAGCGTGCCGGGCGGACAGACCTGGGTGTAGTTGTGCAGCGTGGCGACGGCGGGCACACCGGCGTCGGCGCACGCGGCGAGGACCGCGGGCGACAGGAGCGGGAAGACGTTGTGGACGTGCACCACGTCCGGCGGCTCGGTGCGCAGCAGGGCGGCGAGTTCGGTGCGGACCGCCGGGTTCCACGGCACCAGGAGCGGCACCGCGGCCTTGCCGAGGAGGGACCGGTCGGCGATGTCGTCGCTGCGCCGCTCGAAGACCTCGACCCGGTGGCCGGCCGCGCGCAGCAGCTCCACCTCCTGGTCGACGACCTTGTTCTCTCCGCTCGGCTGCGCCGAGCCGTAGCGGTTGTGCACCACGAGAACGTGCATGCTCAGGTCGCCTCCGTTCCCTGGGCGAGTCGGCGGGGTACTCCGGGCGGCGAGGGGGAAGCCGCCACGGCGGGTGCCGCCAGCAGCGAGGCGGCCAGGGCGAGATGCAGCAGATACGGCGAGGCGTCGCCGAGTCCGGCCTCGGTGTACGAGGCGACCGCGCAGTAGCTGATCAGGAAGATCGCGCAGGCCCGCTGCAGCGACGGCGGCCGCAGCAGCGCGACGCCGCCCAGCACGATGATGATCACCGCGACCAGGGTGACGCCGATCAGACCCTGCTCGTTGTAGACGGCCAGCCAGCTGTTGTCGATCGGCAGCCCGCCGTAGGACTTGTCGCCCAGGCCCACGCCCAAGAACTTCTCCGAGGTGGACCGCGGTGCGGACAGGAGAGCGTCCCAGACCTTGGCCCGTCCGGTGAGGCTGGAGAAGTTCTCCTTGCTCTGTCCGCGCAGGAACCACGTCTGCAGTGCGGAGGCGAACCCCGCCACGGCCACCACGGCGCACAGCACCGCCCAGGTGAAGAAACGGCGGGCGGCGGCGCTGGTGAGGACGAGCGAGCCGATCGCCAGGGCCAGTCCGATGAACAGGCCGAGCGTGGCCGTCCGGGTATGGGTCAGGGCGAGCAGCACGAAGGACGGCACGATCACCACCACGGCGCTGGTCCGGTCGGTCCTGCGGCCGAGGACGAGCAGTACGGTGAGCCCGATGATCACCGCCGCGTACTGCCCGATCTGCGGTGGGGTCAGCGGCCACAACGCGCCCACCAGGCGTCCGCCGTAGAGGTCGGGCAGAGCCGCGCCCGGTGAGACGAGCAGGCCGGCGGCGACCGATCCGAGCACCGCGAAGTACGCCCTGATGTGGTGTCGGACGAACGTCAGGCTGCCGTCCCACCAGCGGCTGAGCAGCCACAGGGTGCCGATGAACAGAGCCAGCCGGGCACAGCGGAACAGCGCGCCGAACCCGGACTCCAGGTTCGCGCTGGAGATCACGCTCGTCACCAGCAACAGGGTGAGCAGCAGCAGGTAGGCGCTGGGGCGGACGCGGAGACGGAGGTTGACCGCGAGCGCCAGCCCGAACGCGGCGACCAGGGCGCCCATGGTGACCATCTGGATGAGGGAACGGGGCAGCGGGACGATGGTCTTCGCCCCGGCGGAGCCGAGCGTGTTGAGGACCAGCAGCCCCCAGACGACCCCGACGAGCCTCGGGCCGCCGGCGGGGCCCGGTGCGATGCCGGACCTGGTGTCCATCTCAACCACCGGCCCGGATGTCGAGGGTGCTGCCCGCGTCCTGCCGGTAGTCCATGCCCTGCCACTCGTCGAAGTCGAGCACCCGGCTCGGGTCGTAGGCGACGAACTTCCACGGTCCGAGGTAGACGTTGTCGTGCCAGCGGTTGTCCTGTTCGTGGGTGATCGCCTCAGCCACCTTCTCGCCCTTGTACGGCGACCAGTCCGGGTAGGTTCCGTAGTTGGACAGCACCGCCATGCGGTCGCACATCTCCGTGCACTCGACCACGGACTTGTCGAGCACGAAGCGGTTGTCGTGGATGTCCACGCGCTGGGTCTTCCACCGGCAGTCGGCGTAGAGCGGCGCTTTGTCGATCGCCGGCTTCACGCAGCGGCCGGTGTCCTTCACCAGCAGCGTGCAGTCACCGGACGAGGTGTTGGCCGGACTGTTGCAGAAGCGGTCGGCGTTCTCCCACAGGGTGATCCCCGACCAGTTGTTCTCCAGCACGTTCCGGTAGATCTCGATCTTGTCGGTGCGGGCCCGGATCCGCGGTTCACCGCCGGACTCGGACAGGTAGACGGTCGCGTACGGGAAGGTGTCGCCCCGGTCGGCGTACCTGCGGCCCTCGACCCGGTTGTTCCGCCGGATCGTGTTGTTCCGGATGATCGCGTTGTAGCTGGTCTCGTAGATCAGCGCGGGACCGGCGTTGGCATCGAGCACGTTGTTCTCGATGACGAAGTCGTTGTTGTCGGTGTCCGCCCACAACCCCGCTCCGTGGTTGTCGTGCACCCAGTTGCCGCGCACGTCCGCGCCGTCGACGGCCCAGAACTTGACGCCCCCGGTGCAGCCGCAGCCCTCCTGCCGCCGCTCCCAGTCGTCGGTGTTGTTGCCCACGATCTCGTTGTCCTCGACCACCAGGTCGCTGATACCGCCACCGCCCTTGTACGCGTTCAGTCCGTACTGCCCGTTGTCGCGCAGGCAGTTGGCGACGACGCGCTGGCGGGCACCGGCCATCAGCGCCGCCCCCGAGTTGTTCTGGATCGTCGCGTGCTCGATCACCCACCCGTCGGCCGAGTCGTGGTTGACCACGCCCTCGTTCTGCGGCGCGACGAAGTGCTGCACCGTCAGATAGCGGATGGTGACGTCGCGGGCGGTACCCGCGAACGCGTACTGGTTCTTCCTCCCGCCGTCGAGCACCGCGCCCGGCGCACCGAGATAGCGGTCCCCCTTCTTGGGCACGACCTGGGCGTACCGGTCCGGGTCCAGCCGGTGCTTGCCCGGCCGGAGCCAGAAGGTGGTGTCCGGCGGGCTGTTCCTGGTCTTCGACGCCAGGTCGCCGACGACCGCCGGGTCGACCGGCACCGCGCCCGCCGGGGCCTTCGCCGGCCCGGCCCCGGGGTTGGCGCACGCCCGGGCCACGGACCGGGCCGCGGACGTGGACGGCGCGGCGGTCGGCTCCGCCGCCGGGGCGTCCGGCGTGCTCTCACAGCCGGTCGCCGTCAGCAGGGCCAGCGCCAGCAGTGCCGCCCCCGGCGCCCAGTGCCGCCTCTTGTTCCCCACGTGCCCCCCTAGCGGCCGAACCTGAGGACAGTGGTGAACCCCATGACGCCGTCGGCGGTGGTGCCGGTGCCGATCAGCGTCGTGGTGGGTTCCTTGCGCCCGAATCCCGCGGAGTACCAGCCCAGCGGCGGGCCGGTCTCGCCGCGGTGCGCCCGCCAGGACAGCTCTCCGGGCAGGTCCAGCACCGCGGACCGCCCCTCGCCGTCCCGGATCCAGGTGAGCACCGCCCGGTTCCCCACCAGGTCCGCGGCGATCGCCGGGCCGAGGTGGAACGCCAGCTCCACCGCCCGGCGCGGGCCGCGCACCTCGTCGACCACCGTGAGCTCCCGGCTCGCGGCCGTCAGCTCCACCCGCCGGCGGTGCACGGAGCCCTGGTACCCGTCGTGCTCGGCCGACCAGCGGGCGACGCCGTCGCCGGACGGGTCCGCGGTCAGGACGCGGGTGCGGGCATGCCGGGTCCACAGGAACGGGCCGCCGGAGACGGACTGGTCGGCGCCGTCCAGCCGCAGCGTGTTGTGGCCGAGGGTGGACCGGAAGTACTGCCGCCACGCGGGCTGCCCGTGGTAACAGAACGTCCCCGGGTCGGCGAGCACGTCGACGCCGTCGTGCCGGACCTCCACGGCGAGCGCGTCCGCGTGGGCGTGCGCGGCGATGGACAGGAAGCCGTGCGGACCACCGTCGCAGCGGCACCAGATCTCTCCCGGACCGCGCAGGATGGTGAGCCCCGCGTCGGCGAAGTGGTCCGGCCGGCCGGCCGGCCGGGACACGGCCGGTGCGGCGGCGCCCTTCGGGTACGGCCGGACCAGCGCGGACAGCAGCGGGGTGCGCACATCGGTGCCGGGCACCTCCGGCCACCATTCGAGCCGTCCGAAGACGGCGTCGCCGGTGGCCAGCAGGGAGCCCCAGCGGTCGGTGCCCGCGCCGTCCACGACCAGGCCGTACCCGTCGTCCGCGTCCCCCTGGCGCGGCGGCCGCAGCCGGCTGTCCACGACGGCCGCGAGCGCGTCGGTCATCCGCAGCAGCACCAGACGGACGGACGGCGGGACCGCTACACCCGCGGCGTCGGCCTCGGCCACCGCGGCCAGGCCCAGTTCCAGCACGAGCCCGTGGTACTCGGTGGCCAGCTCGCGGTTGAGGCCGGAGGCGAAGGTGTTGCCGCGCAGGTGCCGCTCCAGCGACCGCAGCGCGTCACCGCGCCAGCGCCCCGAGGACGGGAACCAGCCGAACGCGCACGCCGCCGCGAGCTGCCCAGCGGCCTCGGCGATGACGTGGTTGTTGGCCGACGACCCCCGGCTCGGGAAGGCGGCCAGCCAGCGCTGGTGGTGCCAGATCTGGTCGAGCGCCACCGGGTTGTCCTCGAACAGCCCGGCCGCGCCCGGCCAGTCGTCGAGCAGCCGGCGGATCCACACCCAGGACAGCAGCCGGATGCCCAGCTCGATGCCGCTGATCCAGTGCACGCCCCGCAGCGGCGGGTTGGCCGCCCACCACGACCGCAGATGTTCGGCCACCCGCTCGGCGTACCGCTCGTTCCCGGTGACCGCGTAGGCGGCGGCGAGCACGGTGAGGTACTGGTGCCGGGACAGCTCCCAGATCTGCTTGATGTCCCCGACCGCGTCCTCGTTCCGGTAGGGCACGTCGAAGGCGTAACCCCCCGGCGCCCGGCGCCCGGTCTTCGGGTCGCGCCACCAGTCCGGGTCGACGAGGTCGTCGCGGACCACCCCGAAATACTCGACGTGCCCGTACATCAGCCGGTCCGCCTCGGCGACGAGACGTTTCGCGGCTTCCGGTGGCACCGCGGCGAGGGTCCCGGCGGGCAGCACAGCGGTGAACCGGGCGCCGGTCACGGCCGGGCCCTTCGGCCGGTCGGACCGCCACCGCCGTCTGCGCACCGCGTCACCGGCCCGGCCCGCGACCTCCCGCGGCCCCATCCGGGACAGCCGGCGCAGGTACCAGCCCGCGCTCCCCGAGGTCACGGTCATCGCGTCCTCGCCAACGTCACCGGCGCACCGCCGGCCAGGCCGGCCTGCACGGCGAGGGTGGCCGCCGTGGTCGCGACCAGCGACTCGACCGGCACCGGCATCGGCCCACCGGTGCGCACGGCCTTGATGAACGCGGCCAGCTCGGCGTTCTGGCCCTTGTCCCGGGCCTTGGGCAGCCGTGAACTTACCCAGCGCTTGCGGCCGTAGACCGAGGCCCGGACGAAGTCGTCCAGCCGCAGCACCTTGCCGTCCGCGACCAGGTCCAGCGTCTCCTTGGGGAAGCCGGGCGCACCGGTGGTGACGTAGCTGATGGTGGCCGTGGACCCGTCCGGGTAGCGCAGC
Organism: Streptomyces sp. NPDC026515; assembly: GCF_055567595.1. Taxonomy (NCBI): domain Bacteria; kingdom Bacillati; phylum Actinomycetota; class Actinomycetes; order Kitasatosporales; family Streptomycetaceae; genus Streptomyces; species Streptomyces sp. NPDC026515. The sequence goes on from NZ_JBVHQD010000012.1 coordinate 85,458, forward strand.
ACGACCTGCAGGTCGTCGTTGCCGGACGTGGCCACCGCGTAGACGGAGACCGGGTCGGCCTCCAGCAGCCAGCTCGCCGTGTCGATGAAGTGGCCGCCCTCGCCGGCGAACCGCGAGCCCTCGGTGCCCTGTTGGAGGTACCAGCTGCCGTGCTGGAGCCGGCCGGCGTTGACCAGGTAGCGGAGGTTCGCCGGACCGGTGCGGACGCCGAACCGGTCTCTGGCCTGCTGAAGCAGCGGCGCGAAGCGGCGGTTGAAGCCGACCTGCAGCCGGTCGTTGCCGGACTCCTCCACCGCCGCGAGCACGCCGGCCAGTTCGTCCTCGGTCAGAGCCAGGGGCTTCTCGACGAACACGGTCTTGCCGGCCAGCAGCGCCTTGCGGGTCAGTTCGGCGTGCGAGCTGTGCCGGGTGACCACGAACACCGCGTCGACGGACTTGTCGCCGAGCACGGCGTCGAGGTCGGTGGTCGCCTGGGCGAAGCCGAACTTGCGCTGTGCGTTGGCCGCGGAGAGCGCCGTGGTGGTGACGACGGTCGACAGCTCGACGCCGTCGCGCTGGGCCAGGTGCGGCAGCAGCATCGACGTCGCGTAGTTCCCCGCGCCCACGAACGCGAGGCGTACCGGCGCGGTGGCGGCCCGGGCCGGGGTGGCCGCTCCCCCGCCGCGGCGCACCGCGGGTACGGCCACCGACGGGACCTGCGCCTCCCCTTCCTTCGCTTCCGCCGCCTGTCCGGGGTAGCGGAACAGCACGGCCACGGCCTTCAGTTCGCCGTCCTTCAGACGCCGGTACGTCTCGACCGCGTCGTCGAAGTCGGCGACGTGCGAGACCAGGGGCTCCACGTCGACGCTGCCGCGGGCGACCAGGTCGAGGAAGCACGCGAGGTTGCGGCGCTCGGTCCAGCGCACGTAGCCGATCGGGTAGTCGCGTCCCTCCAGTTCGTACTCCGGGTCGTAGCGCCCGGGACCGTAGCTGCGCGAGAACCGGACGTCGAGTTCCTTCTCGTAGTACGCGTTCCACGGCAGGTCCAGGCGGCACTTGCCGATGTCGACGACCCGGCCGCGGTCCCGGCAGAGCCGGGCGGCCAGCTCGACGGGCTGGTTGCTGCCGCCGCCCGCGGCCAGATACACCTGGTCCACGCCGTGTCCGTCGGTGAGTTCGGCGACGGCGGCCTCCACGGCCGCGGACGCGGGGTCGCCGCAGGCCGCGGCGCCCAGGCGTTCGGCGAGTTCGCAGCGCGTCGGGTCGGGGTCGGCGCCGACGACGCGGACCCCGGCGGCGGTCAGGAGCTGGACCACCAGCTGCCCGATCAGGCCGAGGCCGATGACCAGGGCCACCTCGCCGAGCTGCGGCTCGCCCTGGCGGACGCCCTGCATCGCGATCGCCCCGACGGTGCCGAAGGCGGCGTGGCGTGGCGCGAGCCCGTCCGGCACCGGCGTGTAGAGGTTCCTCGGGACCCAGTTCAGCTCGGCGTGCAGCGCGTGCTCGTTGCCGGCGCAGGCCACGAGGTCGCCCACCTTCACGTCGTCGACGCCGGTGCCGACCTGCTCGACCACCCCGCACAGCGAGTAGCCGAGCGGCGTGTAGGAGTCCAGCTTGCCCATCACCTTGCGGTAGGTGGCGGGCAACCCGTTGGTGGCCACGCTCTGCATGACCTTGGCCACCTGGTCGGGGCGGGAACGGGCCTTGCCCAGCATCGACATGCCGGCCTCGGACACCTTCATGAGCTCGGTGCCGGTGGAGATCAGCGAGTAGGCGCTGCGGACCAGCACACCACCCGGCTTGCACCCCGGCACCGGAACGTCGAGCACCGCCAGCTCGCCGCTCTTGTAGTTCTGTACGACCTGCTTCACCGAAGTCCCCTGATTCCTAAGCCGTCAACCGAGTGCTCTGGCCGGACCCGGAGGTCGCGTCGCGATACCAGTACTCGAGGGTCAGTACGTGCCACAGATGCTTGGAGTAGTCCCGCTGCCCGGCGGCGTCCTCGGCGACGAGCCGCGCCAGTGCGTCGCGGCGCAGGAATCCGGACCGGACGAGCTCGCCGTCGTTGACCACCTCGCGCACCAGCGGTGCCAGGTCCCGGCTCATCCAGGCCCGCAGCGGGGCGCTGAAGAGGCCCTTGGGCCGGTAGACGATCTCCCGGGGCAGGATCGAGGTGGCCGCCTCCTTGAGGGCGGCCTTGCCCTGCCGTCCGACGATCTTGCGGTCACCGGGCACGGCGAACGCCGCCCTGACCACCTCGACGTCCACGTACGGCACCCGGACCTCGGTCGAGGCGGCCATGCTGGAGCGGTCCGTGTACGTGAGGTTCAGTCCCGGCAGGAACATCCTGGCGTCGGTGAGGCACATCCGGTTGACGAAGTCGTCGAGGTCGTTGTCCTGGTAGACGTCCGCGTGCTCGGTCAGGACGTCCTCGACCGTCCCGGCCAGGTCCGGATCGAGGAGGGCGAGCAACTCGTCCTGGTCGTACATGGTGTAGCTGCGCCTGAAGGCGGTCTCCTCCGGCAGACCGGCGAAGGAGAGGAACCGCTTCGCGAAGCGCACCGACCGGTACCCCCGGCGGCTCGTCGCGACCGGAAGCCGGTCCACGGCCCCGGACACCCCGCGCCGCAGGAGCCGCGGGACGCGCTGGTACCGCAGCGCCATCAGGTTGGCCAGGTGCTTGCGGTAGCCGGCGAACAGTTCGTCCGCGCCCATCCCCGAGAGCATCACCTTCACCCCGGCCTCCCGCGCGGCCGAGCAGATCAGGTACGTGTTGATCGCGGCGGGGTCGCCGATCGGCTCGTCCAGGTGGTACGTCATCCGCGGCAGCAGGTCGAGGACGTTCGGCGCGATCTCGATCTCGTGCAGGTCGACGCCGAACCGCTCGGCGACCTGCCGGGCGTAGCGCAGGTCGTCGGGCATCGCCTCGAACCTGGCGTCCTCGGCGCGGAATCCGATCGTGTAGGCGGAGATCCCCGGCTGGTGGCGGGCCGCCAGCGCGGTCAGCCAGCTGGAGTCGAGGCCACCGGAGAGGAAGGTCGCCACGGGGACGTCGGAGAGCAGGTGACGCCGGGTCGAGTCCTCGACGACGGCGGCCAGGTCCGGCTGTTCGCCGCCGCGGATCCGCTCCTGGCCCTCGGCGGCGACGTCCTTCAGGTCCCAGAACCGGCCGCGCTCCACCCGGCCGTCGGGCCGGCACCTCAGCCAGCTCCCCGGCGGCAGCTTCTCCGCCTCGCGGAACGCGCACCGGGAGTCCGGCACCCAGTAGTAGAGCAGCGAGGCCACCAGCGCCGCGTGGTCCACCTCCAGCGACCGGCCGGTCGCGACGGCGAGCGCCTTGAGCTCGGAGGCGAACACCAGGCCCCGGCCGCGCCGCAGCAGGAACAGCGGCTTGATGCCGAGCTGGTCGCGGGCGAGGACCAGTTCGCCGGTGCGCTCGTCGAAGACGCCGAACGCGAACATGCCGCGCAGCCGGGGCAGGCAGTCGGTGCCCCAGCGCCGCCAGGCCTCCAGGAGCACCTCGGTGTCGGAGGTGCCGCGGAAGCGCACCCCGCCGGCGGCCAGTTCGGCACGCAGCTCGGGGGCGTTGTACAGCTCACCGTTGTACGTCAGGACGAGGCCGTCGGAGACCATCGGCTGGGCGCCGGTGTCGGACAGGTCGATGATGGCCAGCCGGCGGTGCCCGAGGTGCACTTCGCCGTCGCCCACGGGGTGGCTGTACCGGCCCGCCCCGTCCGGGCCGCGGTGGGCGAGGGTGTCGGTGAGCCGGTCGGTGACCGCCTTTCCGTCCGGCCAGCGGTAGGTGCCCGCGATGCCACACATGTCCTACCGCACCTCCTGGTCGTTCTCCGGGCCCCGGGCAGCCCACACCGGCCGCCGCTCCGCCCGCCGCTGGCCCTCCCCCACTGCCTGAACGGCGTGCGAGGTACCCCCGCCCGTCTGCCGGGCCGGCCACTCGCTCCGGCCGCGCAGCGCGGTGTGCAGCCCGTCCCACAGGGTGCCGTCGGTCCGGTCCCGCGGGTCCGGGTCGATCAGCACCACGCCGATCACCGGGATGCGCTGCTCGGCGAGCTGGCGCGCCACTGTGTGCAGCCATGCGGCGCTGCCGTGTCCGGCCCGCACCACGAGCACGGTCTGGGTGCCGAGGTACTGCAGGTCGGTCCACGCCGTTCCGGGCGCCACCGAGCCGACGCCGATGCGGCGCTCCTGGGGCGGCACGGTCGCGGCGCGCTCGCCGCCGACCACGGTCGGGTCTCCCGGTTTCGGGCGGCGGCCCGCCAGGTACGGACGGGGCAGAGCGTCGATGACGGTCACCGGTCCCTCCGCCGCCATGGCCCTGGCGAGGTCCAGGGCGATCACGCTCGTGCGGCGCGCACAGCCCAGCTCCAGCAGCGACACCGGTTCCGTGGAGCCGCGCGCGGTGCGGGCCAGGGAGGCGGTGAGCCGTTCCCGGGTGAGCCGGATGCGGCGGCGCCGCCACGGTCTGCCCGAGCGGCGGGGCAGTTCGGCGATGACCGAGGCTCCCAGGTTCGCCGCGATGTCCCGGCGCAGCACCGGGCGGTCCGCCACCACCACGCCGATCGCGGCCAGCGCGAGCCCGAGGACGAGCCCGAGGACGAGCCCGATCGCGGCGTCGGTGACGACGGCCTTGGGCAGCGAGTGCCGCAGCGCGCGCGGGAGGTCCACGATCTCCGTGCCGGCGACGACCTGCGGTGTTCCGGTCCGCGCGTCCGCGGCGCGTTCGTCGAAGTCGGCGATGCGGGAGTTGAGTTCGGCGCGGCGGGCGAAGAGCGATTCGAGGCTCGCCGACGCCTTCGGGTCGCTGTCCGCCGACTGGCCTCCGATCTCCTCGTTGACCTGGGCCAGTTCGTCCCGCATGCGGTCACGCTGGTCGAGCAGGGCCTGGGCCTCGGCCTGCGCAGTGTCCTTCATGCGCTGCACGTGGTCCGCGACGAACGCGTCGGCGAGCGCCTTGGCGCGGGCCACCGCCTGGGCGTCGCTGTCGCCCGTGACGGTGATCTGCAGCAGGTTGTTGGTCAGGCCGGTCCCCCGGTAGTCCGCCATGAAGTCCTCCGGTTTCTCCGGTGACTTGAGGGACCGCAGGGCCTTGTCGGCGATCTTCGTGGTCTGCAGCAGCTGCACGTCGGTGCGGATCAGCGTTCCGGTGTCGTTGGGCTGGTCCTCGGCGTGCGCGACCAGCACGGTGGTCACCGCGGTCGGCGACGGCGGCACCAGGACCGCCAGTCCGGCGCCGGCCAGCAGGCCGAGGAGCGCCGTGGCGGACCACAGGCGGCGGCGTCGGCGTACCGCCACCACCAGTGCCTGCAGATCGAGGAGCGGAGTGGCCGCCGGCGACTCCGCGGTCGTGCTCGTCGTCATGCCGGACCTCCCGTCGCGCGGCCGGGGACCGCGAGCGCCAGAGTGGCGTCGTCCGGAGGGGGTCCGGCCGGCCGGGTCTCCCGGGCGCGGACCGTGTCGGCGACGACGATGCCGACGAGTTCGTGGCTGCCGTCCACGCACGCCTCGGCGATTCCGGCGAGTTCCTCGGTGGTCCAGCTTCCCGGGCTGAGGACGACCAGGGCCCCGGACTCGGTGTCGCGGTCCGGCACGATCGGCCGGTCCACCGAGACCTCCACCACCCGCAGCTGCGGATCGCTCTTGGCCTCGGCGGCAAGCTGCCGCGCGGCCCGGCGGGCGATCTCGTCGCCGCCCGGTACGACGACCAGCAGCCGCCGGGGGGAGGGCAGTTCGTCCCGGAGGCGAGCGCACACCCGCCGGTAGCGGATCCGCCGGCCGGCCTCGTCCTCGGATCTGCGCGGGGTGGGCAGGTCCCACCGGGCGTCGACGCCGAGGAGCCTGCGGAGCCGGCGCGGCCGGCCGCCGCCGTCGGTCCGGTGCTCGCCGCGCCGTGCGTCGGGCACGTCGACGGTGCCCAGCAGCGCCGAGCCCAGCGCCGCGGCGATCTCGGGTTCGGTGCGCAGCCGGCGGTTCATCCGTGCGGCGATGAGATGGCCGATGACCGCGAGCAGCAGGAACAGCAGCGCTCCCGCGACGGTGAGCTGCATCCTGGTCGGCGGCGCCTCGCTGGTGGGCCGGGCCGCCTGCCCCATGACGACCATGCCGGCCTTGTCGGTCGCCGGGTCGGCCTCGTCCAGTTTCGTCATGGCCTCCTCCAGCGAGGTGCTCAGTTTCTCGAGCTCGGTGCGGGCCTGCACGCTCTCCACGGTCTGTCCCGGGTCGGCCGCGTTGGCCAGGGCGGTGATGCGGCGGTTGGTGTCCTCGACCTGCTTCCGCAGCGCCGCGGCCTCCGTGGCCGTCGCGGAGTCCGTGCCGCCGCCCGCGATCCGCGAGGCGAACTTGACGAACTGCTGGGCGACCTGGTCGGAGAGCTGCTGCGCACGCTTCGGGGTATCGGCCGTACCCGAGATCCTGATGATGTTCCCGTCGGCGGCCGTGGCGGTCACGTGATCGCGCAGTTCGGCGGCGCTGACGTCCTGCCAGCCGAGCGTCGAGGCCGCGCGGCCGACCACCGTCGAACTGGTCGCGATGTCGACCTGGGTCAGCAGTTCACGTTCCTCCCACTGCCCCGGCAGCAGGACCGACGCCGAGGTCGTGTACCGCGGCGGGAACACCACCGAAGCGCCGTACCCGACGAGCCCGCCCACGACGGCGAGGACGGCGAGAAGCCGCCAGCGCCGTCGGAATATCCGTCCGATGGTGACCAGACGTATCGTGTCCTCGCTCAACTGCCTTGCCTCTTCCCTGTGCGGACCTGATCGCCCGCCGCCACCGGAGTGCGGTCACGGCAGGCAGCGGCGTAGGCGGCGAGCAGCGACGCCTGTGAGTTCTGCCAGGAGAGCGGCCCGCTGACCCGCTCCTGGCCGATCTTGCCCATCCGCGCCCGCCGGTCCGGGTCGTCCAGGAGCAGCGCGATGAGCCGGGCGAACTCGGCCTCGTCGTCGTCAGGCGCGTACACGGCGGCCTCACCGGCGGAGACGCGTGCCTCCTTCAGGTCGAAGGAGACGATCGGCCGGCCCATCGCCATGTACTCGAGGACCTTGTTCATGGTCGACACGTCGTTGAGCGGGTTGCGCGGGTCGGGGGAAAGACAGACGTCCGCGGTGGACAGGTAGCGCACCAGTTCGGCGTCCGGAATCCGCCCGGTGAACTGCACCTGCTCCCCGAGTCCGAGCCGCCCCGACAGCTCCACCATCGCGTCGAAGGCGTCGCCGGAACCGACGAACACCGCGTGCCAGTCGGTCCGTCCGAGCCGGTCGCGGAGCTCCGCGAGGGCCCGTAGGGCGTAGTCGACGCCGTCCTGCGGGCCCATGACACCGAGATAGCACAGCAGATGAGGCTTGCCGCGCTTCAACTCCACCTCTGGCGGCACCGGTTGGAAGCGGTCGACGGCGGGCGCGCTGCGCACCACGAAGACGTCCTCCGGCCGTCGGCCGCCACGGCGCACGGCGACGTCGCGGTAGCTCTCGTTCGTGGCGAGCACGATGTCCGCGGCCCGGTAGGTCCGCCGTTCCAGCGCGCACACGGCGCGGTAGAGCAGGTCCTCACCGCGGTCGAACCGGGAGAGGTACAGCTCGGGCACCAGGTCGTGCTGGTCGAAGACGAACCGGGCGCCGCGCCGCTTCAGCCACAGGGCCGGCAGGAACAGCAGGTCGGGCGGGTTGCACGCGTGGACCACGTCGACCGGACCGACCTTGCGGGCCAGCCGTGCCGTGTGCCAGAGCGCCGATCCGTACTCCTTCAGGTAGCCGGCCGGCCCCCCGGTGGCCGCGCGCAACGGGTAGCGGTGGATCCGCACCCCGTCGATCTCCGTCTCCGGTTCGGTGTCGCGCTTGGCCCCCTGCGGGCAGATGACGTCCACCGTCCAGCCCGCGTCGCGCAGCGTCGTGCACTCCTGCCACACCCGCCGGTCGAACGGCACCGACAGGTTCTCCACCAGGATCAGCGCGCGCCGGCCGGAGCCGGCGCCGCCGGTTGTGTTACCAAGCAAGGCCCACGTACCCCGGTTCGGTCCGGCGCGTCTCGGCGTCGGGAAGGCGGATGAGGTCGACGATCACCGGTCCTTCGCCATGGGGCAGCGCCGACAGCACGGCCGGGTCCCTGGTCCCGACCAGGCACACCTCGGCGTGTTCGAGCACCTCGTCGACGGAGTCCGCGAGCAGCTGCGCGAGGTGCGGCAGCCGGCTCTCGATGTACTCGCGGTTCGCGCCGAGCAGCCGGGAGAGGCTCACGTTGGCGTCGTAGATCTTGATGTCGTAGCCCTTGCCGAAGAGTCTCTCGGCCAGTTCGACGAGCGGGCTCTCGCGGAGGTCGTCGGTGCCGGGTTTGAAGGACAGCCCGAACAGCCCCACCCGGCGTTTGCCGGTGCGCTCCACCAGGTCCACCGCGCGCTGGAGGTGGTCGGAGTTGGAGGTCAGGACGTGGGCGAGGATGGGTACCGAGACGTCGGCCCGCTGGGCCGCGTGGACCAGGCTGCGCAGGTCCTTGGGCAGGCAGGAGCCGCCGAAGGCGAAGCCGGGCCGCAGGTAGGCGGGGCTGATGTTCAGCTTGCGGTCGGCCAGGAACACGTCCATCACCTGGTGCGAGTCCACGCCGAGCGCCTGGCACACCGCGCCCAGCTCGTTCGCGAAGCCGATCTTGAGGCCGTGGAAGGCGTTGTCCGCGTACTTGATCGCCTCGGCCGTCGGGACCGGCACCCGGAACACCTCGCCGGGCAGGCCGTCGTACAGCGCCAGCACCGCGTCGCCGCTGGCCGGGTCGAACTCGCCGACGACGGTCTTGGGCGGGTCCAGGAAGTCCCGCACGCTCGTGCCCTCGCGCAGGAACTCCGGGTTGACCGCGACCCCGAAGTCCACGCCGGCCGTGCCGCCGGTGTTCTTCTCCAGGATCGGCACCAGCAGGTTCAGGCAGGTGCCCGGGAGCATGGTGCTGCGGAACACCACGGTGTGCCGGCGCCCCTGCTCGATCTCCTCGGCCAGCGCGGCGCCGATCTGCTCGGCGACCCGCTCCAAGTACGTGGTGCACAGGCTGCCGTTGGGCTCCGACGGCGTGCCCACGCAGACCAGCGACACCTCGCTGCCCAGGACCGCCTCGCGGACGTCGCCGGTGGCGCGCAGCGCTCCGGTCCCCACGACCTCGGCGAGGAGCTCGCCGATACGCTCCTCCACCACGGGGGCCTTGCCGTCGTTGACCAGGTCGACCTTCACCTGGTTCACGTCCACCCCGATGACCTCGTGGCCCATGCCGGCCAGGCACGCGGCTGACACGCAGCCCACGTAGCCGAGCCCGAAAACACTGACTCTCATGACCCGTCTCTCCCCCCAGGCAGACCCTTGTGGCCTGCGTTCCGCGTGCCGGCCGGACGGCGCTCCCCGCGCATCAGTAGGCCCCCTGCCCGTGGAGGACCGCACGCATGGTCTTCCACAAGATCACCGTGTCGAGGGCGAGCGACCAGTCCTCCACGTACCGCAGGTCGAGGCGGACCGCCTCCTCCCACGGCAGGTCGCTGCGTCCGCTGATCTGCCACAGGCCGGTGAGCCCGGGCTTGACCAGCAGCCTCCGCCGGATGTCCGGGTCGTACGCGGCGCACTCCTCCGGCAGCGGGGGCCGTGGGCCGACGAGCGACATCGCTCCGGTGAGGACGTTGAACAGCTGCGGGAGTTCGTCTAACGAGTACCGTCGCAGCACGGCTCCCACCCGGGTCACCCGCGGGTCCCGGCGGACCTTGAACAGCAGCCCCGAGCCCTCGTTGCGGTCGGCGAGCTGGGCACGGGCCCCGTGGGCCCCGGTGACCATGGTGCGGAACTTGAGGATCGTGAACTCCCGGCCGTCCTTGCCGACCCTGCGCTGGCGGTAGAAGGCCCCGCCCCGGCTGTCCGCCAGCACGAGCAGTGCGACGAACGCCATCAGCGGCGCGAACAGCATCAGCAGGACCGCCGAACCCACCCGGTCGACGACCTCCTTGATCGCCCGGCGGCCGCCGGTGAAGGTCGGCAGGCTGACCCGCAGCAGCGGGATCCCGAGCACCGCGTCGACGTGCAGCCGCGGACCGGCCACCTCCATCAGCACCGGGGCCACGACCATCTCGGCGTCGCTGCCTTCGAGGTTCCATGCCAGTCGCTGCAAGCGGTCCGGGGTCCAGTGCGGGTCCGGTGTCACCGCGACGACCCGGTAGCCGTCGTGGCGCACGTGCTTGGCGACGTCCGTCATCCGGCCGACGACCGGCACTCCGTCGAGTTCGTCCCCGTCCATCCCGCGCCCGTCCGTCGTGCACACCGCCTCCACCCGCCAGCCGATGTGCGGGTACTTGCGGGTTCGGTTGATCAGGTCGCGCACGGTGTCCGGGCTGCCCGCGGCGAGCACCGGTCTCAGGCACCGGCCGTCCTTGCGCCGTCTGTGCAGGAACAGGCGGAGCACGTACCGCGCGGTCATGGTCACGAGCCCGATCGCGGGGATCGCGACGAAGATCCAGAGCTTGATGTTGCGCGAGGTGAGGGCGATCCCGCCGAGCGCCAGGATGACGGTCGCCGCGAACAGTGAACGTCCAAGCCGGCGGAACTCCTCGGCGCCCTGGCCGAGCACCGCCGGCGCCCACGACCGGCCCACCACGAGCGCCGCCAGCACCAGCAGCTCGGTGCCGAAGGCGAGAATCCCCCATTTCTCATGCCAGTTGGCCGCGTCCCGGGCCCCGAAGAATTCACCGATCCCCGCCACCACGAAGGCGGTGGCCACGGTGTCGCTGATGATCACGGTACGTCGGTACCGCTGCTCCCACTCGATCGCCGGCCGGCTGATCGCCCCGTCCGCCAGACGCTCACGCGCCGGCGAAAAAGAGCCGACTAGTCCCCCCTGCCGCACAGAAACCCCCCGGTCCCCAGTGGTTCGACATGGTGCCCTGACACGGTTCCTCCCCCCGGGAGGCCCCCGCCTCCCGCACGCGTCCGTCCCGGGAGGCCCCCCGGCTCCCCGCGCCGCGCTGTTCCTCTCGCAGGAGGCCCCCGCCTCCCGCGCATGACATCCCGGCTACTTCGGCGCTGCTTGAACAACCCGCTCATGGCGCAGCGGACTCGCCTGGTCGGCCAGGCTCTCCAAGGGCACGGGATACGCCGCCGCCTCGGGTGCTCCCCTCACCCAAAGCCCATCGCAGCAACAGGAGTTGATCACCCCCACGGCCGGCGCCGGAGACGCTGGCACGGGTCGTCAGCACCGACCGACCCATAGATCATCATTTGTCGCCTCGTGTCCCAGCATGCGAAGCACGGTCAATCTAGACCATCAAGGGCCGTCTGAAGAGAGGGCCGTGTGGAATTTGTGCTCAAGATTTGAAGGCTGGTCAGCGGGCGGGCGGCGGTACACGGGTGTTCCTGTGAGCGATGATCTGCCGGGTGACCTCGCAAGACGCGAGTCCCCCGGGCCGTCGGCACCGGCTGTTCCGAGGCATCCGGACACTACCCAACTACGTCGCAATCAGGCCCTGTTCGGCGCATTCTCGACCTGTGAGCACAAGGTGGCGGCCGTAGAGGCGGTCGGTCGGCCGGCCCGGGGGAACGGATCTTCACTGTTACGCGGAAGCAACTCTTCGGATTCCGCGGTGGCGACGCGGAGGAGGTGGCCTCCCGGGAACGCGGCACGGGAGGCCACCTCGTCGCACGTGCGGGGGGGGGCCGCCGCCGCTACGGGGCCAGGGTCTCGCCGAAGCGGGCGTCGGGCACGGGGGCGCTCAGGCTGCCGCCGTTGAAGGACCAGGATCCGCTGCCGGAGGGGTCGTTGCCCGTGCCGGGAAAGACCCAGGCGGCGCCGTCGTCGGTGTCCTCGCCAGGGGCGGAGGCGATCAGCTCGGCCCTGCCGTCCTTGTCGGCGTCGATGAGCCGGAGGGCCGCGCCGAACCGGTCGCCGTCCTCGTTGTCCCCGGGGACGGACGGCGTGCTCTGGCTGTAACTGACGAGGCCACGTGGGGTGAGTCCGTTGCCGGTACCGCGCATCACCCAGGCCGTGCCCGGGTCGGTGAGGCTGTTGATGTCGTTGCCGGGAGCGCCGATCGCGGCGTCGGCGTAGCCGTCGCCGTTCACGTCCGCCACGGTGACGGCACCGCCGAAACGGTCACCCACCCTGTCGTCGCCGGAGGCGCCGATGGTCGTCTGGTCGAAGTGCTGGTCGGCGTCCGGACCGCCCAGGCCGCCGGGGCCGCCGAGGAAGACGTCGAGGGTGCCGCCGTCGACCAGGACCTCGTTGAGGTCGTCGGTGTCGGCCGGGGAACCGAAGACCACGTCCGGGTAGCCGTCGTGGTCGATGTCGCCGGAGGCGCCGACCGGGCCGCCGCGCAGCCCGTGGCCGTACGTCAGCCCGTCGGGACCACCGGGCAGGTAGCTGGCAGCACCGAACGTCTCGACGGGATTGACCGTTTCGTAGACGGTGAGGGTGCCGAGCAGGACGACGTCGTCGGAGCCGCTCCTGTCGTAGTCACCGGAGGTGAGCCCGGTGGGGGTGAAGTCCTCCGCCCACTTCCAGTCCATGGGGGTGGCCTGGAAGATGCGGGTGCCGTCGGCGCCGGCCTCGAAGTCGTAGGTCCGCAGGGACTTGCCGCTCAGGAGGGCGAGTTCGGTGCGGGAGCCGTGGAAACGGCCGGTGGCCAGGCCCAGTCCGACGTGTCCGCGTGCCGTCGGCGCGCCGTCCTGCAGCAGGAGAGCGCCGGCGGCCCGCAGCCCGTTCGCGGAGCCCCACAGGACGACCGCCGCTCCCGCGTCGGCCGTGGTCCCGGTGTCCCTGCCGGGCATGCCGACGACGAGATCGGCGTAGCCGTCGCCGTCCAGGTCTCCGGAGGTGGTGGTCTGTCCGAAGCCGTCGCCGGTCTGGGCGAGACCCGGTATGCCGGGGGTGCTCAGGCTGAACGTCGCCCGGCGGGAGGTGGACAGGCCGCTCGCGGACCCGTACAGCACGGCGACATAGCCGGCGCCCTTCCGCGCGCTGACGGTGCCGCCGGGGGCGGAGATCACGGCATCGGGGTAGCCGTCGCCGTTGAAGTCGTCGTGGGCCGCCTCCACGGCCGCGGGAGCGGCGGGCGCCGGGGCGGCGGTCACGGTGATCGTGGCGCCGACGGTCAGCAGCACGGTTGCCGCGGCCGGCCCGGACAGCAGGCCCGGTCGGCCGCGTAGGGCTCTGGACGTTCGCGTGGTGGAGCGCGTACTGCGCACTTCCTGGCTCCTGGGATCTCGGCACGGCCGGTCGGGGAGGGAGTCGCGGAGGTAGGGCGGGGGTCCGTTCCCCGCCGCCGCGCTGTTGGACCGGAGAGCGAGCCCAAGGGTTGTGCCCTGTCGTGCCCGAGGATCCGGAACCGAAGCCTCACCCGACCCGCGCCCACCGGGGACGGAAGCGGATGTTCGCATTCGTGCCGGGCGAACGTGACACCGGATCCGCGCGGGACCACGGCCCGGCGGGGATGGCTACCGGCTCCGGAGCACACGGTCGGGCGCCGCCCCGGCCGGCGGGTCCCACGTCGGCCTGCCACCGGGCCGGGCCCGGTCGCCGTTGCGGCCCATGATCATGAGGAACAGGCTTTTCATGGCGGCCGGCCCGCGGGCGAGCCGGACAGTCGCCTCGTTCGCGTGCGCGTACACCTCGAAGAACCCGGCGGCGGCGCCCGCGGGAAGGACCACCCGCGCGGCCGCGAGGTCCCACGCCGGATCACCGGCGAACAGGGCACCGAAGTCGATCACGCCCGAGAGCGTCCCGTCCGGGACGACCACGTTCGCCGGATGCAGGTCGCCGTGCACCCGGATCGGCGGGCCCCCACAGAAGTGGTCGAAGCCGTCCGGACACCTGTTGGGGGTCGCCGCGGTCCTCGCCGGTCGGCGCGGCGGCGGGGGCCGCCACGTGGAGCGCCCGGAGGAAGTCCGCCAGGGTGCCGGACGCGTGGTCGCCGCGGCGGAGCGAGCTGCGGTCCAGTGGCTCGCCCGGAACCCACGTCATGACGGTCCAGGGCATCGGGAGGCGCGCGGACGGTTCACCGGTCCGTACCGGGTCCGGGACCGGACGCGGCAGGGCCGCAGCGGCGGGGGCAGCCACCGGCAGTCCTCGCGCTGGAGGTCCGGGGGCTGTTCCGTCCGCGGCATGCGCACGGCCGGCTCGTCCCCGAGGCGCCACATCCGGTTGTCCCACCCGCCCGCCACCTCGCGGACGGCCGGCCCCGCGAGGTCCGGATGCTGGTCCCGCAGCAGGTCGTGGACCGGCTCCGCGGTGTTCTCGGTCTCGGGTCCGGTCATACGGCGCCGTGCGTCAGCTGTCGGACGGGGGCACCGGCGAGGAAGGCGGTGATGTCCTCCACCGCCTGGGTGTAGAAGGTGCGGTAGTTGCGCTCGCTGACGTAACCCAGGTGCGGTGTGGCGAGCACGTTCGGCAGGGAGCGCAGGGGGTCGTCGGCGGGGAGCGGCTCGGTCTCGAAGACGTCCAGCCCCGCCCCCGCGATCCACCTCTCGCGCAGGGCGCGCAGCAGCGCCGGCCCGTCGACGATCCCGGCGCGGGAGGTGTTGACCAGGTAGGCGTGCGGCCGCATGGCACGCAGTTCCCGCTCGCCGAGCAGACCGCGCGTCCGCCCCGACAGCACCAGGTGGACGGAGACGAAGTCGCTGCGGCCGAGCAAGTCCTCCTTGCTCGGGGCGAGTCGCGCGCCCGCGTCGTCGGCACGCTCGGCCGTGAGGTTCTCGCTCCAGGCGAGGACCTCCATGCCGAAGGCGGTGGCGATCCGGGCGACCCGCGTGCCGATCTTGCCGAGTCCGAGCAGGCCCAGGGTCCGGCCGTGGAGATCCTGACCCACGGTGGACTGCCAGGGGCCGCCCGCGCGCAGGGACCGGTTCTCGGCCGTGACGTTCCGGGCCAGGCCGAGGAGCAGGGCCCAGGTCAGTTCGACGGGCGGGGTGGGGCTGCTGGCCGTACCGCAGACCGTCACGCCACGGGCCGCCGCGGCCGCCAGGTCGACGGAGGCATTGCGCATACCGGTCGTCACCAGCAGCCGCAGCCGGGGCAGCCGCTCCAGCAGGCCGGCGTCGAACGGGGTGCGCTCGCGCATGATCACGACGATCTCGCAGTCCGCGAGTTCGGCGACGAGCCTGTCCCGGTCGGCGATGTGCTCGCGGACCGTCCGTACCTCGGCACGGCCGTCGAGGGGGCTCCAGTCCGCCAGGGCGAGAGCGGCGCCCTGGTAGTCGTCCAGTACGGCACAGCGAAGGGTCATGCGGACGTTCTGCCTTTCGTGCGGGGCGAGCGGGCGCACCGCCGGGCGAGGAGTGCCGCCCGCGAGCACGGCGGGGCCGAACGTCCGGACGGCGTCGGCGGCTCCACCGGAGAGCGTGCCGAAGGCGATGACCTGCGCGGCGATCAGGGTACCCACCGCCCACGGGCGGACCGGGCCGGGTCCGCGCGGTCACCCTCGTCGACTCGCGGTGCTGAACGGCCCGTTCACCGAGGCCCCGGCACCGAGCGGAGCAATGACCGCGCGCGGTGCGCGGGACCACCCCCAGCGCTGGCCGGAGTCCGGAGCGGGCCGCGCCCCCCGGTGCGGATCAGCCCGCGGCCACCTCGTGCTCCTTGCGCTCCGGCTCCGCCGGCGCGGGTCGCGGCAGCTTCGCCCCCTCGATGTCCACGTCGGGCGTGACGCGGTCCAGCCAGCCGGGCAGGCCCCAGGCACGGCCGCCGAGCAGGGCCATCACCGCCGGGACGAGCGTCATGCCGACCACGAACGCGTCGACCAGCACGTCGAACGCCAGGGCGAACCCGATGGACTTGATGATCGGGGCGTGGTTGAAGACGGACCCGCCGAATACCGCGACCATGATGAGGGCGGCGGCACTCACCACCCGGCCGCTGCGGGCCACGCCCTGGGTGACCGCCTCGGCCGCGTCACCGGTGTGCTCGTGGTGCTCCCGCATGCGGCTGACCAGGAAGACCTCGTAGTCCATGGCCAGCCCGAAGAGCACGCCTATGAGCAGGACCGGCAGGAAGCTGGTGACCGGGCCGGCCGAGGGGATGCCGAGGGCGCCGTTGAGGTGGCCCTCCTGGAAGACCCACACGGTGGCGCCCAGGGAGGCGGCGACCGACAGCAGGAAACCGAGGGCGGCCTTGACGGGGACCAGCAGGGACCGGAAGGCGATGGTCAGCAGGAGCAGTGCCAGGATCACGGTGATGGCGACAAAAAGCGGCAGCGCGGCGGACGGTTTGCCCGCGACGTCGATCGCGGCGGCCGTCGTACCCGCGATGTAGAGGGTGCCGCCCTCCTTGCCGACGGTCGGCGCGTTCGCGCGCAGCCGGTGCACCAGGTCGGTGGTCGCCTGGGCGTCGGGACCGGTTCCGGGGACCACGGCGACGACGGCGAGGCTCGCGTCGGCGTTGGTGACCGGCGGCGCGACGACGGCCACTCCGCGGTCACCGGCCAGGCTCCTGCTCAGCGACTTCACGGTGGAGGTGCGGTCGGCCACGCCGGACCTCCAGGGGCACGCCGCCGGCCCGGCCAGTATGTGGATGGGAAAATCCAGTTCATCAGTCCGCAAATCGATCACTGGATCGGTGTAATCGACACCGATGCCGGACCGAAAAGCGATCTAGCTTCGGAGTGCACGGGGCCGTACGGACCAGAAAGGCATCGAGGCACTCATGCCCATCCCGCATACCGACGTCATGACCGCACCCGAGTTCGACACCCTGACCGTCGCACCGGAGTCCGGACCCGAGACCGACCCGGAACCGGAACCCGCGACCACCCGTCCGTCCGCCGACCACCCGCTCCAGCCCGTCGGCCAACCGCACCCGCCCGTCGACCCCCCGCTCCCCCAGCCCGACCTCCCGCTGCCGCCCGCCGACCATCTGCTCCTGCCGGTGGACGAGTTGCCCGCGAACGCGTCCTCGCCCGACCTGGTCGGCCGCCGGGTGCGCGACGAGCTCATGCTCGACGGCAACGCGCGGCTCAACCTCGCGACCTTCGTGACCACGTGGATGGAACCGCAGGCACGGCAGTTGATGGCGGAGACCGCGGAGAAGAACCTCGCGGACCGCGCGGAGTACCCGCAGATCACCGCCATGGAGGAGCGCTGCGTACGGATGCTCGCCCGGCTCTGGCACGCGCCGTTCCCGGAGCAGGTCCGCGGGTGCTCCACCACCGGCTCGAGCGAGGCGTCCATGCTCGGCGGCCTGGCGCTCAAGCGCCGCTGGCAGGACCGCCGGCGGGCCCAGGGCAAGGACACCGCGCGCCCGAACATCGTGATGGGCGCGAACGTCCAGGTGTGCTGGAAGAAGTTCGCCAACTACTTCGAGGTGGAGCCGCGTTACGTCCCGATGGAACCGGGCCGGTACCACCTCACGCCGGACACGCTCACCGCCTACTGCGACGACAACACGATCGGTGTCGTCACGGTCCTCGGGTCCACCTTCGACGGCTCCTACGAGCCCGTCTCCGACATCTGCCTGGCCCTGGACGGATACCAGGCCGCCACCGGCACCGACATCCCCGTCCACGTGGACGGCGCGTCCGGCGCCATGGTGGCCCCCTTCCTCGACCCCGGGCTGCTCTGGGACTTCCAGCTCGAACGCGTCGCCTCCATCAACACCTCCGGGCACAAGTACGGGCACGTCTTCCCGGGCCTCGGCTGGGCGCTGTGGCGCAACGCCGAGGCACTCCCCGACGACCTGGTCTTCGAGGTCGACTACCTCGGCGGCTGCTCCCCCAGCTTCACCCTCAACTTCTCCCGTCCGGGCGCGCATGTCGTCGCGCAGTACTACAGTTTCCTGCGGTACGGCTTCGAGGGACTGCGCAACCTCGCGGCCCAGAACCGCGCGACGGCCCGCGCCCTGGCCGCCCGCATCCAGGCCATCGCGCCCTACACGCTGGTCACCGACGGCTCCGAACTGCCCGCCTTCGCCTTCCGCGTGGCGCCCGGCACCGAGGGCCTGACGGTCTTCGACGTCTCGCAGGCGATGCGCGCCCGCGGCTGGCACCTGCCGGCGTACACCTTCCCCGCGCCCTGCCAGGACGTCTCCGTGCTGCGTCTCGTCGTACGCACCGGGTTCACGGCCGAACTCGCGGCCATGTTCATCGCCGACCTGACCGAGGTCACCCGCCGGCTGCACGACAGCCGGCCGACGTCCCCACCTGCGCTGAGCGCGCCGGCCGCCCCCTGACGGCGGCTCCGCGGGCCGGCCGGACGGCGCCGGATAGCCCAACCGCACGGGCCGCAGGCGTCTTTACAGCACTCTCACAGAACCCGCCCTGCGCTTGATGTTTCAAATGTTACGCTCGCCGCCATTCCCCCCACCTGGCTCAGGAGAATCACTGTGCGGGACGGCAACGTAGTGGTGATCGGCGGCGGTTACGCAGGGATACGACTGGCGAAAAAGCTCGACACGGCGGCACATGTCACGCTCGTGGACCGCAAGGAGGTCTTCTTCCACCGCATCGCCTCCCTGCGGGCGGGGGTACGCCCGGAGTGGACGGGCGCCCCCTTCATCCCGTACGACAGGCTGCTGGCCAACGGCCGTGTGGTGGTGGGCAAGGCGGTCCGCGTCGACACCGTCGAGCGCCAGGTCACCCTCGCTACGGGCGACCGGGTGCCGTACGACGTGCTGGTCGTCGCCACCGGCGCGGACTACCCCGAACCGGCCCGCTTCGTCGGCTCCAGCCCCGACGAGGCCGCGAAGGCATTCGCCGAGCACCAGCACAACATCGCCGCCGCCGACCACATCCTGGTCGTCGGCGGCGGCCCCTCCGGTGTCGAACTGAGCGCCGAGATCCGGCTGGCCCGGCCGGACGCACGGGTCACCCTCGCACACTCCGGGCAGGAACTGCTGCACTCCACGGGCAGCGCCCGGGCCGGCCGCAGGGCCAGGACCTGGCTGACCGCCCACGACGTGACGGTCCGGCTGGACTCCTTCATGGCGCCCGGTTCCCAATTCGGCACCTACCGCGACGCCTACGGCGAGGTCCTCGCCGCCGATCTCTCCTTCTGGGCGACCGGCACCACGCCCAACACGCTCTGGCTGCGTCTGGCCGGGCACGGCGACTGGCTGAACGAGACCGGACACGTCAGGGTCGACCGGACGCTCCGCATCGAGGGCCACCCGGACGTGTTCGCGGTCGGTGACGTGAACGACGTCAGCGAGCTCAAGGTCACCCCCGCCGCGCTCGCCCAGGCCGAGGTCGCGGCCCACAACATCCTTTCCTACCTGCGTAGTTCGGGGCGGCACAGCAAGAAGTCGCGCGCCTACCGGGCCGTCCGCCGCACCCCGCTGATCGTGCCCTTCGGCCCGGCCGACGGGGTGACCGTGCTGCCCGTGCCGCTCGGCGAGAGCGCGGTCCTCGGCACCCGGGCCACCGCCATGGCCAAGGCGAAGACGCTCATGACCCCGTACATGAGGCGCCAGCTCGGCTACCCCTCGACCTGACCGCACCCGGGTGTCACGGGCCAGCGCACCGGCGGCCGGCACGTGACACTTGAGGGAAGCGACCGGCGTAAGGGACGGGGAGGTGACGACGGTGATCGCCGTCAATCCGACGGACAGTGCCTCGTTGCTCGCCGCCTTCGGCGCGCTCGCCGTGCTGGTGGTGATCTTCGCCGAGTCGGGTCTGCTGGTCGTCGGCTTCTTCCTGCCGGGTGACACCCTGCTCTTCCCGGCCGGTGTGCTGTGCGCGGCGAACGCGGACCGCGCTCCCCGGCTGGAGCTGTGGCAGGTGCTGGTCTGTGCGGCCGTCGGGGCGGTGGCGGGCGGCCAGGTCGGTTATCTGATCGGGCGGCACGGCGGGCGCCCGCTGCTGGCCCGCACCTCCAGTGCACGGGTGAAGGCCGGCGCGGCCCGGGCGGAGCGGCTGCTGTCCCGGTACGGGTACGGCAAGGCACTGGTGATCGGCCGCTTCGTGCCCCTGCTGCGGTCCGTGCTGCATCCGGCGGCCGGGGCGCTCGGGGTGCCGGTGTGGCCCTTCACCCTCTGGCAGACCGTCGGCGGGGTGCTCTGGTCGCAGACCTTCGTCCTCGCCGGGTTCGCCCTGGGGTCGTCGGTCTCGCACATCGACCGCTACCTGCTGCCGCTGATCGGGGTGGTCGTCGTGGTGTCCCTGCTGCCCGCGGTGGCCGAGGCGCGCCGGACGCGGGGTGACCGGTGACCCGGCTCAGGCTTCCCAGTGGGCCAGGCTGTGCAGGGCCCCGGCGGTGCCGCCGAAGCGGTCGGCGCCGAGCAGGGCGCGCAGCTCGGTGGTGAAGCGGTCGATCTCCGGCCGGGCCGCGTCGACCACGGCGGTCCCGCGTCCGGTCAGTTCCAGGACGACGGTGCGGTGTTCGTCCGGGTGCCGGCCCCTGCTGACGAGGCGACGGCCACTGCCGACCGGGGCCGGGGTCAGGCGAGCTTCTCCACCACCGCTTCGAACTGCCGGGCCATGGCCGGCACCGATCTGCCGTCGAGGAGATCCAGGACCCGCTTGCGGGCGCTCGCCAGATGCACCGGGTAGGCGGCCTGGAGACGCTTGAGCCCCTCCGGGGTGAGGGTCGCGACATTGCCGCGGGCGTCGCCCTCGTAGCGGCGCTTGACGACCTGGCCGCGGTTCTGCAGCGCGTCCACGACACGGGTGATGCGGCTCGCCGACAGGGCGGTGGCCGAGGCGAGGTCCGTCATCCGGAGCTCCTGGTTGTCGGCCTCGGAGAGGTTCATCAGGACGACGTACTCGGTGAGCGTGAGCCCCGTGGACCGCAGCAGATCGTCGTCCAGCGAGCGCGGCAGCGCGACGATCACGCGCATCAGGGCGCGCCAGAGGAGCTCTTCGTGGGCGGTCAGCGGCGCCTCGTCACTCATCACCTCACAATAGCGTGCTCAAGCAAGGAGTTTCAATCTTGCGGACCACGTCAGGAAGGGGGCACCAGCCGGCCCCGGGAGATGAGGGAGGCCGCCTTCTTGAGGTGGTGGACGCTGATGCTGACGCCGTAGCCGTCGATGCCCGGGGTGGCGGCGATCCGGGTGGTCAGGAACCGGTAGAAGTCCTCGGGATCGCGGGCGATCACGGTGACCATCAGGTTGTGCTCCCCGCTGATGGCGCCGACGAAGGGGACCTCGTCGTACCGGGCGGCCTCCGCGCCGACCCGCTCGATGCGGGCGGGCGCCACCCGCAGCCACAGGATGGCCTGCAGCCGGTGACCGAGCCGTTCCGGGAGCAGCTCCACCTCGTATTCGAGGGTCCTGGCGCTCTCCAGCGCCTCCAGCCGCCGGGCCACCCGGGAAAGGGACCAGCCGGTGAGTTCGGCGAGCCGGGTGTGGGTGGTACGGCCGTCCTGGGCCAGGGCCTCCAGCAACGGGGCGTCCTCCTCGGCGGGCGGGAGCGGGGGCCCGGGGGTGAGCGCCGGCCGCTGCGAGGTCAGCTGCCGGACCTGCTCGGGGTCGAGGTTGTCGCCGTAGCCGGTCCAGCCGGAGGCGTCCGGGGTGTCGTAGTTGTGGATGATCAGGTCGACGCTGACGTCCAGGACGGAGGCGGACCTCGGCAGTTGCCGGAGCAGCACGTCCTCGCGGGGCATGTCGAGCGGCGCGCGGATGACACAGATGATCTCCGTGCCACCCGAGGCCAGATGGGCCCAGGAGATGTCGGGGCGGCGGGCGAGTGCCTCGGCGAGCGGGGCGACCCGGTCGGGGCGGCAGCGGATGCGGGCGACCCACTCCGCGGCGCCGTACACCCGCCGGTTGACCAGTCCGACCACCCGGAGCGCGCCGCTGCGGCGCAGCGCCTGGTAGCGGCGGGCGGCGGTCTGCTCGGAGACGCCCGCCACCTCACCGATCCGGCGGAAGGACAGCCTGGGCGCGCACTGCAGAGCACGGAGGATCTTCCTGTCCACGACGTCGAGCATGATGGAAGTGTGCCACGAGCGAGCCGCGATCTGGAGGATTGTTCCGCCTGAGCGTGGGGTGGTTGGCGGTATCGCGGGCAGAACCGGATGCTGTGGCGGCGGGTTTCCCCCCGGACGCCCGTTCGACACAGGCCGCCGGGTTCGCCGGGGGCCGCTAGCGCGGTGCGGTGCGCCGCGAAGGAGTATCTCCGTGAACGTCACGACACCGGCGAGCGAGCCGGTCGAGCGGCGGGCGGCCACGATCGTCATGGCCTGCCTGGGCGTCTTCGTCGCCTATCTTCCTGTCACCACCGTCGCCGTGAGCCTGCCGGCCCTGCAGGGGGCGCTGAACGCGTCGACGGCCCAGCTGTCCTGGGTGCAGGACGCGTTCGTGCTGCCGATGGCCGCGTTCATCCTGACCGCGGGCGTCTTCGGGGACGTCCACGGACGCAAGAAGGTCTTCCAGGCCGGGCTGCTCTTCTCGGCGGCGGGCGCGGTCACCGCCCTGTGCGCGCACTCCATCGAGGTCGTCTGGGCCGGGCAGGCGCTGGCCGGTGTCGGCGCGGCCGCGCTGCTGCCGACCACGCTGGCACTGATCAGTCACGTGGTGCCCGACCACCGGGAGCGCGGTAAGTACATCGGCATATGGGCGACCTGCCTGATGGCCGCCCTGGCGATCGGACCGGTGATCGCCGGAGTGGTCGTCGCGCACTTCTCGTGGCGCTGGATCTACCTGCCGGCCGTTCCGGTCGCGCTGATCGCCGTCGTCGTCGCGGCCGGAGGGCTGACCGACTCCCGGGCTCCGCACGGCCGCCGGCTGGACTGGCCCGGCCAGCTCACCGCCACGCTCGCGATCACCGCCCTGGCCTACGGCGTGATCGAGAGCGGCGCGGACTCGTTCACCGACGCCAAGGTGATGGTGGCGCTGTTCGCCGCGGTGGCCGCCGGTGTCGCCTTCGTCCTCGCGGAACGGCGCAGCGACAGCCCGATGCTGGACCTCAGCCTGTTCCGCAGCCCCGCCTTCACCGCCACCACGCTGGTGGCGATGATCAGCTTCCTGGCGCTGATCGGGTTCTTCTTCGTGCTCAGCCTCTACTTCGGCATGGTGCAGCGGCTGGACACCCTGGACGCCTGCTGGCGGCTGCTGATGGTCACCGGGGTGTCCCTGCTGGTGGGCGGACCGGCGGGGCGGCTGATGCACCGGATCTCCGCGCGCTGGATGATCACCGGCGGTCTGCTGCTCGTCGCCGCCGCCCAGTTCGCGCTGACCGGGCTGGCCGCCGACACCTCCTTCGCCTCGGCCGCCTGGCGGCTCGCCCTGCTGGGCCTGGGGATGGGGCTGGTCGTGACCCCCATGACAGCGACCGCGGTGGCCTCCGTGCCGCACCACCTGGCCGGCATGGCCGCCGCGGGAAACAACGCCTTCCGGCAGGTCGGCGGCGCCCTCGGCCCGGCCGTCCTGGGCGCGCTGCTCACCACCCGGGCGGTCGGCGCGCTGCCCGGCCACCTCACCGACGCGGGGGTCACCGGCGCCACGCGGGACCGTGTCGTCCCGGTCGCGCAGGCGGACGGCCTCGGCGCGGTCGCCCATCTGGACCTGGGAGGACAGACCGGGCAGGTGGTGGGGGCGCTGAGCGATTCCTTCCTGGACGGGATGCGGCTGTGCCTGATCACGGCGGGGAGCCTCAGCCTGCTGGCCGCCCTGGTCGCGGTGGTCCTGCTGCGTACCCCGCGGCAGCGGCCGGCGCTCCGGGCGGGAGACACCGCCGGCGAGAAGGCGTCGGCCGTACGGGGAGCCTGACGGGGAGCCGGTCCCGACCGGACTCGTCCTCGCACGCTCCGGCGTGCCGGTCGGGCCGGTCGGAGCGGCGGCCCGCGCTTGGCTAGCGCACCAGGCTGGGCCGCTTGGCGTCGAAGGTCCAGCCGTCCACCAGGTAACGCATCCCGGTCGCGTCGTCGCGGCCCGCGCCGAGGCCGAGTTCCTCGTGGAGGGCGTGGGCCGCGAGCAGCCGGTCCGGGTCGAGCCGGATGCCGAGGCCGGGGGCGTCGGTGACGGCGACCTCGCCGTCGACGATCCTCGGCGGTGCGACGGTGAGGCGCTCCCGGCCCTCCTGCCAGATCCAGTGCGTGTCCAGGGCGTTGTAGTCGCCGGGGGCCGCGGCTCCGCAGTGCGCCATCATGGCCAGCGAGATGTCGAAGTGGTTGTTGGAGTGGCACCCCCAGGTCAGCCCCGCGTCGTGGCAGAGCTGCGCCACCCGCACCGAGCCGCTCAGGGTCCAGAAGTGCGGGTCGGCGAGCGGGATGGAGACCGACTGCAGCGCCAGGGCGTGGGTGAGCTGCCGCCAGTCGGTGGCGATCATGTTGGTCGCGGTGGGCAGGCCGGTGGCCCGGCGGAACTCGGCGAGGATCTCGCGCCCGGAGTAGCCGCCCTCGGCTCCGCAGGGGTCCTCGGCGTAGGCCAGGGTGCCGAGCAGCGGCCGGCACAGTTCGACGGCTTCCCGCAGCGACCAGGCGCCGTTGGGGTCGAGGGTGATCCGGGCCCCGGGGAAGCGTTCCTTGAGCGCCCGTACGGCCTTGACCTCCTCGGCGCCGGGCAGGACCCCGCCCTTGAGCTTGAAGTCCCGGAAGCCGTAGTGGTCGTAGGCCGCCTCCGCCTGCCGGACGATCGACTCCGGGGTCAGTGCCTCCTCGCGGCGGATGCGGTACCAGGCGACGTCGGCGTCGGGTTCGCGGAGGTAGTCCAGGTCGGTGCGGTCGGGGTCGCCGACGTAGAAGAGGTAGCCGAGGACGCGCACCGAGTCGCGTTGTCTGCCGTCGCCGAGCAGGGCGGCGACGGGCACTTCCAGGTGCTGACCGAGCAGGTCGAGGAGGGCGGACTCGACGGCGGTGACGGCGTGCACGGTGGTCCGCAGGTCGAAGGTCTGCTCGCCGCGGCCGGCCGAGTCCCGGCCGCCGAAGGCCTCGCCGACAGCCCTCAGCACCCGCTTGTGGTCACCCAGCCGTGAGCCGACGACCAGGGGCTCCGCGTCCCGCAGGGTCCGGGTGATCGCCTCCCCGCCGGGCACCTCGCCCAGCCCCGTCCGCCCCTCGGAGTCCTCGACGACCAGGACGTTGCGGGTGAAGTACGGGGCATGGGCGCCGGAGAGGTTGAGCAGCATGGAGTCCCGGCCTGCCACCGGATACACGGAGAAGCGGGTGACGACGGGCTGGCTCATGGGGGAACGTCCTTACACAGACACGGCATCTACATATGGAGACAGAGATTAAGGATGCAGACGCTCCCAGGTCAATGGGGGCGCGGGAGCGCACACCGGCCGCACCCCGGACGGACGGCCGCGCCACTGTCCGCCGCCGAGACCGCCGACCGGGCCCGGACGTCGGCGGCGGCAGGCACCCGGCAGGCATGCGCCACGGAAGGGCACCGGACGCCGCCGGCCTGGCAGCGTCACGACCGAGACCGAGGTCGCCGGGATGACGGACGGCGCACCGGTGTTCGCCTACGAGGGCGAAGCGTCCTGGGGCGGGTTCACCATGGTCTCCGGCGGGTGGCACCGCTCGGCGCCACCGACGCCAGGACGGTCAACGGCAGCGACGGCGCGGCCGTGATCGACACCCTGACGGGGGCGCTCACCCTGATCCTGCTGGCGGTGGCCGGACTCGGGGTACTGGGCGGGGTCGTGCTCGAGACCCATGAGCGCATCCGGGACCCCGGCGTCCACAAGGCGCTCGGGACGGCACCTCTGCAGACGGTGACGCTGGTGCTCGTCCCGGTCGTGCTGCCGGGGCTGGCGGGCGGGGCGCCGGGGGTCCCGCCGGGTCTCGCCGTGCACCGCGCGGTCATGCCCGCCATGGGCGACAGCGCCGGGCTGCCCCTGCCCGAGGTGGTGCTGGACGTCCACCGGACGCCATGAACTGCTCCTCCTCGCCTGGGCGGTGCGGCGACCGCCGTCCTCGGCGCGCTGCTCCCGGCGGGCTGGGCGGCCCGGGTCCGCACGGCCACCGCACTGCGCGGCGAGCAGTCAACGACCGCTTCTGGACCGGCCGGTGACAAGGGGTGAGACTGAGGGGACCCGACACCCGGCCCCAGGAGGGTGACCATGGACGACCAGACAGCGCCTCCGCGCGTCGAGCTCACCCCGCAGGCCGCCGAGCTGGTGCGCCGGCTGCGCGCCGAGCACGGCCCGTTGATGTTCCACCAGTCCGGCGGCTGCTGCGACGGCAGCGCGCCGATGTGCTACCCCGACGGGGAGTTCCGTACCGGCGGCTCGGACGTACTGCTGGCCGAGCTGGCGGTGGACGGCGTCGAGGAGCCGGTCACGTTCTGGATGTCCCGCAGCCAGTACGAGGCGTGGAGCCACACCCGGCTGATCGTGGACGTGGTACCCGGTCGGGGGAGCGGTTTCTCACTGGAGGCACCCGAGGGGGTGCGTTTTCTCACCCGTTCTCGCGTAGTCGACGTCTAGCAGCCCCGCCGGTCATTCCCGTCTGCTGCACTTCCCTGAGTCCTGAGGCACTTGACGAGACATCAGGGGGTGCGGTGACGCATCGTCGGACACGATTTGCAGCGACGACCCGAACTCTGTTCACGATTCTCACGTCGTCCGGCGTGCTGGCCGGTGCTGCCCTCGCGGGGGCTTCACCGGCCGGAGCCGTGCCGGGCGCCGGACAGCTCGCGTCCGGGGTCACCTACCGGGAGTTCGACGTCCCGGCGCACAGGGGCACGGTCCACGCCCATCTGCTGACCGTCGACCTGACCGATCCGCACGTCCGGGTGGACCTCCTCACCGCGGGCTCGGTGGCCGCCCGGTCGCGGGTGTCCACGATGGCCGACGCGGCGGGCGCGGTCGCGGGCGTGAACGGCGACTTCTTCAACATCTCCGAGACCCAGCATCCGGGCGTCGACGTGACCGGCGCGAGCGTCGGACCGGCGATCGCCCACGGCCGGGTGCTGAAGGCGGCGGTGCCGACGGCCCAGCGGTTCGGCCCGTCGCTGCCGCCGGGCGCCGACACCACCGACGTGCTCGGCGTCGGCGTGGACCGCAGGGCCCGGCTGGACCGGCTGAGACTGGTCGGCAGCGTCCGCACCCGCGACGGGAGCCTCGCGCTGCGCGGGCTCAACCAGTACGCGCTGGCACAGGACTCCGTCGGCGCCTACACCGCCGCCTGGGGACCGGCGTCCCGCAAGCGCGCCACCTGCGGCTCGGACACCAGCCGGGCGGCCGGATGCAGCACGGACACCTACGAGGTGCGGATCCGCGGTGGCAAGGTCGTCGCCACCGCCGCCACCCCGGGCAGCGGCACGATCGCGCCGGGCACGACCGTCCTGCTGGGCCGGGAGGCCGGCGCGGACAGACTGCGCGAACTCACCTTGGGTGAACGGGTCACGCTGCGCAAGCAGATGGTGGCGTCCGCCTCCAGGGTCCCGTACCGCTTCGCGGTCGGCGGCTATCCGGTGCTGCGCGGCGGCGTGCCCGCGGCCGGGCTCGACGACACCACCACGGCCGTCCGCACCGCCGCGGGTTACACGAGCGGCGGACACCGACTCCTGCTGCTCGCGCTGGACGGGGCGGTGGCCTATCGCAGCGGCATGACCATTGCCGAAGTGGCCGACGAGATGCGCGCGTTGGGTGCGGTCGACGCGTTCAGCCTGGACGGCGGCGGCTCCACGACGCTGGTGGCCCGCACCCCGGGTGACAGCGCGGTGAGCGTGCTCAACCACCCGACCGACAGCCCGGAACGCGCGGTGGCCAACGGGATCGGGGTCTTCTCGAAACCCTGACCCGTCACCCCGCGCCACCCCGTGGCACCCGCCGAGCCGGCGGCACCCGGCCGCCGGCTCAGGGACCGGGCTCAGGGACCCGGGCTCAGGGGCGCAGGGTGCTCACCAGGTCGGCTGTCGCGGTGAGCCCGCTGCTGATGGTGGGCGCCATGCTGGTGCTGGCCAGGTAGAACCCGAGCAGCATGCAGACCAGAGCGTGCGAGATCTTCAACCCGCCCTGGCGCATGAAGAGCACGGCCAGCAACAGGAGCAGCAGCACCACAGAGATGGAAACGGCCATCGCGAACCTCCTCCGCCACGCCCGTTTCGGGGCGTTCGGCCGCAAGTGTGGCGCAGCGGAGGGGAGGCCCGTGCCGTCGACACGTCCCCCGATCGGGTGGTGTTACGACGGCCGGTGGCTGTCCAGGAAGGCTTCCAGGCCGGCCAGGTCGTCGGTGTTGAAGTAGTCGGCGCCGGCGGCGAGCAGTTCACTCCAGAGTGCGTCGCGCGCCGGTCCGGCCACGTCCGGAGTGGCCCAGAACCGGACTTTCTGACGGTTGGCGTGCGCCTCGCCGATGACGGCCCGCAGCTTCTGCCGCTCGGCCCGCGGGAAGTCGCCCTCGCCGAGCCAGGTGAAGTTGAGGGTCCAGTTGTCGCTGATCAGCGGGACGAAGGAGGCGGGCGCCGGGGTGCCGAGGTCGGTGAGCCGGCCGTCGTAGAAGGCCCGGCGCACGGTCTGTGCCTCCATCGGCGAACGCGCGGCGCGGTCACCGGAGACGACGTTGGTGACGGCACCGGGAACGACCCGGCCGTGGGCGTACGTCGTGAACAGGTGCGGGTAGCGCCGCAGATGCCGGTCGAGTTCGAGGTACGTCGACGATCCCTCGGTCTTGATGTCGATGAGCAGCTGTACCGGCTCCCGCCTGCCCCGGTACACGGACCCGTGGTTCGCCTTCACGATCCGGGCCAGCGGGTCGAGGTAGAGGGACTCCAGCGTACGGCTCGGGTCCAGGTCGTCCTCGGTGTGACCGACGAGCAACTGGTCACCGACGAGGAAGATGTCGGCCTCGACGCTGCCGAAGCGATGACCGAGGGCGTCGAAGAGCGGGTGGGTGTGCTCGTAGTCGTTGTGGGCGTGGGCACGCCACAGCGGACGGCGTCCGCGGTGGCCGCCGCCCGCCCAGGCCTGCGCGCCGGGCAGCGCGACGGCTCCGGCGAGGGCGGCACCGAGGGTGGTGAGGGCTCTGCGACGGGTGGTGAGGGCCATGTGCTCTGCCTCCCTTGTAGGGCCTTGCGGGACCCAAGGGAGTATGCGTTCAGACAGAGCCCGACTGCCCTGTACGTGCGCGAAGTTGGCTGGACCGCCGTCCGCGGTTCACTTCAGGCGCCCCGCCGGGGGCGCGGGGAACCGCGCGACCAGCCCCCTCGCGCCCGCCGTCGGCGACCGGAACTCACGGCACCTGAAGATCGACCAGTGCTGCCAGGGCTTCCCGGTGCGCCCCCGCCGTACCGAAGGCGGTCGCATCCGCCTTGGCCCGCTTCAGGTACAGGTGGACCGGATGTTCCCAGGTCATCCCGATGCCCGCGTGCAACTGCAGCGCCTCCTCGGCGGCGTGCACGGCGACCGGCCCCGCATAGGCCTGCGCCACCGCCACCAGCACGTCGGCGTCCTCACCGGAGGCCAGCGCGTCGGCGGCCCCCCGCGCGGCGGCCCGGAGGTTGACCACCTCCAGCCACAGCTGCGCCAGCCGGTGCTTGAGCGCCTGGAACCCGCCCACCGGCCGGTTGAACTGCTTGCGCTCCTTGAGGTACCGCACGGTCTCGGTCAACGACCATTCGGCGACTCCGAACTGCTCGGAGGCCAGCAGACCGGCCCCGGCCCGCAGGGCGCGCCGGACGGCGGGTCCGGCATCGCCCACCCGGCGGCCGGCGGCGCCGTCGAGGGTGACGGTGGCGAGCGGCCGGGTCAGGTCGAAGGCGACCTGCGGAGCGATCCGTGCCGCGGCCGCCTCGACCGCGTACAGCCCGCCGTCGTCCCCCGGCACCAGCAGCACGTCCGCGGCGACCGCGTCCGCGATCCCGGTCAACTCGCCGTGCAGACGGCCCGCTTGGACGCGTACGGTCCTGAAGCCGGAGTCCGGTGCGACATGCAGCCCCACCGCCAGCACGCCGATCGTCCGCCCCGACGCCAGCTTCCCGAGCAGTTCCTCGTCTCCGCAGGCGAGCAGCGCCTCGGTCGCCACCACGGCACTGGTCAGATACGGAACGGGAGCCACAGCCCGCCCCAACTCCTCCAGGACGACGGCGGCCTCGCGGGCGGATGCACCCTGGCCACCCTGCTTCTCCGGCACCAGCAGCCCGGCGAGCCCCATACCCTCGGTGAGGGCTTTCCAGGCGGCCAGGTCGTGCGGTGCGTCCGACTCGGTGCGGGCGATGACGCCCGCCGCGTCGCAGTGGTCGGCCAGCAGGTCGCGCACCGCGGCCCGCAGCGCCTCTTCCTCCTCCGAGTACAGCAGGTCGGGCTGGGTGTGGGGTGTCGTCATCGGGCGAGGTCCTTCCACGCGACGTCCTTGTCGGTGCGCGGCTCGGACGGCAGGCCCAGGACGCGCTCCGCGACGATGTTCAGCAGGACCTCGCTGGTCCCGCCCTCGATACTGTTGCCCTTGGCGCGCAGGTAGCGGTAGCCGGCGTCCCGGCCGACGAAGTCCACCAGTTCGGGCCGGCGCATGGTCCAGTCGTCGTACAACAGGCCTTCCTCGGCGCGGAGTTCGACCTCCAGGCCACTGATCTCCTGGTTGAGGCGGGCGAAGGCGAGCTTCATTCCGGCGCCCTCGGGGCCGGGCTGTCCGGCGACCAGCTGCTGGCGCAGCCGCTCCGCGGTGAGCCGGGCGACCTCGGTCTCGACCCACAGTTTCAGCAACCGCTGGTGCAGGTCGTGGGTGCGCAGCTCGGGGCGTTCGCGCCAGGTCTTCACGACCGGGCCGATCATGCCGCCCTCGCGGGGCAGCCGCATGCCGCCGATGGCGACGCGCTCGTTGTTCAGCGTGGTCTGCGCGACCCGCCAGCCGTCGCCGGTCCCGCCGAGACGACGGGTGTCGGGGATGCGGACATCGGTGAGGAACACCTCGTTGAACTCGGCCTCACCGGTGATCTGCCGCAGCGGCCGGACGTCGACGCCCGGGTCGGTCATGTCGCAGATGAAGTAGGTGATTCCGGCGTGCTTGG
This sequence comes from Streptomyces sp. NPDC026515, assembly GCF_055567595.1. NCBI lineage: Bacteria > Bacillati > Actinomycetota > Actinomycetes > Kitasatosporales > Streptomycetaceae > Streptomyces > Streptomyces sp. NPDC026515. The sequence continues at coordinate 116,277 of NZ_JBVHQD010000012.1, forward strand.
GCACGTCCGGATCGGTGCGGGCGATGAGGATGGCCCAGCGGGAGTTGTGCGCTCCGGAGGTCCACACCTTCTGCCCGTTGACGACCCACAGGTCACCCTCCCGCACCGCGCGGGTGCCGAGCGCGGCCAGGTCGGAGCCGGCGCCCGGCTCGCTGAACAGCTGGCACCAGACCTCCTCGCCGGTCCACAGCGGTCGCAGGTAGCGCTGCTTCTGCTCCTCCGTGCCGTACTTGAGGACGGTCGGCGCGGCCATGCCGAGTCCGATGCCGTTGCGGCGCGCGTCGTTGTCGGGGGCGCCGGCGGCCTCCAGCGCGGCGTCCACGACGGCCTGGAGGGAGCGCGGGGCGCCCAGACCGCCGAGGCCCTGCGGGTAGTGCACCCAGGCGAGTCCGGCGTCGAAGCGGGCCTTGAGGAAATCCAGCCTGTCGGTGGTGGCGGGCGGGTGGGCGGCCAGCAACTCGGCTGTGCGGCGGGTGAGTTCGGCGGCGTCGGTCATGCCCCGGCCCCCTTCGGTACGACGGTGACCCGGCCGGTGGTGACACCGTCGCCGAGCCGCTGCACGGCCCCCGCGGCCTCGGACAGCGGCACCCGCTCGCTGACCAGCGGCTTGATGGCACCGCTCGCGGCCAGTTCGGTGAGCCGCTCGTGACAGTGCAGGATCAGCTTGGGGTTCTTGGTGGCGTACAGCCCCCAGTGCAGGCCCAGGATCGAGTAGTTCTTCACCAGGGCGTGGTTGAGCGCCGGGCTCGGGATGGTGCCGCTCGCGAAGCCGACGACCACGATCCGGCCCTCGAAGGCGACGGTCTTGGCCGACTGGGTGTACGCCTCGCCGCCGACCGGGTCGTAGATCACGTCGGCGCCCCGGCCGCCGGTGGCCTCCTTCACGGCGCCCACCACGTCCTCGGCACGCCGGTCGATGACGACGTCACAGCCCAGCTCGCGGGCGACGGCTGCCTTGCCGGCACCGCCGACCACGCCGATCACGGTCGCACCGGCGGCCTTGCCGAGCTGTACGGCCGCGCTGCCGACCCCGCCGGCGGCGGCGTGCACGAGCAGCGTCTCGCCGGCCTGGAGTCCGGCCCGGCGGTGCAGGCCGAACCAGCCCGTCTGGTACCCGATGTGCAGGGCGGCGGTCTCGGCGTCGTCCAGCGCGTCCGGCGCGGGCAGCAGGGCGGCGGCGTCCGCGACCGCGTACTCGGCGAAGCCGCCGTACGGCAGCACGGGGTTGGCGATCACCCGGCGTCCGTCCTCGGTCTCGCCGCAGATCTCCACGCCGGGTGTGAACGGCAGCGGCGGGCGCACCTGGTACTGGCCCCGGCACATCAGCACATCGGGGAAGTTGATGTTGGCCGCACGCACCTTGAGCAGGACCTGGCCGTCGCCGGGGGTGGGCCGCTCCACCTCCGTCAGCCGCATCACCTCGCTCGGCTCGCCGTTCTCGTGCACTTGCCATGCCTGCATGCGGTGCCTCCACAGACTGCTTCGTCGGGGTCACTCGCATACTAAGCGGTCGCTTGCCACCGAGGGAACAGCCGGCGGCCCAGCGGACCCGTCACGTCGCCGTTCTCGGCCGTGCCCGTACGTGCATCCGCTCCCCCTGCGGCCCGAACAGGCTGAGGAACTCCACCGGCCCCTCCCCCGTCGACCCGAACCAGTGCGGCACCCGGGTGTCGAACTCGGCCGCCTCCCCCGGCGCCAGCACGACGTCGTGCTCGCCGAGCACCAGCCGCAGCTTGCCGGACAGCACGTACAACCACTCGTAACCCTCGTGGGTGCGCGGCTCGGGTTCGTCCTTCCGCTTCGGTTCGACCACCTTGAAGGCCTGCAGGCCGCCGGGCTGCCGGGTCAGCGGCCAGAAGGTCCGGCCGTGCCGCTCCATCGGCTTGGCGCGCACCCGGGGGTCCCCCACCGGCGGTGCGCCGACCAGTTCGTCCAGGGGCACCTGGTGGGCCTGTGCGATCGGCAGCAGCAGCTCCAGGCTGGGCTTGCGCAGCCCCGCCTCCAGCCGGGAGAGGGTGCTGACCGAGATGCCGGTGGTCTCCGAGAGAGCGGCGAGGGTGACCTCACGCTCCTTGCGGAGCCGGCGCAGCCGGGGGCCCACCCCGGCGAGAACGTCGTCCGTCGTCATGGTCGTATTGCAGTTTCGGCAAAGCCGTTTGTCAATCCGTCCCCGGTGCGCGACCGTCGCCGGCGGAGGTGGTCACCATGACCGATACGTACGAAGTGGTCGTCGTCGGAGGCGGTGCGGCCGGGCTCTCCGCCGCACTGGTCCTCGGCCGGGCCCGGCGCCGCACCCTGGTCGTCGACGCGGGCGAACCGCGCAACGCCCCCGCCGCCCACATGCAGGGCTTCCTGTCCCGGGACGGCATGCCGCCCGGGGAGTTCCTGGCCGCCGGCCGCGAGGAGATCGCTCGCTACGGCGTCGACCTGGTGCGGGACCGGGCGGTGAGCGCGGCCAGGGACGGTGACTTCACGGTGTCGCTGGCGAGCGGCCGGCAGGTCCGGGCCCGGCAGCTGGTGGTCGCCTCCGGACTGAGGGACGAGCTGCCGCCCGTGCCCGGGGTGGCCGAGCGGTTCGGCCGGGATGTCCTGCACTGCCCGTACTGCCACGGCTGGGAGGTCCGCGACCAGGCCTTCGGTGTCCTGGCCACCACCCCGACGAGCGTGCACCAGGCGCTGATGGTCACCCAGTGGTCCCAGGACGTGACCCTCTTCCTCCACCTGGTCGAGGAGGCGGAACTGTCCGAGGACGACCGGCGGCGGCTGGCCGCGGCGGGGGTGCGGGTGGTGTCCGGCGAGGTGACGGGGCTGTGTGTCGAGGACGACCGGCTGACGGGGGTGCGGCTCGGGGACGGCACCGTGCACGAACGGCAGGCGCTGTTCGTCGCCCCTCGCCCGGTCCCCCGCACCGGCCTGCTGGTCGGGCTGGGCGCGCAGCTGGCGCAGACCCCCTTCGGCGCCTGGCCGGTCATCGACGAACAGGGCCGGACGACCGTGCCCGGGCTGTGGGCGGCCGGCAACGCGAGCGGCTTCGCCGAGCAGGTGGTCAACGCGGCCAGCCGGGGCTACCGCGCCGGTGCGGCGATCAACGGCGAGCTGCTCTTCGCGGACCTGGACGCCGACGTGCGGGTGTAGTCCGGGCACACCCGTTGCACCATGGCTGCATGCTGCTGAGCCGGCTCGCCGAAGTGTCCCGGGAGGTCGCCGCCACCGCGGCCCGCTCCCGCAAGACCGCACTGCTCGCCGGCCTCTTCCGGGAGACGGCCCCGGACGACGTGCCGGTCGTCATCCCGTATCTGGCCGGCCGTCTCCCCCAGGGCCGTCTCGGCGTCGGCTGGAAGGTGCTGAGCCGCCCGGTGCCGCCGGCCCCCGAGCCGTCCCTCACGGTCCTCGAGGTCGACGCCCGGCTGACCGGGCTGGGCAAGGTCGCCGGGCCCGGTTCCCAGGCCGAACGCTCCCGGATCGTGGGCGAGTTGATGGGCGCGGCGACCGCCGAGGAGCAGCGCTTCCTGCTGGGGCTGATCACCGGCGAGGTACGGCAGGGCGCCCTGGACGCGGTGGCCGTGGAGGGACTCGCGCAGGCGACCGGCGCGGACGCGGCCGACGTGCGCCGGGCGGTGATGCTCGCCGGGTCCCTCCAGAAGGTGGCCGAGGCCCTGCTCGCGGACGGCCCGCCGGCCCTCGCCCGGTTCCGGCTCACCGTCGGCCGCCCGGTGCTTCCGATGCTGGCGCACAGCGCCGCCTCGGTCGCCGAGGCGGTCGGCAAGCTGGGCGCCTGCGCGGTCGAGGAGAAGCTCGACGGCATCCGGGTCCAGGTCCACCGGGACGGCGGGACGGTACGGATCCACACCCGCACCCTGGACGACATCACCGACCGGCTCCCCGAAGTCACGGCCGCCACGCTGGAGTTGACGGGCGACCGGTTCATCCTGGACGGCGAGGTGATCTCCTTCGGCGCCGACGGCCGCCCCCGCTCCTTCCAGGAGACGGCGGGCCGGGTCGGATCCCGGACGGACGTGGCGAAGGCGGCGCGGGAGGTACCGGTCTCCCCCGTCTTCTTCGACGCGCTCTCGGTCGGCGGCCACGACCTCCTCGACCTGCCCTTCGCCGAACGGCACGCGGAACTGGCCCGGCTGGTCCCCGAGCCGATGCGGGTCCGCCGGGCCCTGGTGGCCGGTCCCGAGGACATGGCGGCCGCCGAGGAGTTCCTCGCCGCCACCCTGGAACGCGGCCACGAGGGCGTGGTCGTCAAGGGGCTGGACGCCCCCTACAGCGCGGGCCGGCGCGGTGCCTCCTGGCTGAAGGTCAAGCCGGTGCACACCCTCGACCTGGTCGTCCTGGCCGCCGAGTGGGGGCACGGCCGGCGCACCGGCAGGCTCTCCAACCTCCACCTCGGCGCCCGCACCACGGACGGCGGCTTCGCCATGCTGGGCAAGACCTTCAAGGGCATGACCGACGCGATGCTCAGGTGGCAGACCGCCCGGCTGAAGGAACTGGAGGTCTCGGACGACGGCCGGGTGGTGACCGTACGCCCGGAACTCGTCGTCGAGATCGCCTACGACGGCCTGCAGAGGTCCTCCCGCTACCCGGCCGGCGTCACCCTGCGGTTCGCCCGGGTGGTCCGCTACCGCGAGGACAAACAGCCACGGGAGGCCGATACGGTGGAGACCCTGCTGGCCGCCCATCCGGAGGTACGGCGTTGACGGAGCCGAAGCGAAGCGCCGGACTGCTGCTGTTCCGCCGTACCGGCCAGGGCCTCGAGGTACTGCTCGGCCATATGGGCGGCCCCTTTTTCGCGAAGAAGGACGCGGGCGCGTGGAGCGTCCCCAAGGGCGAGTACGAGCCCGGCGAGACCGCCTGGGCGGCAGCCCGCCGTGAGTTCCAGGAGGAGCTGGGCCTGCCGGCGCCGGACGGCGAGGCGGTCGCCCTCGGCGAGGTCCGGCAGAGCAACGGCAAGATCGTGACGGTGTGGGCGATCGAGGCGGACCTGGATCCGGCCGCGGCGGTTCCCGGCACCTTCACGATGGAGTGGCCGCCGCGCTCGGGCCGGATCCAGGAGTTCCCGGAGCTGGACCGGGTGGCCTGGCTCTCTCCCGACCGGGCCCGTGAGGTGATCGTCAAGGCACAGGCCGCGTTTCTCGACCGGCTGGCGGAGCACACGGACTGAACAGCGGCGCACGCGTTGCGGTCCCCGGGGCCGCGCGCGAAGGTCGAAGCAAACCCGCTCCCAGGGAGGTCAGCCATGCCCATCGCGACGGTGAACCCGGCGACCGGCGAGACGCTCGAAACGTTCGAGGCCATGGACGAGGACGAACTCGAGCGCCGGCTCGAACTCGCCGAGGCGACGTTCCGCACCTACCGGACGAGCTCCTTCGCCGAACGCGCCCGGCTGCTGCACCGGGCCGCCGACCTGCTGGACGCGGACCAGGACGACATCGCCCGCACGATGACCACCGAGATGGGCAAGCCGCTGGCGCAGGCCCGCGCGGAGGCCGGGAAGTGCGCGAAGGCGATGCGCTGGTACGCCGACCACGCGCAGGAGCTGCTGGCCGACGAGGAGCCGGCGGAGGCGGACGTGAAGGACTCGGGCGCGACCCGGGTGCGGGTGCGCTACCGCCCCATCGGGCCGGTGCTGGCCGTGATGCCGTGGAACTTCCCGCTCTGGCAGGTCGTCCGGTTCGCCGCGCCGGCCCTGATGGCGGGCAACGTCGGCCTGCTCAAGCACGCCTCGAACGTGCCGCAGACCGCCTTGTACCTGGAGGATCTCTTCCACCGGGCGGGCTTCCCCGAGGGCTGCTTCCAGACCCTGCTGATCGGCTCCGGGGCGGTCGACGACCTCCTGCGTGACGAGCGGGTGCGGGCGGCCACGCTCACCGGCAGCGAGCCCGCGGGCCGCGCGGTCGCCGCCACCGCCGGCGAGATGATCAAGAAGACGGTGCTGGAACTGGGCGGCAGCGACCCCTTCGTGGTGATGCCGTCGGCGGACGTCGACCGCGCCGCGAGGACCGCGGTGACCGCGCGGGTGCAGAACAACGGGCAGTCGTGCATCGCCGCGAAGCGGTTCATCGTGCACACCGACGTCTACGACGCCTTCGCCGAGCGGTTCGTGGCGGCCATGGCGGCGCTGCGGACGGGCGACCCTATGGACGAGGGGACGGACGTCGGGCCGCTGTCGAGCGAGCAGGGACGGGCCGACCTGGAGGAACTCGTCGAGGACGCGAAGCGGTCGGGTGCGCGGGTGCTGTGCGGCGGACAGCGGCCTCAGGGGCCCGGCTGGTTCTACCCGCCGACCGTGCTCGCCGGGATCCACCGCGACATGCGCATCCACCGCGAGGAGGCGTTCGGGCCGGTGGCCACGCTCTACCGGGCCGGAGACCTGGACGAGGCTGTTCTCATCGCCAACGACTCTCCTTTCGGGCTGAGTTCGAACGTGTGGACGCGGGACGAGGCGGAGGTGGACCGGTTCGTGCGGGATCTGGAGGCAGGTGGCGTGTTCGTCAACGGCATGACCGTCTCCCACCCGGCGTTCCCGTTCGGCGGTGTGAAGCGGTCCGGCTACGGACGTGAGCTGTCCGGGCACGGAATCCGGGAGTTCTGCAACATCACCACCGTTTGGCACGGTGCGTGACGGTTGCGCGGCTACGATCCGGGTGTGAACCGGGAAGTGACTCTGCCTCTGATCGTCGACGACCGCGGAAACTTGCAGGTGACCGCCGCCGACGTGAGTAAGTTGTTGCGGACCATGGGTGGGCGGTGGGTACGCCTGGTGGAGGCCGGGGAGAGCGGGCTGGACGAGGACACGGTGGCCGCGCTGACCATTGAGCTGGCGAAGCTCGCGGACCGGATCGACGTGGCGTGTATCGCCCACAGCAGCGGGCAGCAGGGGTAGTTCGGCGGCTGCGGGTGAACGGGGGCCCGTCGCGCCCGCGCGGCGGCATCGGCACCGCCCCGCGCCCCTGCGCGTGAGTGCGGCCGACGACGTCAAGGACTTCTCCTCGTACGCTGCGCCGCGCCCCGGACGGCGCACTGCGCCAGATGCAGGAACGCACGTCGGCGGGCGGGATCACCCGGTGTTTTCCGGAGCGTGTGCGGCGCGTTTCTCCCGACTCGCCCGGCCACTGGCCACCTGCGGGGCCCTGGATCGGTGTTCGCCTCGGGGAAGAGCTCTGACCTGGCCGTTCTCGGAATTTTCGCGATCGTGTCCGGCGCCGCGTCCTCCTGACCGGGACGCCTCTGCGCCGATCCGTCCCTGACACGGGGTCACCGGTTCGGAGTAGTCCGGCGCGAGATCGTCGCCCTCACGGGTGATCGTGAGGGAACCACCTCCTGAGGTGAACCACCTCTCTGACCGGTCGGGCCCAAACCCGCCGGAAGGCTGAAAGCAGGCACGGTTCATGGCGACTTTGTGCAAACCCTCAGTGTCGGTCCCGGAGTACGTGATCACGATGGAGGAGACGCTGGAACTGGCGCGCTCCCACCATGAGAACCACCCGCAGCTGCCACTGGCGCTGAGACTGATCGAGAACACGGGCGTTCGCACCCGGCACATCGTGCAGCCGATCGAGGAAACCCTCAAGCACCCCGGCTTCGAGGAGCGCAACAAGCTCTACGAGGTCGAGGCCAAGGCCCGGGTCCCCGCAGTCATCCAACGAGCGCTGGACGACGCAGAGCTGCTCACCCGCGACATCGACGTGATCATCTACGTCTCGTGCACGGGCTTCATGATGCCCTCGCTCACGGCGTGGCTGATCAACGAGATGGACTTCGACTCCACCACCCGCCAGATCCCCATCGCGCAGCTCGGCTGCGCGGCCGGCGGAGCGGCTATCAACCGGGCGCACGACTTCTGCTCGGCGTACCCGAACGCCAACGCGCTCATCGTGGCCTGTGAGTTCTGCTCGCTGTGCTACCAGCCGACCGACCTCGGCGTCGGCTCGCTGCTCTCCAACGGCCTCTTCGGTGACGGCATCGCCGCCGCCGTGGTCCGCGGCAAGGGCGGTACCGGCGTCGAGCTCGAACGCAACGGCTCGTACCTGATCCCCAAGACCGAAGAGTGGATCATGTACGACGTCCGGGCCACCGGATTCCACTTCCTGCTGGACAAGCGGGTCCCGGCGACCATGGAGCCGCTCGCGCCGGCCCTCCAGGACCTGGCGGGGCTGCACGGCTGGAACGCATCCGACCTGGACTTCTACATAGTCCACGCGGGCGGGCCCCGCATCCTGGACGACCTGAGCAAGTTCCTCAAGGTCGATCCGCACGCGTTCCGGTTCAGCCGGTCCACGCTCACCGAGTACGGCAACATCGCGAGCGCTGTCGTCCTGGACGCACTGCGCCGGATGTTCGAGGAGGGCGGCGCCGAGCACCAGGCACGCGGCCTGCTGGCCGGATTCGGTCCCGGCATCACCGCGGAGATGTCGCTGGGCCGCTGGCGGCGTGCGGGCGAAGAGGCGGCTTGACCGCGATGGCGCTCACCGAACCGCTCGGCCCCGCCGACGAGGCCGCGGACCGGCCCTCCGGCGCGGCCGCCTGCCCGGTCCGGCACTGGGAGGTGCCGGACCTGGCGGGAGTGGACTTCGACCCCACCCTGGCCGAGCTGATGCGGGAGGGCCCGGTCACCCGGATCCAGCTGCCCAACGGCGAGGGCTGGGCCTGGCTGGTCACCCGGTACGACGACGTACGGATGGTGGCCAACGACCTCCGGTTCAGCCGTGAGGCGGTGATGGAGCGGCAGGTCACCAGGCTCGCCCCGCACTTCATCCCGGACCGTGGGGCGGTCGGTTTCCTGGACCCGCCCGACCACACGCGGCTGCGCCGCTCGGTGGCCTCCGCGCTCACCTCCAAGGGCGTGGAGCGGGTCCGGGACAAGGCCCGCCGCATGCTGGACGAGCTCGTCGACGAACTCGTCCAGGACGGCCCGCCCGCCGATCTCACGGCGACGGTCCTGAGCCCCTTCCCCATCGCGGTGATCTGCGAGGTGATGGGCGTTCCGGCCGCCGACCGGCACACCTTGCACATCTGGACCCAGCTGATCCTGTCCTCCAGTCACGGCAAGGAGGTCAGCGAGAAGGCCAAGCGCGAGATGGGCGCCTACTTCGCCGACCTCATCGCCCTGCGCGACAGCAGCACGGGCGAGGACGTGGTCTCGCTGCTGGGCGCGGCCGTGGGCCGCCGCGAGGTCACCCTGGCGGAGGCCGTCGGTCTCGCCGTCCTCCTCCAGATCGGCGGCGAGGCGGTCACCAACAACAGCGGGCAGATGTTCTACCTGCTGCTGACCCGCCCCGACCTCCTGGACCGGCTGCGCACCGATCCGGCGGTCCGCCCCCGGGCGATCGACGAGATGCTGCGCTGGATCCCGCACCGCAGCGCGGTCGGGCTGTCCCGGATCGCCCTGGAGGACGTGGAGATCAGAGGCGTGCGGATCCGTGCGGGAGACGCGGTCTACCTCAGCTACCTGGCCGCCAACCGGGACCCGGACGTCTTCCCGGACCCCGAGACGATCGACTTCGCCCGCACTCCCAACCCGCATGTGTCCTTCGGGTTCGGCCCGCACTACTGCCCCGGCGGCCAGCTCGGCAGGCTGGAGGAGGAACTCCTGGTCGACGCACTGGTCGACCGGCTCCCCGGGCTGCGGCTCGCCGTGCCCGCGGACCAGGTTCCCTTCCGGAAGGGCGCGTTGATCCGGGGACCCGAGTCACTACCGGTGAGGTGGTGAGTGGCCCATGACGACCACCGAGGGACTCCTCGTACCGCCGGGACACGGACGCGTGGTCCACACGCCGGCCCAGCGCGTCACCTTCAAGGTGACGGGCACGCACTCGATGGCGGCCTCCACCTTCGAGGTGGAGGTCCCGCCGGGCTTCGACGTGGGCGCCCATGTGCACACCCGCAGCGAGGAGCTGTTCTACGTCCTCGAAGGCGAGCTGGACGTTCTCGCCTTCGAGCCGCGCATCCGCACTCCCGACAACTGGCAGAAGTGGGAGTCGACTTCGGGCACCCGGGTGGTGCGGGCGACCCCGGGCACGCTGATCGCCGTACCCCCCGGCTGTCCGCACGCCTTCGCCAACCCGACGGACACCCCGGCGCGGATGTTCTTCCAGTCGTCCCCGCCGCCCGACCACGAGCTCTACTTCGAGGAACTCCTGGAGATCCTCGGCAGCGGCGGTCCACCGGACCACGAGGCGATCGGGCAGCTCCGCAAGCGCTACGACATCGAGCAGCTGACACCTTTGAAGCACCGGTGAGCCGAGCGCCCCGTCAGGGGCGCCGCGCTACCGGATCGGCATCCCGGACAAGGTACGGGCGATCACCAGCCGCTGCACCTCACTCGTGCCTTCGAAGATCGTGTAGATCGCCGCGTCGCGGTGCATCCGCTCCACCGGGTACTCCCGCGTGTACCCGTTGCCGCCCAGGATCTGGATCGCCTGGGCGGTGACCTTCTTCGCGGTCTCGCTGGCGAACAGTTTCGACATCGAGCCCTCGGCGGCGGTGAACGGCTTGCCGTTCACCGCCATCCACGACGCACGCCACACCAGCAGCCGGGCCGCGTCGATCGACGTACGCATGTCCGCGAGCTGGAAGGCGACACCCTGGTTGTCGATGATCGGCCGCCCGAACTGCTCACGGGTCTTGGCGTAGTCGAGCGCGACCTCGTACGCGGCGCGTGCCGTACCGACGGCCATCGCGCCGACGGCGGGGCGCGAGGCCTCGAACGTCGCCATCGCCGCGTTCTTGACCCGCTCGCCGCCCGCCCTGGCCCGCTCCCGGGCACGGGCCAGGCGCTCGTCGAGCTTCTCCTTGCCGCCGAGCAGGCAGGAGCCCGGCACCCGGGCGTCGTCCAGGACCACCTCGGCGGTGTGCGAGGCACGGATCCCGTGCTTCTTGAACTTCTGGCCCTGGCTGAGCCCCGGCGTCCCCGGCGGGATGATGAAGGACGCGTGGCCCTTGGACCCGAGGTCCGGGTCGACGACCGCGACGACGACATGGACGTTGGCGATACCGCCGTTGGTCGCCCAGGTCTTCGTGCCGTTGATCACCCACTCGTCCTTGGCCTCGTCGTACACGGCCCGGGTGCGCATGGAGGCCACGTCGGAGCCGGCGTCGGGCTCGGAGGAGCAGAACGCGGCGACCTTGACGTCGTTGGCGTCGCCGTACATCTGCGGGATCCAGGTGCCGATCTGCTCCTCGGTACCGTTGGCGAGGACACCGACGGCGGCCAGGCCCGTGCCCACGATGGACAGCGCGATGCCCGCGTCGCCCCAGAACAGCTCCTCCATGGCCATCGGGATGCCGAGGCCGGTGGTGTCGAAGTACTGCTGGGCGTAGAAGTCCAGGGAGTAGATGCCCACCTTGGCGGCCTCCTGGATGACTGGCCAGGGAGTCTCCTCACGCTCGTCCCATTCGGCGGCCGCGGGGCGGATGACGTCGGCGGCGAAGCCGTGCAGCCAGTCCCGGACCTCCTTCTGTTCGTCGTTGAGCTCCATGGTGAACTCGGCCATGACCCCTCCAGCGGCAGCGCATAATGTGTTACTAGCGGTAACCGAAGTCTGTTACTCGTCGGTAGGAAAAGTCAACTCCCGAGGTCACCTCGGCAGCCAGTTCGAGATGGGTCGGCTGTCAGGTGTTAGTTTGCGCAGGCGTCACGGAAACAGCACGGGGTGGGGAGAGCACATGGACACCACACAGCGGACGGAACAGCAGCGATCCGCCGACCGCCGACGGCGGGAGCTGTTGGAGGCCGCCGACCGGGTGGTGCTGCGCGACGGCCCGCAGGCCTCGATGAACGCGATCGCGGCGGAGGCCGGCATCACCAAACCCATCCTCTATCGCCACTTCGGCGACAAGGGCGGCCTCTACGCGGCCCTCGCCAAGCGGCACACGGACGCCTTGCTGAACTCCCTGCGGGCCGCGCTGGACGCACCCGCGGAGCGCCGTGAGCGGGTCGAGGCGACCTTGGACACCTACCTCGCGGCGATCGAGGCACGGCCCCAGGTCTACCGGTTCCTGATGCATCCCGCGGAGGGCAGCACCGGGTCCGACCAGGGGTTCGACGTGGGGAAACATTCGGCTCCGCTGTTGCGCCGGATGGGTGAGGAGCTGGCCCAGGTCATCGAGGACCGGCTGGATCTCGGGCCCGGGAGTCAGCAGCTGGCACGGGTCTGGGGGCACGGCATCGTCGGGATGATGCACGCGGCCGGGGACTGGTGGCTGGGGGAACGGCCCTGCACTCGTGCGGAATTGGTGAAGGGTCTGGCGGACCTCCTGTGGGGCCGGCTGGCGGCCGCCGGGGACAAAGTGGGCGGTCCGGGGTTCTGAGGGGTCCGGTTTCCCGGTGCGGGCCCGTCGCGCCGCCCGCCGGATGCGTCCGCTCACCGGCGCCAAGGAGACCTGGCCACCTGTCGCACGAGTCTGCGCTTGCGCCAGCCCGTCACGTGGTCGGCGTACACGCGGCCCTCCAGGTGGTCCGTCTCGTGCTGGAGGCAGCGCGCGAAGAAGCCCGTGCCGTGGATCGTGACCGGCTCCCCCGCCGCCGTACGGCCCTCCACCACCGCGTGGTCGTAGCGTTCCGTCCCCGCCTCCAGGCCCGGCAGGGACAGGCAGCCCTCCGGGCCGCGGATCGTCACACCGTCGGTCGCCACCAGGCGGGGGTTCACCACATGGCCCAGATGCCGCACGTCCTCGTCGTCGGGGCAGTCGAAGACGAACACCCGCAGCGGCTGACCGACCTGGTTCGCCGCCAGGCCCACGCCCTGCGACGCGTACATCGTCGCGAACAAGTCCTCCACCAGACGAGAGAGTTCGGGACCAAAATCGGTGACCTCCGCGCAGCGGGTGCGCAGGACGGGGTCGCCGAGCAGGGTGAGGGGCCGGACCCGCCCGCGGGCGCCCGGAATGGAACCTTGTCGCATGGCCGCAAGGGTACGGTTCGATCAGCCCCCGCCCGCCGCGCAGGCGAGGGCCGGAATTCGGGTGTGCGAATAGATCTCGATAGGCTGAGGTGCACACCACGCTGCCGGATGGCTGATGCGCGGCGCGTAGTCAAGGAGGATCGAGAACTGATGGCAGGCAACTCGGACCCGCTCACGCCGCGGGCCAAGATCGCCGTGACCGCCGGCAAAGCGGTCGCGGCGGCGTCCCGTGCCGCGGGACGCGGCAGCGGATCCGTGATCGGCGGCCGGGTCGCACTCAAACTCGACCCCGACCTTCTCGCCCGGCTCGCCCAGAACCTGGACGTCACGCTCGTCTCGGCGACCAACGGCAAGACGACGACCACCCGGCTCATCGCCGAGGCGCTCAAGGCCGCGGGGCCGGTCGTCTCCAACGCGCTCGGCGCCAACATGCCCGCCGGCATCACCTCGGCGCTGGCCGGCGGCTCCGACTCCAAGTTCGGTGTCATCGAGGTCGACGAGAAGTACCTCGCCGGGGTGGCCCGGGACACCGACCCGAAGTGCATCGCGCTGCTGAACCTCTCCCGCGACCAGCTCGACCGGGCCGCCGAGACCCGGATGCTCGCCGAGAACTGGCGGGAGGGCCTGGCCGGCTCGAAGGCCGTCATCGTGGCGAACTGCGACGACCCGCTGGTGGTGTGGGCCGCGTCCTCCTCCCCCAACGTGGTCTGGGTCGCCGCCGGGCAGATGTGGAAGGACGACGCCTGGTCCTGCCCGTCCTGCGGCGGTGTGATGCAGCGCCCGGGCGACGACTGGTTCTGCGGTGAGTGCGGGTTCCGGCGGCCGACCCCCAGCTGGGTGCTGTCCGGGGACCACGTCCTCGACCCGCACGGGTCCGCCTGGCCGATCCACCTCCAGCTGCCGGGACGCGCCAACAAGGCCAACGCCGCCTCCTCGGCCGCCGTCGCCGCCGTCTTCGGGGTGCCGCCGCAGGTCGCCCTGGAGCGCATGTACCAGGTACAGGCCGTCGCGGGACGGTACGACGTCGTGCAGTTCCAGGGACGTGACCTGCGGCTGCTCCTCGCGAAGAACCCGGCCGGCTGGCTGGAGACCTTCTCGCTGATCGACCCGCCGCCGGCCCCGGTGATCCTCTCCGTGAACGCACGCGGCGCGGACGGCACCGACACCTCCTGGCTGTGGGACGTCGACTACACCCGTCTCACCGGCCACCCGATCTTCGTGCTCGGCGACCGCAAGCTCGACCTCGCGGTGCGGCTGGAGGTCGCGAACCAGCACTTCCAGGTCTGCGACTCCCTCGACCAGGCCGTGCAGATGTGCCCGCCGGGCCGGATCGAGGTCATCGCGAACTACACCGCGTTCCAGGATCTGCGCCGCCGCGTCGGCAACTGACTGACCCCGAAGGACGATCATTGATGAGCGACAACCAACTGCGGCTGGTGTGGATCTACCCGGATCTGCTCAGTACCTACGGCGACCAGGGCAACGCGCTTGTCGTGGAGCGCCGGGCCCGGCAGCGCGGTCTCGACGTGGCCCGCCTCGACGTGCGCAGCGACCAGCCGATCCCGACCTCCGGCGACATCTACCTGATCGGCGGCGGTGAGGACCGTCCGCAGCGGCTCGCCGCCGAGCGGCTGCGCCGCGACGGGCACCTGTACCGGGCCGTGGAGAACGGCGCGATCGTGTTCTCGGTGTGCGCCGGCTACCAGATCCTCGGGCACGAGTTCGTCAACGACCTGGGCCAGCGCGAGCCGGGCCTCGGCCTGCTCGACGTGACGACCGTGCGCGGCACCGGGGAGCGGTGCGTGGGGGACGTCCTCGGCGACATCGACCCGCGGCTCGGCCTGCCCCCGCTGACCGGCTTCGAGAACCACCAGGGCGTCACCCAGCTCGGTCCCACCGCCCGCCCGCTCGCCCGGGTCAGGCTGGGCAAGGGCAACGGCACCGGGGACGGCACCGAGGGCGCGTACAACGACACCGTCTTCGGCACGTACATGCACGGGCCGGTACTCGCCCGCAACCCTCTCATCGCCGACCTGCTGCTGAAGCTGGCACTCGACGTGAACGCGCTGCCGCCGATCGACGACCGGTGGTACGAGGCGCTCCGCAACGAGCGCATCGCGGCCGCCGAGCAGCCCGCCTGAGCTGTACCGCAGAGGTGGATTCCGGGCCCGCCTGACAGGGTGTCCGCTCACATGTGCGGGCGCGTCCAGCAGGCGGACGCCCGGTACGGCGGGACCCCCTCCCGCCGGTAGGGTGACGGCGATGTCAGCCGGACAGCGTGGTCCGGTCTCCGGCCCACGTGAAGAAGGTTGTTTCGGGCTATGCGCATTGGTGTCCTCACGTCCGGCGGCGACTGCCCCGGCCTGAACGCCGTCATCCGGTCCGTCGTGCACCGCGCCGTCGCCGACCACGGCGACGAGGTCATCGGCTTCCGGGACGGCTGGAAGGGCCTCCTGGAATGCGACTATCTCAAGCTCGATCTGGACGCGGTGGGCGGCATCCTGGCCCGCGGCGGCACGATCCTCGGCTCCTCACGCGTCCAGCCCTCGCACCTGCGGGACGGCGTGGAGCGGGCCAGGGGCCATGTCGCCGAGCTGGGCCTCGACGCGATCATCCCGATCGGCGGAGAGGGCACGCTGAAGGCGGCCCGGCTGATGTCCGACGCGGGTCTGCCGATCGTCGGCGTGCCGAAGACCATCGACAACGACATCGCCGTCACCGACGTCACCTTCGGCTTCGACACGGCCGTGGGTGTGGCCACCGAGGCACTCGACCGGCTGAAGACCACCGCCGAGTCCCACCAGCGGGTCCTCGTCGTCGAGGTCATGGGCCGGCACACCGGCTGGATCGCCCTGCACTCCGGCATGGCGGCCGGCGCCCACGCCATCGTCGTACCGGAGCGCCCCTTCGACATCGAGGAGCTGGCCCGCCGGGTCGGCGAGCGGTTCGAGGCCGGGAAGCGGTTCGCGATCGTGGTGGCGGCGGAGGGTGCCAAGCCGAAGGCGGGCACGATGGCCTTCGACGAGGGCGGCAAGGACATCTACGGCCACGAGCGGTTCGCCGGGATCGCCCGGCAGCTCTCCGTCGAGCTGGAGCAGCGGCTCGGCAAGGAGGCGCGGCCGGTCATCCTCGGGCATGTGCAGCGGGGTGGCACGCCGACGGCGTACGACCGGGTGCTGGCGACGCGGTTCGGGTGGCATGCGGTGGAGGCCGTGCATCGCGGGGAGTTCGGTCACATGACCGCGCTGCGGGGGACGGACATCGAGATGGTGCCGCTCGCCGAGGCGGTGGAGACGCTGAAGACGGTTCCCGTGGAGCGGTACGACGAGGCGGAGACGGTGCTGTAGGGCTCACGGCCGCGTGCCGGGTGCGGGTGAGTTGTGGCAGGTCGCGCAGTTCCCCGCACCCCTGACGGGTCGCTGTGGTGCCCCCGGTCGTAGCGGTGCCCGCGGCCGGTTCTAGTCTTGGGGCGGCAGAAACGCACAACCCCCCACGAATCAGGAGCCGCCGGATGGATCACAGCGGGCACGGCATGACCATGGACTTGCCGCCGTTCACGCTGGGGCGGGGGCTGGAGTGGTCGGCGGATCCCTTCTTCCTCGTGGCCTGTGTCGCGGGGCTCGCCCTGTACGGGTGGGGTGTGGTGCGGCTTCGGCGGCGCGGGGACGCGTGGTCCGCCGGTCGTACGGTGTCGTTCGTCGTCGGCGTGCTCACCATCATGCTGGTGATGTGCACCGGGCTGAACGACTACGGGATGGTCATGTTCAGCGTGCACATGGTGCAGCACATGGTCGTCAGCATGCTCTCGCCCATCCTGATCCTGCTGGGCGCGCCGGTGACCCTGGCGCTGCGCGCGCTGCCCGTCGCCGGGAAGGGGCGGAAGGGACCGCGTGAGCTGCTGCTGGCCCTGCTGCACAGCCGGTACATGCGGATCATCACCCATCCCGCCTTCACGATCCCGCTGTTCATCGCGAGCCTCTACGCGCTCTACTTCACCCCGCTGTTCGACTTCCTGATGGGGTCGAAGGCCGGGCACGTCGCGATGATGGTGCACTTCCTGGCCGTCGGCGTCGTCTTCTTCTGGCCGATCATCGGCGTCGACCCGGGACCGCACCGGCCGGGATATCTGATGCGGATGCTGGAACTCTTCGCGGGCATGCCGTTCCACGCCTTCTTCGGTATCGCGCTGATGATGGCGTCGGAGCCGATGGTCGAGACCTTCAAGAACCCGCCCGCCTCGCTCGGTATCGACGCGCTCTCCGACCAGACCGCGGCCGGCGGTATCGCCTGGGCCTTCAGCGAGGTCCCCTCCGTGCTGGTGCTGATCGCCCTGCTGTTCCAGTGGTACGGCTCCGAGCAGCGGCAGGCACGGCGCACCGACCGCGCCGCGGACCGGGACGGCGACAAGGAGCTGGAGGCCTACAACGCGTATCTGGCCTCGCTCAACACGCGCAAGACCTGAGCCGCCGCGCGCACTGTTCTCAGCCGCCCCGTCCCGCCCGGAGCGGAACCGGGGCACCATGGAGGGAGTCGGACCACGAGGAGGGTGTCGCGATGCCCGGTTCTGCGAACGGCTCGAACGGTTCCACCAAGGCGATGGGGGTCCTGACCGTGAGCGGGCTCGTGGTCGTCACGGCCTACACGGTGGCGCTGGGCAGCAACGGCTGGCTCTGGTTCGGGTGGGTGGTGCTCGGGCTGCTGACGCTCGCGATGGTGGTCACCCAGAGCGGCTGACGGGCCGAGCGGTCACTCGGGGGTGAGGCGCGCCGCCGGATGCACGCCGGGCTGGTACTTGGGCAGCCGGGCGGTGATCCTCATGCCGGCGCCGGGGGCGGTCTCGATGACGAGGCCGTGGTCGTCGCCGTACACCTGGCGGAGCCGGTCGTCGACGTTGGACAGGCCGATGCCGCCGGACGGGCTGGTCTCGCCCGCGAGGATGCGGCGCAGCAGTCCCGGGTCCATGCCGCTGCCGTCGTCCTCGATGACGACCAGCGCCTCGGCGCCCTCGTCCTGGGCGGTGATCTGGATGTGGCAGGTGCCGGTCTTGCCCTCCAGGCCGTGCTTGACGGCGTTCTCGACGAGGGGCTGCAGGCAGAGGAAGGGAAGGGTCACCGGCAACACCTCGGGGGCGATCTGGAGGGTGACGGTGAGGCGGTCGCCGAAGCGGGCCCGGACCAGCGCCAGGTAGTGGTCGATGGCGTGCAGTTCGTCGGCGAGGGTGGTGAAGTCGCCGTGCCTGCGGAACGAGTAGCGGGTGAAGTCGGCGAACTCCAGGAGGAGCTCACGGGCCCGCTCGGGGTCGGTGCGCACGAACGAGGCGATCACCGCGAGTGAGTTGAAGATGAAGTGCGGGGATATCTGGGCGCGCAGGGCGCGGATCTCCGCCTCGATGAGCCGGGTGCGGGAGCGGTCCAGGTCGGCCAGTTCCAGCTGGACGCTGACCCAGCGGGCGACCTCGCCGGCCGCGCGGACCAGCACGGCGGACTCGCGCGGGGCGCAGGCGACCAGGGTGCCGTGGACGCGGTCGTCGACGGTGAGGGGCGCGACCACCGCCCACCGGACCGGGCAGTCGGGCTGCTCGCAGTGCAGGCGGAAGGCCTCGCCGCGGCCGGACTCCAGCGGTCCGGCGAGACGCTCCATGATCTCGGTGCGGTGGTGGCCGCCGACCCCGTCCCAGACCAGCAGGTTCTCGTGGTCGGTGAGGCAGAGGGCGTCGGTGCCGAGCAGGGTGCGCAGCCGGCGGGCCGAACGGCGGGCGGTCTCCTCGGTCAGGCCCGCGCGCAGCGGGGGCGCGGCGAGGGAGGCGGTGTGCAGGGTCTCGAAGGTGGCGTGTTCGACGGGGGTGCCGAGGCCGCCGAGGCTCTCGGGGCGTGCGGTGCGCCGGCCCAGCCAGAAGCCGGCGGCCAGCAGCGGGAGGACGGCCACCAGGAGGCCGGCCAGGAACCCGGTCACGCCTTCACCTCCGCGCGCAGTTCCTCGGGGAGGTGGAAGCGGGCCAGGATCGCGGCCGTGCCCGCCGGGACGCGGCCCGGCGTCGCCAGGGAGACCAGGATCATGGTGAGGAAGCCCAGCGGCACCGACCAGAGGGCGGGCCAGGCGAGCAGGGCGTGCAGGTTCCCGGCGCCCGGGAAGTCCGCCATGGTCGCGGCCACCGCGCAGAACGCCGAGCCGCCCCCCACCAGCATCCCGGCGGCCGCGCCGGGCGGGGTCAGCCGCCGCCACCAGATGCCGAGGACCAGCAGCGGGCAGAAGGAGGAGGCGGACACCGCGAAGGCGAGCCCCACGGCGTCCGCGGCCGGCAGCCCGCCGACGATCACGCTGGCCGCGAGCGGTACGGCCATGGCCAGCACGGTCCCGAGCCGGAAGTGCCGTACGCCGCGCGCCGGGAGGACGTCCTGGGTGAGGACGCCGGCGACCGCCATGGTCAGTCCGGAGGCGGTGGACAGGAACGCGGCGAAGGCGCCGCCGGCGACCAGGGCGCCGAGGAGATCCCCGCCGAGGCCGCCGATGATCCGGTCGGGCAGCAGCAGGACGGCCGCGTCCGCGTTGCCGTTGAGGGTGAGCTCGGGGGTGTAGAGCCGGCCGAGGGCGCCGTACACGGGCGGCAGCAGGTAGAAGAGGCCGATCAGGGCGAGCACGGCGACGGTGGTGCGGCGGGCGGCGACGCCGTGCGGGCTGGTGTAGAAGCGGACGACGACGTGCGGCAGCCCCATGGTGCCGAGGAAGGTGGCGAGGATCAGCCCGTACGTGGCGTACAGCGGGCGTTCCTCGCGGCTCTCGGCGAGCGAGGTGGACATGCCTCCGTTGGTGCCGCGGTCGGTGGCGGGCACCCGGGTGCCCTTGGCGAAGGTCAGGCGGGTGCCGGCGGTGATGTGGTGGGTGCCCTCGGGGAGGGTGACCCTCGCGTCCCGGTGCGGGCGGCCGTCGACCTTGCCCGTCACGGTGACCGTGAGGGGGCCGTCGAGCTTGAGGTCGAGCGTGTCCTGGACGGCGACGGTGCGCTGGTCGCGGAAGGCGGCGGGTTCGTCGAAGGCGTGCGTGGGGGCGCCGGCGCCCTGCCAGGCGAGGACGAGGAAGAGCGCGGGGACCAGCAGGGCGGTGAGTTTCAGCCAGTATTGGAAGGCCTGCACGAAGGTGATGCTGCGCATGCCGCCGGCGGCGACGGTGGCCACCACGACCACGGCGACGATCAGGCCGCCCAGCGCGTCCGGGGCGCCGGTGAGTACCGTCAGCGTCAGTCCGGCGCCCTGGAGCTGGGGCAGCAGATAGAGCCAGCCGACGCCGACGACGAACGCCCCGGCCAGCCGTCGTACCGGCTGCGAGGCGAGCCGGGCCTCGGCGAAGTCCGGGAGGGTGTAGGCGCCGGAGCGGCGCAGCGGGGCGGCGACGAAGAGCAGCAGGACCAGATAGCCGGCGGTGTAGCCGACCGGGTACCAGAGCATGTCCGGGCCCTGTACCAGGACGAGTCCGGCGATGCCCAGGAAGGAAGCCGCGGAGAGGTACTCGCCGCTGATCGCGGCCGCGTTGAGGCGGGGGCCGACGGTGCGGGAGGCGACGTAGAAGTCGGATGTGGTCCGGGATATGCGCAGGCCGAAGGCGCCGACCAGGACGGTCGCGACGACCACGAGGGCGACGGCCGGGACGGCGTAACCGGAGTTCATCCGGCCTCTTCGGGACGGGAGTTCATCGGTCCTCGACGAGGCGGACGAAGTCCTCCTCGTTGCGTTCGGCGCGGCGCACGTACCAGCGGGCCAGCAGGATCAACGGGGCGTACAGGCAGAAGCCGAGCACCAGCCACTCCAGGCGGCGGGTCTGCGGCGCGGCCGCGAAGACCAGCGGAAGCGGGCCGACGAGCAGCACGAGGACCGTGAACACGACCACGGCGACGCGCAGTTGGGAGCGCATGAGGGAGCGGACGTAGGTGTGGCCGAGGGTGGTCTGTTCGTCGATCTCGGTGCGCGCGCGACAGTAGTCGGAGCCACGGCGGGCCCGGCGGCTGCGACGGGGCGGGCCGGTGACGGTGACCCGGCGCTCGGCGGGGTCGGTGGGCACCGTCAGACCCTCCTCATCAGCAGGTCCCGCAGCTCGCGGGCGTGGCGGCGGCTGACCTGGAGTTCCTCGCCGCCGACCAGCACGCTCACCGTGCCCGCGTCCAGGCGGAGTTCGCCGATGTGGCGCAGGGCGACCAGGTGACGGCGGTGGATGCGGACGAAGCCGCGGGAGCGCCAGCGGTCCTCCAGGGTGGAGAGCGGGATGCGCACCAGGTGGCTGCCGCGTTCGGTGTGCAGGCGGGCGTAGTCGCCCTGGGCCTCGACGTGGGTGATGTCGTCGACTGCCACGAACCGTGTGACACCGCCGAGTTCGACCGGAAGCTGGTCCGGGTCGGGTTCGTGCACGGGTATGTGCGGTGCGGCTCCGCGCAGTTCGGCGACCCGGCGTACCGCCTCCGCCAGGCGTTCCTTCCGTACCGGCTTCAGGACGTAGTCGACCGCCTTGAGGTCGAAGGCCCGCACCGCGAAGTCCTCGTGGGCGGTGACGAACACGACCAGCGGGGGCCGGGCGAAGCCGGTGAGCAGCCTGGCCATCTCCAGGCCGTCCAGGCCGGGCATCTGCACGTCCAGGAAGACGACGTCGACGGCCTCGGGGCCGTGGGGCCCGGACTCCAGGGCGCGGGTGATGCGGCGCAGCGCCTCGGTGGCGTCCCCGGCGCCCTCGACGCTGCCGATGCGCGGATCGGCGTTCAGCAGATAGAGGAGCTCCTCCAGCGAGGGGCGTTCGTCGTCGACGGCGAGGGCGCGCAGCATGAACGGAGTGTAGGCGGCGGACCGGGGCGCTGGACATGTACCGGACGTGGCCGTCCGCGTCCCGGGGACCACCGGAGGTGGCGCTCCTGAAGTGCTCCGTGCCGTGGATACAGTGCGGACATGAACAGCGGCACCGCCCCCTTCGACGATCTCGACCGGAAGATCACCACCGCGCTGATGGCGAACGCGCGGACCAGTTTCGCCGAGATCGGCGCGGCCGTCGGACTCTCCGCGACGGCCGTGAAGCGGCGGGTCGACCGGCTGCGCGAGACCGGTGTGATCACCGGGTTCACGGCCACCGTCACCCCTTCGGCCCTCGGCTGGCGGACGGAGGCGTACGTCGAGGTGTACTGCGAGGGCGCGGCCCCGCCCCGGCGGCTCGCCGAGGTGGTCCGCAACCATCCGGAGATCACCGCGGCCATGACGGTGACCGGCGGAGCGGACGCCCTGCTGCACGTCCGCGCCCGGGACGTGGACCACTTCGAGGAGGTGCTGGAACGCATCCGGGTGGAGCCGTTCATCCGGAAGACGATCAGTGTGATGGTGCTGTCGCACCTGCTCCCGGAGAGCCCGGAGGCCGGCGCGACCCACGCGGCACCCCAGGCGCCCGGGGGCGGACCCGGGTAAACGCACCGATGCTGCGTTCGTATGATCGAAGACGCAGCATTCCTGCGCAGACACGCAACATCCATTGCTTGTCCACCGTATCCGACGCTTTCTACCTTGGTTGCAACCCTCGTCGACACCGCAGGAAAGCGGAGGAACACCTCTGTGGCCGAAACCCGTGTGCCGCGCGTCCGGCGCTTTCTCGTCTGCGAACCCAGACACTTCGCCGTGCAGTACGCGATCAATCCCTGGATGAACCCCGACACCAGGGTCGACGTCGACCTCGCCCATGAGCAGTGGACCGCGCTCATCAGCGCCTACCGCGCCCACGGCCACACGGTCGACCACCTGGAGCCGGTCCCCGGCCTGCCCGACATGGTCTTCGCCGCGAACTCCGCGGTCGTCGTCGGCGGCCGGGTCTTCGGCTCGCTGTTCCACGCGCCCGAGCGGCGCCCCGAGTCCTCCCACTACGACCTCTGGTTCAAGACCGCCGGCTATGACGTGTACCGTCCCGGCTCGGTGGTGGAGGGTGAGGGCGACCTGGTCTGGACGGGCCGCTACCTGCTCGCCGGCACGGGCTTTCGCACCACCCGGGAGGCGCACCGCGAGGCGCAGGAGTTCTTCGGCCACCCGGTGATCAGCCTGACCCTGGTGGACCCGTACTTCTACCACCTGGACACCGCGCTGTTCGTCCTGGACGACGAGAACGTCTGCTACTACCCCGAGGCCTTCTCCAGCGGCAGCCGCGAGGTGCTCGGCCGGCTCTACCCGGACGCGGTCCTCGCCACCCGCGACGACGCCATGGCCTGGGGGCTGAACTCCGTCTCCGACGGCCACCGGGTCTTCATCGCGCCGCAGGCCGAGGTGCTGGCCTCCCGGCTCGCCGACCACGGCTACGAACCGGTCCCCGTCGACCTGTCCGAGTTCCACAAGGCAGGCGGCGGCATCAAGTGCTGCACCCAGGAAATCCGCTGAGGTCCGAGGAGAGTCATCGATGACCGCACCCGCGCACACCCGTACCTCCGCCGAGCTGATCGAGGCCGAGGAGCCGGTCCTCGCGCACAACTACCACCCGCTGCCCGTGGTCGTCGCCCGCGCCGAGGGCGCCTGGGTGGAGGACGTCGAGGGGCGCCGCTACCTCGACATGCTGGCCGGCTACTCGGCGCTCAACTTCGGCCACCGCCACCCGGCTCTGATCGAGGCCGCCCACCGCCAGCTGGACCGCCTGACCCTCACCTCCCGGGCCTTCCACAACGACCGGCTCGCCGGGTTCGCGGAGCGGCTGGCCGCGCTGACCGGCATGGACATGGTGCTGCCGATGAACACCGGCGCCGAGGCGGTGGAGAGCGGCATCAAGGTGGCCCGCAAGTGGGCCTACGACGTGAAGGGCGTCCCGGCCGACCGGGCCACGATCGTCGTGGCGGCGGACAACTTCCACGGCCGTACGACGACGATCGTCAGCTTCTCCACCGACGAGACCGCCCGCGCGGGCTTCGGCCCGTTCACGCCGGGCTTCCGGATCGTGCCGTACAACGACCTGGCCGCGCTGGAGGCGGCGGTCGACGAGACGACGGCCGCCGTGCTGATCGAGCCGATCCAGGGCGAGGCGGGGGTCGTGATCCCCGACGACGGCTATCTGGCCGGGGTCCGCGAACTGACCCGGCGGGCGGGCTGCCTGTTCGTGGCCGACGAGATCCAGTCCGGCCTCGGCCGCACCGGCCGTACCCTCGCCGTCGACCACGAGGGCGTCGTCCCGGACGTCGTACTGCTCGGCAAGGCGCTGGGCGGCGGGATCGTGCCGGTGTCGGCGGTGGTGGCCCGGCGCGAGGTGATGAGTGTGCTGCGGCCGGGCGAGCACGGCTCGACGTTCGGCGGCAACCCGCTCGCCGCCGCGGTCGGCACGGCCGTGGTCGAGCTGCTGGAGGGCGGCGAGTTCCAGCGCCGCGCGGCCGAGCTGGGCGTGGTGCTGCGGGAGGGTCTGACGGAGCTGACCGGCCGGGGCGTGGTCGGGTTCCGCTCCCGCGGACTGTGGGCGGGCGTCGACGTGGACCCGGCGATCGGCACCGGGCGCGAGATCAGCGAACGCCTGATGCGCGAGGGCGTCCTCGTCAAGGACACGCACGGCTCGACGATCCGGCTGGCCCCGCCGCTCACCGTCACCGCGGAGGAACTGCGCTCGGCGCTGGGGGCGTTGGAGAAGGTACTGGCGGCCTGAGCCGGTGCGGCCGCGCCGTCGGGCGCGGCCGCACCCCTCCTGGTCAGCCCTTGCCGAGGAGGTGGTTCATCTCCTTGATCTCGGCGTTCTGGCCGGTGACGACGGCACCGGCCAGAGCGGTGGCCGGTCCGTACGCGCCGGCGGACCGCTCGGTGGCGGCCATCCGGACGGCGCCCCGGTGGTGTTCGGCCATCATGGTCAGGAACTTCGTGTCGAAGTCCCTCCCTTCGGCCCTCTTCAGCGCGGTCATGTCCGCGTCGTCCATCATTCCGGTCGTGCCGGCGTGACCGCTGTGGTCCATGCCGGCCATGGGCACGTCCTCGCCCCAGGCCTTCAGCCAGCCGGACATGATCCTGATCTCCGGATCCTGGGCCTTCTCGATCCGGACGGCGAGGTCCTTGACCCGCGCCGAGGAGGCCCGGCCGGCAGCGAGTTCCGCCATCTCCAGGGCCTGCCGGTGATGGGGGATCATGCGCTGCGCGAAGGTCACGTCCTGCGCGTTGTGCGCGCCGTCGGCGGCTCCGCCGTGCGCCGCCGCGTCGCGGTGAGCGGGGCCGTCGCCGCCGCACGCGGTGAGGGCGAGGGCGGCGAGCGCGGTCAGCACGCTGAACACGGCGCGGGAACGGGTACGGGTGGTGGTCATGCTCGAACTCCTGCGGTGGGTGGGAAAGGGCACGCGGGAACACGACCGCGGCGCGGTGCGCGCACGGCCGGCTCGGGTGCCTCTAGATCCGCAGCAGCTGGAGTTCGGCCAGATCAGGGGGTGCGCGGGCGCCGTCCGGCGGCGTGACCGGGCGGGAGTCGGCCGAACGGGTGACCGTGGGGCAGGGCGCCGGGTCCGGGACCGGCGCCGGCAGCGTCGGTCCGCCGTTCACCGCGCCCGAGGCGCAGGTCGCGTCCGCGTGGTGTGTGTGACCGCCGTCGTCCCCGGAGCAGCCGTCACAGGCGGTGGCCGTCGCGGCTGTCTCCATGACCCGCTCATGACCGCGGTGGTCGCGACCGGGCCCCATGCCGCCGCCGGGTGCCAGCGCGTGCATGGCGAGCAGCCCGGCCAGGAGGCCCAGCACGAGCAGCGCTCGCCACCGCCGGTGCGGCGGGAGCGGGGCGGGCTGCTCGGTGGGACGCATCGGGATCATCCTACGCGCGGCCCGAACCGGGGCCGGGACGGACACGTCACCCGACCGGTCACGGGACCGGCACCACCCGACGACTGTGCTATTCATACCGGGCCCGGCAGACTTCGGCTTGGGTACGACCTGTTGGAGCGAAGGGCGAACCATGTTCTACTACCTGCTCAAGTACGTGCTACTCGGGCCCCTGCTGCGGCTGGTGTTCCGGCCCCGGATCGAAGGTCTGGAACATGTCCCCGCGTCGGGGCCGGCCATCGTCGCGGGCAACCATCTCTCCTTCGCCGACCACTTCCTGATGCCGGCGGTCCTCAAGCGGCGGATCACCTTCCTCGCCAAGGCCGAGTACTTCACGGGGCCGGGCGTGCGGGGCCGGCTGACCGCGTTCTTCTTCCGCAGCGCCGGGCAGATCCCGGTGGACCGCTCCGGCAAGGAGGCCGGCCAGGCCGCGATCCGGGAGGGACTCGGGGTGCTGGGCCGGGGCGAACTGCTCGGCATCTACCCGGAGGGCACCCGCTCGCACGACGGCCGGCTCTACAAGGGCAAGGTCGGCGTGGCCGTGATGGCGCTGCGGGCCGGTGTCCCGGTGATCCCCTGCGCGATGATCGGCACCTTCGAGGCGCAGCCGCCCGGCAAGGTCATCCCGAACATCCACCCCGTGGTGATCCGTTTCGGCAAGCCCCTCGAATTCTCCCGCTACGCCGGGATGGAGAACGAGAAGGCCGTCCTGCGCGCGATCACCGACGAGATCATGTACGCCGTCCTGACCCTCTCCGAGCAGGAGTACGTCGACGAGTACGCGGCGGTGGTCAAGGCCGGAGGGGCCGCGGCGAAGGGCGCCAAGGAGCGCAAGTTCCCACGGGCGCCGTTGAGTTGACCTCGTACGGCGAAGGGGCGGCGGGAGTGTTCCCGCCGCCCCTCGGCACCGCCGCGGACGGGTTACGGCTGCGGTGTGGCGTGCGGCGCGCAGGTGACGTCCGCGCGGTCCAGCCTGCCGGTGAGCAGGTAGCTGTCGACACGGCTGTTGATGCACGGGTTGACCAGGCCGGTCACACCGTGCGAGCCGGCCCCCTGCTCGGTGATGAGGCGGGAGCCCCTGAAGCGCTTGTGCAGGTCGACGGCGCCCGGGTAGGGAGTGGCGGCGTCCCGGGTGGACTGCACGATCAGCACCGGCGGCAGGCCCTTGTGGGTGGTGACGTGCACCGGGGTCCGCTGCTTGACCGGCCAGGTGGCGCAGGGGAGGTTGAGCCAGGCGTTGGCCCAGGTCATGAAGGGGTACTGCTTGTTGAGCTCGGTGTTGTCGCGGTCCCACTTCCGCCAACTGGTGGGCCACTGCGCGTCGGTGCACTCGACGGCGGTGTAGACGGCGTTGCCGTTCTCCGCCGAGATGTTGCCCGCGGTGTCGGAGAGGTCCGGGGCGGCCGCGTCGACCAGTGCCTGGGTGTCACCGGCGACGTACTTGGAGAACACCGTGGCGACCGGCACCCAGGAGGAGTCGTAGTACGGCGCGCTCTGGAAGAAGCCGATCAGCTCGTTGGGTCCGACGACCCCGCCGATCGGGTTCTTCTTGGCGGTGGCGCGCA
Organism: Streptomyces sp. NPDC026515; assembly: GCF_055567595.1. Taxonomy (NCBI): domain Bacteria; kingdom Bacillati; phylum Actinomycetota; class Actinomycetes; order Kitasatosporales; family Streptomycetaceae; genus Streptomyces; species Streptomyces sp. NPDC026515. The sequence continues at coordinate 143,520 of NZ_JBVHQD010000012.1, forward strand.
GCTGGAGCCACTTGGCCTGGACGGCCGCGCGAGTGGTCCCCAGGTGAAAGGCGGAGTCGTGGGCGGCGACCCAGTCCTCCCAGTCCTTCCAGCGGCCCTCGAAGGCGACGTCCTGGCCCAGGTTGGCCTGGTACCAGATGTTCTCCCGCGACGGGCCGACGACGCTGTCGACGATCATCCGGCGCACGTGCCCCGGGAACAGCGTCCCGTACACGGCGCCGAGGTAGGTGCCGTAGGAGACACCGAGGTAGTTGAGCTTCTTCTCGCCGAGCGCGGCCCGGATGACGTCCAGGTCACGGGCGGTGTTGGCGGTGGTCATCTGCTGGAGCATCGCCCGGCCGGTGCGCTCGGCACAGCCCTTCGCGTACTCCTCGGCCAGCTTGCGCTGCGCGGTCTTGTCCGCCTCGGTGTCCGGTACCGGGTCGGCCTTGGGCGCCTTCACGAACTCCTGCGGGTCCTCGCAGGAGATGGGTGCCGAGTGACCGACGCCGCGCGGGTCGAAGCCCACGAAGTCGTACGCCTTCGAGGTGTTGACCCACAGCGGGTTCTTGGTGGTGACCCGCAGCGGGAAGCGCATTCCCGAACCGCCAGGGCCCCCGGGGTTGTAGACGAGCGCGCCCTGGCGCTCCGCCTTCGTCCCCGTGCTGCCTATTCGGTCGACGGCGAGCTTGAGCTGCTTGCCGTAGGGCTTCGCGTAGTCGAGCGGCACACTGACCCAGCCGCACTGGACGGGCTTGGTCAGGGCCCAGTCGGCGGGGCAGTCGGCCCAGTCGATCCCGGCCTTGGCGGCATGGGCGGCGGCGACGGCCGCGCCCCGCTGTTCGCGGTCCTGGCCGTGCCGGGCCTCGGCGCCGGACGCGGGGGCCGCGAGCGCACCGGTGATCAGGCTCGCGGTGACGAGCGCTCCAGCCGTGCCGAACGCGAGTACCCGGCTCCTCGATCTGAAGTTGTCCCTCAAGTGGGCCCCTCCCCGTACGTGGTTACGAATGGTCAGGGGGGATCCTTCCGGCTGTGAACCTCCTGAGAACAGGGTGTGAGAGCCGTCTTTACCAATCCGATAACCGGACGATCACGTCCCGCTGAGCGGATCAGCCACCGAGGTGGCCCAACGCCTCGTCCAGGACCCGCCTGAGCAGCAGCGCATCGCCCGCCACCGCGCTCACGAGCACGGCGGGGCCGGCCAGCGGAGTGAGCGCCGCGCACTCCCCCAGCATCCGCGCCGCCACCGGCTCCCGCGCGAACTCTGGCCTTACGACGACAAGTTGGCCCACCGCGCGATGCCCCGCCAGCACGGCGGGGCCGTCCCAGCCACCGGGCGCCCCGGGCCCGCAGGCCAGCTCCTGGTCGAGGAGCGCCCGGCCGGCGACGCGGACCGTGAGCCGGCTGGTGAGGCGCCCCGGATCCTCCCTCACCCGCCCGAGCACCTGCTCCTCCCGCAGCACCAGGCGCCCGGCAGGTCCGACCTCGACGCGGGTGGAGACGTGCAGGTCACTTCCGTTGGCGGAGATCAACTGCTCGGGCAGCCAGTGCAGTTCGCCGCCGTCGGCGACATCGAGACGAACGTCGTAGCGGGCCTCGCCCTTGCGCTGCCCCGGCAGCGCGATGGTCGCCGCGGCCGAGCCCACCCGGAGCCGGGCCCCGTCCTCCACCCGGGCCTCGATCGCGAACCGGTCCCCGCCGAGCGGCCCGCTCATCGCCCCGACGACCATCACGTGGGCCTCGGCTCCGCTTCCCCGGGTCCGTCGCAGGGCGAGCGGCCCCCTTCCCTCCAGGACGGGAAGCGAGGTGCCGCCCCTGCCGTCGCCCCGGGCGACGACACGCGCGCCGGCGCGCACCCCCGTGACGGTCATGCCGTCCACGCGCGCAGCCGCTCCCGCACCCACGCGGCCACGTCCGCGACCCCGGTCTCGCCGCGCAACGACTGCAGGACGACAGGCAGTTCGGCGCGCTGTGCCTTCGCGTCGGCGGCCATCCGCGCGAGGTCCGACCCCACGTAGGGCGCCAGGTCGGTCTTGTTGACGATGAGCAGGTCGGCCGTGGTGACACCGGGGCCGCCCTTGCGCGGGATGTCGTCGCCCCCGGCCACGTCGATCACGAAGATCTGCGCGTCCACGAGCCCCTTGGAGAAGGTGGCCGTGAGGTTGTCGCCGCCCGACTCGACGAGGATCAGGTCCAGTGGTCCGACCTCGTCCTCCAGGTCCTCCACGGCTTCGAGGTTGGCCGAGATGTCGTCCCGGATCGCGGTGTGCGGACAGGCTCCCGTCTCGACGGCGGTGATCCGTTCGGGCGGCAGCACGGCCTCCCGCAGCAGGAACTCGGCGTCCTCACGCGTGTAGATGTCGTTGGTGACGACGGCGAGGGACAGCTCGTCGCGCAGGGCCCTGCAGAGGGCGGCGACGGTGGCGGTCTTGCCGGACCCGACGGGGCCGCCGAGGCCGATGCGCAGGGCACGCCGTGATCCGTCCGGACGGCGGGCGTCGGCGCTGACGGCGGCGGGGCCGTGGTGGTGATCGTGGTCGAGATGCATGTGCGACTCCCTGTGAATACGTGGCCCTGCGACGGCCTGTCCTTCGACCTGCGGCTCTACGACGCGAACAACCGCACCGCCCACCCCGCATGCCACTGCGCGCCGATCTCCAGCAACGGGGCGGAGCCCGCGGGCAGCTCGTCCACCCCGCCGCCCGCGGCCGCGCTGCGCGCCGCCTCCGCCGCCCGGTCCACCACCCGGTCCACCTCGGGGGCCAGCCGGGCCAGCACCCCCGTCGCCTCGAAGGGGTCCAGACTCAGCAACCGCACCACCGCCGTGGCCGGCCCGCTCACGCACTCGTACGCGGAGCAGTAGGCCGCGTCCTCGGCCGCGAGCCCCGCGGCCCTGGCCACCACCCCCAGCACCACCGGCTGATGGGCTCCCTTGGGGAACTCCCGTGCCAGGGAATCCAGTTCGACGGCCGGCCAGGCGGCTCGAGCGGTCCGCAACAGCTGCCGCCCGAGCCTTCGAGCCGTGTTCCTGAGCGCGGGCGACGGCGTCCGTGCGTCCGCCGCCGCGTCCAACTCCCTTACGTCGAAGCCGAGTACGGCGGCCCCGGCGAGCGCGCCCGCCACCAGTCCCGCCGTGTGCAGGCGCCCCCGGCAGAACTCCTCCAGACTCGCCGCCCCGGTGATCCGGCCGGCCTTGACGGCCGCCTCCGCCCCGCCGGAGTGCGCATGCCCTCCGGCGGGAAAGCGGCCGTCGGCCAGGACCAGCAACGCTGCCCGAGACATCACAGACACCGGCTCTCAGAACAGGAAGTAGCGCTGGGCCATGGGCAGTTCGGCGGCCGGTGCCGCCTCGACCAGCTCCCCGTCGATGTACACGGCGAAGCTGTCGGGGTCGACCCGCACCCTGGGACGCGCGTCGTTCTCCCGCATGTCCGCCTTGGTCACCCCACGGGTGGACTCGATGGCGACGAACCGCTTCCCGAGCTGCAACCGCTCCGGCAGCCCGTCCTCGACGGCGAGCGGAGCGACGAAGTTGAAGGAGTTGGCCGCCGGTGCCCGCCCGATCGCCCCGAACATGGGGCGCGGCAGGATCGGCTGGGGAGTGGGGATCGACGCGTTGGCGTCGCCCATCTGCGCATAGGCGATCTGGCCGCCCTTGAGCACGAGATGCGGCTTGACCCCGAAGAACGCGGGCTCCCACAGCACGAGGTCGGCGAGCTTGCCGCTCTCGACGGACCCGATCTCGCGGGCGAGCCCCTGGGCGAGGGCCGGGTTGATCGTGTACTTGGCGACATAGCGCCGTACCCGGTGGTTGTCGGCGCGTCCGTCGCCCGGCAGCGCGCCGCGCCGCCGCTTCATCACGTGGGCGGTCTGCCAGGTCCGCAGTATCACCTCGCCCACCCGCCCCATGGCCTGTGCGTCGGAGGAGATGATGGAGATCGCGCCCAGGTCGTGCAGGACGTCCTCGGCCCCGATGGTCGACGGCCTGATCCGGGACTCGGCGAAGGCCAGGTCCTCCGGGACCGCCGGGTTCAGGTGGTGGCACACCATCAGCATGTCGAGGTGTTCCTCGGCGGTGTTCACGGTGTAGGGCCGGGTCGGGTTCGTCGAACTCGGCAGCACGTGCGGCTCGGAGACGACCGTCATGATGTCCGGCGCGTGCCCGCCCCCGGCGCCCTCGGTGTGGTACGCGTGGATCCCGCGCCCGCCGATCGCCGCGAGGGTGTCACCGACGAACCCCGCCTCGTTCAGCGTGTCCGTGTGGATGGCCACCTGGATGCCGGTGCGGTCGGCGACGGTGAGGGCCGCGTCGATGACCGCGGGGGTGGAGCCCCAGTCCTCGTGCAGTTTCAGTCCCAGTGCACCGCCCCGGATCTGGGAGACCATCGCCTCGTGCGAGACGGTGTTGCCCTTGCCGAGCAGGCCGATGTTGAGCGGGTACTGCTCCATCGCCTCCAGCATCCGGGCGAGGTGCCACGGGCCCGGGGTCACGGTGGTGGCCTTGGAGCCCTCGGCCGGTCCCGTACCGCCGCCGACCAGTGTGGTGATCCCCGCCGCCAGTGCCTCGTCGGCGATCTGCGGGCAGATGAAGTGGACGTGCGCGTCGACGCCGCCGGCGGTCAGGATCCGCCCGTTGCCGGCGATGACCTCGGTCTCGGGCCCGATCACCAGCTCCGGGTGGACCCCGTCCATGGTGTCGGGGTTGCCCGCCTTGCCGATGCCGGTGATCCGGCCGTCGCGGATCCCGACGTCGGCCTTCACGACGCCCCAGTGGTCGATGATCACCGCGCCGGTGACGATCGTGTCGGGGGTGCCCTCCGCGCGCGTGGCGCGCGACTGGCCCATGGATTCGCGGATGACCTTGCCGCCGCCGAAGACGGCCTCGTCCCCGGCGCGCCCGGGGCCGCCCGAGCGGTCCTCCTCGATCTCCACGATCAGGTCGGTGTCGGCGAGCCGGATCCGGTCGCCGGCCGTCGGTCCGAACAGGTCGGCGTAGGCAGCGCGGGAGATCTCAGGCATCGAGGGCACCTCCGGTCTCCCCGCGCAGCCCGGGGACGACCCGGGCCCCGGTGAGCGGGACGAGTTCGACGTCGACGGGAATGCCCGGCTCGAAGCGGACGGCGGTGCCGGCGGCGACGTTCAGCCGCCGTCCGCGCGCGGCGTCCCGGTCGAACTCCAGTCCGGGGTTGGCCTCGGCGAAGTGGTAGTGGGAGCCGACCTGGACGGGCCGGTCGGCGGCGTTGAGGACGGTCATCCGGGTGACGTCGCGGCCCTCGTTGTACACGATGGGCCCGTCGGCGAAGAGGAACTCTCCGGGGATCATCGGTGGCCCCTCAGACGATCGGGTCGTGGACGGTGACGAGCTTCGTGCCGTCCGGGAAGGTCGCCTCGACCTGCACGTCGTGGATCATCTCGGGGATGCCTTCCATGACGTCGTCCCTGGTGAGGAGCTTGCGCCCGGATGCCATGAGTTCCGCGACGGTGCGGCCGTCACGGGCGCCTTCGAGGATGTGCGACGTGATGAGGGCGGTCGCCTCCGGGTGGTTCAGCCGCAGTCCGCGGGCCCGGCGCTTCTCGGCCACGTCGGCCGCCACGTGGATCAGCAGCCTCTCTTGCTCGTGCGGGGTCAGTTGCACGTCCCACCTCACAGTCCTCGCTCCGGACCGTGCGGGGTCCGGTTGCCGCAGCCACCGCGACAGATCGGGCGGACCCGATCCGGATACGAAAACCCCTGGTGGCGTGGATCGGCAGGCTAGTTTGCCGGAGTTTCGACGACGTTAACCGGACCTTGATCGTCTGATGACCGGCGCATGGAGGTGCGGCCCGGCCCACGGCGCACGCCACCGGCGCCGCCGAACGAGTCCTGTCACCTCTCGTCGCCGCCCTGGGGGCCGTCCGGGTGAACACCGCGCCGACGGGCACGGCCGGCACCGCCCCGGTCACCGCCCCGGGCACGTGCGTCGGCCCTCCTCCGCGGGCTCCGGAGAAGGGCCGATGTCGTGACAGGCGCTCAGGAGCCCGCGACGCCCCGGTGTTCGGCCGTGATGCCGAAGCGGCCGCGCTCCGGGCGTACGGCGGCGCTCTCGCGGACCGTGGAGACCGCGCTCACCACCTGGTCCTCGGCGGCTTCCGACAGCTCTTCGAGGCGTTCGAGGTCGGCTGCGGAGACGAGGGCGACCAGCGGCTTGCCGTGCCGGGTCACGACGACGCGCTCACCGCCGTACACCACTCGGTTGATCAGGTCGGCGAGCTCAGCCCTGGCTTGCGTCACCGGAATCTCGTAGGCCATGCCCCCAGCTTACGGGGCACCCCGGACATCACATCTTGTTCGGCGACAGCGGAATCGCCGCACGACACCCCTCCAGGGTTCTGTACGTCCTGTACGTTTCTTACTGAGAGTTCGGCCACTGAGTCAGCTCAGCCGCGAGGAGGGGTACGTCATGACCCGACCGTCCGCCCGCTACGTCCTGCCCGAGTTCACCGAACGCACCGGCGCCGGGCAGCGCACCCTGGATCCGTACTCGAAGCTGCTGGAGGAACGGATCGTCTTCCTCGGCACGCCCGTCGACGAGACCTCGGCCAACGATGTGGCGGCCCAGTTCATGTACCTGGAGCACGCGGCGCCGGAGCGGGACATCTCGCTGTACATCAACTCTCCGGGCGGCTCGTTCAGCGCGATGGCCGCGATCTACGACACGGTCCGGTACGTCACCTGCGACGTGGAGACGATCTGCCTCGGGCAGGCCGGGGCGTCGGCCGCGGTGCTGCTCGCGGCGGGCACCCCGGGCAAGCGCTCCGTGCTGCCGGGTGCGCGGGTCGTGCTCCAGCAGCCGTCGCTGCCGGAGCCGGTACAGGGCCAGCCGAGTGATCTGGTCATCCGGGCGGCGGAGTTGGACAGGACCCGCGGGCTGCTCGAGGAGATGCTCGTCCGGCACACCGGGCGGACGGCGGCCCAGGTCCACCAGGACCTGGAGCGGGACCTGGTGCTGGACGCGCGGGCGGCGCTGGCGTACGGGCTGGTGGACCGGATCGTGCAAAGCCGCAGGAGCACCCTCGACCTGCCGGACGCGGGGTGAGTGCCCGATGCTGCCACCGGAGCTGCCGCCGCTGCCCGCGCTGACCCGCGCCGAGGGCGAGTTGGTCGACCGTTACCTGGACGTGGTCGACCTGCTGGGCCGGATCAACCCGGCGCAGAACGAGGACACCTATCGTGGGCTGCGCGCCGCGCAGGCGCTGGTGCGCGCGGCGGCCGAGCTGCGCGACGCCCTCGCGCTGATGCACCGGCGGGGCGAGACGGAACTGCACGGCGACACGCTGGCACGGGCGTTGCGGGTGCTCGACGGCGAGCGCCGGACCGCGCGCGTCGCACTCCCGCCCGACTGCGTACGGTGACGCCCGCCGACGTCCGGGGCGAGGCGTCCACCGGTCGATGGGACCGGAGTTGAAACGACCCAGTGGGGTTACGGCCGTTCGGCGGAGTGTGGCGTGGTTTTACCTGACGGCGGGGGCCGCTCAAGATGCGCGCACGAAGGGGCCCGCGAGGGGTTCCGGTGCAGGTCCGGGGCTACGCAGGGCAGTTGACGACTAATCGAACACAACCCTGTCCACCCGAACGGGTGGGTGGTGAGTAACCCCACAAATCCCCGATTCCGTTGGGATTTTCGGACACGCGTGAGTGAGGATCCCTGTCTGACGACAAGCCCCCGCCACCGCGGCGGGGCGATCCGTGCGGACGCCGAGTCCTGCCGCCGCCCGGATGACCGGTCGACGGAAGTGGATCGGCAGGAGTGGAGGACCCGAGCACGACGGGTCGCCGGCACGGTCGCACCACGACCGGACCGCGCAGCCCTTGGGGTGAAGCCGTGGCAACGCGGCCGGGCAACTTCGCCAGCCCGAATCCGACAGGTCATCCTTCACAGGCGGCTGACGAAGGGTTGCGCATGACTGCGCTCAATCGTGTCCCGTCGCTGATGGCGCGGGCCGGCACGGCCTCGGCGCTCACCATCGCCGCCGTGGGCGGCTCCATCGTGATCCCCGGTGTCGCCTCCGACGCCTCGGCCGCCACGATGGGGACGAAGGCACTTCAGGTCGCGGCCTCGAAGAAGGGCGCGCCCTACAGGTGGGGTGCCACCGGACCGAACCGGTTCGACTGCTCAGGGCTCACGCTGTACTCGTTCAAGAAGGCGGGCAAGAAGCTCCCGCGAACGGCGGCCCAGCAGTACAACAGGACCCGTCACATCTCGGCCGGCAAACGCAAGGCCGGTGACCTGGTCTTCTTCCACTCGGGTTCCAGCGTCTACCACGTCGGCATCTATGCCGGGAAGGGACGGATCTGGCACGCCCCGAAGACCGGGGACGTGGTGAAGCTCCAGAAGATCTGGACGCGGAGCGTCTGGTACGGCCGGGTCAGCTGACCCGCACAGCGGCACCCCTCAGCAGGCCGGCGGGAACTCGGGGCTACGGTTCCTGCCGGCCGGCTGCGGTGACCGTGCCGGCCCGGACCGCCCAGGGCAGTTCGATGAAGACGGTCTTGCCGCCCTCCCGGGTGGGGCGCACCCGGAGCTTGCCGCCGCACTCCGCGGTGAGCCAGCGGATGATGACCATGCCGCGCCCATTGTCCTGCTGCACCGCGGCCGGGAGTCTCTTGGGGAAGCGCGGATGGCTGTCCGTGACGCCGATGCGCAGCTGTTCGTCACGGTCGAGGACGAGGTCCACCGTGAAGGTGGGCGACTGGCCGAAGGTGTGCTGCACCGCGTTGGTGGCGAGTTCGGAGACGATGAGGCGGATGGTGTCCGCGGTCTCCGTCTCCGGTGGCAGCCCCCATTCGGCGAGGGTGCCCAGCGCGTAGGAGCGGGCCGTGGAGACCGAGGCGGGATCGCTCGGCAGAGTGATGGATGCTTCCAGGTGGTCTGCCATGGCGACGTCGTCCCTTTCCCACGGGACCGGAGTCCGACACACGGTGCGGATGGTTCGAGTACGGTCCCGGACTGGTGCTTCTTCGCCAGACTGCCATTACCAGGGTGGCCGGGGGAGCGATCCACCAAGATATGCATATATCTGTCGCTCGATGCGGTGAACTCTGCGACCCCAGAGTGTATTTGGGCGGCCCGGAAGGAGTAAGGAGTAGCCCATGCAGAACGGTCCCGCGGTGCGCCGTCGGAAACTGGGCTCCGAACTGCGCACTCTGCGCACCGGCGCCGGGCTCACGAGCGGTGAGGCCGCCCGTCTGGTGGGCTGGCATCAGTCGAAAGTGAGCCGGATCGAGACCGGCGCCAGCGGTGTGAAACCGGCCGATGTGCGGTCACTCCTCGACGCGTACGGCGTGGTCGAGGGGCAACTGCGCGAGTTGCTGCTGGTGTTGGCGGGGGCGGAGGACACCGCTGGGCGACACCACTGGTGGCACGCCTATCGTGGCGTACTGCCGCCCACCTACCGCGATTTCATCAGCCTGGAGTCGCAGGCGCGTGCGATGCGCACGCTGGAGACCTCGGTCGTACCGGGGCTGCTGCAGACCCCCGAGTACGCGCGTGCCGTGACCCGGGCGGCCGTCGACGGGCTCGACGACGAGGCGCTGGACGCCCTGGTGAAAGTGCGGCTGGCCAGGCAGGACGTGCTGCGCAACCATCCGCCGCTGGAGCTGAGCGCGGTCCTTGACGAGGCGGTGCTGCGCCGGGAGGTCGGCGGCCCGGGCGTGATGGCGCGGCAGCTGGAGCGGCTGCTGGAGGCGGCCCGGTTGCCCCAGGTACGGCTCCAGGTGCTGCCGTTCTCGGCCGGAGCCCATATCGGCATCACCGGGCCTTTCGTAATCTTCTCATTTCCGAGCACTTCTGATCTGGACGTAGTTGTTCTCGACCAGTTGACGAGTAGCCTCTACCTCGAACGGAAAGAAGACCTCCAGACCTACGCGGAGGCCTTCAACACCCTTCAGATCCACGCCCTTTCGCCCGAGGATTCGCTGGATTACATCGCCGGGATAGGTGACGGCGCGTAAGGAGGCACCATGACTGCACTGCCTCGGAACGTACCTTCAAGTGCTGATCTGCACGGATTGCGGTGGCTGCGCAGCAGCTACAGCACCGGAGCGAACAACTGCGTGGAGACGGCACGGCCGCGCTCCGGCCGGCTGGCCGGACTGCTCGCCGTGCGCGACTCCAAGGATCCGGCCGGACCCGCGCTGCTCTTCTCCCCCGAGAGCTGGGCGGGTTTCGTGTCGACGCTCACCTGCTGATCAGTCCGTAACCGAGTCCATATCCGTATTCGGTCAGGATCCGACCGTGTCACGCCGACTCATGGCCGTGTCTGACCGATCACCTGTACAGCGCGTTCGATCTCGGCCCCGGAGAGGTCTGCCCGGGCGGTCAGCCTGAGCCGTGAGATGCCGTCCGGCACGGACGGCGGACGGAAGCAGCCCACGGCCAGGCCTGCCGTACGGCAGTCGGCCGCCCACCGCACGGCCCCCTCCGGGGACGGGGCCCGCACGGAGACCACCGCGGCGTCCGGACGCACCGCTTCCAGACCCGCGGCGATCAGCCGTGCGTGCAGTTCGGCGGCCACCGCACGGGCCCGCTCCGCGCGTTCGGGCTCGCGGCGCAGCAGCCGCAGCGCCGCCAGGGCCGCTCCCGCCGCCGCGGGGGCCAGGCCGGTGTCGAAGATGAAGGTCCGGGCCGCGTTCACCAGATGGTCGATCACCCGGGCCGGGCCGAGCACGGCCCCGCCCTGGCTGCCCAGTGACTTGGACAGGGTCACGGTGACCACCACGTCGTCGGCGCCGGAGAGCCCGGCCGCGTGCGGCGCGCCCCGGCCGCCGTCCCCGAGCACCCCGAGCCCGTGCGCGTCGTCCACGAGCAGACCGGCGCCGTGCTCCCGGCACGCTTCGGCCAGGCCGGCCAGCGGTGCCGCGTCGCCGTCCACCGAGAACACCGTGTCGCAGACGACGACCGCGGGCCCCTCGTGCGTCCCGAGCGCCTTGCGCACGGCGTCCGGGGCGGCGTGCCCGACGACCTGGGTGGTGCCCCGGGCCAGCCGGCAGCCGTCGATCAGCGAGGCATGGTTGAGGGCGTCGGAGACGATCAGGGAGCCGTGCGGACCGAGGGTGGTGACGGCGGCGAGGTTGGCGGCGTAGCCGGAGGAGAAGACCAGGGCCGCCTCGAACCCGCAGAATTCGGCCAGCTCGCGCTCCAGCTCGGTGTGCAGCTCGGTGGTGCCGGTCACCAGCCGGGAGCCGGTGGAGCCGCCGCCCCAGGTCCGGGCCGCCCCGGCCGCGCCCTCGGTCACCTCGGGGTGGTGGGCGAGGCCCAGGTAGTCGTTGCTCGCCAGATCCAGCAGCGGCGAGTCGGCGGGGCGGGGGCGCAGGGTCCGTACCAGTCCGGCGCGGCGGCGGAGTTCCGCCTGTTCCTCGATCCAGCCGAACGCCATGGCTCCTCCGGTGAATTTGTAGGCAGTGGACAGACCCTAGCGGGACGACCAGCCACCCACTGTGTGGCAATACCCACACGTCGAACTGACAGGGTTGTGCAAACTCTCCTTGGCCAGGAGCGGCCCCGTAGTACAGGATCGGCTTTCATGGACCTGCTGAACACGCTGGTGGACAAGGGGCTTCGGCGCGAGCTGCCGACCCGCGAGGAAGCGCTCGCCGTGCTGGCGACCTCCGACGACGACGTGCTCGACGTGGTGGCCGCGGCCGGCAAGGTGCGCCGGCAGTGGTTCGGCCGGCGCGTGAAACTCAACTACCTGGTCAACCTCAAGTCGGGCCTGTGCCCGGAGGACTGCTCCTACTGCTCGCAGCGCCTCGGCTCCTCGACCGGGATCCTCAAGTACAGCTGGCTGAAACCCGACGAGGCCTCCAAGGCGGCCGCCGCCGGTCTGGCCGGGGGCGCCAAGCGGGTCTGCCTGGTGGCGAGCGGGCGCGGCCCGACCGACCGGGACGTCGACCGGGTGGCCGGCACCATCAAGGCGATCAAGGAGCAGAACGAGGGCGTCGAGGTGTGCGCCTGTCTCGGTCTGCTCTCCGACGGCCAGGCCGAGCGGCTGCGCGAGGCGGGCGCGGACGCCTACAACCACAACCTCAACACGTCCGAGGGGACGTACGGGGACATCACGACCACGCACACGTACGCCGATCGGGTGGACACCGTCAACAAGGCGCACGCGGCAGGTCTGTCGGCCTGCTCCGGTCTCATCGCCGGTATGGGCGAGAGCGACGAGGACCTGGTCGACGTGGTCTTCTCGCTCCGCGAGCTGGACCCCGACTCGGTGCCGGTCAACTTCCTGATCCCGGTCGAGGGCACCCCGCTGGCCAAGGAGTGGAACCTGACCCCGCAGCGCTGTCTGCGGATCCTGGCGATGGTGCGGTTCGTCTGCCCGGACGTCGAGGTCCGTATCGCGGGCGGCCGCGAGGTCCACCTGCGCACCATGCAGCCGCTCGCGCTGCACCTCGCGAACTCGATCTTCCTCGGCGACTACCTCACCACCGAGGGCCAGGCCGGCCAGGCCGATCTGGAGATGATCGCGGACGCCGGGTTCGTGGTCGAGGGCGCCGACGAGGTGACGCTGCCGCAGCACCGCTCGCAGGTCGCGGCCGGCGGCTGCGGGTCGCACGCGGAGGCCGGGTGCGGGTCGCATGCCGAGGCCGGGTGCGGATCGGGCGTCTGCGGCTCCCACGAGGACACCGCGCAGGCCAACGAGCCGCGCACCGACCTCGTCGCCGTCCGCCGCCGGGGCGCCGGAACGGATCTCGCGCCCAATGCCTGACCTGAGCGTCCCCGAGCTGCTGGAGCTGGACCGGCGGCACGTCTGGCATCCGTACGGACCGATGCCGGGCCGGGCCGAACCGCTCGTCGTGGAGTCGGCGAGCGGGGTCCGGCTGCGGCTCGCGGACGGCTCGGGCGAGTTGGTCGACGGCATGTCGTCCTGGTGGTCGGCGATCCACGGCTACAACCACCCGGTGCTCAACGAGGCCGCGCGCGGCCAGCTCGGCCGGATGAGCCACGTGATGTTCGGCGGGCTCACCCACGAGCCCGCGGTACGCCTGGCGAAGCTCCTTGTCGACATGTCGCCGAACGGACTGGAGCATGTCTTCCTCGCCGACTCCGGCTCCGTGTCGGTCGAGGTCGCGGTCAAGATGTGCCTGCAGTACTGGCGCTCTCTCGGCCGCCCCGCGAAACAGCGCCTGCTGACCTGGCGGGGCGGCTACCACGGCGACACCTGGCAGCCGATGTCGGTGTGCGACCCCGAGGGCGGGATGCACGAGCTGTGGTCCGGGATGCTGCCCCTCCAGGTCTTCGCGGACGCGCCTCCGGCCGAGTACGACGAGTCGTACGCCGACCGTCTGCGGTCGCTGATCGAGCGGCACGCGCACGAACTGGCCGCGGTGATCGTGGAGCCGGTGGTGCAGGGCGCGGGCGGGATGCGGTTCCACTCCCCCGGTTATCTGCGGGTGCTGCGCGAAGCCTGCGACGCGCACGACGTGCTGCTGGTGTTCGACGAGATCGCGACCGGTTTCGGCCGTACGGGCGCGCTGTTCGCGGCGGACCACGCGGCCGTCACGCCCGATGTGATGTGCGTGGGCAAGGCACTGACCGGCGGCTACCTGACGATGGCGGCGACCCTGTGCACGCCCCGGGTGGCCCAGGGCATCTCGCGGGGCGAGGTGCCGGTGCTGGCCCACGGCCCGACGTTCATGGGCAATCCGCTGGCCGCCGCCGTGGCCTGCGCCTCGCTCGGGCTGCTGCTGGCCCAGGACTGGCGGGCGGAGGTCAAGCGGATCGAGGCGGGCCTGCGGGACGGGCTGGCGCCGGCCCGGGAGATCCCCGGCGTGCGGGACGTCCGGGTCCTCGGCGCCATCGGGGTGGTCCAGCTGGACCACGAGGTGGACATGAAGGCCGCCACGGCGGCCGCCGTACGCGAGGGCGTCTGGCTGCGGCCGTTCCGCGATCTGGTCTACACGATGCCCCCGTACGTCACCGGCGACGCGGACGTGGCACGGATCGCGCGCGCGGTGTGCGCCGCCGCGCGGGAGGGATGAACATGCCGATCCTGATCATCACCGGGACGGGCACCGAGGTCGGCAAGACGGTCACCACGGCCGCCGTCGCCGCCGCGGCGCTCACGGCGGGCCGCACGGTCGCAGTCCTGAAGGCCGCGCAGACCGGGGTACGACCGGACGAGCGCGGGGACGCCGACGAGGTCGGGCGGCTCGCCGGCCCGGTGACGACGGCCGAACTCGCCCGTTTTCCGGAGCCGTTGGCGCCCGGGACGGCGGCCCGGCGGGCCGGGACGGCTCCGGTGCGTCCGCACGAGGTGGCGGAGGCCGCCGCCAAGCTGGCCACCGAGCACGAACTGGTGCTGGTCGAGGGGGCGGGCGGGCTGCTCGTACGGTTCGACGCGGCGGGCGGCACGCTGGCGGACGCGGCACGGCTGCTGAACGCGCCGGTGCTGGTGGTGGCGTCGGCCGGGCTCGGCACCCTCAACACCACTGAGCTGACGGCACGTGAACTGCGGGCACGTGAGCTGGAGTTGCTGGGTGTGGTGATCGGCAGCTGGCCCGGGTCCCCGGATCTGGCGTCGCGTTGCAACGTCGCCGATCTTCCGGAGGTGGCCGGGGCACCGCTGCTCGGTGCGCTGCCCGCCGGGGCCGGGGCGCTGACGCCCGCCGACTTCCGTGCGGCGGCGCCGGGCTGGCTGTCGGCGCGGCTGGACGGCAACTGGGACGCGGAGGCGTTCCGGCAACGGGAAGCGCGCTAGTACGCGTGACGGGCCGCGCAGCCGCACCCGGCCGACGGCCCTAGGCCGGCTCGCCGAGCAGCCGTACCAGTTCGATGCGCGAGCGGATGTCCAGCCGGGCGAAGACTCCGCGCAGGTGGTGGTCGATGGTGCGCGGACTCAGGTTGAGCCGGTCGGCTATCTCCCGGTTGGTGGCCCCCTCGGCGGCCATCCGGGCGACCGTCAGCTGCTGGGCGGTCAGGACGGCGGCCGGGTCCGGAGAACCGGCGCCGGACGGTGTCGACGCCGTTCCCAGCGCCCGGAGCTCCGCACGGGCCTGGGCCGCGCAATGGGTGGCGCCGAAGGACTCGAAGGCGGCCAGCGCGCTGTGCAGCCGGTCCCGGGCCTCGGGGCGCTGCCGCAGCCGGCGCAGCGCCCCGGCGAACAGCAGCTCGGTACGGGCACGTTCGAAGTCACGGATGCCCCGGGCGTGCAGGTCGAGTGCGGCACGGTAGTGCTGGACGGTCTCGGCGCCAGGGGCGAGCAGCGCCCGGCAGCGGGCGCTCAGCGCGAGGTCGTCGGCGCTGCGGACGGCGGTCGCCCAACGGTGGTAGTCGGCGTGTGCGGCACGGGCGACCCTGGTGTCTCCGGTACGGACCGCGGCCTCGACGTAGTGCGGGGTGGCCAGGTGCCGGATGGCCCGGTGGCCGTGTCCGGGGCCGAATCCGGCGAGGGCGCGCAGCCGGGCGGCGGCAGCGGGGAAGCGGCCGGCCGCCAGGTCGAGGAAGGCGAGCGCCCACTGCGCGAGGGCGGCGGGCAGACCGAGCCCGTGTGCCAGGGCGTGCGCGCGCACGGCGGCGGAGCGCTCGCGGCAGGCCTCCTCGTCGCCGCGGACGGCGGCGAACATGGCGAGGGCGGCCCGGAGGTGACAGGCACCGTTGTCCCGCCCGGTGGCGTGGGCCTGGCCCAGGGCCTCCTGGACGGCGGCCTCGGCGGCCCGGTTGCGGCCGCTCCAGAAGTCGGCGTAGGCCCGGAACTCCATGGCCTGTGCGGCCGTCGCCGGGGTACCGAGGGCACGGGCCGAGGCGGCCGCCCGGAGGGTGGCGGTGGCGGCGCGGGTGTGGTCGCCGAGCATCAGCGCGGCCATGCCGGAGTGGATCAGCAGGCTGGGGTCACCGCCCGGCCCGCAGCGGCCCGCGGTGCCCGTGAGGAGGATCCGGGCGTCGTCGTAGCGGCCCTCCACGGCGGCGGCGAGTGCGGCGAGGATGCCCGGCGGGGAGACGCCCAGCCACCTGGCGAGGTCATGGGCCTCCCGGCAGCGTCTGAGGTCGCCGGTGTAGACGGCGGCCTCGGTGGCGAGGGCGAGGAGTACGGCGGAGTCGGCGGAGTCGGCGGAACGTTCCTGCCCGCCGGCGGCGGTGAGCAGGGCGTCGAAGGCCTCCGCCGCGTTGCCGGCCCGGAGGGCGAGGACCCCGTCGAGGGCGGAGTCGGCGGTACGGGCGGCGAGCCGTCTCGCCCGGTCGGGCTCTCCGCAGCGCCAGGCGTCGGCGGCGGCCCGGGCGAGCAGCCGGGCCTCCGCCACCGGGTCCGGGCAGAGGTCGGCGGCGCGTTCGGCGAGGGCCCGGGCGAGCGCGGGTCTGCCCTCGGCGCGCGCCCGGTCGGCGGCGACCCGGAGCTCCGCCGCGAGCCGGGCGCTGGGGCCGAGCGCGGCGGCGCCCCGGTGCCAGGAGCGGCGGGTCGTCTCGCCCTTGCCGCCCAGCACCCGGGCGAGGAGCTGGTGGGCCGCGCGCGGGTCGGCGGGCGAGGCGGTCCCGTAGGCGGCGATCCGGGTCCAGGCGTCCCGGAAGAACACCCCGCCGGCACCGGCGTGGGCGACTCCGGCGGTCTCGGCGGCCTCCAGCGGACGGGTGTCGAGCCGGCCGGCCGTGACCGCGCGCAGGAAGGCGTGGGTGGCGACCGGGTACTGGTCGGCCGCGGCCAGGAGCAGTAGCCGACGGGTGTCGTCGGGCAGCGCGCGGATCTCCCGGCGCAGCCCATGGAGCAACCGCGGGGCGAGTTCGGCCGGTTCGGCCGGCAACGGGTCGAGTCCCGCCGTCTGCCGTTGGGTGAGGCGCGGCACGAGTTCGGCCACGGCGCGCTGGTCCTCGTATACGACCCGTCGCACCCGGGCGCGTACGCCCTCGGGGAGCGCCGATGCCGGGCACGGCACCGCGTCGGTGGTCTGCGGTGGCGAAGTGCGGTCAAGAGGTGGGGGATTCACCGGTATCACCACACGAAAGACGTTACTGGCGAGTTAGTTGACTCGTAAAGACTGGCGACTTCGCCGATGCGGCGCGCGTAGACCCGTCCCGACACTCCTGAACAACCCCACCCGTTTCAGGAGGCATCATGCAACGCGCCACGCGTCGCATCGCAACCGCTCTGACGGCGACAGCCGGTTCGCTCCTTCTGTCACTCCCCCTGGCCACCACTCCCGCGCAGGCGGCGAGCCACGACCCGGTCGTCTTCGTACACGGCCTCAGCAGCGACTCCAGCAGCTGGGACGACTGGATCGCGGACTTCGAGGCGGACGGCTACGCGTCCTCCCAGCTGTACGCGTGGTCCTACGACTGGACGAAGTCGAACGTCACCACCGCTTCGCAGCTGTCGAGCTACATCCAGACCGTGCTGTCGCGGACCGGCGCCTCGAAGGTGGACCTGGTGGTCCACTCCATGGGCGCGCTGAACAGCCGCTACTACCTCAAGAACCTCGGCGGGACCTCGTTTGTGGACGACTTCGTGTCGGTCGCCGGGGTGAACCACGGGACGAGCGTCGCCTCGCTGTGCGGGTGGCTGTACACCTCCTGCAAGGAGATGACGACCGGCAGTTCCTTCCTCACCTCCCTCAACTCCGGTGACGAGACGCCCGGCAGCGTCTCCTACGCGGCGTACTGGTCGAACTGCGACTCGGCGATCGACCCGGACTCCTCGGCGCTGCTGAGCGGGGCGACCACCGTCGGGGTCGGCTGCGTCTCGCACACCGACATGAACGACGACCACGGCGTCTACCAGCAGGTGCGGGACTTCATCGCCTGACCCGGCGGCGGGGGGGTGCGACGGGCCCTCGCGGGGGACAATCACCGTAGAACTGCTCCCGTCGGGAGGTATCGTCATGCGGCTGATGTCCACCGCCACCGGGAATCCGGTGCGGGACCCCGTCCACCACCCGTTGTTCGCCCGCTGCTACGCCCGCGTCAGCGTGAGCGCCGAGACCAGGCTCGGGATGGCCGCCATCAGGGAGCGGCTGCTGTCCGGGCTGTCCGGGCGCGTGATCGAGATCGGTGCGGGCAACGGCCTGAACTTCGACCGCTATCCGGCCTCCGTCGCGGAGGTCGTCGCGATCGAACCGGAGCGCACGCTGCGGCAGTTGGCGGCTGAGGCCGCGGTCCGTGCGGAGGTCCCGGTGGACGTGGTGCCGGGCGCGGCGGAGGCGCTGCCGGTGAAGAGCGAGGCGTACGACGCGGCGGTGCTCTCCCTGGTGCTGTGCAGTGTGCGGGACGTGCGGCGGGCGCTCGCGGAGGTCCGGCGGGTGCTGCGGCCGGGCGGTGAGCTCCGGTTCTTCGAGCACGGCCGGGGCGGTGGTCCGGCGATGCTGTTCACCCAGCGGGCGCTGGACCGGACGGTGTGGCCGCTGCTGAGCGGCGGCTGCCATCTGTCCCGGGAGCCGGTCGCGGAGCTGCGCGCGGCCGGGTTCGAACTGGGCCCGTACCGGCGGATGTCGGTGCCGGAGAACGGCCTGCGGTTGCCGTCCTCCTCCTGCGTGCTGGGCGTCGCTCGCAAGCCCCCTCAGTCCTGAGCGGAACCCGGTTCACAGACTCCAGCGGCGCAGTTCCTCCGCGATGTCGGACACGCTCGCCTCGCCGGCCTTCACCAAACGGGCCAGATCACGGACCTGTTCCGGCGAGGTGACGACCTTCAGGCCGCTGGCCACCAGGTAGGCGTAGGCGACCGAGGACGCGAAGAGGGCGTTCGAACGCTCGAGGGCCGGGACGTGGATGAGGAGTTGCAGCAGGGCGGCGGCACGGGCCTGCGGGGTGTCGTAGACGGGGACGTCGAATATCTCGGCCTGATGCCTGGCGACGGCCGCGATCAGCGCGCCCCAGTCGGTGACCTGCGGGTCACCCGGGGTCTTCTGTTCGGCGAGCATGAGGAGCCAGGCGAGGTCGATGGTCAGGTCGCTCAAGGGATCAGTGACGGCCTTCGCTCTTGTCAGACGTGTCGGGACCCTGCGCTTCGCCGAATTCCTCCGCGAAGACGGACTCGTACTGCTTCATGAAGTCGGCGGCGGCCTCGACGAACGTACGGCCCGCTTCACCCGTGTCCTGCATGACCAGTTCCTCTATGTAGCGGTTGACGCTCATGCCGCGCGCGAGGGCGCGTTCGCGGGCCGCTCTGGCGGTGCCCTCGTCCACGCGCACGTTCAGCTGGGTCTTCGCCATACGTACGACGCTAGCGCGGTTGTGCTAGCAGCGGCAAGCGCGCATCGGAATCGAAAAGGGATACCACCTGTGCGACGGCTCACACTACGCTCGGCGCCGACGAACCCGCGCGAGCGAGGAGGCAGTCTTGGCCACACCTGCTGCGAAGGCACCCGCCGCCGAGGGGACAGCAGCCCGGGCACGGGGGCTGACCAAGGCGTACGGCGCGGGTGAGACGGCCGTGCTGGCACTCGACTCGGTGGACGTGGACATCGATCGCGGCCGCTTCACCGCCGTCATGGGCCCGTCGGGTTCGGGCAAGTCCACGTTGATGCACTGTCTGGCCGGACTTGACACCGTGTCGGCCGGTCAGGTCTGGCTCGGCACCACCGAGATAACGGGGCTGCGGGAGCGCGAGCTGACGCGCCTGCGCCGGGACCGGATCGGGTTCATGTTCCAGTCGTTCAACCTGATCCCGACACTGAACGCGGCCGAGAACATCACCCTGCCCATGGACATCGCGGGCAAGAAGCCCGACGGGAAGTGGCTGGACCAGGTCATCGACACGCTCGGGCTGCGGGACCGGCTGAAGCACCGGCCGGCGCAGCTGTCCGGCGGACAGCAGCAGCGGGTGGCCTGCGCGCGGGCGCTGGCCTCCCGGCCGGAGCTGATATTCGCCGACGAGCCCACCGGCAACCTGGACTCGCGGGCCGGTCTGGAGGTGCTGGGCTTCCTGCGGGACGCGGTCGACCAGTTGGGGCAGACGGTGGTCATGGTGACCCATGACCCCGGTGCCGCCGCCCACTCCGACCTGGTGCTCTTCCTCGCGGACGGGCGGCTGGTGGACCGGATGGAAGGGCCGACGGCCGACGCCGTACTGGAACGGATGCGCCTCTTCCCCGGAGCCGGCGGCCCCGCCGAGCCCGCCGGAGCCGCCGGGCCCCCCGGTTCCGACGTGGAGAGCGGGTCCGCGGGGCCCGAGGAGGGCTGACCCCGTGCTCAAGGCAACCCTGCGGAGTTTTCTGGCCCACAAGGGACGGCTGCTGCTGTCCGCGCTGGCCATCGTCCTGTCCGTGGCGTTCGTCGCGGGCAGCCTGATCTTCTCCGACACCGTCACCCGCACCTTCGACCGGCTGTTCGCCTCCACCTCCGCCGACGTGACGGTGGAGCCCAGGGAGGACCTCAGGTCGTCGGTGCCGACCGGTGCCGTACAGACCGTGCCGGCCGCGCTGAGGGAGCGGGTCGCCGAGGTCGACGGGGTCGCGGACAGCCATGCGGACGTGTCCGTGCAGAACGTCGTGGTGGTCGACAGCCACAACGAGTCGGTCGGCCCGACCACCGGCGCCCCGACGATCGCCACCGACTGGTACCTCACCCACCGCAGCCCCGTGAAACTCACCTCGGGGCACGCGCCGCGGGGCGCGGGCCAGGCACTGCTCGACGCGGACACCGCCGACAAGAAACACGTGCGCATCGGCGACACCCTCACCGTGCAGGCCCAGCCCGGCACCTTCGAGGTCGAGATCGTCGGCATCGCCACCTTCACCACCACCAACCCCGGCGCGGCCCTGGTCTTCCTCGACCCGTCGGTGGCCGCGAAGGAACTGCTCGGCACCGCCGACCGGGCCACCAGCATCTCGGTGGACGCGGCGCCGGGCGTCACCGACGCCGTGCTGAAGCACCGGATCGGCGAGGCGATCGGTACCGGCACCTACGACCTGAAGACCGCCGACGAACAGGCGAAGTCCTCCGCCGCTGACCTGGGCGGCTTCCTCGACGTCATCAAGTACGTGATGCTCGGCTTCGCCGGTATCGCCACCCTCGTGGGCGTCTTCCTGATCGTGAACACCTTCTCCATGCTGATCGCCCAGCGCACCCGCGAGCTGGGCCTGCTGCGCGCGCTGGGCGCCGACCGCCGTCAGGTACGGCGGTCCGTGCTCACCGAGGCGGTGCTGCTCGGGCTGGTCGGTTCGACACTGGGACTGGCCGCCGGTATCGGCCTGGCGCTCGGGCTGATCAAGCTGATGGGCGCGTTCGGGATGAACCTCAGGACCACCGAGATGGTCATCGGCTGGGGCACCCCCGTCGCCGCGTACGTCGTGGGCGTCGGTGTCACCTTCGTCGCCGCCTATCTGCCCGCCCGGCGCGCGGCCACCGTGTCGCCGATGGCGGCGCTCGCGGACGCCGAGATCGCCGGGGTGGGCAAGCCGTTGCGGACGCGGGCGCTCGTGGGCGCGGTCGTCGGGGCGCTCGGGGCGGCGGCCCTCGTCGGCTGCGCGACGGCCACGAAGACCGCCCCGGCCGCCTCGCTGCTCGGCCTCGGGGTGGTGCTGACCCTGCTCGCCACGGTCGTCTCGGGCCCGCTCCTGGTACGCCCGGTGATCCGCGTCCTGGGCGCGGCCTTCCCCGCCCTCTTCGGCTCGGTCGGCCGGATGAGCCAGCGCAACGCCCTGCGCAACCCGCGCCGTACCGGCGCCACCGCCGCCGCGCTCATGGTGGGACTGGCCCTGGTCGGCGGGATGTCCGTGGCCAGCGCCTCCATGTCCAAGTCCTTCGACCAGCAGATCGACAGGACGCTGGGCGCCGACTTCATCGTCCAGAACGGCAACTTCCTGCCGTTCACCGAGGAAGTCACCGACAAGGTGCGCGGCACCGAGGGCGTCGGACTGGTGGTACGGCAGCGCTTCGCGCCGGTGGCGGTGCGGCTGCCGGACGGCAAGCGGGTCACCACGACCGCCGCCGGGTACGACCCGCGGGTCGACGAGGTCGCGCATGTCGCCTACAAGGGCGGCGACACCGCCGCCGCACTGGCCGACGGCAGCATCGGCATGGACGCCGCCTTCGCCGCGGACCACAAGGTGCGCCTCGGCAGCGTTCTCCCGGTCGAGTTCCAGGGCGGCAAGCGCGCCGAGATGACGGTGGGCGCCCTCACCGACCAGGACAGCGGCAGCGCCTTCGGCACCCAGGGCGGGCTGTTCTTCGGCATCGCCACCGTGGAGAAGTACCTCCCCGGCGGGCAGGACTCGTCGTTGTACGTCAACCACGCCTCCGGTACGAGCGTGGACCGGCTCCGCGCGAACCTGGAGAAGACCCTCGCGCCGTTCCCGCAGGTCCAGGTCCGCGACCAGGCCGACTACAAGAAGCTGGTGCACGACCAGATCTCGGTGCTGCTGTACCTCGTCTACGCGCTGCTGGGCCTCGCGATCGTGATCGCCGTGCTCGGCGTGGTCAACACCCTCGCCCTGTCGGTCGTGGAGCGCACCCGGGAGATCGGCCTGCTGCGCGCGATCGGGCTGGGCCGGCGGCAGCTGCGCCGGATGATCCGGCTGGAGTCGGTGGTCATCGCGGTGTTCGGCGCGGTGCTGGGGCTCGCGCTCGGCCTGGTGTGGGGCGTGTGCACCCAGCAGGTGCTGGCGCTCCAGGGCATGAAGGCGCTGGCGGTCCCGTGGGGCACGATCGTCGCCGTGGTGGTCGGCTCGGCGGTCGTGGGCATCGTGGCGGCGCTGTTGCCGGCGCTGCGTGCCTCGCGCATGAACGTGCTGGCGGCCATCGCGCACGAGTGACTCAAGTCATCGACCGTTGAGGAGAGTTCGTGCCGCGCCCGTTCCGCTTCGGGGTCAGCCTGCTCACGCCCGCGTCGGCCGCCGAGTGGCGTACGAAGTGCCGGCGCGCCGAGGAGCTCGGCTACGACGTGCTCCTCGTCCCCGACCATCTGGGCATGCCCGCGCCCTTCCCGGCGCTGGTCGCGGCGGCCGGGGCGACCGAACGGCTCGGTCTCGGCACCTTCGTCCTCAACGCGGGCTTCTGGAACCCCGTGCTGCTCGCCCGCGAGGTCGCGACGACCGCCGCGCTGACCGGCGGCCGTCTCGAAGTCGGGCTCGGCACCGGCTACGTGCAGGCGGAGCACGAGAGGGCCGGGCTGCCGTTCGGCTCGCCGCGCGAGCGGGTGGACCAGCTGCGGAGCACGGTCGAGGAGCTGCTCAAGGCGGACGGTCCCCGGGTGCCGCTGCTGATCGGCGGCAACGGCGACCGGATGCTGCGGCTGGCCGCCGAGCACGCGGACATCGCGGCCTTCGCCGGGGCCCGTCTGACGCCGGGCAGCACGGAGGGCCGTCTGGAGCCGGTCACGGCACGGGACCTCGACGAACGGGTCTCCCGCTACGCGGAGTTGGCGTCGGGACGCGGTGAACCAGCCGAACGGAACCTGCTCATCCAGATCGTCGCGGTCACCGACGACCCCCGGTCCGCGCTCGGCCCGCTCCTGGAGCGGCGGCCCGAACTGAGCCTGGCCCGGGCCCTCGCCCTGCCCACGGTCCTCGTCGGCACACTGGAGGAGGTCACCGGGCGGGTGCGGGGGCTGCGCGAGCGGTACGGGTTCTCCTATCTGACCGTCCTGGAGCCGTACATGGAGGCCTTCGCGCCGGTGCTGGCCGGGCTCGCGGGCGACCGCTGACGGTCCGGCGTCGCCATCCGGCCAGGCTTCCCCACTGCACAACGTGCCCATGGGTAATCTCCGTTGCGGCTGTTGCTTTCCCTTTCAAGATTCACTGGATCTCCGGCACGTCCCCCACTCACACACCTGGACCGAGTCCTCCATGTCGAACTCCTCCGCCGGCCGCGCGGGCGTCCGCCTCCACAGGGGCAGAACGCTCGGTCCGGCGCTCCGCCGTGCCGCCGTCATCGCGGTGACCGCTCCCGTCGCCGGGACGATCCTGTTCGGCACGTCCGCCTTCGCGGCGCCCGCCCCCCTCGACCCCGCCGAGCAGTCGATCGCGGACCGTCTCAGCACCCGTGTCCAGGACACCCGCCTGGGCAGCACGCTGAGCGGTGTCGTGATCGACGCGGACTCCGGCGGCCTCGTGTGGGGTCATGACGCGACCACCGCGCTGATGCCCGCGTCCAACACCAAACTGGCCACCTCGACCGCCGCGCTGACGGTTCTCGGCCCAGACCACCGTTTCACCACCAAGGTCGTCTACGGCAACGGCACCGTCACCCTGGTCGGCGGCGGGGACCGCACTCTGACCTCCGCCGACCTCGACGCGCTGGCCGACACCGTCGTCGCGGGCCTGAAGAACGCGGGCGTGACCTCGGTGAAGGTGCGGGTCGACGACAGCCTCTTCCCCGCGCCCACGCTCGCCGCCGGCTGGAACGACGGCTACTACCCCGACTCCGTCGCCCCGGTACGGGCGCTGGTGGTCGACGGCCGCCACGTCACGGACACGTCCCTGGACGCCGGCCAGACCTTCGCCAGGCTCCTCGCCGAGCGAGGCGTCACCGTCAGCGGGAACGTCGCCCGCGGCACCGCAGCCACCGGGACCGCCACCGTGGCACAGCACCGGTCCGACGTGCTGTCCGCCGTCGTGGAACACATGCTCAAGGTGAGCGACAACGACATCGCCGAGACCCTGCTGCGGACCACCGCGCTCGCCGCCGGACGGCCGGCCACCTTCGAGGACGGCACGGCTGTCGTACGGCAGGTTCTCGGCCAGTACGGCGTGTCGCTGGCCGACTTCGAGATCCACGACGGCAGTGGGCTCTCCCGTGCCAACCGGATCCCGGCACAGACCATCGCCGACATCCTCGACCTGGCCGGCTCCGCCGCCGACAGCCGGACCCTGAAGTACGTCGTGGACGGACTGCCCGTCGCGGGTGAGGCGGGCTCGACGCTGGGCCCGGAGTGGGGCCGGTTCGACACCGCGGACTCCCAGTGCGCCGTCGGAAAGGTCGGCGCCAAGACGGGCACGCTGACCGGGGCGATCGCGCTGAGCGGACTGACGAAGGCCGAGGACGGCCGCTGGAAGATCTTCTCCTTCATCGAGAACGGCTCCACCGCCGACCCGGCCGCCACCAAGGACGCCCTCGACGGCCTGGCCGCCACCGTCAACGGCTGCTGGGCGTAGGGCGCGGAACGAGATCGGCCGGGCGGGACGGCCCGGCCCGCGGGTCCGCCTGATCCGCCTGATCCGCACGGCGGAAAACTCGTTCGCCAGACGGGTGAGCACCCTGCTTGGCTCGTGCCATGAGTGATCTTCGTATCCGCTGCGCCGCCTTCTCGGACGTCGACACCGTGCTGGGGTTCTGGCGTGCGGCCGCGGAGGGAACGAGCATCAGCGACGACCACGACGGCGTGACCCGGCTCATCGCGCGGGACCCCGAGGCCCTGCTCCTCGCCACCCGTGACGGTGTCCTCGCCGGAACCGTCATCGCCGGTTTCGACGGCTGGCGCTGTTCCGCCTACCGCCTCGCCGTACACCCGGACCACCGTCGGCGGGGTGTCGCGACCGCCCTGCTGCGAGCCGCAGAGGAGCGCTTCGCCGCCCTGGGCGGACGACGCGTGGACGCCATGGTCCTGGAGGCCAACGCGCCGGCCCACCACACCTGGGCCGCCACCGGCTACCACCGCGAGGACCACTGGCGACGCTGGGTCAAACCGCTGTAGGTGATACTTACACACACCCTGCTTTGCCGATCCTTTACCCTTGAGGAGTCGTGCCGTTCCCCGATGAAAGGTGTGTGAGCGTCCGCCCATGGGCGAGCCTCCCGGTCCCCCGTCCCGCCAACACCGCGCGGTCCCGACCGCCCTGTCCGACCATGGGACGGAGGTGACCCGATGACCGAAGTGCTCCTCCTGCTGGTGGCGATCCTGCTCTCGCTCGCCTGCGGCGCCTTCGTCGCCGCCGAGTTCTCGCTGACCACCGTGGGTCGCGGCGAACTGGAGCGCGCCGTCGTGCGCGGCGAGCGCGGGGCGGCGGGCGCCCTCAGGGCCGTACGGCAGCTGACCTTCCAGCTCTCGGGAGCGCAGCTCGGCATCACGGTCACCAATCTGGTGGTCGGCATGCTCGCCGAACCGTCGATCGCCAAGCTGCTGGCCGGTCCGCTGGAGGCGGTCGGCATCGCACGCTCCGCGGCGAGTTCGCTCGCCCTGGTGATCGGCACCGCGCTGTCCACGGTCTTCCTGATGGTCGTCGGCGAGCTGGTGCCCAAGAACTGGGCGATCTCCTCTCCGCTCGCCGTCGCCAAACGGGTGGGCAACGCCCAGCGCTGGTTCAGCGCGGCCTTCCGGCCCTTCATCACGCACCTGAACAACACCGCGAACCGGTTGGTACGACGGTTCGGCCTGGAGCCCGCCGAGGAGCTGGCCTCCGCGCGCGGCCCCCAGGAGCTGGCCGCGCTGGCCCGGCACTCCGCCAAGAAGGGCTCGCTGGAGGCGGACACCGCCGAGCTGTTCGTGCGCACCCTGAACCTCGCCGATCTCACCGCGGAGAACGTGATGACCCCACGCGTGCAGGTCGTCGCCCTGGAGGTCCACGCCACCTGCGAGGACGTCGCGAACGCGACCCGGGCGACCGGGCTGTCCCGCTTCCCGGTCTACCGGGAGAGCCTGGACACGGTCGTCGGCACCGCCCACATCAAGGACATCCTGGCCCTGCCGGTGGCGGAGCGGGGCCGGGTCCGGGTGGCCCAGGTGATGCGCGAGCCCCTGCTGGTCCCCGAGTCCCTCACCGTCGACCGCCTCCTGGACCGCCTCGGCGGCCGGCGCACCATGGCCGTCGTCATCGACGAGTACGGCGGTACGGCCGGCGTCGCCACCCTGGAGGACATCGTCGAGGAGGTCGTCGGCGAGGTGCGCGACGAACACGACCCGCACGAGACGCCCGACCTCGCTCCCGCGGGCGCCGACGAGCGGGGCCGCGCGCTCTACTCCGCGGACGGCGCGGCCCGTATGGACCAGCTCGCACGCGTCGGCCTGAGGCCGCCCGACGGGCCGTACGAGACGCTGGCCGGGCTGGTCGCGGCCGAGCTGGGGCGGATACCCGAGACCGGGGACGGCGTCGAGGTCGCCGGGTGGCGCCTGGACGTGGTGGACGCCTCGGGGCGGCGGGCGGCCCGGGTGCTGCTGCACGCGCCGCACGCCGACGCGCAGGACCAGAGTCAGGAGGGGCACCGGTGACCGCCGTACAGCTGCTCATCGGCCTCGCCACGCTGGTCGTCAACGCCTTCTTCGTGGGCGCCGAGTTCGCGCTGATCTCCGTACGCCGCTCCCAGATCGAGCCGCACGCCGAGGCGGGCGACCGGCGGGCCAGGAGCGTGCTGTGGGGCCTGGAGCACGTGTCGGCGCTCCTGGCCGCCGCCCAGCTCGGCATCACCCTGTGCACGCTGGTGCTGGGCGTGGTCGCCGAGCCGGCCATCGCCCATCTGCTGGAGCCGGTGTTCCACGCGGTCGGCGTGCCCACGAGCGCGGGCCATGTCGTGTCCTTCGTGATCGCGCTGACCCTGGCCACCTATCTGCACATGCTGCTCGGCGAGATGGTGCCGAAGAACGTGGCGCTCGCCGAGCCCGTGCGCAGCGCGCTGCTGCTCGGGCCGCCGCTGGTGACGCTCTCCCGCGCCCTGCGCCCGGTGATCTTCACGGTGAACGCCTTCGCGAACGGCCTGCTCAAGCTGTTGCGGGTGGAGACCAGGGACGAGGTCGCCGCGACCTTCACGGACACCGAGCTGGCCGAGATCGTCAAGGACGCCAGCGAGGCGGGCCTGATCGACGACCGGGCGCAGGAGCGGCTGCACGACGCCCTGGAGCTGGGTCGGCGGCCGGTGCGCGACGTGGTCGTACCGCTGGAACGTGTCGTCTACGCGCGCGTGGGCGTCACCCCGGACGAGCTGGAGCGGCTGTCGGCGGGGTCGGGTTTCTCCCGGTTCCCGGTGGTCGACGAGGGGCGGCGGATCGTCGGCTATCTGCACGTCAAGGACGCCCTGGACGCCTCGCCCCGGGACGAGGCGTTCCGGCTGCGGGAGATGCGGCCCATCGCCCGGGTTCGGGAGGACACCCCGCTGGACGACGTGCTCACCGCGATGCGGGGCAGCCGCACCCACCTGGCGGGCGTGCTCGGCGACGACGGCCGGCTGGCCGGGCTCGTGACGATGGAGGACGTGCTGCGGGAGCTGTTCGGGCAGCACGCGTAGCCGCCTCCGGGGAGGAACCGACTGACGGGTATGCGCCTCGGGATACCATCTCTGTCGCCATGCAGAAGAACCCTTTGCGCCCCGCGCCGCCCACCCACTCCAGCCTGGTCGCGGTCGGCGACTCCTTCACCGAGGGCATGTCGGACCTGCAGCCCGACGGCTCGTACCGGGGCTGGGCCGATGTCCTCGCCACCCGGATGGCCGGCCGCACCCCCGGCTTCCGCTACGCCAACCTCGCGGTGCGAGGCAAACTGATCCGCCAGATCGTCGAGGAGCAGGTGGACGTGGCGGCCGCGATGCGGCCCGACGTGATCACCCTCGTCGGCGGCTTGAACGACACCCTGCGCCCCAAGTGCGACATGGCCTTGGTCCGGGACCTGCTCACCGAGGCGGTGGAGCGGCTGGCGCCGGCCTGCGAGCAGCTGGTGCTGATGCGCAGCCCCGGCCGCCAGGGCCCGGTCCTCGACCGGTTCCGGCCGCGCATGGAGGAGCTGTTCGCCTGCGTCGACGAGCTGGCCGGGCGGCACGGCG
This sequence comes from Streptomyces sp. NPDC026515, assembly GCF_055567595.1. NCBI lineage: Bacteria > Bacillati > Actinomycetota > Actinomycetes > Kitasatosporales > Streptomycetaceae > Streptomyces > Streptomyces sp. NPDC026515. The sequence goes on from NZ_JBVHQD010000012.1 coordinate 172,151, forward strand.
CAGTCGTGGTCGACCTGTACGGCGCCCCCTCGCTCTCCGACCCGCGCATGTGGGACGTGGACCGGCTGCACCTGACCGCCGAGGGACACCGCCGGGTCGCGGAGGCGGTCTGGCAGACCCTCGGGTACGAGGCCGAGGACACCGAATGGCACACGCCCATGCCGGTCACGGCGCCGCCCGGCTGGGCCGCGCGGCGGGTGGCGGACGCCCGCTTCACCAGACAGCACCTGCTGCCGTGGATAGGCCGCCGCCTGACCGGCCGCTCCTCCGGCGACGGCCGGACAGGGGCCCAGTTCAGCGCTGAGCTGGGCAGAGCCTTCTGGGTCACCCCCGCGGACCACACGAACCCCGGCCCGGTGACGGACTGGCGACGAGTGGACTCCTGAGCCGGAGCCCCGTACAGGCCCTGCCCTGCCCGGCTGCCCCGCGCGGGGCGGCCCGGGCGTTCGGGGCGGGGCACCCCCGCGGTCGCGGCTCCGCGGGCTCCCCCTGACCCTCTCTCCCGGCACGCTCTCCCGGCACGGTGCTCCGTCGGTACCGTGACCTCCGGCGGGGGCGCCGCGTCCTCGTCGCCCCGGCGCGACCGGCCGTCGTTGCGACCGGCCTGCCCGCATGTTCCAGGAGCCTCTTCCAGGCACGGGAGGCTCGATTCAGGTCTGGCACCGGCGTGGCCGCGGTGTTCGGCATTCGGCACGTACGGCGTCCGCCGCGGACCGCGAGGGCCTGCCGGCCGCGTGGAACGGCGTGGAACGACACGGAACGCCCCACCCTCGGGTGGTCACGCCGGGCTGCGCAGGCCGCGCCCCTGAGAGGGCGCGCGGTCCCGGACCGGTCGGCTCCACCGAGTCAGCACACGGGACGAGAACCGGGACAGGGATGAACATTTCGAGAACGTGCCGACTGTTCGCGGCGGTCGGGGCACTGGTGACCTCACTGGCCGTGTCCGCGGGCACCGCGTCGGCCACCGTGCCCGCGGGAGCCGCCGGCCGCGCGGCCGACTCGCCGGACTTCAGCATCACTTCCGACGACCAGCAGAACCAGTTCGTCCAGGCCGTCGGCACCCCCAACGCGACGGTGACGATCGCGGGGACCGTGAATCTGGACCTGAGCGGCCTGTCGGCCGTACCGGTGGCACCCGGGGTCCGGGTCATCGGCGATCGCACGGTCGTCGCGAAGGGGCCGCGGATCTTCACGACGACGTTCCCGCGGACGCTGCTGACGATCGGCGACAGCGGCGGCGGAACGGCGGACAACGTGCGGATCAGCGGGATCAGGTTCGACGGCGGGGAGCCGATGGACCCCGCCGCGTCGGTGGGCACCACCGACGCGAACGGGATCGACATCTGGTCCAGCCAGAACGTGGAGATCGACCACGACGAGTTCGCCCGCTGGCGCGGCGCGGCGATCGACGTGCAGGATCCGGGCAACCGGATCAACCGGGCCAACGCCGACACGGTGTGGGTGCACGACAACTACATCCACGACAACCAGCACCCCACCATGGACGGCATCGAGGACGCGTTCGGCAGCCATCACGGCGCAGGTTACGGGGTGGCCCTGAACAACGGCGCCTACGCGCTGATCGAGAAGAACGAGTTCCAGGCCAACCGCCACTCGGTCACCGGTGACGGCCGGCCGGGCACCGGGTACCTGGTGTACCGCAATCTCATGGAGTCACCCGGGCTCGGCTTCTCGCTCCTTGGCTGGGACCACTACGAGCACCTCATCGACATGCACGGCCGCGGTGACTGCTCCAACTACCAGTGCGGTCCGGCCGGCGAGTACGCCGACATCGCCTACAACTCCTTCCCCTCCACCAACTCGACCGAGATCAAGCTGCGCGGCACGCCCACGGACGGCTTCGACGTCGAGAACAACGTCTTCGCCCACACGGTCCGGTGGTCGACCACGTTCACCAACGGCGCGCTGGACCAGACCGAGACCGGCCTGCACGACAACGGCGGGAACATCCTGGGAGCGAACCGGGACAATCAGCGCACGTGCGACTTCGACGGCGACGGCGTCGCCGACCCCTTCATGACCACCGGTCTGACCTGGTGGTACGCCACCAGCGCCGGGGACCAGCACTGGGTCTACCTCAACCAGTCGAACGAGCGCATCGCCGACCTCCGGTTCCGCGATGTCAACGGCGACGGACTGTGCGACGCGACCTCGGTGAACACCGGCAAGGTCTACTACACCCACCGCCGGACCGACGACTCGGTGCGTCCCGGCAACGGGCTTCCCACGGTCGCCCCCGTCCCCGGCTCCGCGGTCGCCATGGCCTCCCAGGACGAGACGGACGCCGCGAAGGGGGTCCAGGCGTTCGCCGTCGACGCGCAAGGCGGGCTGCACACCACCCACATCGTCCCGGGGCAGCCGGCTCCGGACTGGACCGCCGACTACGACACCCCCGCACCGCTGACGTCCGTGACGGCGGCGACCAACGCCGACGGGCGGATCGAGCTGTTCGCCCTTGACCGGAACGGGCTGATCCACTCGCGCACCCAGACGAGTCCCGGATCGAGCGGGTGGTCGGCGTGGCGGAGCATCGACGGCATCCTCAATTCGATCTCCGTGGCACGCAACCAGAACGGAACCCTTCAGATATTCGGCACCAACTCCGCCGGCTCGATCTTCACCCGCTCCCAGCTGCAGCCCTCGGTCGACAACTGGAACGGCTGGCAGCAGATGGACGGCCTCCTGAACAAGATCGTCGCGGGAACGCACGCGGACGGGACGATCGAGGTCGACGGCTTCAACTTCAACGGCACCCCGTTCCACCGCCGGCAGACCGCCGTCAACGCCACCGGCCCCGGGTCCGGCTGGTCGCCCTGGGCCCAGATGTTCACGAATCAGGGGGTGCTCACGGACATCTCCGTAGCCTCCACCTCTTATCAGGAGTTCGCGTTCTTCGGTGTCTTCGGTGACGCGGCGTACCAGAACACCGAGGTGTCGTGGGGCGGCTACAACACCGGCGGGTGGCACGCCCTCGGCAACGGCGGCGGCATCCGCGAGGTCGCCGCGCAGCGGTGCGGCACCGACGTGCTCCTCATCGGCGTCGCCGACGACGGCAGGACCGAGATCAACGAGATCGGGGGCGGCTTCATCGGCGGTGACTACGGGTGGGGCCTGATCAACGGCGCCACGGCGCGCGCCACCTGATCCGTACCGACGGCGCGGCCGACCGAGGCGCGGCGAGGGCATAGCCTGGATCCCGTGTCCACGAGGGTGATCAATGTCAGGGGCCGGATCCACGAGTTCGGTCCCCGCCTGGAGCACGCTCCCGGGGACGTCGTCTACGTCGGCCGCCGCTGGACCATGGGCGGCTGGGACCTCCCCGGCCACCCGCTCCGCAACCCGTTCGTCCACGACACCCCGGGAAAGAAGCGGGACGGCACCCGGGCCGAGGTGATGTCGATGTACCGGGCGTACCTGCTGGAACGCCCCGAGCTGCTGGAACTGGTGACCGAACTGCGGGGCAGGACCCTGGCGTGCTGGTGCGCGCCCGAGCTGTGCCACGCGCACGTCCTGGCCGAACTGGCCGACCTGCCCCAGCCGTGACCTGGCTCTCGTAGCTTCGCACGAGCGGACCTGCGGCGCTGGCCTGCACGTATCGCCAGTAGAATCCGTACACGTGACTTCTGCCGCTCCCGCCAAGCCCCGCATCCCGAACGTCCTCGCCGGACGTTACGCCTCCGCCGAGCTCGCCACGCTCTGGTCGCCCGAGCAGAAGGTGAAGCTGGAGCGGCAGCTCTGGCTCGCCGTGCTGCGGGCGCAGAAGGACCTCGGGATCGAGGTGCCGGACGCGGCGATCGCCGACTACGAGCGGGTCCTGGACACCGTCGACCTGGCCTCCATCGCCGACCGCGAGAAGGTCACCCGGCACGACGTGAAGGCGCGGATCGAGGAGTTCAACGACCTCGCCGGGCACGAGCACGTCCACAAGGGCATGACCTCCCGCGACCTTACGGAGAACGTCGAGCAGCTCCAGGTCCGGCTCTCGCTGGAGCTGGTGCGCGACCGCGCGGTGGCCGTCCTGGCGCGGCTGGGCAAGCTGTCCGGCGAGTACGCGGAGCTGGTCATGGCCGGCCGCTCGCACAACGTGGCCGCGCAGGCCACCACCCTCGGCAAGCGTTTCGCGACCGCCGCCGACGAGCTGCTGGTGGCGTACGGCCGGGTCGAGGAACTCCTTGCCCGCTACCCGCTGCGCGGCATCAAGGGACCGGTCGGCACCGCCCAGGACATGCTGGACCTGCTGGGCGGCGACACGGCGAAGCTTGCCGAGCTGGAGAACCGGATCGCCGTTCACCTGGGCTTCTCGCAGGCGTTCACGTCGGTCGGCCAGGTCTACCCGCGCTCGCTGGACTACGACGTCGTGACCGCGCTGGTGCAGCTCGCGGCCGCGCCGTCGTCGCTCGCCAAGACGATCCGGCTGATGGCCGGGCACGAGCTGGTCACCGAGGGCTTCAAGCCGGGCCAGGTCGGCTCCTCGGCGATGCCGCACAAGATGAACACGCGGTCCTGCGAGCGCGTCAACGGCCTGATGGTGATCCTGCGCGGCTACGCCTCCATGACCGGCGAGCTGGCGGGCGACCAGTGGAACGAGGGCGACGTCTCCTGCTCGGTGGTGCGCCGCGTGGCGCTGCCCGACGCGTTCTTCGCGCTCGACGGCCTGCTGGAGACGTTCCTGACGGTCCTCGACGAGTTCGGCGCCTTTCCGGCCGTGGTCGCCCGTGAACTGGACCGGTACCTCCCCTTCCTCGCCACCACCAAGGTGCTCATGGGTGCGGTGCGGGCGGGCGTCGGCCGTGAGGTCGCGCACGAGGCGATCAAGGAGAACGCCGTCGCCACCGCGCTGGCGATGCGTGAGCAGGGTGCCGAGCGCAACGACCTGCTCGACAAGCTGGCCGCCGACGAGCGGCTGCCGCTCGACCGTGAGCAGCTGGCGGCCCTGATGGCCGACAAGCTGTCCTTCACGGGAGCCGCCGCCGACCAGGTCGCGCTCGTCGCCGGGCGGATCGAGGAGATCCTCAAGCAGCACCCCGAGGCCGCCGCCTACGCTCCCGGGGCGATCCTCTGAGCCGCTTCACGGCGGCGGAACTGGAGGCCGCCCGCGACCGTCTCGTCCCGGACGTGATCGCGGACGGCCTGCGGGTGCTCTTCTGCGGCATCAACCCCGGCCTGATGACGGCGGCCACGGGCCATCACTTCGCCCGTCCGGGCAACCGCTTCTGGCCGGTGCTGCACCTGTCCGGCTTCACCCCGAGGCTGCTCAAGCCCGCGGAGCAGGGCGAGTTGCTGTCGTACGGGCTCGGCATCACGAACGTGGTGGCGCGGGCGACCGCGCGTGCCGACGAGCTGACGGCCGCGGAGTACACCGAGGGCGGCCGGCTGCTGACGGCGAAGGTGGCCCGGACGCGGCCGAGATGGCTGGCGGTGGTGGGCGTCACGGCCTACCGGGCCGCGTTCGGCGACCGCACGGCCCGGGTGGGGCCGCAGGACCGGCCGATCGGGGACACCCGGGTGTGGGTGCTGCCGAACCCCAGCGGACTGAACGCGCACTGGACGGCGGCGACGATGGCGCAGGAGTTCGGGCGCCTGCGGGAGGCGGCGCAGGGTTAGCGCCCTGTCGTTCTGGTCAGGTCGCAGGGCGGGGCTGGTCGGCGCCGGTGAGCGGGGTCCGGTGCGTGCGGCTGCACGGCGGCGGAGGCGTTGACCCGCGGGCGGCGCCGCGGTGGACGACGCGGTGGGACACCCCTCTGGAGGAGCGCGGGCCGGCCCCGCTCCTGCGGCACGATCCGAACGACCGGCCCCAGTGGCGCCGTCGGGCGTCGCGCCGGCGCACGCCGCGGGCTCCGGTGACCAGCGCGGCGGCCGTCCCGGGCGCTGTCCAGACGACTCGGCCGACCCGCCGACCCGGCCGACCGGAGACGGTGGCCGCTCCGGTCTCCCGGCAGGGCTGCCGCATCCGCCAGGAGGCACTCACCCACGTGCTCCGGCACCCGGGGTGACCGTGGCCGACGCGTGCTCGGTCTGAAGGTGCGCGATCCGCTCACCGCGGCGGCGCCCGGGGCAGCACAGCGGGATGCGCGAGCGCGCGGAACCGGACCTGACCGAGGTGGCTGGCAGGTGCACGCCGAGTTGCCGGTGCGTTGATCTAGGCTGACCGGATGCCGGTCGGTGTTCTCCCCGTGGGATCGAGGCCACCCGCGCGGTCCTGCGCGCGGGCGCGGAACCACCGGGGATCCTGGTGACGGCGTTCGACGACGCGCACGCAGGTACCTCGCCGGTCGCGGATTCCCGGCAGGTCGGGGGCTCCGGACACTCGCCGGGGTCGTCGTTACCGAAGTACGATCCGGCCAACACGCAGGGCTAGCTGGGAGGACGGACGTTGGCGGGGCTGACCGGCGGTGATCCGTCGCTGCTGCGGAGGATCAACTCCGCTGTGGTGCTGCACGCGTTGCGTGCCACGGACTGCGCGACCCTGACCGAGATCACCCGGGTGACCGGACTGTCCCGGCCGACCGTCGAGGGGGTCGTCGAAGGGCTGATCGAGGCTGGTCTGGTCGTCGAGAAGGCCGCCGAGGAGGGCGCCACCCGGCGGCAGGGGCGGCCCGCGCGGCGGTTCCGGTTCCGGGCCGAGGCCGGGCATCTGCTGGGGCTGGAGATCGGTCCGCACCGCGTCGCCGCGCTGCTGTCCGATCTGGACGGCCGGGTGCTGGGCGCCCAGGCCAAGGACGTGGACGAGACGGCAGACGCGGACGAACGGCTGGAGCGGCTGCGCACCGCGGTCGCCGAGCTGCTGCGCCGGGCCGGGGTGGCGCGCAGTTCGCTGCGGGCCGTCGGGGTCGGCACGCCGGGCATCGTCGAGGCGGACGGCCGGGTGCGGCTGGGCACCGCGCTGCCCGAGTGGACGGGGCTGCGGCTCGGCGAGCGGCTGAGCCGGTCCTTCAAGTGCCCGGTGCTCGTGGAGAACGACGCCAACGCGGCGGCCGTGGCCGAGCACTGGAAGGGCGCCGCCACCGAGTCCGACGACATGGTGATGGTGATGGCCGGGCTCAGTCCGGGCGCCGGTTCGCTGATCGGCGGACGGCTGCACCGGGGCTACGGCGGGGCGGCCGGGGAGATCGGGGCGCTGCATCTGCTGGGCCGGGAGGTGACCCCGGAGACGCTGCTGTCCACCACCGACGAGCCGCTGCACCCGCTGGACGAGCAGGCGGTCGCGGAGGTGTTCGCACTGGCCCGCAAGGGCGACACCCGGGCGCGGGCCGCGGTCGACCGGTTCATCCAGCGGCTGGTCCACGACGTGGCCGCGCTGGTGCTGGCCCTCGATCCGGAGCTGGTGGTGATAGGCGGCTGGGCGGCGGGGCTCGACGGCGTCCTGGAGCCGCTGCGCCGCGAACTCGCGCGCTACTGTCTGCGCCCGCCGCGGGTCGCCCTGTCCCTCCTCGGCGAGGCGGCGGTGGCGACGGGCGCGCTCCGGCTCGCCCTCGACCATGTGGAGGAGCAGCTGTTCGCGGTGGACGGGACGGTCACCGCACGCCGCTGATCAGCCGTGCGTCCGTGATGACGGCGCGACGCGCCCCGGAGGGTTCCGGGGCGCGTCCTGTGGGGCCGGGTGGCTACGAGGCCTGCCGCTCGGGTCCGTGGTGGATCTCCACGCTGCCGGAGTCGCCGAAGGTCAGCCGGCAGGTGTCCGCGCGGTACGTGGCGACGGAGAGCGCGGCGGTGCGGCCGGCGGTGAGGAAACGGGTGGTGACGACGAGGACCGGGGCGCCCGGGAGGCGGTCCAGCTCCTTGGCGTCGTCGGCGCGGGCCGAGCCCAGTTCCACGGCGCGGTCCTGGCCCTCCAGCTCCAGGCGCTGCAGCTCGCGCAGCACCGCACGCGCGCGTGCCGCGCCGGACGGCGCGTCGATCGCCGTCAGGTCCGGGACCGAGGACGCCGGGACGTAGAGCAGTTCGGCGGCGGCGGGCCGGCCGTGGACGACGCGGGAGCGGCGCACGACGTGCACCGGTTCCTCCACGCCGGTCTCCAGGGCCGTCGCGACGGCGGCCGGCGGCACCGCGAGGGCGCAGTCGACCGGCTGCCAGGCATCGTCGGGGGCGCCCGGCCAGGCGTCCTGGTCGGTGCCCACGGCCACACCCACCCGCGGGGGCGCCACCGTCGTACCGACGCCGCGGCGGCGCTGCAGGCGGCCCTCCAGTTCGAGCTGCTCCAGTGCCTGGCGGAGGGTGGCCCGGGCCACGCCGAAGCGGGCGGCGAGATCGCGCTCGTTGGGCAGGATCTCGCCGACCGAGAACTCCGAGTCGAGTGCCTCACTGAGCACGGTCCTGAGATGCCAGTACTTCGGTTCCGGTACCGATTCCAGCTGCGTGGTCCCCACCCTGTCCTCCGCAATCGCCGTGATCCGGCGGCGTTTAAGCGCCCTTGTTTATTAAAGGTTGTTGTACTTATCTGCGACCATAAGGCGGCGCACACCCTTGGTCAAGACCAATCCTCGAACCCACGGGCAGCACATAGAAAGCGGTGCCACGCAGCGTTCACAAGGCGTTCGCACGGGGGCGTTTTCGTGACATGACGGCAAAGCTCCCGCAGCACCACGGGGGCCGTGGGGTGAGCGGGGTCAGAGGGGCCCGACACGTTCCCGCGCGTCCAGGCCGAATCCCCCGGTCCCGCGGGAGTCCCGCCCAGAATGGTCGGGCGTGACACGCGACCCCCGGGGACTACCCGCCAGTAGCAATTGCTGACAAGCTGTCTACGGCGTCAGCCGATGTCACAGACGAGGAGCCCTCCATGTCCGCCACCGTCTCCGTCGAAGTCCCGGCCGCGCAGGGCCGACAGGCCGTGTCCGTCTCCTACGCGCGCGTGGGCCGGGGCGAGCCGCTGGTCCTGATCCACGGCATAGGGCATCACCGGCAGGCCTGGGACCCGGTGGTGGACATCCTCGCGACCGAGCGGGACGTGATCGCCGTGGACCTGCCCGGCTTCGGCGCCTCCCCCGGCCTGCCGGCCGGGCTCGCCTACGACCTGCCCACGACCAACACCGTGCTCGCCGCCCTCTTCGAGGCGCTGGAGCTGGACCGGCCGCACGTGGCCGGCAACTCGCTCGGCGGGTTGCTGGCCCTGGAGCTGGGCCGCGAGAAGCTCGTACGGTCCGTCACCGCCCTGTCCCCCGCCGGGTTCTGGACCCAGGCCGAGCGGCGCTACGCCTTCGGTGTGCTGATCGCCATGCGGCGCATCGCGGAGCGGCTGCCGCTCCCGCTGGTGGAGCGGCTGTCCCGGACGGCCGCCGGGCGGACGGCCCTGACCAGCACCATCTACGCGCGCCCCGGGCGCCGTTCACCCGAGGCCGTGGTCGCCGAGACACTCGCGCTCGCGCGGGCCACCGGGTTCGCCGAGACCCTGCGGGCGGGCACCGCCGTCCAGTTCACGGACGACGTCCCGGGCCTCCCGGTCACCGTCGGCTGGGGCACCCGGGACATGCTGCTGGTGCGCCGGCAGGGGGTGCGGGCCAAGCAGATCATCCCCAAGGCCCGCCTGGTCCGGCTCCCCGGCTGCGGCCACTGCCCGATGAGCGACGACCCGGCCCTGGTCGCACGGGTCATCCTGGACGGCAGCCGCTGAGCCGCGCCGCGAGCGGGAGGCGGCGGCCGTCGGCGGTCGCCTCCCGCCGTGCCGGGGCGCGGCGGGGCTCCGGGAGCCGGGGCCGCTCCCGCGCCCATCGCGGCGCCGCCGACGGCCCGTGCGGGACCGCCGGTGCCGGTTCCGACGAGTGGGGCGGTGGCGACGGCGGCGACGGGGAGGCGGCCCGTGCTGAGTCGCGCGCACGGTGCCGGTCCGACGCACGGGCGAGAACGCTCGACGGACGCGACGGGTGACCTCGTGGGGCCGGGCAGTTGTTCACTTCTGGTTTCCGTGAGCGCTGCGGCGCACCAGTAGGTGTGGCTGTGCACAACTGGCCGGACCACGTTCTGGAGGCCCATCATGTCCCTTTCGCTCCCCGGCCGCCGCAGTGTGCTGCGCGGCTCCCTCGCCGCCTCGGCGGCCCTGGCCCTGCCCACGGCACTCGGTACGCCACCGGCGTTCGCGCTCTCCGGACGGCCCCGTGCGGACTGGGGCGTGCAGGCGGGCGACGTGAGCGCCGACTCCGGCCTGGTGTGGGTCCGTTCGGACCGTCCGGCCCGGATGATCGTGGAGACGGCGGCCACCGAGTCGTTCCGCAACCCGCGCAGATGGCACGGCCCCCTGCTCGGCGCCGACAGCGACTTCACCGGTACCACGCGGCTGCACGGCCTGCCGTCCGGCGAGCAGGTCCACTACCGGGTGCTGCTCGCCGACCCCGACGACCCGCGCCGCACCGGGGAGCCGGTCACCGGTACCTTCCGCACCGCCGCCACGCGCCGGCGCCAGGGCGTGCGGTTCCTGTGGTCGGGTGACCTGGCCGGGCAGGGCTGGGGCATCAACGAGTCCATCGGCGGCTACCGCATCTTCGACGCTATGGCGAAGCTGGACCCGGACTTCTTCCTGTGCAGCGGCGACAACATCTACGCCGACGGCGTGATCACGGCGACCCAGGCACTGCCCGACGGCGGCCTGTACCGCAACGTCACCAGCGAGGCGAAGTCGCACGTCGCGGTCACCCTGGACGACTTCCGCGGCAACTTCCGCTACAACCTGCTGGACGAGGCGCTGCGCCGGTTCAACGCCCAGGTGCCGAACGTCATCCAGTGGGACGACCACGAGGTCCGCAACAACTGGTACCCGGGCGAGGTCATCGGCACCGGCACCGCCTACCCGGCCGGTACCCGGCTGGACGACATGGCGGTGCGCTCCCGGCGGGCGTTCTCCGAGTACTTCCCCATCTCCACGGTCAGCGGCCGCCCGGACGGCCGGATCTACCGCGTCCACCGTCACGGCCCGCTCCTCGACGTCTTCGTGCTGGACATGCGGACCTACCGCAACGCCAACTCGGCCGACGACCAGAGGACCGACCCGCAGGGCATCCTCGGCGCCGGGCAGCTGGCGTGGCTCAAGCGCGAGCTGTCCCGGTCGCGGGCGGTGTGGAAGGTCATCGCCGCGGACATGCCGCTCGGCCTGGTGGTGCCCGACCCGGTCGAGGGCATGGCCGATTTCGAGGCCGTCGCCCAGGGCGATCCGGGCGCGCCGCTCGGCCGTGAGCTGCAGATCGCCGAACTGCTGCGGTACATCAAGCACCGCGGGATCACCGGCACGGTGTGGCTGACGGCGGACGTCCACCACACCTCGGCCCAGCACTACGACCCGTCACGAGCCGCGTTCAAGGACTTCGCTCCGTTCTGGGAGTTCGTCTCCGGACCGCTCAACGCCGGCGCCTTCCCGGCCAGCGCGCTGGACGGCACGTTCGGTCCCGACCGGGTGTTCGTCAAGGCACCGACCGCCTCGAACGTGTCTCCCGCCGAGGGCTACCAGTTCTTCGGCGAGGTCGACATCGACGGCCACAGCGGCGAGCTGACGGTCCGTCTGCGCGAGTACGACGGCACCGTACTGTTCACCCGGACCCTGCGGCCGGGCCGCGTCGGCCAGTAACTCCCGTACCCTTCTCGCAGGGCCGTGCACCGGCGTCATCCCCCGGCGTACGGCCCTGCCGCACTCCCGGGACGGGCCCCACGGCGCCCCCGAACTCCCCCACCCGCGTGGCGTTTTCGCAGGTCGGAGTGGATTGTCAGTGGTCGCCTCTACGGTCTTTCCATGACGCGATCTTCACAGGCCGTGGCCTATCGCCGACCCTCCGTGCTGCACTCCGCCGCCGCCGGACGCCATCTGGGACTGGAGACGTCCCGGGGTGCGACACCCACTGGGGTCGAGGACCATCCGCGGTTCTTCGCGGGCTTCCTGACCTCGCCCCAAGTGGCCGCCGCCGGCCTGCTCGCGGTGGCCGACGTGGCGGCCGCGCGGTACTACCAGCCGCAGCTGCGCGCCTCGCTGGACCCGGTGGTGACGGGCAGCGGTGACCGGCTGCGCTTCGAGTCCTTCTCCGGCTGCGGCGGGGTGTACGCCCGGCTGGACGTTCTCGGTGCGGGCCTGGACGGCGGCGAGGTGGGCCACGGCACGACGAACATTGACGTCAACAACCCGCTGCGGGAGGCCCTTTCCCGGCTCGGCACCGACGACCCGCTGCATCTGCGGGTGGGGCCCGAGGAGTTGGCGGTGACCACGCTCGACGGCCCCGTGGTGGAGAAGAAGGTGCCGCTGCCGGACCGCTGGCTGCGCGGCTTCGCCGAGGCGCAGGTCATAGCGGCCGGGTTCGACCTGCGGGCCGAGCTGCCGGCGGACGAGGCGGTGCGGTTCCTGCGCTCACTGCCCCGCGCGGGCACGGCCCGCCGCGGCTCGGCCGGGCCCCGCTGGGTGGTACCGGCGGGCCGCGGGCTGCGGCCGACGACCCGACCGGTGCCGGGCGCGGTCTGCCTGCCGGGGCCGGAGCGGCTGGCCGCGCTCCAGCGGGTGCTGCGCCATGCGACGGCGTTGCGGGTCTACGGCCCGCAGGGCACCCTCGCGGCGTCCGGGACGGCCGCCGCCTGGGAGGTCGCACTGCCGGGCATGCGGCTGACGCTGACCCTGTCGCCCGACGCGGACCGCGGGTTCTCCGGCGAGGGCGGCGTGCTGGACGCGCTCGCCACCGACGTGGCCGCCGAGGACGCGGAGCTGATCGCGGTGCTGCTGGCCTGGGAGCCCCGGGTCGACGTCGCCGGCCTGGCCGCCTCGGCCGGGCTCACCCCGGAGCGGAAGCCGCTGCGGCTGGCCGAGTCGGCGCGGACGGCGGCGGCCACCGGGGCCAACACGACGATATGGGAGATGCTCCGGCACACGCTTCCGGTGCTGCTCGCCGACCTCGCGACGGCGGGCGCGGGCACGCCGGGTGCGGTGCGTGGGCTCGGCGAGCTGCTCTCGGTCGCCGCCGAGTGCGCCGAGCGGTCCGGGGCCCGGGGTGCCCTGCCGCATCTGCCGCAGGCGGCGGCGCGGCGCGGCTCGTCCCGTCTGGTGGTCCAGGCCCGCCGGCTGCTCGACGCGCTGGGGGCGGAGACAGCCGCCTGACAGTGATCGGAACCGGTTATTTCGGAGACTCCAGAACAGTAGAAAACTAAACAGAACACCATAAGCACGCTTTACCCGTCAGTCACAGAGCGTTCGTGATCACGCAACACCCTTCCTTCACAGTGGATGCATGAATCGAGACATGTCTGACGTGAGGCGCACACGGCACGGACGGCCCGTGCACCACTGGCGGCGGGACGTCGTCGAACTCGCCGCCCTGTTCACGGCCGTCGCGGTCGCGGACGCGGTGGCGAACCTGATCGGGCACGGGCCCGACGGCCCGGCGATGCTGGTGATCTCGGCACTGGTGCTGGCCGCGACGGCCGGCTTCCACGTGTGGTGGGCCAGGCGCCCAGGTCACGCACCTCCGGTGACCCGAAGCGATACCGACACCCGGCCGGCCGTCACCGGGACGCGGCAGGCCGGGCCCGGCGCGGCGGCCCCGGGGGGCGAGGGCGCGGGCAGCACGCTGTGGAGGCTGCGCACGACCGTGCGGGACGAGCCCGGTTCGCTGGCCGTGCTGTGCGCCGCGCTCGCCGGGCACGCGGTCGACATCCTGAACCTGCAGACGCATCCGCTGGGCGACGGCACGGTCGACGAGTTCCTGCTGCGGGCCCCGCGCCCGCTGACCGCCGGCGGGATCACCCGGGCGGTCGCGCTGGCCGGGGGCAGGGACACCTGGATCGAGCGGGCCGACGCGCACGATCTGGTGGACGCCCCGACCCGGGTGCTGGGCCTGGCGACCCGAACCGCGCTGGACGCGGCGGAACTTCCGCTGGCCCTCCGGCAGTTGTTGGGGAGGTGCACGATCCGCTCGCTCCCCGCCCATCCGGTCGGCGGGGCCCGGCGCCCCGAGACGGTTCCCGTCGAAGGGGTGCTGGAGGACACCGTGATGCGGCTGCGCGCACCGGAGGGTGGAGTGATCACCGTGGAGCGGCCGTATCTGCCGTTCACCCCGACCGAGTTCGCGCGGGCGCGCGCGCTCGTCGAACTGGACGCCCGGCTCGGGCCGCGCATCCCGCACAGTCAGGACGTGCTCACCCTGCCCGAGGGCAGGGAGATCACCGTACGCCGGGCCGGCACCGGTGACGTGGTGGCCGCGAAGGCCATGCACGAGCGCTGCTCCGCACGGACCCTCGGGCTGCGCTACCACGGCCCGGTCGGGGACGCGGACCGCTACCTGAACCACCTGCTCAGCCCCCGCTTCGGCCGGACGCTGGCCGTGCAGACCGCCTCGGGCCGGATCGTCGGCCTCGGGCACCTGCTGTGGGACGGGGACGAGACGGAGGTCGCCCTGCTCGTCGAGGACGACTGGCAGCGGCGCGGGATCGGCCGCGAGCTGCTGGGGCGTCTGGTGGGCATGGCCGTCGACGCGGGCTGCGAGAGCGTGTACGCGGTGACGCAGGCGTCCAACACCGCGATGGTGGCGGCGATGCGGGGGCTGGAGTTGCCGCTGGACTATCAGATCGAGGAAGGGACGCTGGTCATCACGGCCCGGCTGGCGGCCGAGCCGGGGCGTGCCGTGACCGCCACGGGACGGCTCTCCGGCGCGGGTGAGAGCGGGAGGGCCGAAGCGCCGTAGGGCTCAGGCCCGTCCCGCGGCCTGCGGGAGCGCGGGGCTGATCGCGGCCGCGCGGCGGAGCCGCGCGTTTCTTCGGCCCCGCGCTCCCGAGTGCCTGGTCAACACGGCCCCAGGGCCCGGTCCAGGTCGGCCCAGAGGTCGTCGACGTCCTCCAGGCCCACCGACAGGCGCAGCAGGCGGTCGCTCACCCCGGCGCCGCGCCGGTCCGACTCGTCCACCACCCGGTGGCTGATGGAGGCCGGGTGCTGGATGAGGGTGTCGACGCTGCCGAGGCTGACGGCCGGGGTGATCAGCCCTACCCGGGAGACGACCGCGTGCGGATCGCCCTCCACCTCGAAGGCGACCATCGCGCCGCCCAGGCGCGGGTAGTGGGTGCGGGCCACGCGCGGGTCGGCGGTGAGTCGGCGGGCGAGTTCGGCGGCGGTGGCGGAGGCGGCCCGGACCCGGACCGGGAGCGTGGACAGGCCGCGCAGCAGCAGATAGCCGGCCAGCGGGTGCAGCACACCCCCGGTGGCGAAACGTATCTTCCTGAGCTGCCCGGCGAAGACCTCGTCGCAGGCGACCACACCGGCCAGGACGTCGCCGTGGCCGCCGAGGTACTTGGTGGCACTGTGCAGCACCAGCCGGGCACCGTGTTCGGCCGGGCGCTGGAGCACCGGGGTGGCGAAGGTGTTGTCGGCGAGCAGCGGAACCGTGCCGCAGGCGTGGGCGACGGCCCGCAGGTCGAGTTCGGCGAGGGTCGGGTTGGCCGGGGACTCGACCAGCACCAGCCCCGTGCCGGGGCGCAGCGCGTCGGTGATGCCGGCCGGGTCGGTCCAGGTGACCTCGGTGCCGAGCAGACCGGCGGTGAGGAGGTGGTCGCTGCACCCGTACAGGGGCCGGACGGCGACGACATGGCGCAGGCCGGCCGCCGCGCGGGCGAGCAGGACGGCGCTCAGGGCGGCCATGCCGCTGGCGAAGGCGACGGCCGACTCGGTGCCCTCCAGTCGGGCCAGGGCGGTCTCGAAGCGGGCGACCGTCGGATTGCCGAGCCGTCCGTAGACCGGCGGCCCGACGGGGTCGGCGCCGTCGGTGGCGAAGGCGTCGATACGGGCGGCCTCGCCGCGGCTGTCGTAGGACGGGTAGGTGGTGGACAGGTCGATCGGCGGGGCGTGCAGACCCTGCCGGGCGAGGTCGTCGCGGCCGGCGTGCACGGCCTCGGTGGCCAGGGCACGCGCGGCGCCGGACCGCCGCGTCGCACCGCCGCGGGGGTGCACCGGATCGTCGTAGGTGCCCACTGAGTCGTCGTAGGTGCTCGTCGAGTCCATGCCCGAAGGGTGAACATCGAGCGGGGCACCGGAAGCGGACACCGTGTTACGTTCGCCGTATGGCCGAATCTGTCGTACTGGATCCGGTCGATCTGCATCTGCTTCGGCTGCTGCAGAACGACGCCCGGACCACCTACCGCGATCTCGCCGCGCGGGTGGGCGTGGCACCGTCGACCTGTCTGGACCGGGTGACCCGGCTGCGGCGCTCCGGAGTGATCCTCGGGCACCGCCTCGAGCTGGACCCGGCCAAGCTCGGGCGCGGTCTCGAAGCGCTGCTGTCGGTGCAGGTGCGGCCGCACCGAAGGGAGTTGGTGGGGCCGTTCGTGGAGCGGATCAGGGCACTGCCGGAGTCCCGGACGGTGTTCCATCTGACCGGTCCCGACGACTACCTCGTCCATGTGGCGGTGGCCGACATGACGGACCTCCAGCGGCTGGTCCTGGACGAGTTCACGTCCCAGCGCGAAGTGGCCCGGGTGGAGACCCGGTTGATCTTCCAGCAGTGGGAGTGCGGACCGCTGCTCCCGCCCACGCCGTCGGCCCAAACCCCGTGACGTCCGGCGGCCCGTCGTACGAGGATGGACCGCATGTCACAGACCAAGAGCCCGCTGCCCCGTCAGGTCGCCGACACCTTCGTCGACGAGCTCATCGCCCTCGATCCGATCACCGGTACGTTCCTCGGCGTCAAAGAGAGTTCGAGCCGGCTGCCCGACACCTCGCCGGCCGGCGACGAGGCGCTCGCCCGGCTCCAGCGGGACACGCTCGCAAGGCTCGCCGAGGCCGAACGGCAGCCCGGCGCGGACAGTGACATCGAGCGTCGCTGTGCCCGCCTGCTGCGCGAGCGGCTGACCGCCTCCCTCGCCGTGCACGAGGCGGACGAGAGCCTGCGTTCGGTCAGCAACCTCAGCTCGGCCGCGCACGCGGTGCGCCAGGTGTTCACCGTGACGCCCACGGCCACCGACGAGGACTGGACGGCGATCGCCGAGCGGCTGCGTGCCGTACCGGCGGCGCTGGAGGGCTACCGGCAGTCCCTGGAACTCGGTCTGGAGCGGAAGCTGCACGCGGGCCCGCGTGCCACCGCCACCTTCGTCGGGCAGCTCGGCGAATGGGCCGGCCCGGGCGACGGGCAGGGCTGGTTCGAGCAGTTCGCCGCGGCCGGGCCACAGGCGCTGCGCGCCGAACTGGACGAGGCCGCCCGCTCCGCCACCCGGGGCGTCGCGGCGCTGCGTGACTGGATGCGGGACGTCTACGCGCCGGCGATCGAGGGCGCCCCCGACGTGGTGGGCCGCGAGCGGTACGCCCGCTGGGTGCGCTACTTCAACGGCACCGACCTCGACCTCGACGAGGCCTACGCGTACGGCTGGTCCGAGTACCACCGGCTGCTGGGCGAGATGAGGACCGAGGCGGAGAAGATCCTGCCCGGCGCGGCCACGCCGTGGGTGGCGCTGGCGCACCTGGACGAGCACGGCACCCACATCGAGGGCGTCGACGAGGTCCAGCGCTGGCTGCAGTCCGTGATGGACGAGGCCATCGAGAAGCTGGACGGCACCCACTTCGACCTGGCCGAGCGGGTCCGCCGCGTGGAGTCCCGGATCGCGCCTCCGGGGAGCGCCGCGGCGCCGTACTACACGCCGCCGTCGGACGACTTCTCGCGCCCGGGCTGCACCTGGCTGCCGACCATGGGCCAGACCCGGTTCCCGGTCTACGACCTGGTCTCGACCTGGTACCACGAGGGCGTTCCCGGCCACCACCTCCAGCTGGCCCAGTGGAAGCACATCGCCGGGAACCTCTCCCGCTACCAGGCCAGCGTGGGCATGGTCAGTGCCAACGCCGAGGGCTGGGCGCTGTACGCGGAGCGGCTGATGGACGAACTGGGCTTCCTCACCGACCCGGAGCGCCGGCTCGGCTACCTGGACGCGCAGATGATGCGCGCCGCGCGGGTCATCATCGACATCGGGATGCACCTGGAGCTGACGATCCCGGAAGACTCCCCCTTCCACCCCGGGGAGCGGTGGACGCCGGAACTGGCACAGGAGTTCTTCGGCGCGCACAGCAGCCGGCCGGCGGACTTCGTGGAGAGCGAGCTGACCCGCTATCTGTCCATGCCGGGGCAGGCCATCGGCTACAAGCTGGGCGAGCGGGCCTGGCTGACGGGCCGCGAGCAGGCCCGCGAGCGGCGCGGCGACGCCTTCGACCTCAAGACCTGGCACATGGCGGCCCTGTCCCAGGGTTCGCTGGGCCTGGACGACCTGGTGGACGAACTGTCGCAGCTGTGACGGCGGTCTGAGGAGCGGCCGCCTCGGTCCGGGCGCCCACCACCGGTGGGCGCCCGGTGGCGGCCGCCACCGGGTCGTCGCGGTCTGCCGTTCGGGGGTGCTCCGGTGGCGGCGGCCGGTGGCAGGAGGCTTTCTGGTGCCAGGGGCCACCGGCAACAGGAAGCGAGCCGCCCATGCAGATCTCCACGACCCCACGGCGGGAGCCGTTGCAGACCCCACGCGCCGCCGGCGTGGCCGGGATCGTGTTCGCGCTGCTGCTCGCGGCCGCCATCGTGCTCATCCGGCTCGGCATCCCCCAGGGCGCCGACGCGGTCTCCTTCCAGCAGCCGGATCCCTCCCGGCGCAGCGCCGTCCGCTGGGCCCTCCTGCTGGTGCCGTTCGCCGGCATCTTCTTCCTGTGGTTCGTCGGAGCCGTCCGCTCGCACGTCGGCGACGCCGAGGACCGGTTCGTGGCCACCGTGTACCTCGGCAGCGCCTTGGTCTTCACGGCCACCATGTTCGCCGCCGCGGCGGTGGCCTCGGCCGTGCTGGCCACCTCCCATCCGGCGGGGACCTCACCCTCCCGGCCCACCTGGGACTTCGGCCAGCACCTCGCCTACACGCTGATGATCGAGTACGCGATGCGGATGGCGGCCGTCTTCGTCTGTTCCACGTCGGTGATCGGGCACCGCCTGGGCATCCTGCCCCGCTGGCTGACGCTCCTGGGCTTCCTCACCGCGCTCGTCCTGTTGTTCGTCTCCGCCGCCGTGCCCTGGGCGGAGCTGGTGTTCCCGGCCTGGTCCCTGCTGCTCAGTGTGTACATCGTCATGGAGAGCTTCCGCCGCTCCGCGGCTGCCCCGGCCCCCTGAACGCTCACCCGTTCGGAACCCTCCGGCGCGCGGCGCCGGGTGCGGGATCCGATGCTGACGTGCGGGGAGTTCTCCGCCGTCCGAGACTTGAAGCCACGGAGTGGCGGTACGTACGACACCTGGCCACCGGAAGGGCGGAGCCATGATGCGCCTTGTCGTCGATCTCAACAGATGTCAGGGATACGCGCAGTGCGCGTTCCTGGCTCCGGACGTCTTCGCCATGCACGGCGAGGAGTCCCTCGTCTACAACCCGCACGCCGAGGAGGAGCAGCGGGAGCGGCTGGCCCGTGCGGTCGCCGCCTGCCCGGTGCAGGCGATCAGCGCCGACGGCCTGAACGGCTTCGCGGGAGGGACGTCCGATGGCGCCCGCTGACTATCTCGACTGGCTCCGGCGGGAGGGCCGGATCGTCGTCGTGGGTGCCTCGCTGGCCGGGCTGCGCGGCGCCGAGACGCTGCGCGCCGAGGGCTTCGCCGGCGAACTCACCATGATCGGCGACGAGCCGTACGAGCCGTACGACCGGCCGCCGCTGTCCAAGGCGGTGCTGCTCGGCAAGGCGTCCCCGAACCACACCGAACTTCCCCACCGCCGGGAGATCGACGCGAAGTGGCGGCTGGGGGTCGCGGCGACCGGTCTCGACCTGGAGGCCAAGCGGGTCCGGCTGGCCGACGGCGACGAGGTCGAGTACGACCGTCTGCTGATCGCGACCGGAGTCAGCGCCCGGCCCTGGCCCAAGGAGGACGAGGCCCGGCTGGACGGCGTGTTCACCCTGCGCACCCGGGACGACGCCACCGCGCTGCTGCGGCGGCTGAAGGCCGGCCCGCGCCGGGTGTTCGTGATCGGCGCCGGGTTCACCGGTTCGGAGATCGCCTCGGCCTGCCGGGAGCACGGCATCGAGGTCACCGTCGCGGAACGCGCGGGCGCGCCGCTGGTGGGGGCGCTCGGCGGGGTGATCGGCGCGGTCGCGGCCGACATGCACCGCGAGAACGGGGTGGACCTGCGCACCGGGGTGACGGTCACCGCGCTGGAGGGCGACCCGGCCGGCCGGGTGCGTGCCGTCCACCTCTCCGACGAGACCATCGTCGAGGCGGACGTCGTGATCGTGTCGCTCGGCGCGACCCGCAACACCGGCTGGCTGACCGGTTCCGGTCTCGGCGCGGGCCCCCGGGGCATCGCCTGCGACGCGGGCTGCCGTGCCTTCGACTTCCGGGGCATCGTCACCGACGACATCTTCGTGGCCGGGGATGTCGCCCGGTCCCCGCACGCGCTGTTCGGCTACCAGTTCCTCTCCCTGGAGCACTGGGGCAACGCGGTCGCGCAGGCGGAGATCGCCGCGCACAACATGATCAGTCCGAGCGCCGAGCGCAGGCCTCACCTGTGGGTGCCGGCGTTCTGGTCGTCCCAGTTCGGGGTGAACATCAAGTCGGTCGGGGTGCCGCCGATGGGCGACCAGATCATGATCACGCAGGGCTCGCTGGCGGAACGCCGGTTCGTCGGGGTCTACGGCTGCAAGGGCCGGACGATCGCCGCGGTGAGCTTCGACAACACCCGGTGGCTGGAGTTCTACCAGCGGCAGATCGAGAGGGGCGCGCCGTTCCCGGTGGAGTTCCCGACGGTGGACCGGCGTCCCGAGGGCCGGGTGCCGGTCGACGCCGACTTCCCGGACCCCGCGCTGCCGACGCACGGCCCCATGGTGACCCTCAGCGGCTACTCGCCGACCGACCAGCAGCTGGTCTTCCACCCCGCCCGCCACTGACCGTGCCCCGGCCCCGACGTTCCAAGGACCTGTCATGACGACGCAGACCTCGATGTTGCGCCAGATCACCGACTTCGCGAACCGCGCCAACCCGTACCCGGTGTACGAGGAACTCCGCAAGACTCCGGTGCTGCACGAGGAGGACGACGGCCCCTACATCATCAGCTCCTACCACGACATCGAGGCCCTGCTGCACGATCCGCGGATCAGCTCCGACGAGTCCAACGTGACCGTCGGCGGCCACGACGACCTGTCCGGTCCGGAGGCGACCGGGCTGCCGCCGAGCTTCATCCGGCTCGACCCGCCGGAGCACGACCGGCTGCGCAGGATCGCCAACAGCTCCTTCGGGCCGCCGCACCGGCCGCGCCGGATCGACAACATGCGGGGCCAGCTGGAGGAGATCATCACCGGTCTCATCGACGGCCTCGGGGACGCGCGGGAGTTCGACCTGGTCGACCAGATCGCGTACCCCTTCCCGGTCACCGCGATCTGCCGGGTGCTGGGCGTGCCGCGCGAGGACGAGCCCCGTTTCCGTGCCTGGGTCGACCCGATCGTCGCGGGCCTTGACCCCGACAGCCGTACGGCAGCCGAATCCCAGCGCGCCGCGCAGGAGGCCCGGCTGCAGCTCGGCATGTACCTGAACGGGCTGGTGGAGCAGCGCGTGAAGGAACCCCGTGACGACATGCTGTCCGATCTGGTGCACAGCAGCGGTCCGGACGGCGCCATGACGACCATGGAGGTGCTGAGCACCGCGGTGCTGCTGCTCATCGCCGGACATGAGACGACCGTCAACCTGATCACCAACGGCATGCTCACGCTGCTGCGGCACCCGGAGGTCCTGGAGCGGCTGCGCAACGACCCGGGGCTGTCGGTGCGGATCGTGGAGGAACTGCTGCGCTACGAACCCCCGGTGCAGCTCGTGCCGCAGCGCACCTGCATCGCCGACATCGAGGTGCGCGGGGTGACCATTCCGAAGGGTTCGCGCATCTGGCTGGTCCTGGCCGCCGGCAACCGGGACCCGGAGCGGTTCCACGACCCCGACCGCTTCGACCCGGACCGCCAGGACATCCAGCATCTCGGCTTCGGCAGCGGCATCCACAGTTGCTTCGGCGCTCCGCTGGCCCGCATCGAGGCCCAGCTCGCGCTGTCCCAGCTGGCGCGTCGCCTCGACAACCCGCGGCTCGTCGAGGACCCGCCCCCCTACCGCCCGAACGCGGTGCTGCGCGGCCCGCGCCATCTCAACATCGCCATCGACGGCCTGAAGTGACGACCGGTCAGTTCTCGATCCTGCGCAACCGCACCAGGCCCAGCCAGGTTTCCGGGCCGGGCCTGGTGTAGGCGGCCTGCACCTCGTAGGTGCCGGCCTCCAGCGGGACCCGCAGGTGGTCGCCGCCCTCGGCCTCGCCGCCCGGCCACGCGGAGTCGAACAGGACGACGGGGCCCGGCACCTGCCAGTGGATCCCGTTCTCCCAGACCGCGCTGTCGAGCGCGGCGGGTACCTGGGCCAGGAGCTCGTCCTCGGAGCTGGCGGCGGACCACCGTACGAAGGTGCCGTGGTCCGGCAGGAAGGACGTCGAGGCGGGTTCGTCCCCGAAGACCAGGGCCGCGCTGTCCCCGACCGGGAGCAGTCCGACGTACCCGTCGACCTCGCAGGCCCGGTCGTAGTCGGTGGCCAGTTCCTCGCTGTCGGCTCCGGCCCAGAACGGCAGGACCGTCTCCGGAACCGCCACGAGCGGGCCGCCGCCCGACTCCACCCACTCCACCGCGCCTGGTTCCGCATAACGAGTCATGGGGTGAACCTACACGTACAGCGACGGCACAAGTTCGCCGCCGGGAATCAGCAACCGCAGTCGCCGTCGACGGGTGCGGTCAGCGGGTCCGGGGCCCTGCGCGTACGGCCCCGCCAGGTCTCGAACTCGAAGCCCTCACGGGCCCAGTACTCGAACCCGCCGAGCAACTCCTTGACACGGTAGCCGAGTTCGGCCAGCGCGAGGGCGGCGCGGGTGGCGCCGTTGCAGCCGGGGCCCCAGCAGTACGTCACCACGGGCACCTCCCTGTCGAGGAGCCGGGCCGCCTGTCCGGGGATCAGCGCGGTGGGCAGGTGGACGGCGCCGGGGACGTGGCCCTGGTCCCAGGACTCCGTGGAGCGGCAGTCCAGGACGACGAAGCCGGGGTCGCCGTCCGCGGCCAGGGCGGCGGCCACGTCGGAGACGTCGGCGTGGAAGGCGAGGCCCGCCCGGAAGTGGGCGGCGGCCTCGGCGGGTGCGGCGGGGGCGACACGCAGGACGGGGTTCACGGTGGTGACGGTCATCTGGGGCCTTTCACTGGACGACGGTGCGGCGGATCTCCTTGACCGGAAATCTACGGCCGGTAGCCGGTCGCCCTGAAGGCACGATCCCCGGCCCTGCCCTTGTCCGGCCGGGGATTCCCTGCTATCCCTCCGCCATGACCGTGTTTTCCCCGGACGCCACCGACTGGCGCATCCTCGAAGTCCTCCAGCGCGAGGGCCGGGCCAGCTTCGCCGAGTTGGCGCGTGCCGTCGCGATGTCCCCGAGCGCGGTGACCGAGCGGGTGCGCCGCCTCGAGGAGGCGGGGGTGATCCAGGGGTACACGGCCGTGGTCGACCCGGAGCGGCTCGGCCTGCCGGTCCTCGCCTTCGTCCGGCTGCGTTACCCGAACGGCAATTACCGGCCCTTCCACGACCTGGTCGCCGCCACCCCCGAGATCCTGGAGGCGCACCACGTCACCGGGGACGACTGTTTCGTCATCAAGGTCACCGCCCGCTCGATGCGGCACCTGGAGGAGATCACCGGCAGGATCGGCACCCTGGGCTCGGTGACGACCAGCGTCGTCTACTCCTCGCCCCTCCCCCGCCGCGGCATCAGCACCTAGAAGGCTGATGAAGATCTTGGGGTTCTGGGCCTGCCGCTCCCGCGGCAGGGGCAGAAACCCAAGATCTTCATCAGCCTTCTAGACCCCGCGCTGGTGCAGCGCCGAGCCCGATCTGCCCTTCGTCACCTCCAGTTGGGCATGGATGCGGCGGCGCAGGTCCGGGACATGGCTGACGATGCCCACGCTGCGGTCGCGTTCGCGCAGTGAGTCCAGGACGTCGAGGACCTCGTCCAGGGTCTGGTCGTCGAGGCTGCCGAAGCCCTCGTCGATGAAGAGGGTGTCGAGCCGGACTCCGCCGGCCTCGTCGGTGACCACGTCGGCGAGGCCGAGGGCGAGCGCGAGCGAGGCGAAGAAGGTCTCGCCGCCGGACAGGGTGGCGGTGTCCCGCTCGCGTCCGGTCCAGGCGTCGACCACGTGCAGCCCGAGACCGCTGCGGCCGCGTCCGGTCCGGTCGTCGGAGTGGACCAGGGTGTAGCGGCCGGAGGACATCCGCTGCAGGCGTACGGTCGCGGCGGCGGCGACCTGTTCCAGGCGGGCGGCCAGGACGTACGACTCCAGTCGCATCCGGCGCTCGTTGTCGGCGGAGGTGCCGGCGGTGAGGGCGGCGAGCCGGGCGACCCGCTCGTACTCCTCGCGCAGGGGCCCGAGAAGGCGTACGCCCCCGGTCGCGCGGGCGGACAGCCGGTCGAGTTCCGCGCAGCACCGGTCGGCCAGGTCCCGGGCGGAGGTGGCGTCGCGCAGCCGCCGGGCCGCCGCGGCGGCGGCGCGCTCCGCGGCGGCGAGGTCGGCGGGCGGCTGCTGGGCGGCCGCCGCGGTGTCGGCCTCGGCCAGCACCGCGCGCACCGCCGCCTCCTCGGACTGCCAGTCGTCCAGGCGCCGTTGGAGTTCTCGGTGGGCAGCATCGCCGAGGAGGGCGGCGGCCGCGTCCTGCGGGGTGCCGAAGCCGGCCCGGAAGGCGGCGTCGGCGAGCCGGGCGTCGGCGTCCTTCAGACGTCCCGCGCTGTCGGCGGCGGTGCGGGCGGCGTCGGCGGCGTCGGTGAGCAACGCCGCCCGGCGCTCCAGCTGCCCGGCCCGGGCGGCGACGCTGGCGGCGCCTCCCCTGGCCGCCGTCAACTCCTCCTCCAGGGAATTCTGTTCGGAGTCGAGGCCGTCCCGCCGGGTCAGCCGGGCGGCGGCCCGGACCTCGGCCTGCTGCCGGCCGGCCAGCCGGCGCTCGCGCTCCTGCTCGGCGAGCCGCAGCTCCTCGTGCGCGGCGTGCAGGTCGGAGGCCGCACGCCGGGCCCGCGCGTACTCCTGCTCCAACTCCTCCAGCTGGGCCTCCAGCCGACCGGTGGGCAGGTCGGAGGCCGCGGCGGTGGCGGCGGCGAGTGCCTCACGGACGGTGCCGAGGCGCCGCTCGTCCTCGGCGCGCTGTTCGTCGGCGCGCTGATGGGCGGCGAGCGCACGCTCCTCCGCCTCCCGGTCCACGTGCCCAGCGAACTTCCGCGCGGGCGCCGGGTGTTCGGTCGCCCCGCAGACCGCGCAGGGGGCGCCGTCGGTGAGCTCGGCGGCCAGCTCGGCGGCGATGCCGGTCAGCCGCTGTTCCTTGAGGTCGAGCCAGTGGGCCCGCGCGTCGACGGCCCGGCGCGCGGAGGCCAGGGCTCCGCGGTGGGCCTCGTCGGTGTCCCGGCCCAGCTCGTCCCGCAGCCGCGCCGCCTCCAGCTGCCGGCGGGCGGGGTCGAGCTGCACGGCGAGCTGTTCGGCGCGGGTCGCGGCCTCCTGGGCGGAGTCGATCCGGGTCCCCAGCCCGGCGCGCACGGCGTCCCAGTCGGCGAGCCAGCCCGCGGCCTCGCGCAGGACGTCCTCGTCGTCCCGTTCCTGCCGGTCCAGGCGCCCGCGCTCGGCGAGGACCTCGGTGAGCCGTCGCTCGGCCCGGCGCGCGGACTCCAGCTCGCCCAGTTCCTCGGCCGCCCGGCGGGCGGCGGCGGCGAGCCCCGCCGCACCGGCTTCCGCGAAGGTCTCCGGCAGCAGCGCACGCGCGCGTGCCTCGGCGGCTGCCGCCTCGCGGTGCGCGGCCGCGGCGGCCTCCCACAGCTCCAGCGCCGGCGCCACCGTCGCCGCCTGCCGTCCCCGCTCCATCCGCGCCTGCGCCGCACGGCGGTCCCCGGCCCGCTCCTGCAGCCGTGCGGCCCGCTCCCCGGCCTCGGCGAACCGGGCCTGCAACCGGGCCAGTTCGCGGGTGTCGGCCAGGGCACGGTCGGCGGCGAACCGGGCGGACTCGGCCGCGGTGAGGCGGCAGTGGGCGACGGTGAACCGCTCGCGGGCGGTGCTGCGGGCTACGGCGGCGGCGGCGAGGACGGCCTCGGCGAGTCCGGGCTCGCCCGGGGCCAGCTCCGGCACCTCCATCGCGTCGCCGGCCTCCTGCTGCATGCGGTGCGCGGCGGTCAGCAGGGCCGAGTCACCTTCCCGCACCCGGGCCTCGGTCGCCTTGCGGCGCTCGGCGAGGCGCTTCTCGACGTCGGCGAAGCGCTGGGTGTCGAAGAGGCGGCCGAGCAACTGCCCACGGGCGCCCGCGTCGGCGCGCAGGAAGCGGGCGAAGTCGCCCTGTGGCAGCAGGACGACCTGGCAGAACTGTTCGCGGCTCATACCGAGCAGCTGGCTGATCTCCTCGCCGATCTCCTGGTGGGAGCGGCTGAGGTCCTTCCAGGCACCGCCCGTCGGGTCGTACTCGCGCAGCCAGGTCTGGGCCTTGTCGAGGGTGGTGCCGGAGCCGCGTTTCTTGGGGCGCTCCCACGGCGGCTGCCGGGTGATCTCCAGCCGGCGTCCGCCGACGGTGAGTTCGAGGCGGATCCCGGTGCGGGTGGCCGGGTCGGCGTGGTCGCTGCGCAGGGAGGTGCCCTGACCGCTCTGGCGGGCGCCCGGAACGGTGCCGTACAGCGCGTAGCAGACGGCGTCCAGGACGGAGGTCTTTCCGGCGCCGGTCGGGCCGTGCAGCAGGAAGAGCCCGGCGGCCGAGAGGGCGTCGAAGTCGACGCGCTGGGTGGCGCCGAAGGGGCCGAAGGCGGTGATGTCGAGCCGGTGGAGCCTCACTGGGCGGCCGCCCTGATCCGTCGCGCGAACCTCGTCACCGTGCCGCCTCGCGCACCGCGAGATCGGCGTGCACGGCGTCGAACGCCTCGCCCAGCACGGTCAGTTCCCGCTGGTCGGGGCCCGCACCGCGGACGTGGGCGACGAAGTCCTCGGCGATCTGGCGGTCGGTGCGGCCGGCCAGGCGGCGGGCGTAGGTCACGTCGGGGTCGTCCGGGGCGCGGTCGGGGGCGAAGACCAGACTGAGGGTGTGCGGGAAGCGGTCGGTGAGCCGGGCCATCGGGTCGGCGGGGCGGACCGGGTCGGTGAGTGTGGCCTCGATCCAGGCGGATTCGTGGCGGGTCAGGGCGGGGTCGGCGAGCAGGCCGTCGAGCGTGCCGCGGATCCGGGCCAGCGGGCGCGGGACCGGGCAGTCGAGGCGATCGGCGGTGACGGTGCCGTCGGCGGCGAGGTCGACCAGCCACATGCTCTTGCGGTGGCCGGCCTCGGAGAAGGAGTACGCCAGCGGGGACCCGGAGTAGCGGACGCGCTCGGTGAGGGTCTGGCAGCCGTGCAGGTGGCCCAGCGCGACGTAGTCGACCCCGTCGAAGACCCCGGCCGGGACGGCGGCCACCCCGCCGACGGTGATGTCCCGCTCGCTGTCGCTGGCCTCGCCGCCGGTGACGAAGGCGTGCGCGAGGACGACGGAGCGCGTGCCGGGCGCGCGGGCGGCGAGGTCGGCGCGGACCCGGTCCATGGCGGCGGCCAGCACCGGCTCGTGTCCGGCCTTCTCCACGGCGAACTCGTCCTTCACCAGCGCCGGTTCGAGGTAGGGCAGGCCGTAGAAGGCGACGTCGCCGAAGGCGTCGGTGAGGACGACGGGCGTTCCGCACGCCGACGGCTCCGTCCGCAGATGTATGCCGGCGCGGTCGATGAGACCGGCGCCGACGCCCAGGCGGCGGGCCGAGTCGTGGTTCCCGGAGATCATCACCGTGGGCACGCCCAGGCCGGCGAGCCGGTGCAGTGCGTCGTCGAACAGCTCGACCGCGGCCAGCGGCGGGACCGCGCGGTCGTACACGTCTCCCGACACGACCACGGCGTCGACGGCGTGCTCACGCACGGTCGTCACCAGGTGGCCGATGAACTCGGCCTGGGCGCCGAGCATGTTCACCCGGTGGAACGCCCGGCCGAGGTGCCAGTCGGAAGTGTGCAGGAGTCTCATGATCCCCGAGGTTAACCGGCTGGTCTGACATCACGGGCGGTTACTCCCGTATCAGCCCGTCATGAGTCAGATGAATTAGGGATGTTATGTCCGCTTGGTTCGGATCGTCACGCGTCCCCGTAGGCCTCCCCGCCCAGTTCGAGGCCCGCCGTGCCCGCGGTCGCGTCGGCGAGCCAGGCGCGGAACGTGTCCACGTCGGCGTCCGGCAGCCCGATCTCGATGGCGACCGTCTCGCCGTAGCGGACGTCACGGACCTCGCGGCCGGTGGCCCGCAGGTCGTTGTGGACCTTGCCGGCCCGCTGGTGGTCGACGGTCACGGTGGCCAGCCGGAAGCGGCGGCGGGTGATCGCACCCAGGCTGTCGAGGGCCTCGCCGACCGCGCCGCCGTACGCGCGGATCAGTCCGCCGGCGCCGAGCTTGACCCCGCCGTAGTAGCGGGTGACGACGGCGACGACGTACCGCATGTCGCGGCGCAGCAGCATCTGGAGCATCGGGACGCCGGCGGTGCCGCCCGGTTCGCCGTCGTCACTGGCCTTCTGGGTGGAGGCGTCGGCGCCGATGACGTACGCCCAGCAGTTGTGGCTGGCGTCGGCGTGCTCCTTGCGGACGCGCGCGACGAAGTCCTGGGCCTCCTGCTCGGTGGCCGCCGGGGCGAGAGCGCACAGGAAACGGGAGCGGTTGACCTCGGTCTCGTGGGTGCCCGCGCGGGCGACTGTGCGGTACTCGTCCTGCATCCGCCCAGCCTATGCGGACCCGCGGGCACTCCCCGCCCGAGGTGCGGCCTACCCGCGCCCGCCCCGCGGCACCATCACCTCCGTCAGCAGCGCCGTCCCCGGGGCCAGCGCCGTCCACGACGTCCCGTGCCAGGCCAGGACCGCGATCGCCGATGTCGGGAACTTCTCACGGACCCGCTCGAGGCTGTCGTCCAGGCCGTCCCCGGCCAGCGCCAGGACCAGCTCCTCCAGTCCCGGGTTGTGCCCCACCAGCAGCAGCGTCTCCACCTCGGGCGGGACCTCGTGCACGACCGCCAGGAGGTCGGGCACGCCGGCCGCGTACACCCTGTGGTCGTGGCGCACCGGTGGTGGTGTGCCCCACTGGCCGGCGGCCAGCTCCCAGGTCTGCCGGGCGCGCACCGCGGTGGAGCAGACCGCGAGGTCGGGCAGGCAGTCGGACTCGGCGAGGGCACGGCCGGCGGCGGGCGCGTCACGGCGTCCGCGGGCCGCGAGCGGGCGCAGCCGGTCGGGGACGCCCTCGGGCCAGGAGGACTTGGCGTGCCTCAGCACGACCAGGCGGCGCAGCGGTCCCGCGCCGGCCCGGGCGGTCACGCGGCGCTCCCGAGGTCACGGGTGAGATCGAGGGCGAGCAGCCGGTCGGCGTAGGCGCAGGTCTCGAAGCGGGCGCCGTCGGGGATCTCGGGCCGGTCCTCCATCCAGCGCAGGACGCCGAGCACCGCGGGTACGTCGAGGTCGTCCTCCCAGGCGTCCCGCAGCCGTCCGCGCGCCCTCTCCGGCACCGGCCGCGAGGGACTGCGCGCCCAGCGGGCCACCGCCTGCCGGAGCCGGCCGAGCCTGCGGCCGGCCGCGTCGAGGGCGCCGGCGCCGAGGTGGACGGCCGTGCCGCGCGGGGCGTCGAGGAGGGCGAGCCGGAGTGCGGCGGGGTCGGCGAGGCCGCCGAGGACACCGGCGTCGGGGCCGCTCGCGGGGGCGACGGCGAGGGTCACTCCGGCGCCGGGCACCGTCACGCCCGCCGCCGCCACGTGGACGACCTGGGCCTCGCCCAGTCCCGACGCGAGGTCGCGGCCGTCCTCGAAGGGGCGGATGCCGAGGGTGGTGGCGGCGGCGTGCAGCTCGGCCTGGTGACGGTCGGCGGTGAGCAGGGGGAGCACCGGGGTGCCGCCGATCTCCAGGGCGCGCATGAGCAGGTCGGTGGTGAGCAGCACCCGCAGCGCCGTCAGGTCGAACCCGGAGGCATGGACCTCGACCCGGGTCAGGGCGCGGCGGGAGGGGGCGGCGGGGACCGTGTCACCGGTCTTGGCGTCGAGGATGCGGAGCACGGCCCGAGCGTAGGCGGGCGGAGGCCCGTACGCAGGCACCTTGCGCCGATTCCGGTCACCGTGGCGGGACATGCGGGACATGCGGGACATGAGCCGCCTTATGCCCCCGCCTGATTCCCCGGCCCGGGCCGGCCCGGGCCGGGGAATCAGGGTCCGGGCGGGCACTGTTGGCCACGACAGATGTTCCCCCGAGCCGAGGAGGCCGACGATGTACGGCGACGATGCGACGATCCGCAGGATCCTGACCGAGACGGGCGACACCTGGGCGGTGGTCGGCCTGTCGTCCAACCGGGAACGCGCGGCGTACGGAGTGGCACAGGTGCTGCAGCGGTTCGGCAAGCGGGTCGTACCGGTCCACCCCAAGGCGGAGACGGTGCACGGGGAGCAGGGTTACGCCTCGCTCGCGGACATCCCCTTCGCCGTGGACGTGGTGGACGTCTTCGTCAACAGCGAGCTGGCCGGCGCGGTCGCGGACGAGGCGGTGGCGAGGGGGGCGAAGGCCGTGTGGTTCCAGCTCGGGGTGGTCGACGAGGCGGCCTACGACCGGGTGCGGGCCGCGGGTGTGGACATGGTGATGGACCACTGCCCGGCCATCGAAATTCCCAGGCTGAGCCGGAACTGAACCCGAGCCGAGCCGGAACCGAGCCGGATTTGAGGAAGATCTGAGCTTGCTGTCTTACCTTCTTCTCACTTTCCAAAGCTGAATACGGACATTCCATGACCCTCGCTGACCTGTGCAAAGGCTTTCGCCAAGACAGGAAAGATCGAGGGTCAAGTTTTGGAAAACACTCTTCAGCCGAAGCGGTGCGCACCCATAGCTTGTGGCCCCTTACTCGTTAAATCTGCGTTCAGAAAATGAGAGGCCACTTGACATGGTGAGTGTCGAGAAAGCCGCCACGGAGGACATGACACCCTCGGGCGGCCTGAGGCGGGACGTCGGGCTGATCGGCCTGATGTGGGCCTCCGTGGGGTCGATCATCGGCTCCGGCTGGCTGTACGGCGCCCAGAAGGCCGTCGTGCAGGCCGGTCCCGCGGCGACCATCTCGTGGGTGGTCGGCGCGATAGCGATCGTGCTGCTGGCGCTGGTCCACGCCGAACTGGGCGGCATGTTCCCGGTGGCGGGCGGTACGGCCCGGTACCCGCACTACGCCTTCGGCGGACTGGCCGGCATGTCCTTCGGCTGGTTCTCCTGGCTGCAGGCGGCGACCGTGGCCCCGATCGAGGTCGAGGCCATGATCGGTTACGCCGGTCACTGGAAGTGGGCCCAGCACCTGGAGCACGCCGACGGCACCCTGACGGCGAGCGGCCTGCTGGTGGCCGTGATCCTCATGGCCCTGTTCGTCGGCGTCAACTTCTTCGGCGTCCGGGTGCTCGCGCACACCAACAGCGCCGCGACCTGGTGGAAGATCGCCGTACCGCTGGCCGCGATCTTCATCATCGCCGTCGGCAACTTCCACCCGGCCAACTTCCACTCCGAGGGCTTCGCCCCCATGGGTGCCAAGGGCGTGCTCGCCGCGATCAGCACGAGCGGCATCATCTTCGCGCTGCTCGGCTTCGAGCAGGCCATCCAGCTGGCCGGTGAGAGCCGCAACCCGAAGCGGGACCTGCCGCGCGCCACGCTCGGCTCGGTCGCCATCGGCGCCGTCATCTACGTGCTGCTCCAGGTGGTGTTCATCGCCGCGCTGCCGCACAGCACCTTCGCGCACGGCTGGGCGCACCTCCACTACGCGGGCGACAGCGGTCCCTGGGCCGGCCTCGCGACCCTGGTCGGTCTCGGCTGGCTGGCATGGGTCCTCTACCTCGACGCGATCATCTCCCCCGGCGGCACCGGTCTGATCTACACGACGGCCACCTCCCGGGTCTCCTTCGGTCTGGCGAAGAACGGCTACGCGCCGAAGATCTTCAGCAGGACCGACGCCCGCGGCGTGCCGTGGTTCGGCCTGATCATGTCCTTCGTGACCGGCGTGATCTGCTTCCTGCCGTTCCCCAGCTGGCAGGAGCTGGTCAGCTTCATCACCTCGGCGAGCGTGCTGATGTACGCCGGCGCCCCGCTGGCGTACGGCGTCTTCGCCGACCGGCTGCCGCACTTCGAGCGGCCGTACCGGCTGCCCTTCGGGAAACTGGTCTCCCCGCTGTCCTTCGTCGTCGCCAACCTGATCATCTACTGGTCGGGCTGGGGCACCCTGTGGCGGCTCGGCATCGCGATCGTGCTCGGCTACGTCCTGCTCGGCGGCTACGGCGTCTACGCCCACCGCAAGGACCTGCCGGACGCCCCCCGGCTGGACTTCAAGGCCGCGCAGTGGCTGCCCGTCTACCTGATCGGCATGGGCCTGATCTCCTGGCAGGGCGGTTTCGGCGGCCAGGGCCACATCGCCCTGTGGTGGGACATCGCGGTGATCGCCGCCTTCTCGGTCGCCATCTACTACTGGGCCAAGGCTACGGCTTCCACGGCCCAGGACATCGAGCGGAGCATCGACGAGGTCGTGGTCACCGACGCCCCGGCGCACTGACCCGCCCCGACCCGCGTGTCCCGTCAGCCACGGCGGCCCTGCCGTGGCTGACGGGACACGGTCATAATGCGGGGGTGACTCACCCCTCCCCCCACCTCAACTCCCCTGCCGAGGAACGCCGTACGGTCGTGGTCGTCGGCGCCGGACCTGCCGGGCTGACCGTCGGGAACATCCTGCGGGCCGCCGGCGTCGACTGTGTGGTCCTGGAGACCGAGAGCAGACCGTTCATCGAGACCCGGCCGAGGGCCGGGGTGATCGAGGAATGGGCCGTGCGCGCCCTCCAGCAGCGCGGCCTGGCCGACACCCTGCTGGCCCGGGCGCAGGTGCACAGCGAGTGCGAGTTCCGGTTCGGCGGCGAGCGTTTCCGGTTCGACTACGCACAACTGACGAATCGTCACCACTACGTCTATCCGCAACCGCTGCTGGTGACGGACCTGGTGCGGGAGTACGCGGACGTCCGCGGCGGGGACATCAGGTTCGGGGTGCGGGACGTCACCCTGCACGACCTGGAGACGGACCGGCCCGCGGTGTCGTACGTCGATCCCGAGAGCGGTCAACGGCACGTGCTGCGGTGCGAGTTCGTCGCGGGCTGCGACGGAGCCCGCGGGGTGACACGGGCCGCGGTACCCGACGGGCGGATGCGGATCTCCCGACAGGACTACGGCATCGGGTGGCTGGCGCTGCTCGCCGAGGCGCCGCCGTCCTCGGAGTGCGTGCTGTTCGGCGTCCATCCGAACGGTTTCGCCGGGCACATGGCGCGCAGCGCCGAGCTCACCCGTTACTACCTGCAGTGCCCGCCGGGCGACGACCCGGAGAACTGGTCGCACGACCGGGTCTGGGCCGAACTGCGCGAACGGCTCGGCGCGGAGGGGGCACCGCCGCTCACCGAGGGTCGGCTGGTCGAGAAGCGCGTGCTGGACATGCACAACTACGTGGTCGAACCCATGGTGTTCGGCCGCCTCTTCCTGGCCGGCGACGCGGGGCACCTGACCGCGCCGATCGCCGCGAAGGGCATGAACCTCGCGCTGCACGACGCGTTCCTGCTGGGCGACGCTCTCGCCGCGCACGTCACCAAGGACGACGACGCCGGGCTGGACGGCTACTCGCACGCCAGTCTGCGCCGGGTCTGGGACTACCAGGAGTTCTCCGGGTTCCTGTCCGGCATCTACCACGGGACGGCATCCGGCGACCCGTTCCTCGCGGGCACCAGCCTGGCGCGGCTGCGCAGGCTGTTCACGTCTCCCCCGGCGGCGACGGCCTTCGCCGAGCAGTACCTCGGCTCGGCCGCCGCGTTCTGAACACCGGCCGAAGCCCCTGCCGGAGAAGCTCAGCTCCCTTCTCCGGCAGGGGCTTCGGCGGACGTCTCGGTCAGGCGGTGGTCCGCCACCTTCAGCGCCTCGTCGACCAGCCGGCGCAGGTGACCGTGGCGCAGCGAGTACACCACCCGGCGCCCCTCCTTGCGCGTGCCCACCAGACCGGCCAGCCGGAGCCGGGCCAGATGCTGACTGACGGCCGGCCGCGCGGCGCCGCACACCTCGGTGAGGGTGCCCACGTCGGCCTCCCCCGCCGTCAGGGCGTGCAGCAGCGTCAGCCGGGTGCGGTCGCCGAGCAGGGCAAGGAGTTCGGCGGCGAGCGCGAACTGCTCCTCGCCCGGGCTGCGCGGATGCGCATGGTGCGCAGGTGACAGGTGCATGCGTGCGCTCATACGCACATAATGGCCTCGGGGGCGTCGCGTGTCCACGTCCCGCGCACCGGAGAGGGGAACCGCATGAGCCACCGGCAGCACCACGAGCACGCACCCGCAAACGACGGCCGGCACCACCCCGAGCAGGCGCACGCCCACGACGGGCACCATCACGGGCACGAGCAACCGCCTTCCTCGCCGGGCGGCCTCCGGCACCGGCTCGGCCATCTCCTCACCCCCCACTCCCACGAGACGGCCGACAAGCTCGACTCCGCCCTGGAGGCCTCGGCGCGGGGGATGCGGGCGCTGTGGGTCTCGCTGGCCGTGCTGGGGGTGACGGCGCTCGCGCAGGCGGTCGTCGTGGTGCTGTCCGGCTCCGTCGCGCTGCTCGGCGACACCGTGCACAACGCCGCCGACGCGCTGACCGCCGTACCGCTCGGCATCGCCTTCCTGCTCGGGCGCCGCGCGGCGAACCGCCGTTACACCTACGGCTACGGGCGGGCCGAGGACCTGGCGGGGATCGCCATCGTGCTGACGATCACCGGGTCGGCCGCGTTCGCCGCCTGGGCCGCGGCCGAGCGGCTGCTGGATCCGCGGCCGGTCGCGCACCTTCCGGCGGTGGCGGCGGCCGCGCTGGTCGGCTTCGCCGGGAACGAGTGGGTGGCCCGGTACCGGATCAGGGTGGGCCGGGCGATCGGTTCGGCGGCCCTGGTGGCCGACGGTCTGCACGCCCGGACCGACGGGTTCACCTCGCTGGCCGTGCTGCTGGGGGCGGGCGGCGCCGCACTGGGCTGGCAACTCGCCGACCCGCTGGTGGGGTTGGCGATCACCGCGGCGATCGTGCTGGTGCTGCGGGACGCGGCACGCGAGGTGTTCCGGCGGGTGATGGACGCCGTCGACCCGGAACTGGTGGACCGGGCCGAGCGGGCGCTGCGCGAGGTGCCGGGCGTGCGGGCCGTCGGTGAGCTGCGGCTGCGGTGGATCGGGCACCGACTGCGGGCCGAGGTGGCGGTGGTGGTCGACGGCGAGGCGACCGTGCGGCAGGCGCACGCGGTCGCGGTGGCGGCGGAACACGCGCTGCTGCACGCCGTACCCCGGCTGACGGCCGCCCTGGTGCACGCGGACCCGGCCCCCGCACCCGGCGAGCGGGACCCGCACCTGGTCCTGGCCCACCACGCCACTCCCTAGCCGCCCAGCCCCTCCAGCACGACCGCCCCCGGCAGTTCGGCGAACGCCCTGCCGGGCACGAGGAGTTTGCCGCGTCGGCGGCCGCTGCCGACCAGGACGTAGGGCAGGGCGACGACAGCCGGGTCCACCAGCAGGGGCCAGTCCTTGGGGAGTCCGATCGGGGTGATGCCGCCGTACTCCATGCCGGTCTCCCCGGTCGCCAGGTCCATCGGGGCGAAGGAGACCTTGCGGGCGCCGAGTTGACGTCGTACGACACCGTTGACGTCGGCCCTGGTGGTGGACAGGACCAGGCAGGCCGCGAGTGTCGTCTCGCCGCCGCGCCTGCCCGCCACCACCACGCAGTTGGCCGACCGCTCCAGCAGGTCGTGCCCGTAGTGCTCGACGAAGACGGCGGTGTCCGCCCACCGCGGGTCGGTCTCGACGTAGACGACCTGCTCGGCGGGGACGGAGCCGCTCCACCGCCGTACGGCGTCGGCGACCGGCGCGACCAGTTCGCCGAGGCAGTCGGGGGCGGGGGTAGCGGTGTCGAAGTCTCCGATGGGTGCGCGCATGTCCGCACGCTAACAGCCCGGCCGGCCGGGCTCAGGGCACGGGCGGGACGGAGACCGTCATGACCATCTCCATCGGCAGGTCCCCGGTGTTGCCGTACACATGGGCCGTGTCGGCCTCGAAGGAGGCGCTGGCACCGGTCGGCACGCGGTACTCGGCCCCGTCCACCGTGAGGGTCAGTTCACCGGCGGTGACATGGACGATCTCCACGGTGCCGGCCGGGTGCGGTTCCGAGGGGCTGCTCTCGCCCGGCATCAGCCGCCAGTCCCACATCTCCAGCGGGCCGGGGGCCTCGGTGCCAGCGAGGAGCCGGTTGTAGCTGCCGGCCTCGGTGTGCCACAGGCGTACGGCCTTGTCGACGGGGACGATCTGGACCTTGGGGCCCTGCTCGTAGTCGAGCAGTGTGGTGATGCTGATGCCGAGCGCGTCGCCGATCTTGACCACCGTGCCGATGCTCGGGTTGGTGCGGGCCTGCTCGATCTGGATGAGCATGCCCCGGCTGACCCCGGCCCGGGCCGCGAGCACGTCGAGGGTGAAGCCCCGCACCGCGCGCCAGTGCTTGACGTTGCGGGCCAGGGACTGGGTCAGCAGGTCGAGGTCCGACACGTTCCGTCCATCGTCGAGAGCATTGCGGTCCAATATTCTGAATGACAGAGTTTAACCAAATGAACTACGGTGGGCTGTACCTGATCGTTCACCGAACTGTACTGCGAGGCGGGCCGTGACAGCATTCTTCGCCCTGACCACCAGTCTCCTGTGGGGACTGGCCGACTTCGGCGGCGGGCTGCTCACGCGACGCGCCCCGGCGCTCACCGTCGTCGTCGTCTCGCAGGGCATCGCCGCGGTGGTCCTCGGCGTGGTCGTGGCCGCCACCGGCGGCTGGAGCGAGGGCGGGCCGCGGCTCTGGTTCGCGTTCGCGGCGGGCCTGGTCGGGCCGGTCGCGCTCTTCTCCTTCTACAAGGCCCTCGCCCTGGGCCCGATGGGCGTGGTCTCCCCGCTGGCCACGCTGAGCGTCGCCGTCCCGGTCGGGGTCGGGCTGATACTCGGCGAGCGCCCGGGGCTGCTCCAGTTCGCGGGGATCGCGGTCGCCGTCGGCGGTGTCGTCCTGGCGGGCGGTCCGCAGTTGCGCGGGGCGCCGGTCCAGCGCCGGACGATCCTGCTCACCCTGGTGTCGGCGGGTGGCTTCGGCACGGTGTTCGCGCTGATCACGGAAGCCTCCACCACGGTCACCGGCCTCTTCCTGGCCCTCTTCGTCCAGCGGCTGACCAGCGTGGCGACGGGCGGTGCGGCGCTGTGGCTCTCGGTGCGCATGGGCACGCCCGCGCTGCCGGACGGCGGCTTCGACTGGTCCACGGTGCCGACGCTGGGATTCGTCGGTCTCGCCGACGTCGCCGCCAACGGCACCTACTCGGTCGCCGCCCAGCACGGGCCGGTCACCGTCGCCGCGGTGCTCGCCTCGCTCTACCCGGTGGTCACCGCGCTGGCGGCCCGCGGTTTCCTCAGTGAGCGGCTGCGGGCCGTCCAGGCGGCGGGGGCCGGGCTGGCGCTGGTGGGGACGCTGCTGCTGGCCACCGGCTGACTCAGTTCTCGCTCTCCAGCGCGGCGAGTCTCGCCACGCCCTCCTCGTCCAGCTCGGCCAGCGCGCGCAGCTGTTCCGTGGTCGTCCCCGCCGGTATCGGGACCGGAGCGGGCGTGCGCAGCGGCGGCTGCCAGCCGGTCTCGGGGGTCCAGCGGCGTACCACCCGGGCGGGCGCGCCGGCCACCACGGCGTGGTCGGGCACCGTGCCCCGGACCACCGCGCCGGCGGCCACCACCACGTTCCGGCCGATCCGCGCGCCCGGCAGGACCACCGCGCCGGTGCCGATCCAGCAGCCCGGGCCGATCTCCACGGACTCCATGCGGGGCCACTGCCTGCCGATGGGCTCGTGCGGGTCGTCGTAGGAGTGGTTGGTGGAGGTGACGTAGACGTACGGGCCGAAGTAGCAGTCGCTGCCGATGGTGACGGTCGTGTCGGCGATGACATGGCTGCCGCGGCCGAGGACCACTCCGTCGCCGATGCGCAGGATCGGGTCGGGGCCGAGGTCGAGGTCGGGCATCAGGCCCGCGGTGAGGGTGACCTGTTCGCCGACGATGCAGTGGGAGCCGAGGTGGATCCAGGGTTCGCCGAAGACCGTGCCCAGCGGGAAGGCGAGGCGGGTGGCCTCGCCGATCGCGCCGAACCGGAAGCGGCCGGGGTGGTCGGCGGTGACGGACCCCGTGCGCTGCACCCAGGCCCAGCCCGCGTGCACCGCGCTCTGCGCGAGGCGACGGCACCAGGACGAGAACGTGTTCTTGGGCTTCGGCACGGGCTCACGCTACGCGGAGGGGGCCGCCGGCAAGAGGGCGGGCTGCTGTGATCTTCGCCCCAGACGGTGGGTTAGGTTGCCGTGGACGTCGATGACGAGGGGAGACCGTGATGACACGGAAGGCGCTGATCGTGGGGATCGGCGGGCGCGAGCCGAAGATCGAGGACGACGTGTTCGTGGCGCCGACCGCCTCGGTGATCGGTGACGTGACACTGCAGGCGGGGGCGAGCGTCTGGTACGGCGCGGTGCTGCGGGGGGACGTCGAGAGGATCACCGTGGGGGCCCAGGCGAATGTGCAGGACAACGCGACGCTGCACGCCGATCCGGGGTTCGCGGTGCGTGTGGGCGAGCGGGTGTCCATCGGGCACAACGCGGTGGTCCACGGGGCGACGGTCGAGGACGACTGCCTCGTCGGGATGGGGGCGACGGTGCTGAACGGGGCCGTGATCGGGGCCGGGTCGCTGGTCGCCGCGCAGGCCCTGGTGCCGCAGGGAATGGTGGTGCCGCCGGGGTCGCTGGTGGCGGGGGTGCCGGCGAAGGTGAAACGGAGCCTGTCGGAGGAGGAGCTTCAGGGCGTGACCCTCAACGGGACGCTGTACGCGGAGCTGGCGAAGGCGCATCGCGAGGCGCACGCATAGGTCCCAAGGCGGGTGCGGCGAGGTGGGGCCTGATCGCGCCCGCGCGGCCGAGCCGCACGTCGGCACGGCCCCGCGCCCCCGGGATCGCCTACTCGCCGGCGCCCACCGGTTCGGCTTCCTTCTCGGTGACCTGGACCTTCTTCGCCCTGCGCCGCACGATCAGCATGGAGGCGAGGCCGAAGAGGACCGCCGCCGCCAGACCCACGTACGAGAACCTCTTCAGCCAGTCCTCGGCGACGATCCCCACGTAGTAGACGACCGCCGTCGTGCCGCCCGCCCAGCAGATGCCGCCGAGCAGGTTCGCCGTCAGGAACTTCCAGTACGGCATGTGCAGGACGCCCGCCAGCGGGCCCGCGAAGATGCGCAGGAGGGCGATGAAGCGGCCGAAGAAGACCGCCCACATGCCCCACTTCTCGAAGGAGCGCTCGGCGGTGGCCACATGGCCCTCGCTGAAGTGTCTCGGGAACTTCCGGCCCAGCCAGGCCAGCAGCGGGCGGCCGCCCTTGCGGCCGATCGCGTAGCCGATGGAGTCGCCGATCACGGCGCCCGCGGTGGCGCAGGCGCCGAGCACGAACGGGTTGACGCCCGAGTGCTGGGAGGAGAGCAGCGCGGCGGAGACCAGCACGATCTCGCCCGGCAGTGGGATGCCCAGGCTCTCCAGCCCGATGACCAGCGCCACCACGGCGTAGACGGCGATCGCCGGCACCGAGTCGAGCCATTCCTGGACGTGCACCGCCGGATCCTTCCCTGTCGCGTGCTGCGTACCCCTGGAAGGCTACCCGGTCGGCCGGACGGAGCCGTGCCCCCGGCACCGGCCCGCCCCCCGGCCTTCGGTTTTCGGACATCCACCTGTCATACGGGGCGGGAAGGCTCCCCAGCGGTCCCGCATGCCTGCGGTCCCGCTCGCCTGCGGCTCCCCACCGCGGCCCGCCGTGGAAGGACAACGTCCCCGTGTCCTCACTGCCGTCCCTCTCGTCGCCCCGCTCCGACGCGCCCGGGTGCGCCCTGCCGGCACCCTCGACGGCGGGCCGCCCGCTCCGGCTCGCCCTGTGTCTGTCGCCGCTGCTCGTCGCGGCCGTCTGGGGGCTGACCAACCAGTCCCTGCTGTACGAGGGCGCCGGCCGGCTCGCCGGCGCCGAACCCTCCTGGCTGCTGGCCGCGGGCGGTATCACCTGCCTGACCTGGGTGCTGGCCGCCTGTATGCGGCAGGGTGCCGTGCCCGACCCGCTGCCGCCGGGGCTGCTGCTGGCCTCGCAGTTCGCCGCCGGCGCCGCCAACCACGCGCTGCCCGCCGGGCTGGGCGCCCACGCCGTCACCGTCCGTTTCCTGCGCACCCGGGGCGTCCCCCTGAACCGGGCCACCTCCTCGATCGCGCTGTACTCGGTGGCCAAGTCCGCCGCGAAGACGGTCGTGCTGATCGGGTTCCTGGTGTCCTCGTCCGCCTGGCGGCGGCTGGGCGAGCTGCTGCCCGACGGCGCGGTGCTGATACCGGTCGCGGCCGTCCTCACCCTGGTGGGCGTGGCGACGGCGGTCGTACGACCGCTGCGGCGGCCGATCACCGGGCTGGTGCGCTCCGCACTCGCCGACGCCCGGACGGTCCATGCCCGGCCCGCCCGGGCGCTGGCCCTGTGGGGCGGGGCCACCGCGCTGCCGCTGGTACAGGCGAGCGCGCTGGCCTGCACCGGGCAGGCGCTCGGGCTCGGGCTGCCCTGGGGCACCGTGGTCTTCGCGTTCCTGGCGGGGGGTACGGCGGGGGGTGCCGTACCGGTACCCGGCGGGGTCGCGGTGGACGCGGCGCTGGTGATCACCCTGGCCGCGTTCGGCTCCCCGGTGGCGGTGGCCACCGCCACCGTGATCGGCTACCGGGTGATCACCGACTGGGTGCCGCTGCTCCCGGGTGCCCTGGTGCTGTCGGCGATGATCCGCGCCAAGGCGCTGTGAGGACTCAGTCGCGGCGGGCCACGAGGCGGTAGGCGTTGGAGACACGCAGCCGGTGCGAGAGGGGCCGTACGGCGAACCGGTCCACGAGCGTGCCCGCGATCAGGGCCGGTATCCCGGCGAGGAGCAGCGCGGCACGTGCCGTCTTCCGCAGGGCGCCCGGCGGACGGGGCAGCCAGGGGGCGTCCTCGCGCGGTGCGGTGTGGTCCAGGGCGAGCCAGACGGCGGCCAGCAGGTCGACGGGGTCGTGCGCCTCGGCGTGCTGTTCGGCGACCACGGTGAAGCCCAGCTCGGTGAGGCGGGTGCGGAGGTTGGCCACGGGGATGAAGTGCAGGTGCTGCGGCTGGAGCCAGGGCAGCCACCAGCGGCCGAGCAGCCTGGCGTAGCGGCTCTGCGGGTCGGGGACCTCGATGAGGAGGTGGCCGCCGGGGCGTACCGCCCGGTGGGCGGCGCGGAGTTCGCTGTCGGGGTCGGTGCTGTGCTCCAGGTAGTGGAACATGCTGACCACGTCGTAGCGGGCGGCGAGGTCGGGGGCCAGCTCCGGGAAGGCGCCCCGGTAGGCGCGCTCCACGCGGCCCTCGCGGGCCGCCAGTTCGACGCCGTCGGTGAAGTCGAGGCCGTCGAAGGCGGTGCCGGGCAGCACCTCGCGGGCGGCCTCGCAGAAGTGGCCGTGGCCGGTGCCGACGTCGAGCCAGTTCTTGGGGGTGGCGTCGTGCGGGAGCACGGACTCGGCACGGCCCCGGTACATCTTGGTACGGCCGCCGAAGGTGCCGCTCATCTTCTCTTCGCCGAGGCCGTCGTAGAAGTCGCGGTAGTAGAACTCCAGGCCGGCGTCGTTCAGGCGCGGGTTCTGGAAGGTGTGCCCGCACTCCTGGCAGCGGTCCAGGAGGAAGCTGCCGGGCTTGTGCTGGAGCAGGTCGGTGGTGCGCAGCCGGGTGGTCAGGCGGCCGGAGGCGCACCAGGGGCAGGTGGTGCGGCGGGGTTGGAAGAAGCGGTCGACGCCGTCGGCCAGGTCCCGCTGGTAGGCGAAGCGCACCGCATCGATCTCACTCTGCTTGCTCATCGGGTCTCCTGAGGTGCGAGTCGACTGCCAGGGCTTCCAGGTGGGTCGCGGCGACCGGTGCACCGCCCGCGGCACGGAACGCGGCGCGGATCCGGGCCGCCGCGCTGCGCGGGCCGGGCTCGTACAGGACGGTGTCGAGGGCCTCGCCCAGCCGCTGGGCGGTGACCCGGCCGAACCGGACGCGGACGCCCGCGCCCGCGTCCACGACCTGCCCGGCGATCACCGGCTGGTCGTCCCGGATGGGGGCGACGACCAGGGGGACGCCGTGCCACAGGGCCTCGCACACGGTGTTGTGCCCGGCGTGGCAGACGACCGCGTCGACCCGCTCCAGCAGCGGGAGCTGGGGCAGCGAGGGCAGGATCAGGATGTCCTTGTCGTCGGTCGCGGGCGGCAGGGTGCCTCCGGGGTCGGCCACCAGCGCCTGGACCCGGTGGGCCCGTTCGCGTACGGCGGCCACGCACTCGGCGAGGAAGCGGCCGCCGATGCCCGCGTTGGCGGTGCCGAGCGAGACGAGAACCCGCTCCCGGCCCGGGTCCAGCCACTCCCAGGGGAAGCCGTCGGTCACCGGCCGTTCCGAGATCGACGGTCCCACATGGCGAACCGTCCTGTGCCCGCTCTTCCCTGCCAGTTCGGGGGTGGTGAAGGCGAGCGTCAGCTGCGGCGAGAAGCGCGGGTCGGCCGTGCCCGCCGGGTCGCCGATGCGGTCCCGGAGCTCCGCGAGCCTGACCCGGAGCCATTCGGCGACCTTGGGGATGCCGTCGTAGGCGCCGCCGAACTCGGCGGAGGTGGTCGCGGAGGTCGCCCAGGGCAGGCCGAGCCGCTCGGCCACCAGGGCGCCGGCGAAAGCCTGTTGGTCGGCGACCACGACATCGGGACGGAAGTCGTCGACGGCCGCCCGGACACCGGGTGCCATCGCCTCGGCGAGCGGCACCAGGAACCATTCCCACAGGAACTTCAGCGCCTCCGCGCCGCGCAGGCCGGCGGGGCGCTCGCCCGCGGCCGTGCCCGCGCAGGGGTACACCCGCGCCTGCGGTCCCGCCAGCCGGCGCAACAGCCCGCTCTCCGGGCAGACCCAGGCCACCCGGTGCCCGCGCGAGCCGAGTTCGGCGGCGACGCCGACGGCCGGGTTGATGTGCCCGACCAGGGGCGGTACGACGAAGAGGAACCCGCTCACCGGACGCCGGCCGCACGCGTCCGGCTGACCGAGTGGATCAGCTCCATGATGTGTCCGCCGACCGCGCCGGCCGCCTCGACCAGCACGGAGTGCTCGTGTCCTGGCAGCACCACCGACCGGTAGTCCGCCAGCAGGTTCTCCTTCAGCGGGACCACGTCCACCAGGTCCGAGTCACCGCCGTACACCCCGAGGACCGGGCAGCGGACGGCGCTGATCTGCTCCTCGGTGAGGACCCGGCTGGCGGGGATGTCCCTGCCGAGGCTGGTCTCGCGGGCCAGACGGGCCGCGCCCCTGGCCAGGCGGGCGGTGTTGTGGCTGCGGTTCGCGGTGATCCAGGCGATGGCGTCCGGCTCGTTGTACGCGAGTTCGGTGACGACCCGGTGCAGGATGCCGCCGAGCTTGTCGGCCCAGGCGGGGGTGGCGGGCTCGGACTCGATGAGGGTGAGGCTGGCGGCGCGTTCGGGATGGCGGGCCGCGTAGCCGAAGGCGATGGTGCCGCCGTAGGAGTTGCCGACGAGGTGGACCGGGCCGGTGATCGACAGCCGGCCGAGCAGGGCCTCCAGGTCGTCGATGTTGTGGTCGAGAGTGTAGCCGCCGGCCGGCCGGCCGCTGCGGCCGTGCCCGCGCAGGTCGTACATGACCACGTCCAGGCCGGACGCGGCGAAGGCGGGCGCCACGGTGAAGTAGTAGCTGGCCAGGCTGTCGGTGAGCAGCCCGTGCACCAGGACCACGGTGGCGACCGGGTCACGGCCCTCCCTCGGGCCCA
Organism: Streptomyces sp. NPDC026515; assembly: GCF_055567595.1. NCBI lineage: Bacteria > Bacillati > Actinomycetota > Actinomycetes > Kitasatosporales > Streptomycetaceae > Streptomyces > Streptomyces sp. NPDC026515. The sequence goes on from NZ_JBVHQD010000012.1 coordinate 216,057, forward strand.
TGCGCTGCACGTGCAGCCGGATGTCTCCGGTGTCGACGATCGCCATGGTTCAGCCCGCCTCCGTCGCCTTCAGGCTCCACACGACGAACTCGACCAGCCGTCCGACGGTCAGCCCGATGATCTCGTCGAACTCCATCCCGGCGAGGAACTCGGCGAAGTTGACCCGTTTTCCGTACCGCTCCTCCAGGAGCCCGGCGAGGGTGACCAGGTCGATGCTCTCCAGCTCCAGATCGCGGTTGAAGGTGGTGCTCATACGGATCTCGGCGTCGTCGTCGCCGTACTCCTCCAGGAGGGTGCGGAGCATCCGGGTGAGGTCGGCGAGCACCGCCTCCTCGTCGGCGCGGACTTCGGGCTGGATCGGATTCATCGCGGGTCCTCCTCTGGTTCTGCGGCTGCCGGTCCGGTCGTCCAGGCCACGACGTAGTCGCGGTCCGGCAGTGCGGGGGGATTGCGGACCGGCGCGCAGTGCACCGGATAGGCGCGTTCCAGCCGGCCCGAGACCAGCAGCCGGCTGCCGTCCGGGGCCGCCTCCAGGACCGCGAAGTCCCTCGGGCGGCCGTCGAATCCAGTGCCCTCCGCCTTGGCGACGGCCTCCTTGGCGGCCCAGAACCGGGTGAACCACAGCGCCGTGGAGCCGGTTCCGGACAGCTTGTGCAGCAGGCGCAGTTCGTCCGCGCCCAGGGCGGCCGCCAGGGCGGCCGGGTCACGTCCGGTGACCTCTTCGAGGTCGATGCCCGGCCCGGGCCCGGGCCGGTGCGGCCGTACGATCGCCACGGCCGCCTCGGCCCGGTGCGCGAGCGAGACGTCCAGCGGGGGCAGTGTGCGGCCGTGCACGCCGGTCACGTAGGGGCGGCCCGACTCGTCGTTTCGGACGTGGAGTTCGGCGGGGAAGACCGGGCCCTCGCCGTGCCGCCAGAGCCACTGCCGGACCGCGTCCTTGACGGCGATCCGGCCGAGCAGCCACTGTCTGCGGCCGCGTGGCGCGTGCTCGGCGTACCGCGAACGCTCGGCTCCGCCCAGGGAGTTGCGCATGATCAGTTCACGGGAGGCGAGGTCCGGCCAGCGTTCGTGGACGAGCGCCCAGCCGCCCGGCCGGGCCTCGGAGAGGGTGTTGCGGTCGGGGAAGCGCTCGACGGGGCGGGTGTGCGGGTCGTTGTCGAAGCGCCGGTCCTGCCAGCCCCGGATCCGGGCCCACACCCGGTCCTCGACGGTCAGCTCCACGTCCGCCTCGAGGACGGTGTCGGTGAGCGAGGTGACCCGGACCAGGCAGCCGACCTCGGTGCCGGGTGCGGGATGCGGGCCGTGGAAGCGGATCTCCCGCATGCCCACCGGGAAGACGACGGTCCGCTCGGTGCGGGTGGCCATGATCCAGTAGCCGAGGAGCTGGCCGACGTTGTCGAGGAGGGCTCCCGGGGCGGCGGGCGTGGTGATCACTCCGCGGATGTGCCGGTCGCCGATCGCGGTCAGTTCGGTGACGCCCTGGAACGCCGGGCCGTGGAACATCCAGCGCTCGGCGTAGAGCTGGGCGGCGGTGTGGTCGGGGGTGCGTTCGGGGGCCGGGGCCGCGGTGGGGACGGCGGACGGGGACGCGTGGCCGGCGGCGAGCTCCACGACCGCGCGGGCGGTGGGACCGAAGGCGGCCGCGACCCGGCCGGGGCCCTCGGGGGTGACGGTGACGAGGACGTCGACGGGGGGCGTGGCGGTGAGCCAGCGGTCGAAGCGGGCGCCGTGCACGGCCACCGCGCGCAGTCCGCTGGCCTCCTCCGCCGCGTCCATCAGGTGCCGGACGATGGTGGTGGCCGGGACGACCGGCCAGCGGTCCTCGACGTCGGGCCAGTCCGGGCGTTGCGGGTGGAAACAGTGGTCGAGCAGGTGGGGCATGGTGTCCGGGGAGACCCGGACGGTGGTGGTGCGGGCCTCGGCGGGCGGGGCGGCGGGCGGGGCCGACGGCAGGGGTGGAACCGGTGGAATCCCCGCGACCGGGGGGACCTGTGTCCGGTGCGCGGTGAGGACGGCGACCGCGGTGTCCGCGGTGTCGCGCAGCAGCGCGTCGAGTTCGGCGGCGGCCGGGAAGCGGGCGGCGAGGTCGTCGAGCGGGGACGGGCCGACGGGCGCGGCCGGCCGGCCCAGCTCGGCGCGGAGCCGGTGCAGGACCGGGCCGTCCAGGGAGACCAGGGCGCCGTCCAGGTCGAGCCGGACGGGCGGACGGTGTCGTACCGCGGTGCTCGCGCCGCCCGCGTCGGGGCCCGCCGGTGCCAGGGCCGGTGCCACGTTCGCGCCCGCCGTCCACAACGCCGTCGCCACCCGCCGGAGTTGGGCGAGCCCGGAGCGGTGCGGGGAGTTGGCGGCGACCGCCAGGTGGTCGCGGTCGCCGAGGGTGTCCGCGATGAGGGAGGCGAGCTGCCCGGGGCCGGTCTGGACGAAGGCGCGGTGCCCGGCGTCGTACAGGGCCTCCACCAGCTGCCGGAACCTGACCGGCTCCAGCAGGTGCCGTACGAACAGCTCGCGCACCTCCGCCTCGGCCTGCGGGAAGGGGGCCGCGGTGGTGCCGGACCAGACCGGGACGACCGGCCGGTGCAGCCGGAAGCGCTCGGCGGCCGCCTTGATGGGCGTCAGGTACGGCTCCAGCATCGGCGTGTGGAACCCGGACCGGAACGGCAGCACCTGGCACAGCACGCCGTCGGAGCGGAAGGCGCGGACGAAGTCGGCCACCGCCCGGTCCGGACCGCAGACCATCGACTGGCCGGGCGCGTTGTCGTGGGAGAGGACGATCCCGGCGTCCGCCCAGTCGTCGTCCAGGGCCGCCAGGACCCGCGCGGCGGGGGCCCCGACAGCGGCGAAGGCGAGGCCCGGCACGGTGACCGAGTCGGGGTCGAACCCTGCCATGAAGGCGTCCACCTGGTCGCCGGAGTAGAGACCGGCGGCCACCATCGCCGTCCACTCGCCGACGCTGTGCCCGGCCACGGCGTCCGGGACCACGCCCATCCGGCGCAGCGCGGTGTCCAGGAGACGCCCCACGCCGACGACACCGAACCCGTGACGGCCCACGTCACCGACCCGTACGTCCCGATCGGCGGGGCCGGTGACGGCGGGGAGGCCGAAATGGGTGGCGATGTCGTCGACGCGGGGAGTGAACTCGCCTTCCAGACCGGGGAAGACGAAGGCCAGTCTGCCGGTGTCCAGGAGCGGTGCGGGGCGGAACCACACGTCGTTGCGGCCCTGCCAGGCGCGGTCCCTGCCGACTGCGCGGCGGGCGAGGGCGAGCCGTTTGGCGGTGGGGCCGACGATGCCCAGCCGGGCCGGACCGGCCTGCGGGTGGGCGCGGTCGGGGGCCAGGCCCGCGAGGAGGACGGCGGAGTCGTCGGCGGCGAGGGCGGCGGCGAGCCGGTCGGGGGTGGGAGCGGCGAGGAGCAGGATCCGCTCGGGCTCGGTGACCGCCATGACGGGCGCGACGGCGGCGGCGCGCCTGCCGGGTGCCTCCTCCAGCACCACATGGGCGTTGATCCCGCCGAACCCGAAGGCGTTCACCCCGGCCCGGCGCACCGGCCGGCCGGAGGCGGTCTCCCAGGGCTCGGCCCGGTCCAGGGTGCGGAAGCGGGTCCGTGCGAGGGCCGGGTGCGGGTCGTCGCAGTGCAGGGTGGGCAGCAGGGTGGCGTGGTGCAGGGCGAGGGCCGCCTTGACCAGGCCTGCGACTCCGGCGGCCGGCATGGTGTGGCCGATCATCGACTTCACGGAGCCCAGCACGGCCCGCTCGGTTCGGTCGCCGCCCGGTCCGAACACCTCCGCGAGGGTGGTGAGTTCGGCTCCGTCGCCGGCGGGGGTCGCGGTCCCGTGCGCCTCCAGGAGCCCGACGGAGTGCAAAGCCGTGGGATCCAGACCGGCGGTCCGCCAGGCCTGCCGGACGGCGTGCGCCTGGCCGCCGGGATCGGGGTTGACGAGTGAGGCGGTACGGCCGTCGCTGGCCACGCCCGTGCCCCGGATGACGGCGTAGACACGGTCGCCGTCGCGTTCGGCGTCGGCCAGGCGTTTGAGGACGACGACCCCCGTGCCCTCACCGATGAGGATGCCGTCGGCCTCGCGGTGGAAGGGGCGGATGCGCTGGCTCGGGGAGAGCGCGCGCAGCTGGGAGAAGACGCTCCACAGCGTGATGTCGTGGCAGTGGTGCACACCGCCGGCGAGCATCAGGTCGCAGCGCCCGGCAGTGAGTTCGGTGACCGCCTGGTCGACGGCGACCAGCGAGGACGCGCAGGCCGCGTCCACGGTGTAGGCGGGGCCGCGCAGGTCGAGGCGGTTGGCGATCCGGGAGGCCGCGAGGTTGGGGACCAGGCCGATCGCGGACTCCGGGCTGGCGGGCCCGAGCCGGTCGGTGAACGCCTCCCGCACCCGGGCCAGTTGGCCGGGGGTGAGGTCGGGCACCAACTCGCCCAGGGTACGTACGAGTTGCCCGGCGGTCCGGACCCGCTGGTCGAGCCGGACCAGACCGGGTGTGAGATAGCCGCCCCGGCCCAGCACCACACCGATCCGGTGCCGGTCGGGCAGTCGGTCCGCGCCGCCGGCGTCGGCGATCGCGGCGGCGGCCACGTCGAGGGCGATCAGCTGGTCGGGCTCGGTGCCGTCGACGGAGTTCGGCATGATGCCGTGCCGGGTGACCTCCACCTCGGCCAGGCCGTCCACGAAGCCGCCGCGCCGGCAGTACACCTGGTCGGGGACGGCGGGCCCGGACGCCGAGCCGGGCCGGTAGTAGTCCGCGTCCCAGCGTCCTTCTGGCACCTCGCCGATCGCGTCCACGCCGTCGCGGAGGTTTCTCCAGTACGCGTCGAGGCCCGCGGCGCCGGGCAGCAGCACCGCCATGCCCACGATCGCGACCGGTGTCGGGCGGTCGTCGGTCATGTCACCAGCCCGACGCGGTGTAGACGACGGCACGGACGGACTCCGCGCCCCAGGCCAGCTCCCGCAGCAGCGCGGCGGCGCCCTCGTCGGGGTCGATCAGCCCGACCCCGCGCCGGGCGTACTCACGCCCCAGCTCCGGGCTGACCATGCCGGTGTGGCCACCGGTCGGAGCCCACGGCCCCCAGTGCACGGTCAACGCCCGGTTGCCGGTGCGGTCCGCCCAGTCGGCGCCGAGGCTCTCCAGGGCGTCGTTGGCGGCGGCGTAGTCGGCCTGGCCCCGGTTGCCGAGGACGGCGGAGACGCTGCCGAACAGCACCGCGAAGCCCGGCCCGTTGGGCAGTTCCTCAAGGGCGGAAAGCAGGGTGGCCGCGCCGCTCGTCTTCGTGCCGTAGACCCGCTGGAAGGACTCCGGGGTCTTCTCGGCGATCAGCCGGTCCTCGATCACCCCGGCCGCGAAGACGACCCCGTCCAGGCGGCCGTGGTCGGCGTGGATCTCCTTGACGGCCTGGAGTGCGGCGTTCCGGTCGCGGAAGTCCACGGCGCGGTAGCGCACCTGAGCGCCGAGCGCGGCGAGTTCGTCCAGCGTGGCGGCGATCTCCCGCTGGGCGAGGATCAGTTCGGCCTCCCGGTTGACCTCGGCGGGCTTGCGTCCGCCCCGGGCGGCGAGGGCCGTGCGGAGTCCGGCGGGGGTCCTGGCGGCGGCGGTGTCCGGGGCCTCGGGTCCGGTGGGCGCGGGTGTCCGGCCGAGCAGTTCGACACGGCAGCGGCAGGCGGCGGCGAGGGCGGCCGCGAACGTGGCGGTGATACCGCGGGCCCCGCCGACCAGCAGCACCACGGAGTCCCGGTCGAGCCCGAGCGCGGCGGCCTCGGCGGCCCCCTCTCCGCCGGGTCCGGCGCCGGTGCTGCCGAGCGGGCCCAGCGGCACCTCGGTCAGCTCCAGTCCGTGCCGGCCGGCGGCGGTGCGCAGGACGACGGGGGCCGGGGCGGGTGCGAGCAGTTCGGCGAGCAGCGCGTCGGCGACGGCGGCCGGTGCGGTGTCCTCCATGGTCACGACCCGGGCGAGGGTGTCCGGGTATTCCCGGGCGACGGTCCGGAACAGCCCGTGGAGTCCGGCCGAGCGGGTGGCGTCCTCGCCCTCGGCGGGCCGGGCGGCCAGCAGCCAGCGCGGACCGCGCGCCAGGGCCGCCCGCAGCACGGGGAAGGCGTCCGGCAGCACGGGAGTGTCACTGCCGGGCAGCGCGCCCAGGTACAGGACGCCGTCCACGGTTCCGTCGGATTCGCCGAGCCGGTGGTCGGGGCCCACGGTCACGGCCTCGGCGCCATGCGCGCGGAGCCGATCCGCCAGTGGGGCGCCGTCCCCGAGGATCACGAACCGGCTGCCGGAGAGCAGGGCGGCCGGATCGGGCACGGTGTCCGGTTCCGCCAGCGCGACGGGGCGCATCTCGAACCGCTTCGGCGCCCCGCCCGGGGGGATCTCCTCGACGGTGCCGGCCGTGGCCGTCTCCTCCTGCCGTCCGGCGGTGCCGACCCGTGCCTTCAGCCAGCCGGAGACGGCGGCGGCCGTCCGCGCCTTGGCCAGTTCCTCCAGCTCGGCGTCGTCGAGGGTCTCCGCCCCGCCGGCGAAGCCGAGGCGCTTGGCCAGCTCCCCGGCGATCTCGGCCCGTTTGATGGAGTCGATGCTCAGGTCCGCCTCCAGGTCGAGGTCGGGCTCGATCATGTCGGCGGGGTAGCCGGTGCGCTCGCTGATGATCTCCAGGACGACCCGCTCGACGTCGGTCTCCGCGGCCGCCGGCTCCGGCTGGGGCGCGACGGTATCGGCGGGCGCCGGGGCCGGTACGGGCGCCGGGGCGGCGGCGAGGACGGGCGCGAGCTGCTGCGGCGACACCGGCGCGGCGGGCACCGCCCCCGGCGCGGCCCCGAAGTAGGTGAGCAGCACGTCGCGCTGGGCGGCGATCATCTCCCGGCTGGTGCGCAGGAATTCGGAGATCAGCGCGTCCCGGTCGGCCGGGGCGCCGTGCGGCTGGTTCGTCGTCACAGTCGTCTCCACGACTCGTCGGGCCGGTACGAGGGCACCGGGCAGGAGGTCTCCGGCGGCGGTGCGCACGAGCTGTCCGTCGACCGTCCAGCCCGGCCGCGGGGGTGCCGGGGTGCGCAGGGCGTCCACCGCGTCACGGCCGCGCAGCAGCCAGGCGGTGCGGACCGGCGCCCCGGCCACGGCCAGCCGGGCGAGCGCGTCGAGCCAGCCGCGCAGTCCGCTGTCGGCGCGGGGTTCGCAGGCCACGGTGGTGTGCGGGCGGTCGCCGAGGATCTGTCCGACGAGCCGGGTCAGGACGGATCCGGGTCCGGCCTCGACGAAGATCCGCGCTCCGGCCTCGTACATCGCCTCGATCTGGGCGGCGAAGGCGACGGGTGAGCCGATCTGGGCGGCGAGTTCGGCGCGTACCGCGCCGGGGTCCGCCGGGTAGGGGGCGGCCGTGCGGTTGGACCACACCGGGAACTCGGGCGGCCGTACGGCCGCCTCCGCGAGGACCTCGGCGAACCGGTGTCCGGCACCGGCGACGACCGGGCTGTGGAAGGCGCAGGCCACCGGAATCCGCTTGGCGCCGAGCCCGCTCTCGCGCAGCCGCCGCACGGCCTGGGTCACTTCTTCGGTGGGGCCCGAAATCACGGTCTGCTTGGGCGAGTTGCGGTTGGCGACCACGACCGAGCCGGGGATCCCGGCGGTGCGCAGCGCGCGCTCGACGTCCTCGGCGGCGCCGGACACGGCGGCCATGGTGCCCGGTTCGTCGCCCGCGGCGGCCAGGATCGCGGTGGCGCGTTCGGTGCTCAGTTCCAGGAGGGTTTCGGGGGTGAGGGCGCCGGCCGCCCCGAGGGCGACGAGTTCGCCGTAGCTGTGTCCGGCGGCCATGTCGGGCCGGATCCCGGCCGCCGTCAGCAGGGCGTGGGCGGCGAGGCCGGTGATGCCGAGGGCGGGCTGGGCGGCCCGGGTGTCGGTGAGGGCGGCCCGGTGGCGCTCACGGGTGGCGTCGTCGAAGGCGGCCGGCGGGTAGAGGGGGCCGGCGTGGGCCCGGCCGAGCTGGAGGTAGTGCTGCAGTTCGGGGAGGGCCACGAGGACGTCGGCGAGCATGCCGGGGCGCTGGCTGCCCTGGCCGGGGAAGAGGAACGCGATCTTGCCGTCGGCGTCCGCCCGCGGGCCGGCCAGGTGAAGGCCGGCGGCCGGGGTGTGCTCGCCCGCGAGGATCCGCCGCAGCTGCCCGGCCAGCTCGTCCGGGTCACGCGCCACCACCGCGGCCCGCACCGGCTCGTGCGAGGCGTCCGCGCGGCGGGCGGCGGCGAGCGCCAGGTCGCGCAGCCGCCAGGACCCCGTCTCGGCGGCCCGCAGGATCTCCTCGACGCCCCGGTGCGCGGCCCTCTCGTCCCGGCCGCGGAACAGGAACAGCTCGGCGGGCCACAGGTCCAGTCCCTGCTCCGGCGGCACCGCGCTGTCGTAGGCGCCGAGCACCACGTGGAAGTTGGTGCCGCCGAAGCCGAACGCGCTGACCCCGGCGATCCGTTCCGCCGCCGGAGCGGCCCAGGGCCGGGCCTCGGTGTGGAAGGCGAACGGGCTGTCCTCCTGTTTCCAGGCCGGGTTGGGCCGGTCGAGGTGCAGGGTGGGCGGCTTGACGCCGGTGTGCAGGGCGAGGGTGGTCTTGATCAGTCCGGCGAGTCCGGCGGCGCACTTGGTGTGTCCGATCTGGGACTTGACCGAGCCGAGCACACAACCGCCGTTGACCGCGCCCGCCTCGGTGAACACCTCACTGAGGATGGTCAGTTCCGTGCGGTCGCCGACGACGGTCCCGGTGCCGTGCGCCTCCACCAGGCCGACCTGCGCCGGGGACACGTCCGCGTTGCGGTACGCGCGGAGCAGCGCGGCCCGTTGCCCCTCGGGTCGCGGTGCGGTCAGGCCCAGGGAGCGCCCGTCGCTCGACGAACCGAGCCCTTTGATCACGCCGTAGACGCGGTCCCCGTCGCGCTCGGCGTCGGCCAGCCGTTTGAGGACGACGCAGGCCACGCCCTCGCCGAGGGCGATGCCGTCGGCGGAGCCGTCGAAGGCGCGGGAGCGGCCGGTCGGCGAGAGGGCGTGCACGGAGGAGAAGAGGACGTAGTCGTTGATGCCGTTGTGCAGGTCGGCGCCGCCGCACAGCACGACGTCGCTGGTGCCGGCGGTGAGTTCCTTGCAGGCGACGTCGACGGCGGCGAGCGAGGAGGCGCAGGCGGCGTCCACCGTGTAGTTGGCACCGCCCAGGTCCAGGCGGTTGGCGATCCGCCCGGAGATGACGTTGGCGAGCATGCCCGGGAAGGAGTCCTCGGTGAGCCCGGGCAGTTGCGCGTCGAGGCCGTCGGGGACCTTGCCGTAGTAGGAGGGCAGTACGGCCCGCAGGGTGGCGGCGTTGGAGAGGTCGCTGCCGGCCTCGGCGCCGAAGACCACGGAGGTGCGGGAGCGGTCGAACTCCCGTCCCCGGGCGCCGTATCCGGCGTCGTCCAGGGCGCGCCGGGCGGCCTCGAGGGCGAGCAGCTGGACCGGTTCGATGTGGCCGAGGGAGGCGGGCGGGATGCCGTAGCTCAGCGGGTCGAAGGGGATGGCGGGCAGGAAGCCGCCCCACCGGGAGGTGGTGTGGCCGTCGGCGTGGTGGACGGCCGGGTCCCAGCGCTCGGCCGGTACCCCGGTGACCGCGTCGTGTCCGCCGACCACGTTCGCCCAGAAGGTGGCGAGGTCGGGGGCGTGCGGGAACATCCCGGCCATCCCGACGATCGCGATGTCGAGCGGGGCGGGGGCGGGCGGCTCCGCACGCTGTTCGGGTGCCGGGCGGCGGCGGGCCAGGTAGTCGGCGGCGCCGTCGGTCACGGCGTGGTGCAGGGCGGCCACGGTGGTCGTCGCCGAGCGCAGCACGGCGACCTCCCCGGCCATGAACATCCCCTCGTTCAGCTGGCGTTGCTCGTCCACAGGTGCGAGCTCACCGCCGTCCGGGCGGTCCACGCCCTTGCTGGCGATACGCAGCCGGCCGACGTTGAGCCGCTCCAGCTCCTCCCACAGCTGCCGGTCCCGCACCCCGTCGGCCCGCAGTTCCGCCTCGCGCTTGTGGTAGCCGACGGTGAACGGGCTGGGCACGCAGCGCGTGGCGTGGCCGGGCGCGGTCTCCAGCAGTGCTGTCGAGGCGGCGGCCATGACCTGGCGCTGGAACAGCGGCCGGATCGCGCCCCGGTCCACGGCCTCCTCGGTGAACAGGTAGGCGGTGCCCATGAGGAGGCCCACGGCCGCGCCCCGGGCGGTCAGCGGCGCGGCGAGCGCGGCGGCCATCGCCGCGGAGCGCTCGTCGTGGATCCCGCCCGCGAAGAACACCTCCAGGCCCTCGGCCTGCGGGAAGTCCTCCAGGACGGCGAGCTGGGCCTCCCACAGCGGGAAGCTCGCGCGCGGTCCGACGTGGCCGCCGCACTCGGAGCCCTCGAAGACGAACCTGCGGGCCCCTGCTTCCAGGAACTGCCGGAGCAGCCCGGGTGAGGGCACATGCAGGAAGGTGCTGATCCCGGCCCGCTCCAGCGCCTCGGCCTGGGCGGGGCGGCCACCCGCGATGATCGCGTGGCTGGGCCGCAGCTCCCGTACGGCGTCGAGCTGGGCGGTCCTGAGTTCCTCGGGGGCGAAGCCGAGCACGCCGACGCCCCAGGGCCGGCCCTCCAGTGCCCTCCTGGCCTCGGTGAGCATCTCCCGGGCGCGGGCGCCGTCGGCCAGGGCCAGGGCCAGGAAGGGGAGCGCCCCGTCGGCGGCGACGGCGGCGGCGAAGGCGGCCCGGTCGCTGACCCGGGTCATCGGGCCCTGGGCGACGGGCAGCCGGGTGCCGAGGGCGCGGCTCATGGCGGAGGCACCGGGCCGTAACGCGTCCGGGGCGACGGCGTCGCCCTCCCGGATCGCCGCCGTCAACTCCCTTACGGTCCGCCGTACATCGCCCCACCGCTCGGCGAACCGGGCGGCGAGGAAGCCGTCCTGTCCGACCGGCAGCAGCTGGGTGCGCGGGTCCTCGGCGCCCAGCAGCGCGGCGACCGCGGCCGGGTCGTCGGCGGGTGGGCGCACGGCGTCCGGACCACGCCGGTGCAGTACCCGGTGGCCGGCCAGGACGGTGGTCTCGGAACCGTCCAGGGAGCGCAGTACGGCTGCCGTCGCCTCGGGCAGCCGGGACTCGGCGAGCAGGGCCAGCTGGCTGTCCAGGACGACTCCGGCCGCGCCGCCGGCCACCGCGGCCGCCGCGGTACGCGGTCCGATGCCTCCGCAGGCCCACACCGGGACGCACAACTCGGGTGTGCCGAGTAGCTGTTGGAGGAGCACGAAGGTGCTGAGGCCGCCGACCCTGCCGCCGCTCTCGGCCCCCCGGGCGATCAGCCCGTGGGCCCCGGCCGCGACCGCCTCGCGGGCCCCGGGCAGGCCGGTCACCTCGGCCAGTACCCGGACGTGCGGGGGGAGCCGGCCGGCGGACCAGGGCGCGTCGGCGGCCAGGACCACGGTGTCGGGCAGTTCGTCGAGGTCTTCGGGGGTGAGCGCGCAGCCGGGGGCGACCCGCACGCCGTAGGGGGCCCGCACCGCCCGTTTCAGCCGGGCCAGCGCCTCCCGGGTTCTTCGGTCACCGCGCCCCAGGTCCAGGACACCGAGTCCGCCCGAGGCGCAGACCGCTGCGGTGAGCCGGTGGTCGGGTTCTCCGAACGGGGTGACGCACATGATCAGGTCGACGGCACGCACAGGGAACGTCATGATGCTCCGAATAATCGGGAGGACAGCACGGTGGGGGATGTGTGCGGCGGAGTGCTCGGGGTGAGGCCCCCGGAAAGTAGCGAGTTCATTACTCGCGGGTCAATAACGGAACGGCCCTATCACGCCCGGGGGCATTGATTCGGCCAGTCGGGGAAATTCACCGCAAGAGCCGAAAATCAGAGCAATCCACTGCATCGAAACGGCTTCGGAACCGGTGGAGCGACGCCGTCACACCGCCACAAGTCCGTCAAAGCGCCCGGGTCATTCACCCGGCACTCACCCCGGCGCAACACCCCGTGCGGGCGCGCCCAGCTCTGTAAATTCGAGATGACTTCGGTCCGCTGGCTCGATCGTGGCACACCAAGAACGCGTGACGGCCACTCCGGTACGAAACCTGCACCAACCCTGACCCAAGCCTGACAAAAACCTGTCCCCAAGCGTATTACTTCACATGAAACACGCGACGGGGAAAATCCTCGTAAACCCTGAAGGAATGCGGCCGGAGAGCCTTCGCCCGCCGGCCGCTCATTGACATGGATTCAGTGTTCTCAGCCGCTGACCCGGGCGCCGGTGCGCAGCCTCAGATCGCCCGACGGCGCACCCACCCAGACGGTGCGCGTTCCGGTGCCGAGCGTCCAGCGACGGCGGCCGGCGTCCCACGACGACAGGGTGCGCGCGGCGACCCGTACCGTGACGCGGCGCCGCTCCCCCGACCCCAGCACCAGCCGCCGGAATCCGCCCGGCACCCGGACCGCCCGGTCGAGTCGGAGACCGGGCGAGCGCGCGACGTACACCTGCGGCACCGCCACGCCGGGAGGGCCACTTCACACCGTGGCCCTCCTTCGGCCCTCGCGCCGGACCTCCACCGCCCCCGCATGCTGCCGCCACCGGCTAACCGAGCAGGCCCCCCACTCCGCTCACGACACCCGCCACCGTGGCCGGCACGGACCCCAGGACGTCGTCGGCCCTTCCGGCGAGCGTCGCGACGGACTCCGGCTGCCCCTGCGGCCCGGCGGGGACGACCGGGGCGGAACCGTCGTGGGAGCCGACCTGCGCGACCCGGGTGCCGTACGGGTCCCGCGCAGTACCAGGCGTCTGCGGCGGCGCCGCGGGATCCGGCGGGGGCGCGGAATCCTGCGAGTTCCCGTCGTTCTTCGCGTCGTTCTTCCCGTCCCTCTTCGGCCCTGCCGGCGCGGAGTGCGTGACGTCAGGCGTCACCGGTGCGCCGCCGTCGCCAGACGCCAGCTCCCAGCGCTGGTGAAAGGATCCGTCACGTCGGGCCACGGTCGCCTTCGCGCCGTCCGCGGCCAGCGCGAGGTCCTTGTCCCAGCGCAGCAGGAGCTCACCGCGCACCGTCAGGTCGTACGACACCTCGCCCGCGTGCACCAGGCAGCCCGAGACCACGACCGTGTGCGCGCCGGGGTCGGCGGCCAGGCAGAGGCCGGGATCCAGGACACTGCGCAGCATGCCGTCGTCCTGGTACGACCACTGCTGGGACCCGGTGTCCGCACACCTGGCGAGCCGCAGGTCCGCGCCGTCCCGCGGCCGGCCGCCGCGCACGTCCAGGCAGAGCCCGGAGCCGAGGCTGCGCAGTCTGCCGTGGGCGATCTCGACAGGCTCGCCCGCGGAGGCCGGGGACGGGGAGGTGGCGGTGGACGGTTTCCGGCCGGGACCGGACCCGGTGGTGCCGGTGACGGGAGCGCCCCAGGTCGTGGCGCCGGGGTGTGGGACACCGTCGTCGTCGGACCAGCCCTTGGCCACCAGCACGGTGGCGAGCAGCGCGAGGGAGACCAGGCCGGCACCGGCCAGCAGGGCCTTGCGCCGGCCGCCCTCGGACACCGTGCGGTGCCGGCCGCCGGGCACCCCGGCGGACACGGGTCCGGCGCCGGCCGGCCAGGCCTCCGCGGCGTCGCGGCCGGCCCGGGCGTCGAGGTAGCGACGGGCGCCCCAGCCGAGCACGGTCTCGGCGAGCAGCACCTCCAGGCCGCCGTCGAAATGGCTGAGCTGTTCGGCGGCGTGCCGGCAGAACCGGCACACCGTCAGGTGCTCTTGCACATCGGGGAGCAGAGCACCACCGCGACGCATGGGGACGTCGAGGAGCCGGTTGTAGAAACGGCATTCCTTCGAGGGCGCGAGTTCCCGGTGGGCGCCTACCAGGCCGACCCGGAATTGTTCGCGTGCCTGGGCGAGGGCGGCTGTCGCGGTGGGGGCGTCGACACCCAACAGACCAGCGGGTATGTTTATGGGTTCGGCTTCTGCCTCGGTATGCCAGAGGAGGCATTGCGAGGCCGCGGGAAGAGACTGGAAAGCGCGTTCCGCGAGTTGCCGCCTTTCGGGGGTGCCCGGCCTCACGGCGCCGAGTCCGCGGCCGCCGGTGGTTCTGCGCAGTTCCGGTACGACCAGGGAAATGGCTTCGTCTGCGGCCCAGGCGCGGACCGTCTCCCGTACGGCCACGAGGAGCTGCGGCCGCAGGGCGCCGCCGACCGCGCGCCCGGTCAGCCGGCCGAGCACCCGCTCGAAGGCGGCGCTGGCGACCAGTTGGGCGACAGGGGTGGCGGAGGCGAGACAGACCACCGCGTAGTCACAGGTGGCGCGCCAGTGCCGGGTGAGCAGCAGGGCGACGGCATGGTGCTTGGCCGCGGGCGTTTTGGTGAGCTGGTCGATGAGATCCCGGTCGGACTCCCCCGGAGTCGGACCGGGGCGAGGCGGGCAGGGCGGGCGTGGGGGGTAGGGCGATTGCACTGAACCATTTCCTTCCGAGCCGCAGGACGGCATGCGAAATGGCGCCCTGACGGAATGCGGTTGCCTGATTGGTGCGTACCTTTTGGAGCCCATAAGGACCGGACTAACGGCCATGCCGGTCTCTGAACCCTCCCGCGGGGAGGCTCACCTTCGCACACGGGCCTCGCAGGAAACAAGAAGTGGAGGTGACCCGGGTCCAGAGTTCAGTGAATTCAGATGAGTTACCGTCGGTATCGACGAGTGGGTCGGATTCAGCGGCCTCACAGGTTCACCTTGTGCGCGTGAGGGCCCCGATGGCGCACGGAATCTCCAACTCCCTCACATTCGCGCACCGTGGGGCGGAGCACGGCCTTCCACAGCCGCCTCCCACGTTTCTCCGGGCCCGCTCTTCATCCCGGCGGCCCGGCATGTGCCGCATGACCGCCCCCCACGCCTCCACCGCCCCCACGTCCTCCCGGCCGGTTCGCAAGGCCGTCGTACCGGCCGCCGGACTGGGCACCCGGTTCCTGCCCGCCACCAAGGCGACCCCGAAGGAGATGCTGCCGGTCGTCGACAAGCCGGCGATCCAGTACGTCGTCGAGGAGGCCGCCCAGGCCGGGCTCGACGACATCCTCAGGGTCACCGGCCGGCACGAGCGGGCCATCGGGGACCACTTCGACAACGCCTTCGAGCTGGAGGAGGCGCTCGCCGCCAGGGGCGACACCCTACGCCTGGACGCGGTACGCGATCCCGCGCTGCTCGCCGACATCCACCACGTCCGCCAGGGCGACCCGCCCGGCCTCGGCCACGTGGTGCTGCGCACGAAGCACCACGTGGGCGACCAGCCGTTCGCGGTGCTCCTCGGTGACGACCTCATCGACGCGCGCGAGACCCGGTCGACCCGTGACAGGTCCACCTCTACGGCTGCGCCGCCGTCGAGCACACCGGCGAGGAAGGCGTGGTGCGGGTGACCGGCCTGGTGGAGAAGCCGTCCCCCGAGGACGCGCCGAGCACATACGCGGTCATCGGCCGCTACGTCCTCGACCCCGGGGTGTTCGGCCTCCTGGAGCGAACCGGGCCCGGCCGGGGCGGCGAGATCCAGTTGACCGACGCGCTCCAGGAACTCGCGGCGGCCGGCACGGTGCGCGGGGTGGTCTTCGACGGACGACGCTACGACACCGGCGACCAGGCCGACTATCTGCGCACGGTGGTCCGGCTCGCCTGCGAACGGCCGGTTCTGGGGCCCGAGTTCACCGCATGGCTGAGAGTTCGTGGCGGACCTGGCAGCCGAGGAGATCGCACGCCGCTCCGGCCGGGGCGCCTGAGCGAGCCACACGAGAGGGGGGCCGCACCGCCGCCGGGACCGGCCGAAGCGCCGGGCCGGTGCGGACGAGGCCGTGCCGGTGTGCCGGAGCGCCCGGCGCGACGCGATCACGGCGTCGTCGTCCCGCACCCCGCGGGCGGTCGGGGCCGCCTTCGGCAACCCCGGGTCCGGCGAACCGCCCCTCCTCACCGGAGCCCCGGACGACATCCCCCATGACCCGGTCCCGGCGGAGGGCGCCAGCACCCGGTCCTGAAGGAGGGCGCCGCGACCGGTACCGCGGACGGCTTCGCCCAGGCCACGTCCACGGACACGCACACCTCGGCGTCTCGGCCTCGGCGTGCCGGACACCGACCGCGGCCACGGTCCGGCGGCGCACCGCGCCGAGGTCCTCCACCACCTGAGCGGCCGCATCCGCCAGGGCGCCACGGCGACCGGCCCCCGGCTCGTCGAGATCCTGTGACGCCGACCGGCAGCCCTTCGCGACCAGCGCGACCAGCCACCGGGCCGCTGATCCGAGGAAGCCCCGCACCGGCGCTCCGGCGCTCCGGCCGGGCCGTTCCGGGCCCAGGTGCTGACGCGGCGGCATGGGGCTACCGTCATGTGGAGAGCCGGGGACGTGTTCACCGGTGCAGCGGGCTCCCTCTGCCGTCCTGGACCGGTCCTTCCTTCCTGTCGGAACGCGTTCCCTCCGGAGAAGCTGGAACTAGGGAGGCTTCCGATGGCGTCCACCGCATGGCGGCGGAATCTCTCGATGACTCTGACGGCCGTCACGATGGCCGTCACCGGCGTGGCAGCCGCGGCCCCGCCAGGCGGTGCGGCGAGCACCGGGCAGACAGCCGGCCGGCAGACGAAACCCACGATCGTCCTCGTGCACGGCGCATGGGCGGACACGTCGAGCTGGAACGGCGAGGTCACGCTCCTGCGCCGCGCGGGCTACACGGTGCGGGCCATCGGCAACCCGCTGGAGAACCTGACGACCGACGCGCAGACGGTCAAGGACTTCCTCAAGACCATCAAGGGCCCGATCGTCCTGGCCGGGCACTCCTACGGTGGATCGGTGATCACCAACGCCGCACAGGGAGTCGCCAACGTCAAGGCACTCGTCTACGTCGACGCCGCCGCGCCGGCGGTCGGGGAGACCACGGCGCAGCTCAGCGGTCCGACGTCCGTCCTGACCAAGGGATCGCCGTCCGACCTGTACGACGCCGTGCCCTACGCGAACGCACCGTCCAAGGCGTCCGCGCTGTACCTCAAGGAGAACGTGTTCGTCACGAAGTTCGCGAACAGTGTGCCGCACGACCAGGCGGTCGGCCTGTGGGCCACCCAGCGTGCCGCGACCACGGTGGCCTTCAAGACCCCCTCCAAGTACCAGGCGTGGAAGACGATCCCCTCCTGGTACTTCATCAGCACCGGCGACCAGATCATCACCCCCAGCTCGGAGAAGATGATGGCGCGCCGCGCGAAGGCCAACGTGACCGTCTACAACGGCGGTTCGCACCTCACGCTCGTGTCGGACCCGGCGGCCGTGACGAAAGTGATCCAGTCGGCGGCCTCGTCCGTGCGATGAGGCGGCGGGCGACCGACGCGTCTCGGAACCGGCGGCGGGCCTTCGGCCGCGGAATCCGCACCTGCCCGGGACCGTCCGGTCCGTTCGATCCCGCCGGTCAGGCCGGCCTCGCGTAAGGACAGGCCGTTCGAGCCAGACCGCCACCTGTCAGGACACGGACACCTACGCGGCCGACGTGGTCGAGCCACGGGCGGCGGCGAGGTCGCCCGCTACGTCGCGCGGGCCGAGCCGGGGCGGGTGGCCAAGGGCATCCTCGTCCCGGCCGTCCCGCCGGTCATGATCGAGAAGGAGAGCGACCCCGAGGGCCTGCCCGTCGAGGGGTCCGTCGGGTTCCGCGCCGCGCCGGCCGCCAACCGCGCCCAGTTCTGCATCGACGTGCCGTCGGGGCCGTTCTACGGCTTCGACCCGCCCGGGGTCGAGAAGTCGCAGGCCCTGATCGACCGCTGGTGGCTCCGGGGCATGACCGGCGCCGCCAACGCGCACTACGAGTGCGTCAAGACCTTCTCCGAGACCGACTTCACCGAGGACCTCAAGAGGATCGAGGTCCCGGTGCTCGTCACGCACGGCACGGGCGGCTCAAGAGCCACGACGGCTACCCCACGGCATGCTGTCGGCACACCCGGAGGTCCTCAACCCGGACATCCTCGCCTTCATCGAGGAGCAGCCCGCGGTACGGCGGCGCGGAATCCGCAGGCAGGCCGGCCCCTTCGGCGCTGCCGAAGCCGCTCGGACGGCGGCGTCGACGGCGGGCCTGCCTGCCGCTCGGCCCGGTCCTGCTCAGCCGTTCAGGCGGAGCGTCCAGATCACCGTCATCTCGCCGGTGACCGCGCCGTCCTCGCGGGTGAGAGTGACGGCGACCGGGAACTCGGGGCGCTTGCCCGCGTCGAGTTCGGCGACGACGTCGGCGATCGGGCGGCCCAGGGTCGCGGACGCCCTGACCGGGCCCAGAGCCACCTTCTTGTACGCGATCTCGGCGCGGACGGCGAGCGGCACGGCGCGGGAGAGCTGGTCGCCGAAGGCGGCGAGGACGATCGCGCCGCTCGCCGACTCGGCGAGGGTGAACATCGCGCCCGCGTGCGGTCCGCCGATGTGGTTGTGGAAGTCACCCTGGTCCGGCAGGGACAGCACGGCCCGCTCCGGAGTGGTCTCCAGGTACTCCAGGTTGAGGGTCCGCACCATCGGGACCGTGGCGGCGAGCATCTCGCCGATCGACATCTGGTCAGTGCTCATGACGGCAATGTTACTCATGGGTAGCAGAGTCTGAACAGTGCCGGTGCGCAGATCACAGTCCTCCCGGCGGCGGCCCGCGGGCCCGGCGTGCGCGGGTACCAGGGATGTAGGACGTCCCGGGCGGCACTAGGGTTACGGGCCATGTGGCCAGAACAGCAGCCGCCAGGGGGCGAGCAGAACCCGCGGAACAACCCGTACCAGCAACCGGGTTACCAGCAGCCGAATCCGTACCAGCAACCCGGCTACCAGCAGTATCCGCCGCCGGGCGGGTACGGGCAGCAGCCGCCGTGGGGTCAGCCGGGACAGGCCGGCGGGCCACGGCCACCGCAGGGCGGGGGCGGCGGCAACCGGACGAAGCTGGTCGCGATCATCGCGGCCACGGCCGTCGTGGTGGCGGCCGGGGTGACCGGGTTCCTGGTGCTCGGGGGCAAGAAGGACGACAAGGCGGACAACGGCAAGGACCAGCGGACGTCCCCGTCGCCGGCCCCGTCGCCGACCGTCTCCGCCTCCGCCTCGGCGGACGACGACCCGCGCGGTGACGAGACCGAGAAGCCGACGGTCGCGGGCTGGAAGACCGTGGTCAACCCGAAGTGGGGCACGGCCTTCGACGTGCCGGCCGACTGGGAGGTGCTCACCCCCGGTACGTCCATCGGCTTCGAGGACAAGGACGGCAAGCCGATCATCACCATGTCGGGGGCCGCCCAGTACAAGTCGAAGTGGTGCACGAGCGACGACGACAAGGACGGCAGGACCGAGGACACCTCCCTCGCGGGGGTCGGCACCAAGGGCGAGAGCGGCGCGAAGAGCGGCGGCGACGCGGCCGTCCGGGAAGTCCCCTGGTGGGTGTACGGCGGCTACACGCAACCGGACAAGAAGAGCCTCGGCTACGACGAGAAGGCCACCGCCTACACCACCGCGTCCGGCCTCAAGGGCGCCTACGCCTGGGCTCGTTCGGCGAACACCCCGCAGAAGGGCAAGTGCGCGAGCGACGGCAAGGCGATCACGTTCGGCTTCGAGAACTCGGCCGGCGACCTGGTGTCCTGGGACTTCTACGGCGCCAGGGGCGTCAAGGGCGAGGTCCCCACGGAGACGATCATGAAGATCCTCAGCACGGTCCGGCTGCACGGCACACCGACCGCGAACTGACCTGGTCAGAGGGCCGGCCGACCGCTTATCGGTTTGGCAGGCCGGACGGTCGGCGGGGATAGTCAGGCGGTGACCTCCACCTCCGACGCCCCCGCCTTCCCCGCCGGCCCGCGCAGACCCGGCTGGGCGGGCCGCAACTACAGTCTGCTGACCGCGGCGGCGGTCGTGACGAGCCTCGGCGCGGGCGGCTCGCTGATCGCCGCCGCCTTCGCGGTCCTGGACGCGGGCGGCGACGGCGGGGACGTCGGCCTGGTGGCCGCCGCCCGGACCCTTCCGCTGGTGCTCTTCCTGCTCATCGGCGGCGCGGTGGCGGACCGGTTCCCCCGCCACCGGGTGATGGTCGCGGCCAACGCCCTCAACTTCCTCTCCCAGGGCGCCTTCGCCGTCCTGGTGCTCGCCGGCGACCCCCGTCTGTGGCAGATGATGCTGCTCACGGCGCTGGGCGGCACCGGCCAGGCCTTCTTCAGCCCGGCGGCCGAGGGCATGCTGATGTCCTCGGTGAGCGGGGAGCAGGCGGGCCGCGCCTTCGCCGCTTTCCGGATCGCGATGCAGGGCGCGGCCCTGGGCGGGGCGGCCCTCGGCGGTGCGCTGGTGGCCGCGGTGGGCCCGGGCTGGGTTCTGGCGGTGGACGCGGCCGCGTTCGCCGTAGCCGCGGCGCTGCGGTCGTTCCTCGACGTCAGCCACATCCCGCCGCGTGCCCCCGGGGAGGGGCTGCTGGCCGACCTCCGGGAGGGCTGGCGGGAGGTCAAGGGGCGCCCCTGGCTGTGGGGCATCGTCGTCCAGTTCTCGATCGTGAACGCGGTGGTCGGTGCGGCCGACGCGGTCTACGGGCCGCTCGTCGCCCGCGACAGCCTGGGCGGATCCGGCCCGTGGGGGCTGGCGCTGGGCGCCTTCGGCGCGGGCACGGTGGCCGGCGCCCTGCTGATGACCCGGTGGAAGCCCCGCCGGCCGCTGTTCGCCGGCACTCTCTGCATCTTCCCGCTGGCCCTGCCCTCGGCGGCGCTGGCGGTGCCCGTCCCGGTGGGGATCCTCTACGGGGTGATGTTCGTCTCCGGGACCATGGTCGAGGTCTTCGGCGTCTCCTGGATGACCGTGCTGCACCAGGAGATCCCCGAGGACAAGCTGTCCCGGGTCTCGGCGTACGACTGGTTCGGCTCCGTCTCCCTGCTGCCGCTGGCGACCGCGCTGGCGGGCCCGGCGGAGGACGCCTTCGGCCGGAGTCCGGCGCTGTGGGGGTGCTCCGGCCTGATCGTCGCCGTCACCGCCGCGGTGCTGCTGGTGCCGGACGTCCGCCGTCTCACCCGCCGCACGGTCTCCGTCACCGCCCGGCCGGTGCCGGCGTCATCCGATGCCGAACGCGCCGCCGGGGGGCTCGGGTGACGGCACCGCGTCCGCGTCGCCGACCGGTGCGGCACCGCCGATGAACCGCCGCAGCGCGGGCCCGTGTTCGACGCGCGCCGGAAAGGCGTCGGCGGCCGTGCGCCGGGCCGGCCCTGTCATGTCGACGGGCCGGCGCGAGGCGATGAGCACCGCGTTCCCGAACCGCCGCCCGCGCAGCACCCCCGGCTCCGCGATGACCGCCAGCTCCTCGAACACGGCGGCGAACGTGGCGAGTTGGGAACGCAGGAAGTCGAAGGGCGCGGAGTCCGCGAGGTTGGCCAGGTAGACGCCGTCCTCGCGCAGCACCCGCCGGGCCTCCCGCGCGTAGCCCAGCGAGGTCAGATGCGCGGGGATCCGGGACCCCCCGAAGACGTCGGAGATCAGCACGTCGGCCGAGTCACCGGGAGCGCCCTGCAGCCAGCCCCGGGCGTCGGCGGCGTGCAGGGCGATCCCGGCGTGGTCGGGCAGCGGCAGCTGCTCGGTGACCAGGTCGAGCAGCCCCCGGTCGGCGTCCACGACGTCCTGCCGGGACCCGGGCCGGGTCGCCGCCACGTACCGGGGCAGGGTGAGGGCGCCCCCGCCGAGATGCAGCACGTCCAGGGGCGCCCCGGTCTCCGCCACGGCATCCAGCACGAACCCGAGCCGCCGGGTGTACTCGAACTCCAGATGCGTCGGTTCGTCGAGATCGACGTACGACTGGGGCGCCCCGTCGACGGTCAGCAGCCACGCCCGTTCCCGGTCGACGTCGGGCATGAGCTTGGCGGTGCCGTGATCGGTGACCCGGACGACGGGTATGGCTTCGTTCACCCCTCCATTGTGCGGTGCCCGTGCCCGCCCGGGGGCGCTCGTGACCTCACTCCACCGAGGTCACGGTCCCCGCCCCCACCGTCCTGCCGCCCTCGCGGATGGCGAACCCGAGTCCGGCCTCCAGCGGGACCTCCCGCCCCAGCTCCACCGTCATCTCCACCGTGTCGCCGGGCCGGGCGACCGCCGCCTCACCGAGGTCGACGTCCCCGACCACGTCCGCCGTGCGGATGTAGAACTGCGGGCGGTACCCCGTAGAGACAGGGGTCGTACGGCCCCCTTCGCGCCCCGAGAGCACGTACACCCTTGCCGAGAACCGCCGCGCCGGCACCACACTCCCCGGCGCCGCCACCACGTGCCCGCGTCGCACCGCGTCCCGCGCAACGCCGCGCAGCAGCAGCGCCACGTTGTCGCCGGCCTGCGCCTCGTCCATCGGCTTCCCGAAGGTCTCCAGGCCGGTGACGACGGTCTCGACGTCCGCGCCGAGGACCTCGATCCGGTCGCCGACCCGTACGGTCCCCCGCTCCACGGCACCGGTCACGACGGTTCCGCGCCCGGTGATGGTGAGCACGTTCTCCACCGGCAGCAGGAACGGCGCGTCCAGATACCGCTCGGGCGTCGGCACGTACGTGTCCACCGCGTCGAGCAGCGCCTCGATGGACGCCGTCCACCGCGGGTCCCCCTCCAGGGCCTTGAGCCCGGAGACCCGTACGACGGGCACGGAGTCGCCGCCGTACCCCTGCGCGGTGAGGAGTTCACGGACCTCCAGCTCGACGAGGTCGGTGAGCTCCTCGTCGCCCGCGTCGGCCTTGTTGAGCGCGACCACGATGTGGTCGACGCCCACCTGACGCGCGAGCAGCACGTGTTCGGCGGTCTGCGGCATGATCCCGTCGAGCGCGGAGACCACCAGGATCGCGCCGTCCAACTGGGCGGCACCGGTGACCATGTTCTTGACGTAGTCGGCATGGCCCGGCATGTCCACGTGCGCGTAATGCCGGGTGTCGGTCTCGTACTCGACGTGCGCGATGTTGATGGTGATGCCGCGGGCGGCCTCCTCCGGGGCCCGGTCGATGCGGTCGAACGAAACGTATTGGGTGGTGCTGCCGCTGCCGCGCTCGGCGAGGACCTTGGTGATGGCGGCGGTCAGGGTCGTCTTGCCGTGGTCGACGTGACCCATCGTGCCGATGTTGAGATGCGGTTTGGTGCGGACGTATGCCGTCTTGGGCATGGCTCTACCTCGAAGCCTGAACTGCGGTGGAGCGTCTCGTCAGCGCGGGACGCGGGGACCCCCAAGGACCGCCGACCCTCCCCCTGCGGGGTCCGCCGGACGTTCCGGGGAGGGTCAGCTTCGGGCGCCGTCCGCAGCGGCCGCCACAACGGGCACGGCAGCCTTCGGCGCATCCGCGGCTGCGGATGCTGCGAGGAGGAAGGCGTACCGGAACATGACGCAGATCATTGCCGATGCGTCGCCGCACGTCGAACGGTTTTCCGTGGTGCCGGTTTCGCCCGATGGACAGGGACCGTACGGCGATCACACATCTGCTTCGGCTACTGTCACCGAATGCTCGATGCCAACCGCTCTGGCACCGCCACGGCCGATCCCCCGGCCGCCGCCAAGGAGCTGACCATTGCCGTGTCCGGTCCGGTGAGCTTTGCCGCCCGCTGCACAAGAGTTCTGCTGTCGCCGTGGTCCCGGCTGGCCCTGCTCGTCGCCCTGCTGGCGGCGGCCGGGTCGTCGGTACTGCTCTTCGAGCCGCAGAAGCTGCTGACGCAGGGCTGGCCGCCCCAGGTCGAGGGCACCACCGCGGTGGTGGTCTTCGCCGTGGTGTACGGCCTGATCACGGTGGCGTTCGTGCCGCGGCCGTTCCTGAACCTCGCGGCCGGCGCGCTGTTCGGCTCGGCGCTGGGCATGGGCGCGGCCATGGCGGGCACCCTGCTCGGGGCCTGGATCTCCTTCGCGCTCGGCCGCCTCCTCGGCCAGGACGCGCTGCGCCCGCTGCTGCGCGGCCGGCTGCTGAACGCGGCGGACAACCAGTTCAGCAAGCACGGCTTCCGCTCGATGCTGGCGGTACGGCTGTTCCCCGGCGTCCCCTTCTGGGCCGCGAACTACGCGGCGTCCGTCTCCCGGATGCGCTACGCGCCGTTCCTGCTGGCGACGGGGCTGGGCTCGATCCCGAACGTCGCCGCGTACGTGGTGGCCGGCGCCCGGGCCTCGACCCCGACGTCCCCGGTCTTCCTGATCTCGGTGGCCGCGATCGTGGTCCCGGCCCTGGCGGGCGCGGTGGTGGCCTGGCGCAAGCGCCACCACCTACGCGCCGGATAGGCCGCGCCCCGAAAGGGGCGCGGGGGCGCGGCAACGGCGCGACGAGCCACGACGAGGCCGCACTCGCGAGACGGCGCGGTACCCGTCCCGGAAGGCGCCCGGCCCCAGGGCCTGTCCGGCGGATCACGCCGCGGGCACGGGGCCCGTCACGCCCTTCCGCGAGGAGGACCCCAAAGGGGGACCCCAGCGGGGTTGTCGTCGGCTCTCGACGTCCCCCAGCCGGCCGGAAGGTGCCCCCACCGCGCTGCCGCCCTCCTCCGCCTTGCAGCCGGCCGCACCAGACCCCGCGCACCGGCGCTGACGAGGCACAGTCGACTTCCCCCGGCCTGATCCGCCGGACAGGACCGGCCCTACCGCAGCGCCTCGAGAATCATCGCGTTCGCCAGCCCGCCCGCCTCGCACATGGTCTGCAGCCCGAAGCGAGCGCCGCGCTCCCGCATCGCGTGCACCAGTGTGGTGGTCAGCCGGGTCCCGCTGGCCCCCAGCGGATGCCCCAGCGCGATCGCCCCGCCGTGCACGTTGACCTTGGCCAGATCCGCCCCGGTCTCCTGCTGCCAGGCGAGCACCACGCTGGAGAACGCCTCGTTCACCTCGAAGAGGTCGATGTCGCCGAGGCCCAGCCCGGCCTTGCGCAGCACCTTCTCGGTGGCCGGGATCACGCCGGTCAGCATCAGCAGCGGATCGGAGCCGGTCACGGCGAACGCGTGCAGGCGGGCCAGCGGCCGCAGCCCGAGCCGCTCGGCGGTCTCGGCGGCCATGATCAGCACGGCGGAGGCACCGTCGTTGACCGGGCTGGCGTTGCCCGCCGTGACACTCCAGTCGATCTGCGGGAACCGCTCGGCGAACCCGGGGTCGTAGTAGGCGGGCTTGAGTCCGGCGAGGACCTCGGCGGTGGTGCCGGGCCGCACGGACTCGTCCCGGCCGACGCCCTCCAGCCCCGCCACCTCGGCGTCGAACAGCCCCGCGTCCCAGGCGGCCGCCGCCTTGAGGTGCGAGGAGACGGCGAACGCGTCCATCTCCGCCCGGCTGATCGACCACTTCGCCGCGATGAGCTCGGCGCTGATGCCCTGCGGAACCAGGCCCTCCGGGTAGCGGGCGGCGACTCCGGGACCGAAGGGGTCCTTGCCGGGCGGCACGTTGGACCACATCGGCACCCGGCTCATCGACTCGACACCGCAGGCCACGACGGCGTCGTAGGCCCCGGACATGACCCCCTGCGCCGCGAAGTGCACGGCCTGCTGGGAGGAGCCGCACTGACGGTCGACGGTGGTGGCGGGGACGGTCTCCGGGAAGCCCGCCGAGAGCACGGCGTACCGGGTGGTGTTCATGGCCTGCTCACCCACCTGGTCGACGGTGCCGCCGATCACGTCGTCGATCAGGGCGGGGTCGACACCGGAGCGCTCGACCAGCGTGCGCAGGGTGTGGGCGAGGAGTTCGACGGGGTGGACGTGCGCCAGGGACCCGTTCGGCTTGCCCTTCCCGACGGGGGTGCGTACGGCCTCGACAATGACTGCGTCACGCATCTGGGGACCTCGATTGCCAGTCTTCGATTACCGGTGAGTAGGAAATCCGAACTCACCATAACCCCGTGAGTAGGAAAATCCAACCGTCCAGGAAGCGGCGCCGCCGTCCGGGCGCGCACACGCCGCAGGGCGCGGACGGTCCGGAGACCGTCCGCGCCCTGCGGCCCTGCGTCCTACTGACCCTGCCGGTACACGTCCAGCCGGCCGCACATCCCGAACCGTCCCTCCTCATAGGGCTGTTCGGCGTGCACGACGGCGTCGGCAAGGTGGCCGGCATCGCCCCGTTCGAGGCGGTCGAGCTGCTCCCCGGTGGCCGCGGCGGCGGCCCGGGCACCGCGCTCCCAGCGGGCGCGCCACTCGGCGAGCCGGGGCCGTACGAGGGCGGCGGCGGCCCGGTGGAAGGCGGCCAGCGGCTCCGGGCCGGTGGCCTCGCGCAGCGCCCGGTAGCCCTCCAGGGCCAGATCACGGCGGGCACGGGCGATCCGCTCCCGCTCGGCTTCCGGCGCGTCCGCGGGAACGGTGGTCACCGAGGCGTAGGTCTCCGGGTCGGCCAGACAGCGCGGCGGCAGCGTCAGCACCGCGTCCCCGGCCTCCGGGAGGCCGCCGTTCTGCATCAGCACGGTGATGCGCAGGTCGCCCTCGTTGACGAGGCGGTGCACGGTGCCCGGCGTGAACCAGGCGACGGTGCCGGGGGTGAGAGGCGTGACCAGGTACCCGGAGGTGGTGAGCGTCTGCACCGCGCCCCGGCCGCCGGTGACCACGTACCCCTCCGAACAGGCCAGGTGCACGTGCGGGGTTCCGCCGCGCACCCCGTCGGCTGCCGGCCAGTCGTACACGCACAGACGCGAGACCGCGACCCCGCCCGGCAGTCCCGCGAACCCGGTTTCCCCGCCGCTCACCATGGATGCGCCTCCAGGTACCCGGCGATGTCCGCACGTTCCCGGGCGCCGTTCGCGATCACGACCCGGTAGCGGCGCCTGAGGGTGTCCCCCGGGGCCAGTTCGAGTTCGTCGTGGAAGGCCCAGGAGGGGGCGATGCCGGCGAACGGGTCGTTGCGCACGAACCAGTGCGCCGGGTGGGTGCCGTCCGCACCCGACTGGTCGTTCTCCGGGGCGTGTTCGAAGACGACGGTGGCATGGCCGTCGGTGCCGTCGTGCTCGCCGGACAGCGCCAGCCAGGACGACTGGGAGCCCATCAGCTTTGGGCCCTCGCCCTCGGGGCCGATGATGCGGCCGCCCCGGAAGGCCCGCGGGCCGCGCCAGAACAGGCCGGTGTAGCCCGCCTGTTCGCGTCCCGCGGTGGTCGGGCTGCCGAACCGGAGCGGCTCGTCACGGACGTTGGTGACGGCACTGGACCAGGTGAGCGCCCAGACACCGGACGTGGGGTCGACGTGGGGGACCTCGATGCGCCGCCGCTCCTCGGCCCACAGCGTCCCCTCGTACGGGTGCCAGGTCAGCCGCTCCGCGACGACCAGCCGGCCGTCCGCCGAGGACAGCTCGTCGAAACCGGCGTGCCGCATCGATCCGACCCGCTCCGGCAGGACGAGGTAGCCCTCGCCGTGGACATAGGAGTTGCCGCCCCACAGGTTGGCGCCGGACAGGTGCGAGGCGGTCAGCGAGAGGCCCTTGTGCCAACGGTGGTCGTTGGGCCGGTAGTCGGTGACGACGTCCCCGGCGAGCGTGCGGATCGGGTGCAGATAGGGCTTGGGCGCCTCCCAGGCCGCCTCGGGCCGGTAGACGTAGGCGAAGAGCTGCACCCCGCTGACCGGCTCGGTCACGGCGATCCGGTCGCCGTGGGTGTGCGTGATCCGCAGTTCGCCGCTCACGCGGACTCCTCCTCGCGCTCGCCCGGCGCCCAGCCCGGGGCGTCCCCGTGCAGGGCCGTGTAATAGGGATCACCGGGACCGATCTCGCCCGCACGTACGGTGGTGCCGGTGAACGCCGACCTGTAGAGCGCGGTGATCAGCTCCAGGCTGGTGCGCCCGTCCGCGCCGCTGCTGCGCGGCCGCTCCCCGGCGCGCATGGCGCCGACCAGCTCGCGCAGCTGGGCGAGGTGCGAGCTGGGCACGTCCGGCCCGAAGTCCCGCCAGGCCGCGGCCTCCTCGGCGGGGACGCCCGGAGCCGCAGTGATGCGCCAGTCCGCGTTGGAGTGGCCGTAGAGGTGGGTCAGTTCGACGGTGGCGCGCTCGCAGTCGATGCGGATCCGGCTGACCTCGTCCGGGCTGAGCACGCTGTTGACGACGGTCGCCAGAGCGCCGTTCGCGAACCGGACCAGGGCGGTGGAGACGTCCTCGGTCTCCACGTCGTGCACCAGCCGGGCGGCCATGCCCCGCACCTCGCTCCAGGGCCCCAGCAGGTCGAGGAGCAGGTCCATCTGGTGGATGCCGTGGCCCATCGCCGGACCGCCGCCCTCGGTCGCCCAGCGGCCCCGCCAGGGCACGGCGTAGTAAGCGGTGTCCCGGTACCAGGTGGTCTGGCAGTGGGCGACCAGCGGACGGCCCAGCGCCCCCTGCGCCAGCAGCCGGCGCACATGGGTGGCGGCGGAGCCGAACCGGTGCTGGAAGACGATCGAGGCGTACGGGCCGCCGTCGGCACCCTCCGCCGCCTCGATCGCGTCGAAGTCGGCGAGTGACGGCACCGGCGGCTTCTCGCACCACACCCAGGCACCCGCCCGCAGCGCGGCCACCGTCTGGTCCCGGTGCAGGGTCGGCGGGGTGCCGATGGTGACCAGGTCGGGCCGCTGCTCGGCGAGCATCCGGTCCAGGTCGGTGTAGGCGTGCGGGATGCCGGCCTCGGCGCGGAAGGCCTCGACGGCCATGGCATCGATGTCAACGGCGGCGACGACCTCGGTCTCGCCCTCCGCGGCCAGCTGGGCGAGCGCGGGCAGGTGCGAGCCGCGTCCGATGGCACCGGCGCCGACGACGGCGGCCCGGATACGGCGACCGGCGAAGGGGGCTCCAGGAAGGGGGGCATGGGGCGTGCGGGGCATGGACGTGATCAGCACTCCTCGGGGTGGGACCGGCGATGGGCGCGAACCGTCGCCCGACGTGCGCCGCACCCGCACCCCGATGTGCAGGAGCAAGCGCTTTCTCCTGGGGAAACGTAAGCGTCGGTGCCCGGGCCGGTCAACACCCCGTCGCCCCTGTCCACCCGCCGAACCCCTGTGTCCACGCTGTCGTCGCCGCCCGCTACGCTGCCGTTGCACACGGATGATCACGCGCGCCCGCGCGCCCGCCAGCCGCTCTCTCACCCCTGGGACGCCGTACCTTCATGTCTTGGTTTGAATCGCTGATCCTCGGACTCGTCCAGGGGCTGACCGAGTTCCTGCCCGTCTCCTCCAGTGCGCATCTGCGGCTGACCGCGGCCTTCTCCGGCTGGAAGGACCCGGGCGCGGCCTTCACGGCGATCACCCAGATCGGCACGGAGACCGCGGTCCTCATCTATTTCCGCAAGGACATCGGGCGAATCGTCTCGGCCTGGTTCAGGTCGCTGTTCGACAAGACGATGCGACGCGACCACGACGCCAAGATGGGCTGGCTGGTGATCGTCGGCTCGATTCCGATAGGCCTGCTGGGTGTGACGCTCAAGGACCAGATCGAGGGCCCGTTCCGCGACCTGCGGATCACCGCGACCATGCTCATCGTCGTGGGCATCGTCATCGGCGTCGCCGACCGGCTGGCCGCCCGTGACGAGACGGGTGGCCGGCACCGGGCACCGAAGCAGCGCAAGACGCTGGAGAACCTGAGCGTGAAGGACGGCCTGGTCTACGGACTCTGCCAGGCCTGCGCCCTGATCCCCGGCGTCTCCCGTTCCGGCGCCACCATCAGCGGCGGCCTGTTCATGGGGTACCGGCGCGAGGCGGCGGCCCGCTACTCCTTCCTGCTCGCCATCCCGGCGGTGCTGGCCTCCGGCGCCTTCGAGGTCAAGGACTCGGTGAGCGAGGGCCATGTGGCCTGGGGGCCGACCCTGTTCGCCACCGTGATCGCGTTCGCCTCCGGATACGCGGTCATCGCGTGGTTCATGAAGTGGATCTCCAACAAGAGCTTCATGCCGTTCGTCTGGTACCGCATCGCCCTCGGGGTCGTGATCATCGCCCTGGTCTCGGCGGACGTGCTGAGCCCGCACGCGGCGGAGTCGGCGGGCTAGGGCGGCCCCGGTCAGGCGGCAGGCGTGCCCTGGTGGAAGTAGACCCGCCAGCCGGTCTCCGTCAGCCGCCACACGGAACTGCGCCAGACCCGGCGCCCCTGGTTGTCCGCGAAGTACGTCAGGTGGACAAGACCCGGTGCGAGCACGGTCCCTGACATCTCGCTCACGTGGACCGGCGACTCCGCGGACACCGATCCGTCGTTGGTCACCGTGAGGATGGACACCCTGTCCCAGCGCCGGCCGGACGCCCCGATCTCGGTGAACTCCGGGTCGAGGAGCTCCAGAACGAGCTCCGGGCGGGCGCGCACCTCGGGATCGAGGAGCCGCAGCTCCCCGTCGATGGCCGCCTGTACCGCGTGTACGTCCTGGTCCGTCATACGTGGAGGCTACGGCCCCGCACCGCGCGGGGACAGCGGATATCCCCCGCCGGATCAGCCGAGTGCGAGCAGGAGTCCGGCGAGTTCGGCCGGCATGGTGATCATGCAGTCGTGGCCGGTGGGCAGCCGCCACACCCGCTCCGCCGCGGGGACCGGGCGGCGGACGATGCCTTCCGGTACGTCGGCCACACAGTGGATGTGGGTCCGGGGGACGGCCTGCGCGGCCGGGTTGTCGAGCCGGACGGGCTGTTGGAGGCAGCGCACGGACTGGTCGGTGAGCATGGTGCGCAGCCAGGCCAGGTCCGCGGCATCGGTGACTCCGAACAGGCCGTGCGGCGGTGGCAGTTCGGGCAGCGGCGGGACCCGCCAACCGCTTTCGGAGGCCAGGGCGCGGTCGATCAGCAGCTGCGTGACGGGCTGTACGTCCGCGGCACTCTCCCCGTCCCGCGGGACCATCGCGTCCAGGTACACCAGGTGCCCGACGCGGTCGGGGACCCGGTTGGCCACGGACGAGACGACCAGTCCCGCGTAGCTGTGTCCGACGAGTACGACGTCGGTCAGGTCCTCGTCCGCGATCAGTGCGACGACGTCGTCGACGTGGGTGTCGAGGCCGACGTCCGGGCCGAGCAGATGCGCCTTGTCGCCGTGTCCGGTCAGCGACGGCGCGAACACCCGGTGTCCGGCCGCCGTCAGCGTCGGGACGACCCGCGCCCAGCACTCTCCGCCGTGCCAGGCGCCGTGCACCAGCAGATACGTCGACATGATCCCGCTCCTCACTGTGGCCGTGACGGTCGCCGGTCACGCTTCCGCACCGGCCCCCGCCGGGGCAGAGCCCCGCCGGTCCTGGGGGTGACAGGGCCAGGCAGCTGCATGGCGGAGCGGATTACGGTGACGGGATGAGCGACGAACCGAACCTGCTGGGCGCGTACGTACGGGCCCGCCGCGAGCTCGTCACGCCGGAGCAGGTCGGCATCCCCGTGCTCGGGGTACGCCGGGTGCCGGGCCTGCGCCGGGAGGAGGTGGCGATGCTCGCCGGGATCAGTGCCGACTACTACCTGCGTCTGGAACAGGGCCGCGACCGCAACCCCTCGGTACAGGTCCTGGAGTCCCTCGCCCGGGTACTGCGGCTCGACGAGGCCGCGACGGCCCACCTGCTGGGCCTCGGCGCCGGAAGGCCCCGGCGGCAGCGACGGCGCCACCGCAAGGAGACGGTTCCGCCGGGCGTCGTGCAGCTGGTCGCCGCCCTCGCGCTGCCCGCGCTCGTCGAGGGCCGCTTCTTCGACGTGCTCGCGGTGAACGCCCTGGCGACGGCGCTGTCACCGCGTCTGACGGTAGGCGCCAACCGGCTGCGGGACACCTTCCTCGACCCCGCCGAGCAGGCCCTGCACCCGGACTGGGCCGACGCGGGCGCCGGCATGATCGCCGGCTTCCGCCAGTCCGTCGGGGCCGACGCGGACGACCCCCGTGTCATCGACCTGGTCGGCGAACTCTCCCTCGCGAGCCCCCACTTCAGCCGGCTCTGGGCGCGCCACGACGTGGCCGCCTGCGAGGGCGCGGCCAAACTCGTCGACCACCCCCAGGTCGGCCGCCTGCACCTGAACCGCGAACGCCTGACCGTCACCGGCACGACCGGCCAGACCCTCGTCGTCTACCACCCGTCCCCCGGCACCGACAGCGCCGCGAAGCTGGCCCTGCTCGCCTCGGTGACGGCCACGGCGTGAGGGGGGCGGCACATCTCGGCCAACCCCGGCGGCCACCCCGTACCGGGGCTCCGGGGGCGTCGTATCGGCTCCGGCGAGGGGGAAGTGCGGGCCAGGGGCGGTCCGTCCGGTCCGCGCCGGGACCACTCACCCGGCACATGCCAGGGCTCGGCGCGCGGACCGCCCGCTCACCCGTGACCAACCCCATACGGTGTGCGTAGCCGCCCGGTAGCGCACGGTCAGTTCTTGCCCCTAGGCTGTTCGGTATGTCCCCCGATTCCCGAACCCCTGGTTCCGAACGGTCTGCTGCCGAGGTCAACGAGAGCATCCGGGCGCTGTGGCTGCGTGCGGGCGGCACCCTGTCGGCGCAGGAGCGGGCGGAGTACGAGCTGTTGGTGATCGAGTGGGCCGAGGCGATCCGCGGGCGGATCATCGAGGCGGCCTGACCGGAAACCGGGCTCAGCGCCCGCCGGAGACCCGCAGCACCGTGCCCGTCGTGTAGGAGGCGTCCGGCGAGAGCAGCCAGGCGATGGCGGCGGCGATCTCCTCCGGCCGGCCCGGGCGTCCCAACGGCACCGCGGCGCCGATCCGCTGGGCCCGGCCGGGGTCACCCATCGCCGCGTGCATGTCGGTGTCGACGGCTCCGGGCGCGACCGCGTTGACCCGCACCCCGTCCGGTCCGAGCTCCTTGGCGAGGCCCACCGTCAGGGCGTCGACGGCCGCCTTGGTCGCCGCGTAGTGGACGTACTCGCCGGGGCTGCCGAGCGTGGCCGCCGCCGAGGACACGTTCACGATCGCCCCATTGCCGCGCGCGGCCATCAGCGCGGCCGCCCGCCGTGAACACAGCAGCGTGCCCAGCAGGTTGACCTCCACGACCCGGCGCAGATCGGCGGTCGCCGTGTCCGCCAGCCGCCCCAGCGGCCCGGTGACGGCGGCGTTGTTGACCAGCCCGGTGACGGCGCCCAGTTCGCGTTCCGCGGTGTCGAACAGCCGCTCCACATCGGCTTCCACGGCCGTGTCCACCGGTACGAGCGCACAGCGTGCCCCGCCCTTGCGCACCCCCTCCGCGACCGCCTCGGCGGCACCCGCGTCCCGGACGTATCCGATCACCACGTCATGCCCGTCGGCCGCGAGCCGCAGGCAGGTCGCGGCGCCGATACCGCGGCTCCCACCGGTGACGACGGTGACGGGACGTGACATGCAGACCTCCTGGGACCGACCGGACGATGATCTTACGGCCGACCGGACCAACGGCACGGATCCCCGCCCACCGCCACGGCCAGGGGCGGCCCGGACGGCGAGAGGCCCGCGGCCCGGAGCGGGGGCAGCCGGCCCCCACGGGAGAGCAGGACCCGTTCGGGGGGCCGGGCCGGGGCACGACAGATCGGGATCCGCCCCGGTGACGCCGTCCTCGGGGTCGGACGCGGCGGCCCGCCCGGGCTCGGGCGCCGAGGGGCACGGAAGCCGTGAGGATCCGGTCCCTATCGCCTGCCCGATCGGCACCCGCCGGTTCCGGTCGAACTCGGGTTCCCCTTCGGTCGATCGGTCGTTCACCTGCCCGAGGCTCGGGGCGGACCGGTTCGAACATCGCCGAATATCACCCGCATATCGCCCGCACCCCTTGGCTGGTGCCGCCCCGTGCCCAACACTGAGCCGATGACGCAGCGCGTGGAGCTCGCGACCGTGATGGACCGGCTGGCCGTGGACGGACTGGTCACCGACTACGCGGTGGCCGTCGACGACGGCGACTGGACGGCGTACCGCAGACTGTTCACCGCGGACGGGCGGGCCGACTACCGGTCGGCCGGCGGGATCGAGGGGGACGCCGCGCAGGTGGCCGGGTGGCTCTCGGGGAGCCTGACGCTGTTCTCGATGCGGCAGCACCTGATCGTCAACCGCCAGGTGCGGTTCGGGATCCTGGAGCAGGACGCCGGGGACACCGCCCGCCTCCAGGCCGACTACATCAACCCCATGCGGTTCGCCGGCGGCGACGACACCTCCACCGCCCCGGACTTCGTGTGCGGCGGCCGCTACGCCTTCGCGTTCCTGCGCACCCGGGACGGCTGGCGGCTGCGCCAGGTGGTCGTCGAGGAGAAGTGGCGCAGGATGAGCGACCAGCGCGCGGCGGCCGTATCCGACTGACCCCGCACCCCTGCCCCCTGTCGGAGATCCCGGCCGGTCCCGCACACTGGAAGGACCCGCAGGCAGGAGGACGCATGAGGACCGTCGAGCGCTGGCTCACCTCGCCCTGGCGGCGATCGTGCGTGGCGGCGCTCGCGGGCGCGCTGCCCGTCCTGGCCTTTCCCGCACCGTCGCTGTGGTGGTTCGCCCATGTGGCCCTGGTCCCCTGGCTGCTGCTGGCGCGCTCGGCGCCGACCGGGCGGCGGGCGGCGTACGACGGCTGGAGCGGCGGGTTCGGGTTCATGGTCGCCGTGCACCACTGGCTGCTGCCGAGCCTGCACGTCTTCATCTTCCTGATCGCCGGGCTGCTGAGCCTCCTGTGGGCGCCCTGGGGCCTGTTGACCCGCCGGCTGCTGGGCGGGGCGCCGTCACCGGGGCGGGCCGCGGCCGCGGTGCTGGTGCTGCCGTCGGGCTGGCTGACGGTGGAACTGGTGAGGTCCTGGCAGGGGCTGGGCGGGCCGTGGGGCATGCTCGGCGCCACCCAGTGGCAGGTGACGCCCGCACTGCGGCTGGCCTCCGTGGGCGGGGTGTGGTTGCTGAGCTTCCTGGTGGTGGCCGTCAACGTGGCGCTGACCGTGCTCGTCCGGGTGCGCGAGGCGCGGGTGCCGGCGGTGGCCTCGCTGGTGGCCACGGCCGCCGCGACCTCCGCCGCCTGGGTCTGGTCACCGCGCCCGGACGTCGACGGGCACGTCCGAGTCGCCGTCGTACAGCCCGGCATCGTCGACGGCGCCGCAAGCGGTGACCGGCGCTTCACCCGCGAGGAGCAGCTGACCCGGCAACTGGCCGGGCAGCGCCCCGATCTGATCGTCTGGGGGGAGAGCAGCGTCGGGTACGACCTCGGGGACCGGCCCGATCTCGCCCGGCGGATCGCCGCCCTCTCCCGGGCGACCGGCGCGGACATCCTGGTCAACGTGGACGCCCGGCGCTCCGACCGGCCCGGCATCTACAAGAGTTCCCTCCTGGTGGGCGCGGACGGCCCGACCGGGGACCGGTACGACAAGATGCGGCTGGTCCCCTTCGGCGAGTACATACCGGCCCGTTCGCTGCTCGGCTGGGCCACCTCGGTCGGCAAAGCGGCCGGTGAGGACCGGCGCCGCGGCACCGGGCAGGTGGTGATGAACGTCGGCCACGGGCTGCGGATCGGGCCCATGGTCTGCTTCGAGACCGCGTTCCCCGACATGAGCCGGCATCTCGCCGAGGACGGCGCGGAGGTGCTGATAGGTCAGACGTCGACCTCGTCGTTCCAGCACAGCTGGGCCCCCGAACAGCACGCCTCGCTGGCCGCCCTGCGGGCCGCCGAGACCGGCCGCACCATGGTCCACGCCACGCTGACCGGCGTCTCCGCGGTGTACGGACCGGACGGGGAGCGGCTGGGCCCGTGGCTGGGCACGGACGCCAGTACGGCGCGGGTCTACGAGGTGCCGATCGCCCGCGGGGTGACGCCGTTCGTGCGGTACGGCGACTGGACGGTGGACGGCGCGCTGCTGGTGGTGGCCGGCTTCTGCGTGGGCGAGGGACTGCGGGCGCGGGCGCTCAGGCTGCGCCGGGGTACCGCCGGACCTCTCGTACCACCTGCTCGCACAGCTCATGAGTCGCCAGTGCGTCCCGGGCGCTGAGCACCTTGCCGGCGCGGACGGCGTCGAGGAAGGCGAGCACGGCCTGTTCGATGCCGCGCTGCCGGGCGACCGGCACCCAGTCGCCGCGCCGCCGGACCGTCGGCTGCCCCTTGTGGTCGATCACCTCGGCGAGGTTGACGACCTGACGCTTGGTGTCCTGACCGGACACCTCGAGGATCTCCTCCGCGGAGCCGCTGAGCCGGTTCATCACACCGAGCGCGGTGAAGCCGTCCCCGGACAGCTGCAGGACCACGTGGTGCAGCAGGCCCTCGGCGACGCGGGCACGGACGGTGATGTCGTCGACGGGGCCGGGGGCCAGGAAGCGGAGGGTGTCGACGACGTGGATGAAGTCGTCGAGGATCATCGCGCGGGGCTCCTCGGGCAGCCCGACGCGGTTCTTCTGCATCAGGATCAGCTCACGCGGGTGGTCGGCGCACTGCACGTAGCCGGGGGCGTGGCGCCGGTTGAAGCCGACGAACAGCGAAACGTTCCGCGCCTCGGCGAGCGTCACCAGGCGCGTGGAGTCGTCGAGCCGGTAGGCGAGGGGCTTGTCGACGTAGGTGGGTACGCCCGCCTCCAGGAGCCGGGCGACGATCTCGGGGTGGACGACCGTGGGGGCGTGCACGAAGGCGGCGTCGAGATCCTGGGCGAGGAGGTCGTCGAGGGTCGCGTGCCGGTTGCCGACGGGCAGCCGGAGGCTGTCGGCGACCTGGGCGAGGGTGGCCGGGGTACGGGTCTGGAGATGCAGTTCGAGGCCTGGCTGGGCGCCCAGCACCGGCAGATACGCCTTCCGCGCGATGTCGCCGAGTCCGATGCAGCCGACCTTCACTGACGCTCCCTAGCGGTTGCCCATGTCCCTGCCCGGAAGCATACGGGCCGATAATCCGTGGTGGGACCGGCCGG
Organism: Streptomyces sp. NPDC026515; assembly: GCF_055567595.1. NCBI lineage: Bacteria > Bacillati > Actinomycetota > Actinomycetes > Kitasatosporales > Streptomycetaceae > Streptomyces > Streptomyces sp. NPDC026515. The sequence continues at coordinate 252,665 of NZ_JBVHQD010000012.1, forward strand.
GGTGGGCGAGGATGCCGGGCATGACGACCGAACGCCGTGCACCCGCCTACGACGCCGACGAACGCACCATGCTCGAGGGCTGGCTGGAGTTCCACCGGCAGACCCTCGCGGCGAAGTGCGCGGGCCTGACCCGCGCCCAGCTCGCCATCGCCTCCGTGGAGCCGTCCCCGCTCTCCCTCATGGGGCTGGTGCGGCACATGGCCGACGTGGAGCGGTCCTGGTACCGGCGGGTGCTGGCCGGCGAGGACGCGCCCCCGCTCTACTGGAGCGACGCGGACCGGGACGGCGAGTTCCACTTCGGCGAGGGGGACACCTGGCAGGAGGCGTACACCGGCTGGCAGACCGAGATCGAGACCGCCCGGCGCAACGCGGCCGGCTTCGGTCTGGACGACCTGTCCAAGGGGCGCAGCCGGCACACCGGGGAGCGGATCAGCCTGCGCTGGATCCACACCCACATGATCGAGGAGTACGCCCGCCACAACGGTCATGCCGACCTGATCCGGGAGCGCATCGACGGTTCGACCGGCGACTGACGTCAGCCTCGCACCCGCCGGCCCCCCGTACGGGCAACGAGATCACCCGAGCGGGGCATCAAACTCCCGTCGCCGGTGTCAACCTTCGAGCGGACCCAGCAGAGTTGCGCGGGTGCATCGAACGACCACCACCGCAGCTCTTCTGGTCACCGTGACCGTCTCGGCCCTCTCCGGCTGCGTGACGGTCCAGCGTCCGGCGGCGCCCGGCCCGCCGCCCGGCGTGGGTCTCTCGCAGCCGTCGGTGCCCCGACCGGACGGCTCCGCCGCGCCCCGGGTGGTGCAGGCGCCGGTCAAGGAGGCCCTGGAACTGGTCGGCCCGGCCCGCCGGGCCCGTCGGGCCTCCCCCACCCCCGCCCCGGCGCCCCCTCCCCTGGCGCACCAGCCTTCCCCGGCTCCGCGGGCGGCCGCCCCGCGTCCCCGCCCGCAACGCACCCGCAGCCCACAGGCCGACACCCCGCGCCTGTCCGGATCCGTACCGAAGGCCCCGGACGTGTGCGCCCTCGGCAGGCAGTACGGCGGCTGGCCCCCGGACAGCCCCCAGGCACGGCTCTGCGAGCAGACGTACGGGCGCTGAGGGACTCGGAACGGTCCTAGTTCGGCCGTTGCCGTGGAGGGCCCCAGGAGTCGCCGCCCGGGGTGTCGTCCTCCCCCAGCCGCAGCTCCAGGCGGCTGATCGCGGCCCGTACCCCGTCGCCGTATCCGTCGTCGCCCAGGGCGGCGGCCGCTCCTCGGGCCCGGCGCAGATGGGTGCGGGCGGCCTCGGTGCGGCCGAGCTTGACGTAGTCGGCGGCGAGGTTCAGATGCAGGGAGGGGTAGAAGCCGCGCAGCCCCACCGTGCCGTCCGCCGCACTCGCCTCACCCGCCTCGTCCGCCGCCGACAACGCCCTCAGGTCCCAGGCGAGTTCGTCGGTCGGGTCGTCCTGGGTGTCGGCCAGATAGTGGGCGAGGGTGCAGCGGTGCAACGGCTCGCCGTGTTCACCGAGCTCCGCCCACAGGCCGAGCAGGCGCCGGCGGGCCTCCTCCCGGTCCCCGGCGTGGTGCAGCATCACGACCTGCCCGATCCGTGTGAGCACGGCATCGGGTGCCGTGCGCTCCTGTCGCTCCGCCACCGCGTCCTCCGAGCTCGCCGGCTGTCTGCGACGACGCTAACCGCCACCGGCGCCCCGCGGAGCCATCCGACCCGCCCCGCACCCGACGTGTCCCGGCCCGCGCGCTCAGCCCAGGTTCGGGATCCGCCAGTCGATCGGCTCGTGGCCCTGAGCCGCGACCGCCTCGTCGATCTGGGTGAAGGGACGGGAACCGAAGAACTTCTTCGCGGACAGGGGGGACGGGTGGGCGCCCTGGACGACCACGTGCCGGGTCTCGTCGATCAGCCGGAGCTTCTTCTGCGCGTAGCCGCCCCACAGGACGAAGACCGCGGGGTCGGGCCGCTCGGCGACCGCGCGGATCACCGCGTCGGTGAACTTCTCCCAGCCCTTGTTCTTGTGAGAGTTGGCCTCGCCGGCGCGGACCGTGAGCACCGCGTTGAGCAGCAGTACGCCCTGCTGGGCCCACGGCATCAGATAGCCGTTGTCAGGCGTCTCCTCCCAGCCCAGCTCCGCCTTCATCTCCTTGTAGATGTTCCGCAGCGACGGCGGGATCCGCACGCCGGGGCGGACGGAGAAGCACAGGCCATGGCCCTGGCCCTCGCCGTGGTAGGGGTCCTGACCGAGCACCAGGACCTTGACCTGGTCGTAGGGCGTGGCCTCCAGCGCGGCGAAGACCTCCCCGCGAGGCGGGTAGACAGGGCCGTTCGCCCGCTCCTTCTCGACGAACTGGGTCAGCTCCTTGAAGTAGGGCTGCTGCAGCTCGTCGCCCAGAACCCCGCGCCAGGACTCGGGCAGCATGGCGATGTCGGTCACGTCAACGTCCTCACGATGTGCGGTCACTTGCAGTTCCTGCTGATGCCCAGGAACCTACAGGCGGCCACTGACAATCGTCCTCGCACACGGGTTCACCAGCTGGTCTTGCGGTGCAGCTCCCACATCATCATGATCGTCGAGGGGTCGAGCGCCTGCTCACCGCCGGAGATGTCGTCGCTGGCCGCGACGTACTGCCGCCCCTGCCACAGCGGGATCAGCCGGGCGTCGTTGACGAGGATCTCCTGGGCCTCCTCGAACTCCTTGACGACCTCGCCGCGGTCGCTCTCGGCACGCGACTCGGGCAGCAGCTTGCCGGTGATGACGGGTGCCGGGTACGGCGTCCCGAGGGCGTTCTCCTCGCCGACGAACGGGGCGATGAAGTTGTCCGCGTCGGGGAAGTCCGGGAACCAGCCGCGCCCGAACACCGGGTACTCACCCTTCTGGTAGCCGACGACGTAGGTCTTCCAGGGCCGGCTTCTGAGGGTGATGGTGAACAGCCCGGAGTCGTCCAGCTGTTGCTTGAGCTCCCTGAACATCAGGCCGGTCTCGGAGCCGTAGCGGTCGGTGGTGTACCAGAAGGTGAGCGGGACCTTCCGGGTGATGCCGGCGTCGGCGAGGATCTTGCGGGCCTTGGAGGTGCTGGGGTCGCCGTAGTCGTCGAAGAAGCCGGTGGAGTGGCCGGTGAGTCCCGCCGGGACCATGGAGTAGAGCGGGTCCACGGTGTCCTTGTAGACGGCGTGGGCGATCGCGGCGCGGTCGACGAGCTGGGCGACGGCCTTGCGGACGGCGGGCACCTTGGCCCACGGGTCCCTGGGGTTGAACACCAGGTAGCTGATGTCGGTGCCGGTGCCGTCGACCAGTTGCAGGTCGCCGTCGGTGCGCGCTTCCAGGGCGACGATGTCGGAGGCGGCGAGGCCGCGGTAGGTGACGTTGACGTCCCCGGCGCGCAGCGCCTTGACCATGGTGGCCGAGTCCTGGAAGTAGCGGATGGTCACCGCGTCGTTCTGCCGGCGGGCGAAGCCCCGGTAGCTGTCGTTGCCGACGAGTTCGGCGCGCTTGCCGTCGTCGTACGACTTGAGCGTGTACGGCCCGGAGCCGTGCACCGAGCCGTCCTTGCGCAGCGAGTTGGCCGGGTAGTCGTCGGGATCGACGATCGACATGGCCGGGGTGGCGAGGACGAACGGGAAGGTGGCGTCGGCCTTCTTGAGGTGGAAGACCACCTCGCGGTCACCGCTCGTCGTCACCTTGTCGAGGCTGCCGAGCAGCCCGGCCGGTCCGCTGGGCGCGTTGATGGTCCGGATCCGGTCGATGGAGCACTTGACGGCCGTCGCGTCGAGCGCGTCACCGTCGGCGAACTTCAGGCCGGAGCGGAGTTCGCAGCGGTAGGTGCGGTTGCCGGAGTCCGTGAAGGCGCACTCGGCGGCGTCGGGCTGCGGGGTGGTGGCACCGTCCGGGTAGGCGAGCAGGGTCTGGTAGATGTTCCGGAACAGCTCCCAGGAGCCGTCCCAGGAACCGGCCGGGTCCAGCGTGCTGGGGGCGCTGGTGGTCCCGACGACGATCGGCCCGCTCTCCCCCGTGCCGCTGCCGGCGAACACCCCGCAACCGGCCACCAGGGACAGGGACGCGGCAGTGGCCACTCTTCGAAGGCCTCGGTTCCGGTTGAACACGCGCTCGCTCCTCGATCCGCCGCACCAGGGGTCGGCGGCAGACCATACCGCAGCGTTGTCCTCCTTGAACCGCCCCGGAAACACGGGCGTTGATCGACTGTGGTATGACGACGTTGTCACCCGGCCGTGCGGATCTCGTACGGCGGTCCGGGCGTCGCTTCCGCCCCTCCTGGGCGAAATGTCTGTGACGAAAACGACGCCCGGCACGGGTATGACGGTCTGTCGTGCCGTCAGGCCACGCCGGCGTTGAGGAAGATGCCGCCGTCGACCACGAGGGTCTGGCCGGTGATCCAGTCGGACTGCCCGGAGGTCAGGAACGCGGCGGCGCCGCCGATGTCGGAGGGCACGCCGAGCCGCCCGAGCGGGTAGCCCGCGGCGGCCTCCGCCTCCCGGCCCTCGTAGAGAGCCTCGGCGAACTTGGTCTTGACGACCGCGGGCGCGATCGCGTTGACCCGCACGCGCGGCGCGAACTCGTGCGCAAGCTGCTGGGTCAGGTTGATCATCGCGGCCTTGCTGATGCCGTACGCGCCGATGAACGGCGAGGCCGAAAGACCGGCGACGGACGCGATGTTGACGATGGCGCCGCCGTTGTCCTTCTGCCAGGCGTGCCAGGTCTTCTGGGCGAAGCCGAGGGCCGAGACCACGTTGGTCTCGAACACCTTGCGGGCCACGTCCAGGTCGACGTCGGCGATCGGGCCGAACACCGGGTTGGTACCGGCGTTGTTGATCAGGAAGTCGACGCGGCCGAAGGCCTCCATGGTGCGCTCGACGACCTCCCTCTGGTGGTCCAGGTCGTGCGCCTTGCCGGCGATGCCGATGACGCGCTCGGAGCCGAGGCTCTGCACGGCCTCCTTCAGCGCGTCCTCGTTGCGGCCGGTGATGGCGACCCGGTCGCCGCGGGCGATCAGCGCCTCGGCGACGCCGTAGCCGATACCACGGCTGGCGCCGGTGATGACGGCGACCTTGCCGGACAGCTCGGGCAGTTCAGTCATGTCCGTGATCCTCGATAGTCCCTGGTGAGTCCGTGGTGCCCGCTAGTCCAGCGGTCCGCCGGCCACGTACAGCACCTGGCCGGAGACGAAGCCGGCCGCCTCGTTCGTGAAGAAGGCGATGGCGTTGGCGATGTCCTCGGGCTCACCGACGCGCTGCACCGGGATCTGGGTGGCGGCGGCGGCCTTGAACTCCTCGAAGCCCATCTTCACGCGCTCGGCGGTGGCCTTGGTCATCTCGGTGGCGATGAAGCCGGGGGCGACGGCGTTCGCGGTGATGCCGAACTTGCCGAGCTCGATGGCGAGGGTCTTGGTGAAGCCCTGCAGACCGGCCTTGGCGGCGGAGTAGTTGGCCTGGCCGCGGTTGCCGAGCGCCGAGGAGGAGGACAGGTTGACGACCCGGCCCCAGCCGGCCTCGACCATGTGCTGCTGGACGGCCTTGGTCATCAGGAAGGAGCCGCGCAGGTGCACGTTCAGGACCGTGTCCCAGTCGGACGCGGACATCTTGAACAGCAGGTTGTCGCGGAGCACACCGGCGTTGTTGACCAGGATGGTCGGGGCGCCCAGCTCCTCGACGACCCGCGCGATCGCGGCGGCGACCTGCGCCTCGTCGGAGACGTCGGCGCCGACCGCGATCGCCTTGCCGCCGGCCGCGGTGATCTTCTCCACGGTGTCCTTGCAGGCTGCCTCGTCGAGGTCGATCACGGCGACCGCACGGCCCTCGGCGGCCAGACGTACGGCGGTGGCGGCGCCGATACCGCGTGCGGCACCGGTGACGACCGCGACCCGCTGCTCTGTGGTGGACATTCCTGTGTCTCCTCGCCCTTGAGAGAACCTGTCGCCCTTGAGAGAACCTGATCGGGTGAGCCCGCTCACGGAGCCCGCCCTGTGGTGAGCGACCGCTTAGTACCTTCGGTAGACGTGACGCTAGAAGCCCTGGCACCCGGTGTCAACGTCACACCGCGCGGGTGTGATCCATTACCTCACCAGGAGGTCGGTCAGCCGCTCGGTCTCGGCCGCCGGATCGAGGGTGAGCCCGGTGTGCACGGGACCGGGCTGCACGACCGTCGAGCGGGGAGCCACGAGCCAGCGGAAGCGCCGACCGGGGTCGTCGCCCGCCGCGAGCCCGGCCGCCTCCCCGCCCGCGCAGACGGCCTCGACCGCCCCGAGCGCGGCCCGCACCCCGGCGACGTCCGCGTCCGGGTCCAGGGCCAGCAGCCGGGCCTCGTCGAGATGGGTGCGGGCACCGACGTAGGCCTTGGCCCGGCAGTAGACGATCACTCCGGCATTGATGCACTCGCCGCGCTCCACGCGGGGCACGACACGCACCAGGGCGTACTCGAAGACATCCCGGTCACCGCCCTGGCCGGACCGGGTGATGTGGCGCTCTACCACATGTCCGGCCACGTGGATGTGGGTCTGGCTCACTTGGCCCCCTTGCCGGGCTCGATGCCGGTGATGCGGTCGTGGATGACGGCGGCCCGCGCGAGCAGCGGCCGGGCGTAGGTCCGCCGAAGGTCGTCGGTGGTCTCGAAGCCGGGCTCGCCAGCCAGCCAGACGTCCGGGATCTCGGCGGTCACCTCGGCGAGCAGGTCCTCGGTGACCCGGGGCGCCAACTCGGCGGCGGCCGCCCGGACATCGGGGGCGAAGCCGCTCAGCGCGTGGTCGCCGGCGTCGTACGGGCGGGCGGCGGAGGCCTCGGCGGCGGGCCAGTTGTGCTGCCAGATCATGGTGGCGCCGTGGTCGATGAGCCACAGGTCGCCGCGGTGCACCAGCAGGTTGGGGTTGCGCCAGGAACGGTCGACGTTGTTGATCAGCGCGTCGAACCAGACGATCCGCCCGGCCTCCTCGGGGCTCACCGTGAAGGCCAGGGGGTCGAAGCCGAGGGCCCCGGAGAGGAAGTCCATGCCCAGATTGCTGCCGCCGCTGCCCCGCAGCAGGTCCTGCACCTGCTGTTCGGGTTCGCCGAGCCCCAGCACGGGATCCACTTCCACGGTGACCAGACGGGGCATCCGGAACCCGAGCCGGCGGGCGAGTTCACCGCAGACGACCTCGGCGACCAGCGTCTTGCGGCCCTGCCCCGCGCCGGTGAACTTAAGGACGTACGTCCCGAAGTCGTCGGCCTCGACGAGCCCCGGCATGGACCCACCCTCACGCAGGGGCGTGATGTAACGGGTCGCGATGACCTCTTTCAGCACTGTCCCAGGCCACCCGTCTCTTCAGCTTTGCCATCCACGGCCGGCTCCGGCGCCTTCCTGGACCTCGGTCCCCGGCATGAAGTGAGCATAGTAACCGCGCGTGATCACGCCCGGGCAGCACACCCACCGACGGCACGGCCGTCGAACCCCTCGCCACTCGTCACCCGCCCGCACCACCCGATACGCGGGCCGCGACACGGACGCGGCACCCGTCGGCCGGGCGCCGCGGGGGTCGGACCGGGGGCGAGCCGGGGCCGGGGGCCGAAGGCCGGGGCCGAAGGCCGGGGCCGAAGGCCGGGGCCGAAGGCCGGGGCAGGGGGCCGAGAACCCCGGACCGAAGACCCGGACCTGCCGCCGGGGACCGGAGGTCGGCGCTGGGCACCGCGCGCCTGCCGCCGGGGGCCGAAGGCCGGGAACCGCGCGCAGAAGACCCGGACCGGAGGCCGAAGGCCGGGGCCGGGAACCGCGGGTCGGGGACCGGAGGGCGAAGGTCGGGGACCGGAGGTCGGGGCCGGGGGCCTGGCACTGCGGGCCGGAGGCTAGGGCCGGCACCAGGGGCCGAGACCGCGGGCCGGGTACCAGGGCCGCGGGTCGAGACCACGGGCCGGGGGCGCGGGGCCAGACCGCGGGTCGGGGGCGGGGATTGTCATCGGCCGGGCTGTGAAAGGGAGTCGGGGATTGACGTCACCGTATTTACTTAGAGTAGCCTTACCTAAGTTATCCGGTTTCCGGAGGGTGGCTGGTGGGATCAAGGGAACCGTCGGGGCGCGATGTCCTGGCACGCTCGGTCAGGGGGCAGGCGCGGCGGCTCGCCCTCGGCTCCGCGCTCGGCTGTGTGCACCAACTCGGCGAAGCGCTGGTCCCGGTCCTCATCGGGGTCGTCGTCGACCAGGCCGTGGCCGGACAGGACGCCGGGCGCCTGGTGCTGTGGCTGGGCGTGCTGGCCGTCCTGTACGTGTGCCTGTCATGGAGCTTCCGGCTCGGCGCGCGCGCCGGTGAACGCGGCGCCGAGGAGGCCGCACACACCCTCCGGCTGGCGATCGTGCACCGGGTGCTCGACCCCCGGGGCGGCGCGGAGGAGGACCGGCTCTCCGGCGAACTCGCCAACGTGGCCACCGAGGACGCCAAACGGGTCGGCGCGGTCAGCATGGCGCTGATGAGCGGGATCTGGGCGCTCGCCGGCATCACCGTGAGCGCCGTGGTCCTGCTGCTGACCTCCGTGCCGCTCGGCCTGATCGTGCTGCTGGGCACCCCGGCGCTGCTGTGGCTGGGACATCTGCTCAGCAAGCCGCTGGAGCGGCGCAGCGAGGCCGAGCAGGACCGGGCCGCGGGCGCCGCCGGGGTCGCTGCCGACCTGGTGGCCGGGCTGCGGGTGCTGAAGGGGCTCGGCGCGCAGCGAGCGGCGGTGGAGCGGTACCGCCGTACCAGCAGGGTCTCCCTCGCGGCCACCCTGCGCGCGGCCCGGGCCGAGGCGTGGCAGACCGGTCTGGTGCTGGCCCTCACCGGGGGGTTCATCGCGCTGATCGCCTGGGTGGGCGGCCGGCTGGCGCTCGACGGGTCCCTGACGCTGGGGCAGTTGGTGTCGGCGGTCGGGCTCGCGCTGTTCCTGCTGGGACCGTTGGAGACGTTCGCCTGGGTCAACACCGAACTCGCGCAGGGCCGCGCCTCCGCCGCCCGGATCGCCCGGGTGCTGGCCGCCGGCCCCGCAGTCGTCGGTGGTGACGAGCCGTTGCCGGACACGGTGCGCGGGGCGATGCGGCTGCGCGCGGTGCGGTTCGGCGGCCTCGACGGCGTCGACCTGGACCTGCCCGCCGGCCGGCTGACCGGGATCGCCGTGACCGATCCGGCGTGCGCCGAGGCCCTGTTGAGCTGTCTGGGCCGGGAGGCGGACCCGGAGGCGGGCTCGGTCGAGCTGGACGGGGTGCCGCTGACCCGGCTGGACCCGGCGGGGCTGCGGGCCGCGGTGCTGGTGGCCGCGCACGACGCGGCGCTGTTCGAGGGCTCCCTGGCCGCGAACGTGACCCCCGGGGGCGTCGAGGGGCCGGACCCGCGCACGGCCCGGGCGATGGCCGCCGCCGACGCCGACGAGGTCGCCCGTTCGCTGCCGGACGGCGCGGACACCGGAGTCGGCGAGGGCGGCCGGTCGCTCTCCGGTGGGCAGCGGCAACGCGTCCTGCTCGCACGGGCGTTGCGCGCCGAACCGCCGGTCCTGGTCGTGCACGATCCGACGACCGCGGTGGACGCGGTCACCGAGGCCCGCGTCGCCGAGGGGCTCAGGGAGATCAGGCGCGGCCGGACGACGGTCGTGGTCACCAACAGTCCGGCGCTGCTCGCCGTCACCGACCGGGTGGTGTTCCTGGACGGCGGCCGGGTGGACGCCGAGGGCACGCACACGGAACTGGCACTGACCCACGAGACCTACCGGACGGCGGTGCTCGCATGACCCGGACCGACCAAGGGGCCGGTCCCGGGCGGGCCCTGCTGCCCACGGCCACGCCCGCCCGCACCCGCGCGGCCGTCGGTGAACTGCTGCGCCCGAACCGGACACTGGCGGCCGCGGGCTTCGGCATGATGGTGCTCGCCACGGCCGTCGGACTGCTCACCCAGCCGCTGCTCGGCCACATCGTCGACCTGGTCACCCGGCACCGCTCACCCGCCACCCTCACCCCGCCCGTGCTCGCGCTGGCCGGGGTGGCCGTGGTCCAGGGCGTGACGGCCTCGCTCGGCATGTCGCTGGTGTCCCGGCTCGGCGAGACCGTGCTCGCCCGGCTGCGCGAACTCTTCGTGGAACACGCGCTGGCGCTGCCGCTGGAGCGGCTGGAGCGGGCGGGCTCGGGCGACCTCAGCTCCCGGGTCACCCGGGACGTCTCCCGGGTCGCCGACGCGGTACGGACCGCCCTGCCCGAACTCGCCCGCTCCGCACTGTCGATCGTGCTGACCCTGGCCGCGCTCGCCCTGCTGGACTGGCGGTTCCTGCTGGCCGCGCTGCTCGCCGTGCCGGTACAGGCACACACCGCACGCTGGTACGTCCACAACGCCGTCCCCCTGTACGCGCAGGAGCGGATCGCCACCGGTGAGCAACAGCAGCAGCTGCTGGACACCATCGGCGGGGCGCGCACGGTACGGGCGTACCGGCTCCAGGACGGCCACGGCCGCCGGGTCGCCGAACGCTCGCGGGCCGCGGTGGAACTGACCATGCGCGGGGTGCGGCTGGTACTGCGCTTCTACAGCAGGCTGCACATCGCCGAGTACGTGGGCCTCGCCGGCGTCCTGGTCACCGGGTTCCTGCTGGTGCGGTCCGGGTCCGCGTCGGTCGGCACGGCGACGGCCGCCGCCCTGTACTTCCACAGCCTGTTCGGTCCGGTCAACACCGCGCTGGTGCTGCTCGACGACGCCCAGTCGGCGACGGCGGGCCTGGCCCGGCTGGTCGGTGTGATCGACGAACCCGCGCCCACGGTCGCCGGACGGCGCAACGCCCGTACGGCGGCCGGGCCGGGCGAACCGTCCGTGACCCTGGCCGGGGTCTCGCACGCCTACGTGCCCGGCCGCCCGGTGCTGCGCGGGGTCGACCTGGAGGTGCGGCCCAAGGAGCGGATCGCCCTGGTCGGCACCACCGGTGCGGGCAAGACGACCCTGGCCAAGCTGGTGGCCGGGCTGCACCGCCCGACGGCGGGCCGGGTCGGCATCGGCGGTGCCGAACCGGACGAGTCGGGACGGCTGGTGGGTCTGGTCACCCAGGAGGTGCACGTGTTCGCCGGGCCGCTCGCCGACGACCTGCGGCTGGCCCGCCCGGACGCGAGCGACGAGGAGCTGTGGGACGCGCTGGCCCGGGTGGGTGCCCTCGGCTGGGCCGAGGCCCTGCCCGAGGGCCTGGACACGGTCGTCGGCGACGGCGGCCACCGGCTCACCGCCGACCGCGCCCAGCAACTGGCCCTGGCCCGCCTGCTGCTGGCCGATCCGCCGGTCGTGGTGCTCGACGAGGCGACCGCCGAGGCCGGCAGCTCGGGAGCCCGGCTGCTCGACGAGGCCGCCGAACAGGCGCTGCGGGGCCGTACCGCACTGGTCGTGGCGCACCGGCTGAGCCAGGCCGCCGCGGCCGACCGGGTCGTCGTCCTGGACGCCGGCCGGGTCGTCGAAGAGGGCACCCACGACGAACTCCTGGCCGCCCGGGGCCGGTACGCGGCGCTGTGGCAGGCCTGGGCCGGCAGCCGGGCCGGCGACGGACGCCCCCCCGCCGCCTCCCGAGCCGCCCCCTGGCCGAACTGCCGGCCGACCGACTCCCCCTGATCCCAGCCGCCCCCGCCGGACCCCGCCGGACCCCGTCGCCCAGAACAGAAGGATCACCCGATGCCCCGCGCCACCAGAGTGTCCAGGCTCACCGGCCTGCTCGCCTCCGTACTCCTGCTCACGGCGACGGCGGTCGCCTGCGGTTCCTCCGACTCCGACGCCGGCTCGTCCTCCTCCGGTTCCACGGGCTCGTCCGCGTCCGCGGGCGCCTACCCGGTGACGATCGCCCACAAGTACGGCAGTACCACCATCGAGTCCGAGCCCAAGCGGATCGTGACGGTCGGCCTCACCGACCAGGACGCCGTCCTCGCCCTCGGCAAGGTCCCGGTCGGCACCACCGAGTGGGTGGGCGGCTACAAGGGCGCGATCGGCCCGTGGGCCCGGGACGAGCTGTTCGGCGCGGCCGCGCCGACCGTGCTCAAGGACACCGGCACCGGCCCCCAGGTGGAGAAGATCGCCGCGCTCAGGCCGGACCTGATCCTCGCCGTGTACTCGGGACTGACCAAGGCGCAGTACGAGAGCCTGTCGAAGTTCGCACCGGTGGTGGCCCAGCCGAAGCAGTACAACGACTACGGCGTGCCGTGGCAGCGGCAGACCGAGGAGATCGGCCAGGCGCTCGGCAAGGCGGACGAGGCCAGGACGCTGGTCTCGGGCGTCGAGGCCAAGTTCGCGGCGGCCAAGCAGGCCAACCCCGCGTTCGCCAGGGCCACGGCGGTGATGGCGACCCCGTACGAGGGCGTGTTCGTCTACGGCAGCGAGGACCCGCGCTCCCGGCTCCTGTCCGGCCTCGGCTTCTCGCTGCCGAAGGACCTCGACAAGGCGATCGGGGACCAGTTCGGCGCCAACATCAGCAAGGAGCGCTACGACCTGCTCGACCAGGACGTGGCCGTGTGGATCGTGCCGGACACCACCTCGGCGGTCACCAAGCTGCACGGGGATGCGATCTACGGCGATCTGAACGTGGTGAAGCAGGGCCGTGAGGTCTTCGTCAAGGAGACCGGCGACTACGGCAACGCGGTGTCCCTGTCGACCGTGCTGAGCATTCCCTACGTCCTGGACCGCCTGGTGCCGCAGCTGGCGGCGGCGGTGGACGGCAAGCCCGCCACGAAGGTCGGGCAGCCGGCGTCGTGACGCGGGCGAGGAGGGGGGTGGGTCCCGGTCCGGGACCCACCCCCCTCCTCGTTCTCACCGGTCAGGAGCCGTCGATCAGGCTCTTGGGGCGCAGGTCCGTCCAGTGGGTCTCGATGTGGTCCAGGCATTCCTGCCGGGCGGCGGGGCCGTGGACGACCGTCCAGCCCGCGGGGACGGCCGCGAAGTCGGGCCACAGGCTGTACTGGCCCTCGTCGTTGACGAGGACGAAGTAGACACCGTCGGGGTTCTCGAACGGGTTGCTCATGTCAGCGGGTCCTTAGCCTTTCGGTCTGTTCGGTCTGCTCGGTCTGCGTGGGTGGGTGCGGTGCGGGCCGTCAGTCGCGTTCCTCCGCGCGTCGTACCAGGGCCTCCAGCGCGCGGAACCAGGTCTCGGCCAGCGCCCGTACCGCGTCCTCGGTGAGGAGGTCGGCCGCGTACGCCCAGTGGGCGCCGAGTTCCGGGCCTTCGGGGCGGTCCTCGGTGAGGGCGTTGAGGGTGAGGGCGTGCGACATCGGCATGCCGGGGTCGGCGTCGAGGTCGGCGGCGGACTCCTCGGCGGCGTAGGACCAGTCGGCGTCCGCGGGCCGGTCGAAGCGGCCCATGTAGTTGAACTCGATCTGCGGTTCGCCGAGTTCGGCGAGGAGCGGGCCGGTCACGGGGTGGAGGTGGCGCAGCAGGCCGTGGCCGATACCGGCCGCGGGGAGATTGCCGAGGTGCTCCCGGATCCGGGCCACCGCCTCGTCCAGCGCGGCCCCGCCCGCGAGCGCGTCCGGTCCGGCCGTGCCCGGGTCGAGCCGTACCGGGACCACGCTGGTGAACCAGCCGACCGTACGGGACAGGTCGGCGTCGCCCGCGATCTCCTCCTCACGGCCGTGGCCCTCCAGGTCGACCAGGACCGGGCCGCCGGCGCTCGGGGCGCCCAGCGTCCGGGCCCGCCAGTCACCGACGGCCAGGGCGAACGCGGTGAGCAGGACGTCGTTGACGCTCGCCCCGAAGGCGGCCGGGGCCCGGCTGAGCAGCGGCCCGGTGACAGCGGCGGGCAGGGTCAGCGAGAGGTAGCGGGTCCGCGCGACCGTGTCCCGCGCGGGGTCCAGGGGGCGGGCCAGAGGCAGTCCGGCACCCTCGGCGAGGACGGACGTCCACCACGGCAGCTCGTCCTCGGCCGCGGGGTCGGCGGCGCGGGCGCCGAGCAGCCGCGACCAGCGGCCGAACGACAGCTCCACCGGGGCCGGTTCGGGGGTTCGGCCGCCGCGGACGGCCGCCCAGGCGGTGGCCAGGTCGGGCAGCAGCACCCGCCAGGAGACGCCGTCGGTCACCAGGTGGTGGACGAGGAGCAGCAGCCGCCCGGGACGGCCGGGACCGGCGTCGAACCAGACGGCCCGCACCATCGCCCCGGTGTCGGGGTCGAGTTCCGCCAGGGCCGTACGCGCGTGGCGGGCGATGGCGTCCCGCAGTGCGGACTCGTCGGCCAGGGCGTCGCGTACGTCGACCCGGGTGAGCCAGGTCCGCACGTCGGTGTCGGGCGCGGCCGGCACCCACAGGGCGGCCTGTGGTGCGCGGACGAGCCGGGCACGGAGCATGTCGTGCCGGGCGGCGAGCGCCCCGAGCACGCTCAGCAGGCCGGGTCCGGTGAGGTCGGCGGGGGTGCGGATCAGGGCCGCCTGGTGGTAGGCGGCGATCGGGCCGCCGCGGTCGATCAGGGCCCGCATGATCGGGGTGAGCGGGACGCTGCCGGTGCCGTCGTCGTGCGTGGCGTGCCGTTCGCCGGCTCCCAGCGGGACGGCGACGGCGGCGAGGGCCGCGACCGTGCGGTGCCGGAAGACCTGGCGGGGCGTGATCCGCAGGCCGCCGGAGCGGGCCCGGGCGACGAGTTGCATGGCGACGATGCTGTCGCCGCCGTAGGCGAAGAAGTCGTCGTCCGTGCCGACGGCCGCGGCGGGCAGCCCGAGGATGTCGGCGAACAGGTCGCGCAGGGTGTGCTCGGTGTCGTTCTCCGGGGCCCGGCCGCCGCCCGCCGCGGTGAAGTCGGGGGCGGGCAGGGCGGCCCGGTCGAGCTTGCCGTTGGACAGCAGCGGCAGCCGCTCCAGCACGACCACGGCGGCCGGGACCATGTAGTCGGGCAGGACGGCCGCGGCATGGGCGCGCAGTTCGGCGCCGGCCGCGTCGGCCGACACCGCGTAGGCGATCAACTGCCGTACGCCGGTGCGGTGTTCGCGGGTCACGACGACGCTCCGCACGACCGCCGGATGGGTGTCCAACGCGGCCTCGATCTCGGCGGGTTCGACCCGGTAGCCGCGGATCTTCACCTGGTCGTCGCTGCGGCCGGCGAACTCCAGGAGTCCCTCCTCGGTCCAGCGGGCCAGGTCGCCGGTGCGGTACATCCGCTCCCCCGGGTTGCCGAAGGGGTCCGCGACGAAGCGTTCGGCGGTCAGTGACGGGCGGCCCAGGTAGCCGCGGGCCAGGCCCGGCCCGGAGAGGTACAGCTCGCCGGTGACGCCGGGCGGGACCGGGCGCAGCGCGGTGTCCAGGACGTAGGCGCGGGAGTGGTGGACGGGGCGTCCGACGACCGGGCGGGCGCTGTCGCGGACCCGGCCGACGAGGGCGTCCACGGTGGCCTCGGTGGGACCGTAGAGGTTGACGGCCTCGGTGTCCGGGAGGGCGGCAAGCCGGTGCCACAGCGACTCGGGCACGGCCTCGCCGCCGAAGCCGACCAGTGCCAGCGGGCAGCGGCCGTCCGGGCCGATCAGCCCGCTGTCCGCCATCCGGGCGAGCAGGGACGGCGTGACCTCGACGAAGTCGATGCCCTGGTCACGGACGAACGCGGTGAGGAGCTCGGGGTCGCGGCGCGTCTCGTCGTCCGCGATGTGCAGCGCGTGCCCGTCCAGGAGCCACAGTTGCGGCTGCCAGGAGGCGTCGAAGGAGAACGACCAGGCGTGCCCGACCCGCAGGTGCCGTCGTCCGGTGCGTTCCCTGGCCAGGTCGTGCAGGTCGTGGCGGTGGCTGTGGAAGAGGTTGGCGACACCGCGCTGGGTGACGACGACCCCCTTGGGGCGGCCGGTGGAACCGGACGTGTAGATGACGTAGGCCGGGTGGTCGGGGCCGGGCGGGGTGGGCTCGGACTGCGGCAGGCCGTCCGCGGGGGCGTCCAGGAGGAGGACCGGGACCCCGGTGGCCGGCGGCAGACCGGCGGCGGTGTCCGTCGTGGCGAGGAGCAGCGCCGGGCGGGCGTCGGCGAGCGTCGCGGCCAGCCGGGCCTCGGGCAGGTCGGGATCGAGGGGCAGATAGGCGGCGCCCGCCTTCATCACCGCGAGGATCGCGACGATGTGGCCGGCGGTGCGGGGCAGCGCGAGCGCCACGATCCGCTCGGGTCCGGCGCCGTGCCCGGCCAGCGTCCACGCCAACTCGGAGCTTCGGGCGTCGAGTTCGGCGAAGGTCCAGGTGGTGCGGCCGTCGGTGACAGCGACCGCGTCCGGGGTGGCGGCGGCCTGTGTGGCGAACAACGCCGGTACCGTGCCCGGTCGTTCGGATGTCGGGAGTGCGTTGTCGTTCCAGGTCTCCAGGACGGCGTACCGGTCGGCGGAGCCGAGCAGCTCCAGCCGGCCGACGGGACCGTCCGGGTCGGCGGCCATGCCGGTGAGGAGTGCGGTCAGGGCATCGGTGATCCGTCGTACGGTGGCCGCCTCGAACAGGTCGGGGCGGAACTCGGCGGTCAGCCGCAGCCGTTCGGCGGGTTCGACGGCCCAGGCCAGTGGATAGTGGGTGGAGTCCGCGTGGTCGCGGACGGTGACGCGCGGCGCGTCCCCGGTCCCCTCGTCGTCCTCGGCCACCGGGTAGGACTCGAACACCAGCAGGGTGTCGAAGAGTTCGCCCAGTCCGGCGGCCCGCTGGATGTCGGCGAGTCCGAGGTGCTGGTGGGCGATGAGCCGGGACTGCTCGTCCTGGAGCCGCTCCAGCAGGGCGGCCGTGCTCTCGGCGGGGCGGACCCGTACCCGTACCGGGACCGTGTTGATGAACAGGCCGATCATCGCCTCGGATCCGGCGAGTTCGGGCGAGCGGCCGGCGACGGTGGCGCCGAACACCACGTCCTCGCGCCCGGTGAGCCGGCCGAGGAGCACGCCCCAGGCCGCCTGCACCAGGGTGTTGAGGGTGACGCCCCGGCTCCTGGCGAACGCCTCCAGCTCCGCGGTGCGGCCGGCGTCCAGTTCCACGGTGTGGGTGTGCGGGACGGCGGCGGCCCGGTCGGGGTCGGCGGGCGCGAGCCGGGTGGGCTCGGCGAGACCGGTGAGGGCCTCGTTCCAGGCGGCGGTGGCCGCGGCGGGGTCCTGGGCGGCCAGCAGCCGCAGATGCGCACGGTAGGGGGCGGCCGGTGCCGGGGTGCGGCCCTCGTAGCGCGCCCACAGTTCGGCGGCCAGCAGGGGCAGCGACCAGCCGTCCAGGAGCAGGTGCTGGTGGGAGAGGACCAGCCGGTGCCGGTCCTGCCCGGCCCGGGCCAGCAGCATCCGCAGCAGCGGCGGGTGTTCGAGGTCGAAGCGGCGCCGCTCCTGTTCGAGCAGCCGGGTCCAGTCCTGCGCTTCCCCGGTGAGGTCGAGCCGCCGCCACGGCAGTACGGCGGTGCGTGGTACGACGGCGACGGGCCGTCCGGAGGACAGGTGCCAAAAGCCGCCGCGCAGGTTCTCGTGGGCGTCGAGCACGGCCTGCCCGGCCGCCCGCAGCCGGTCGGGGTCCAGGGGGCCGTCGAGGTCGTAGGAGACCTGGACGGTGTAGACGTCGGGTCCCTCGTCGCCGGAGTCCAGGGCCGCGTGGAAGAGCAGGCCGGCCTGGAGCGGGGAGACGGGCAGGACGCCGGATCCGGCGGGCAGGGCGGCGAGTTCGGCACGCTCGCTGTCGGTGAGGTCGAGCAGGAGGCTCTCCTCGCGGTGTTCGGCGACGGCCGTGGCGGTCACGGTGGCCAGTCCGGCGGCCGACTTGTGCCGGAACACGTCCCGGGGGCTGAACGCCAGTCCGGCGGCGCGGGCCCGGGCGACCAGTTGCATGGCGACGATGCTGTCGCCGCCGAGGGCGAAGAAGTCGTCCTCGACGCCGACTCGTCCGAGTCCGAGCACCTCGGCGACGAGAGCGCACAGGGTCTCCTCCAGCGGGGTGCGCGGCAGGGTGTCGCCGGCCTCGGCGGCGAAGTCCGGCGCGGGCAGCGCCCGGCGGTCCAGCTTGCCGTTGGGGGTGAGCGGCAGGGCGTCGAGGGTGACCACGGCGGCCGGCACCATGTGGTCGGGCAGCGACCGGGCGGTGTGGGCCCGGAGTCCGGCGGGGTCCGTGCCGGAGCCGGCGGGGACCACGTAGGCGACGAGCCGTTCGTCGCGCAGCACGACGGTGGCGTGCGCGACGCCCGGATGGGCGGCCAGCACCGCCTCGATCTCGCCGGGTTCGATCCGGAAGCCGCGCAGCTTGACCTGGTCGTCGACACGGCCGAGGTACTCCAGCTCGCCGCTCCCGCTCCAGCGGGCCAGGTCACCGGTGCGGTACATCCGCTCCCCCGGCTCGCCGAAGGGGTCCGCGACGAACCGCTCGGCGGTCAGGCCGGGACGCCCGAGGTAGCCCCGGGCCAGCTGGACGCCCGCCAGATAGAGTTCACCGCTCACGCCGGGCGGCACCGGGTTCAGGGCGCCGTCGAGGACGTAGGTCCGGGTGTTCCACACCGGGCGGCCGATCGGCACGGCGGCCGGGTCGGCGGGCACCTCGTGGGCGGTGACGTCGACGGACGCCTCCGTGGGTCCGTACAGGTTGTGCAGGCGGGTGCCCGGCAGGACCTGGTGGAAGCGGGCGGCCAGCGGGGCGGGCAGGGCCTCGCCGCTGCACATCACCTGGCGCAGCGCGGTACGGCCGGCGGCGGCCGGTTCGTCCAGGTAGGCACGCAGCATCGACGGCACGAAGTGGGCCGTGGTGATGCGCTGCCGCTCGATCAGGCCGGCCAGGTGGACCGGGTCCTGGTGGTCCTCGGGACGGGCCAGGACCAGGGTGGCGCCGGTGATCAGCGGCCAGAAGAACTCCCACACGGACACGTCGAACCCGGCGGGGGTCTTCTGCAGCACCCGGTCGTCGGCGCCGAGTCGGTAGGTGTCCTGCATCCACAGCAGCCGGTTGACGATGCCCGAGTGCGTGACGGCGACGCCCTTGGGGCGGCCGGTGGAGCCGGAGGTGTAGATGACGTAGGCGGGACGGCGGGGGTCGTAGGCGGTGGGCAGGGGTGCGTGGGCCGGCTCGGCGGGGGTGCCGCCGGCGTCGACCGTGAGGCGGGGGACGCCGGTGCCGGGGAGGGTGACGCCTTCGGTGGTGACCAGGCAGACCGGGCGCGCGTCGGTGAGCGTGTACGCGAGTCGCTCGGCCGGGTAGCCGGTGTCCAGGGGCAGGTAGGCGGCGCCCGCGCGGTGCGCGGCGAGCAGCGTCACCACGAGTGCCGGGGAGCGCGGCAGGGCGACGGCGACCGTCGCCTCGGCTCCCGCCCCGTGCGCGGCGAGGGTGTGGGCCAGCCGCTCGACGCGCCGGTCGAGTTCCGCGTAGGTGAGCGAGGTGTCCTCGAAGACGACCGCCGTGGCCGTGGGGGTGCGGGCGGCCTGTGCGCGGAACAGCTCGGGCAGGGTGAGGTGGGGGACGTCGTGGCGGGTGTCGTTGAACTCGGTGAGGACCAGGGTGCGTTCGGCGTCGCGCAGCACCTCGAGGGTGGCGACGCGGCGGCCGGGGTCGGCGGCGACCTGTTCGAGGAGCGACTCCAGCCGGAGGGCCAGGGCCTCGGCGGTGGCGGGGTCGAACAGGTCGGCGCTGTACTCGATCCAGCCCTGGATGCCGTTGCCCTCGCCCTGCTCGACGAAGTCGAAGCTGAGGTCGAACTTGGCGCCGTCCTGGCCCACGCTCTCCCGGCGGGCCGTGAGGCCGGGCAGGACGGGTCCGGTGCGCTGCCCGGCCAGGTGGACGACCATCACCTGGAACAACGGGTGCCGGGCGAGGGAGCGTTCGGGGTTGAGGGCCTCCACCAGCCGTTCGAAGGGCAGGTCCTGGTGCTCGTAGGCGGCCAGGTCGGTCTCCCGGACGCGGGCCAGCAGTTCGGCGAAGGTGGGATCGCCGGACAGGTCGGTGCGCAGGACCAGGGAGTTGACGAAGAAACCGACGAGGTCGTCGAGTGCTTCGTCGCCGCGCCCGGAGGCGGGGGCGCCGAGCGGGATGTCCTCGCCGGCGCCGAGCCGGTGCAGCAGCGCGGCCACGGACGCCTGGGCGACCATGAACATGCTGACGCCGTGGTCGCGGGCGATGGCCCGCAGCGCGCCTTCCAGGCGGGGCGGGACGGTGAAGCCGACGGTGCCGCCGCGGCCGCTGGACTCGGCGGGGCGCGGCCGGTCCACGGGCAGGTTCAGTTCCGCCGGGAGCCCGGCCAGGGTGTCCGTCCAGTGGGCCAGCAGATCGGCGCCGGTGGCCTCCAGCAGGTCGCGCTGCCAGAGTGTGTAGTCGGCGTAACTCGCGGGCAGCGGAGCCCACTCGGGGCCGCGGCCGGCGGTCCGGGCCGCGTAGGCGGCGGAGAGGTCGGCGAGCAGCGGCCGGTCGGACCACTCGTCGGTTGCGATGTGGTGCAGGACGAGCAGCAGCACCTGTTCCCGCGGTGTGCCGGTCTCGAACAGTGCGGCCCGCAGGGGGAGTTCACGCGCGAGGTCGAAGGGGCGGGCGGCCTCGGCGGCCGGCTCGGTGTGCTGCCCGGTGCCGAGCCGGACGCGGCCCTCGGCGGGGTCCAGCACCCGCTGGTACGGCACCCCGTCCACCGCCGGGAACACGGTCCGCAGCGGCGCGTGGCGGGCGACGACGTCGTTGAGGGCGGCTTCGAGGGCGGCCCGGTCCAGCTCGCCGGTGAGACGCCAGGCGGCGGGGATGTTGTACGCGGGGTTGGGGCCCTCCACCTGGTCGAGGAGCCACAGCCGGTGCTGGGCGGAGGACAGCGGCAGCCGCTCGGGGCGCGGCCGTGCGCTGTCCAGCGCGGGCCGGCCGACGGCACGGCCCGCGTCGAGACGGGCCGCGAGCCGGGCCGGGGTCGGCGCGTCGAAGACCGTACGCAGCGAGACCTCTCCCCCGAGCGCCGCGCGGACCCGGCCGACCAGGCGCATGGCGACCAGTGAGTGGCCGCCGAGGGCGAAGAAGTCGTCGTCGGGACCGACCTGTCCGACGCCGAGCACGGCGGCGAACTCCGCGCACAGCAGTTCCTCGCGTGCGGTGCGCGGCGGCCGCCCGCCGGCACTCGCGGCGGCCGTCGGGCCGGGGGCGGGCAGGGCGGCGGTGTCGAGCTTGCCGTTGACCGTGCGGGGCAGTGCGCCGAGGGCGACGAAGGCGGCGGGCACCATCGGCGCCGGCAGCGCGGCCTCGGCATGGGCGCGCAGTTCGGCCGGGTCGGGCACCTGCCCGCTCGTCCGGTCCCCGACGACGTAGGCGACCAGGCGGGGTGAGCCGGGCCGGTCCTCGCGGACGACGACGGCCGCGGCGGCGACGGCGGGGTGGCCGACGAGCACGGCCTCGACCTCGCCAGGTTCGATCCGGAAGCCGCGCAGCTTGACCTGGTCGTCGGCGCGGCCGAGGAAGACGAGGGTGCCGTCGGGCCGGCGGCGCACCAGGTCGCCGGTGCGGTACATGCGCGCGCCGGGCGTGGTCGCGTACGGGTCGGCGACGAACCGCCCGGCGGTCAGGCCGGGACGGCCCAGGTAGCCGCGGGCCAGTCCCTCGCCCGCGAGGTACAGCTCGCCGGGCACCCCGGCGGGGGTGGGCCGCAGCCGGTCGTCGAGGACATGGGCGCGGATGTTGTCCAGCGGGGCGGCCCAGTCGGCGGCCTGGCCGGTGCCCGGGGCGTGGTGCCAGCCGTAGGCGTCGACCGCGCACTCGGTGGGTCCGTACAGGTCGTGCACGGCGGTGTCGGGCAGGGCGGTCAGGCGCCGCCACAGGGCGGGCGGGGTGGCCTCTCCGCCGACGGCGACGACGGCCGGGACCGGGCCGGTGCCGTCGGCCGCGAGGAAGCCATGGTGCAGCAGTTCGCGCAGATAGGTGGGGGTGAGGTCGACGAAGTCGATGTCCGAGTCGGCAAGCCGGCGCAGCAGGGCCGCGGGGTCGAGCATGGTCGGCTCGTCCACGACGTGCAGTTCGTGCCCGGCGAGGAGCCACAGCAGCGGTTCCCAGGAGCCGTCGAAGCTGAAGGAGGCGGCGTGGATCGCGCGCAGCGTCTCCCGCCCGGTGTCGCGGACGGCGGGCTCGATCAGGTCGCGCAGATGGGCTGCGTAGAGGTTGCCCAGTCCGCGGTGGGTGCCGATGACGCCCTTGGGGCGGCCCGTGGAGCCGGAGGTGTAGATGGTGTACGCGGCCTGGAGTGGGTGCGGGGCCGGGGCGGTGCGGGCCGGTCCGGCCATCGGCCATGGCGCGTCGAGGAGCAGCCGTGGTACGGCCGGGGCGTCCGGAAGGCGCACGGCGAGCGCGGAGATGGTGAGCACGCACGCCGGGGCCGCGTCGGTGAGCATGAACTCCAGGCGCTCCGCCGGGTGTTCGGGGTCGAGGGGAAGGTAGGCGGCGCCCGCGGCGAGGACGCCGAGGAGCGCGGGCACCATCTCCTGGCGGGGCAGGGCGAGTCCGACGACCGTGCCGGGACCGGCGCCGTGGGCGCGCAGCCGTTGCGCCAGCGCCTGGACCTGTCCGTGGAGTTCGGCGAACGTGGTGCGGCGCGGGGTGCCGGAAGGGCCGGTGACCAGGGCCGTACGGGCGGGGTGGCGGCAGGCGGTGTCGGCGAGGATCTCGGGGACGGAGCGGGTCTCCGCCGGGTGCGCGGTGTCGTTCCAGGCGCCGGTGGCGTTCGCCAGCTCGTCCGGCGTCAGGATGTCCAGGTCCGCGAGCGGGGCGTCCGGGGTGCGGGCGGCCCGGTCGAGGAGGAGGACGAGCCGCTCGGCGAGCAGCGCGGCCGTCCCGGGGTCGGCGAGGTCGGTGGCGTACTCCAGCAGGAGCGTGATGCGGCCGGAGACGTCGGACTCGTCGACGAAGGTGAAGTCGAGGTCGAACTTGGCGGTGCCGGTGGCCATGTCGTACCACTCGGCGGGCAGTCCGAGCAGGGTGTCCGGGTCGCCGTCGGGCCGGTGGTGGTAGCCGAGCATGACCTGGAAGAGGGGGTTGCGTCCGGCGGCGCGGGGCGGGTTGACGGCCTCCACCACCCGGTCGAAGGGCACGTCCTGGTGCTCGAAGGCGGCCAGCGACGACTCCCGCACCCGGGCCAGCAGCTGACGGAAGGTCAGCTCTTCGCCGTCGGCGCTGGAGAGGTCCGTGCGCAGGACGAGGGTGTTGACGAAGAAGCCGACCAGGTCGTCCAGTCCGCTGTCGGTGCGGCCGGCGATGGGGGCGCCCAGCGGGATGTCGTCGCCCGCTCCGAGCCGGTGCAGCAGGGCGGCGGTGGCCGCCTGGAGCAGCATGAACATGCTGGTGCCGGTGGCGGTGGAGAGATCGCGCAGGGCTCGGCCGGTGTCCGCGGGCACCGCCCGGCGTACGGTGCCGCCGCGGCCGGAGGGCTCGGCCGGGCGGGTCCGGTCCAGGGGCAGGGCCAGTTCCGCGGGGGCGCCGCGCAAGGTCTCGGTCCAGTAGACGAGTTGCCGCTCCCCGAACAGGTCGAGGAGGCGGTCCTGCCACAGGGTGTAGTCGGCGTACTGCACGGGCAGCGGCGCCCAGTCCGGGGCCGTGTCCGCGCGGCGGGCCGCGTAGGCGGTGTCGAGGTCGGCGAGGAAGGGCCGGTCGGACCACTCGTCGGTGGTGATGTGGTGCAGGACGACGGCCACCACGTGCTCGTCAGCACCGAGCCGGAACACCTGGCAGCGCAGCGGGAGTTCGGCGGTGAGGTCGAAGGGGCGGCGCTGCGCGGCCTCGATCAGCGCGGGCAGGTCGTCCTCACGGGCGTCGGTGACGGTGAGGGCCGGCTCCGCCTCGCCGGCCGGGACGATCCGCTGGTACGGCTCCGAATCGTGGGCGGGGAACACCGTGCGCAGGGCCTCGTGGCGGCCCGCCACGTCCCGCAGGGCGGCACGCAGGGCCTCGGTGTCGAGGTCCCCGCGCAGCCGCAGGACCAGCGGGAAGTGGTAGGCGACGCCGCTGCCGGTGATCTGTTCGACGAGCAGCATCCGGCGCTGGGCCGGGGACAGCGGGATGCGGTCGGGGCGGTCGGTCACCGCGGTGACGGGCGGCCGGGCCGGGCCGGCGGCACCGACCCGGGCGGCGAGCCGGGCCGGGGTGGGCGCCTCGAAGAGGTCACGGATGGCGAGTTCGGCGCCCAGCTCGGTGCGGGCCCGGCTGACCAGGCGGGTGGCGAGCAGCGAATGGCCGCCCAGGTCGAAGAAGTTGTCCTCGGCGCCGGCCGCCGGCAGCCCCAGCACCTCCGCGAACAGGCGGCACAGCACCTCTTCCTGCGGGGTGCGGGGGCCGCGCCCGCCGCCGAGGGCGACGGCGGGTTCGGCCTCGGGCAGGGCCCGGACGTCGAGCTTGCCGTTGGCGTTCATGGGCAGGCCGTCGACGGTGACGAAAGCGGCCGGAACCATGTACGCGGGCAGCTCACGGCCGAGGTCCTCGCGCAGCCTGCGGACCAGGGCGCTGGTCTCGCGGGCCGCGGTGGGGTCGTTGGCGTAGGGTTCGCTGCCGCCGCCGGGGCGAAACAGGCCGTCGGTGAGGCGGTGTTCGGCGGGCTCGCCGGTGAGGAAGACGGCGTCGTACGTGCCGGTCCGTGCCGACCAGGTGGTCAGCACCCGGTGTCCGGCGGCCGCGCCGAGCGCGTGCAGGGTCTCGGGGTCGACGCCGTCCTCGGCGGTCCGGCCGTCCGGGATGCCGGTCACGCGCAGGGCCGCGGGCGGCTCGGCGCGCGAGCGGTCGCCTCGCCGGCCGGCCGGCCCGGAACCGGCCGACAGGAGCCGGCCGACGGCTTCGGAGGTCCAGCCGCCGCGGGCGAGTTCACCCACGGTGTGGGCGGTGGTCCATTCGACCGTCGGGGCTTCGCCCAGCCGCACGTCTGGCTCACCCGCGTACAGGACGACGTCGTAGCGGTGCCGGGTCAGTTCGTTGTGGTGCCGGCCGCGCTTGGTGCGCAGGTCGACGCCGTGGCCGAGGGTGGTGAAGAAGTCGGGGTCGACCAGGAGTTCCTTCTCCAGGCGCAGCCCGCGTTCCACGGCCCGCTCCAGCTCGCCGTCCGCCGTGCCCCGCGCGTGCTGGATCTCGGTGTGGAAGGTGCGGGCGAGCCGCAGGTTGCGGACGTCGCCGATGAAGAGGGCACCGCCGGGTGCGAGCAGCGCCATGGCGCCGTCGATGACCGAGGCGAGGTACTCGATGCTCGGGAAGTACTGGACGACGGAGTTGACGACGATCGTGTCGAAGTAGTCGGCGGGCAGGCCGCCGAGATCGTCGGCGGGACGGCAGCGCAGCTCGACCCTGGCCGCCAGCTCCGGGTCCCCGGCGCGCAGTTCGGCGCCGATCTTCCGGATGACGGGGGCGGCGAAGTCGGTCGCCCAGTAGGCCTCGGCCTCCGGGGCGAGCCGGGAGAGCAACAGGCCGGAGCCGACGCCGATCTCGAGGACGCGGCGCGGGTTCAGCGAGCGGATACGGGCGAGGGTGGCCTCGCGCCACTCGTGCATCTGCTCGAAGGGGATGGGCTGTCCGTCGTAGGAGCTGTCCCAGCCGTCGTACTGCTCGGTGAAGACGGCGGTGCCGATCTCCTCGTACTCGTCGGAGTAGATCTCCCGCCACTCCCCGACCTGTGCGGCCTCGGCGGCGGTGCGTTCGCCCCTGCCGGCGCCGGACGGCACGACATAGCCGACGAGGCGTTCGTCGCGGACCACCACGGCGGCCTGGGAGACCAGGGGGTGGCGGCTCAGGGCGGTCTCGATCTCGCCGGGTTCGACGCGGTAGCCGCGGATCTTGACCTGGTCGTCGGTGCGGCCGAGGAAGCCGAGGTTGCCGTCGGGGCCCCGCCGCACCAGGTCGCCGGTGCGGTACATGCGCTCGCCGGGCGCGCCGAACGGGTCGGCGACGAACCGTTCGGCGGTCAGGCCCGGCCGGTCGAGGTAGCCGCGGGCCAGGCCGATGCCGGCGACGTACAGCTCGCCGGGCACGCCCTCGGGCACCGGCCGCAGCCAGGAGTCCAGGATGTGGGCGCGGGTGCCGCGGATCGGCTTGCCGACGGTCGGGGTGGCGCTGTCGAGGGTGCCGCCGCCGAGGGTGTTGATGGTGTACTCGGTGGGCCCGTACAGGTTGTAGCCGTAGGTGCCCTCGGTGTCGCGCAGGGCCGTCCAGACGGTCTCCGGGACGGCTTCGCCGCCGAGCAGCACCAGCGGCGGGACGTGGCCCTCCAGCAGGCCCTGCTCGATGAGGAGCCGGGCGTAGGTGGGGGTCACGTTGACGACGTCGACGCGGTGGTGTCGGCAGTAGGTGACCAGCGCCTCGGCGTCGCGCCGCAACTCCTCGTCGCACACGTGCACTTCGTGGCCCCCGACCAGCCAGAGCAACTCCTCCCACGACATGTCGAAGGCGAAGGACACGGTGTGCGCGATCCGCAGCCGCCGTCCGCCGGCCGCCGCGATGGACGGTCCGAAGATCTCCTTCTGGTGGTTGAGCTGCATGTTCGTCAGTCCCCGGTAGGGGGTGACGACGCCCTTGGGTCGGCCGGTGGAGCCGGAGGTGTAGATGACGTAGGCGGGGTGTTCGAGGCTGAAACGGCGGTGCACGGGGGTGTCCGGCAGCCCGGCCAGCTCCCCCTCGGTGTCCGGGTCGTCGAGCAGTACCCGGGTCATGTCGCCGTCCAGCGTGGCCGATACGGCCGTGTTGCTGAGCAGCAGCAGCGGGCGGGCGTCGGCCAGCGTCAGGGAGAGCCGGTCGGCCGGGTGGTCCAGCTCCAGCGGCAGATAGGCGGCGCCCGTGCGCAGTACGGCGAACAGGGCGACGACCATGTCGAGGGAGCGCGGCAGGGCGAGGGCGACGATCCGCTCGGGGCCCGCGCCGCGCTCCGTCAGCAGCCGGGCCATGCGGTTGACGGCGGCGTCGAGTTCGGCGTAGGTCAGGGTGCGCTCGCCGAAGACCAGGGCGCGGGCGTCCGGGGTGCGGGCGGCCTGGGCTGCCAGCAGGTCGGCGATGGTGTCCTCGGGGTCCGCGACCCGCCCGGCGGCCCACTCCTCGCGCAGCGCCGCGTGTTCGGCGGGCAGCAGGGGGTCCAGGGAGCCGACGGGGGCCGTCAGGTCGGCGGTGAGGCGGTCCAGGAGCAGGGCGAAGCGGTCCAGGAGGTCCTGCGCGCGGTCCGCGGGGACGAGGTCGGGCCGGTGGGTGAGGGTGACCGCGATCCGGTGACCCGGGGTGACGACGAGGTTGGCCGGGTAGTGGGTGGCGTCGACGTTGGCGACGGCGGTGGCGCCGTGCCGGGTGCGCAGCCGGGCCAGCCGGTCCTCGGTGTCGTTGTTGCGGAGCACGAACAGGGTGTCGAAGAGCTTGCGGTGCCCGGTCTCGGCCTGGAGCACGCCGAGGCTGAGGTGTTCGTACGGCATCAGGTCGAGCCGCTCGCCCTGGATGCGGCGGAGCAGGCCGAGGACCGGCTCGGCGGGGTCGAACACGATCCGGGTCGGGACCGTGTTGAGGAACAGGCCGATGATGTTCCCGACGTCGTGGACCTCGCTGGGCCGGCCGGCCACCGTCGTGCCGAACACGATGTCGGGGCGGCCGGTGGCGGAGGCGAGGGTGAGGCCCCAGGCCGCGTTGAGCAGGGTGTTCAGGGTGAGGCCGTGGGCGCGGCCGGTCTCCCGCAGCCGGTCGCCGAGTGCGGCGGTCAGGCGTACCCCGAGCTGCTCGGGGATGACCGGTTCGAGGCCGTCCGCGGCCGTCGGCGCGAGCAGGGTGGGCTCCTCCAGGCCGCCCAGGGCGGTGCGCCAGGCGGCGGTGGCGGCGGCGTCGTCCTGCTGGTCCAGCCAGGTCAGGTAGTCCCGGTAGCTGCCGGGCGCGGCCAGTGCGCCGGCGTCGCCGCCGGTCTCGTACAGCGCGAACAGTTCGTCGAGGAGGAGCCAGGCCGACCAGCCGTCCCAGAGGATCAGGTGGCGGCCGACGACCAGCCGGTCGCCTCGCTCGGCGCCGAGGCGGAGCAGGAGCAGCCGGAACAGCGGGGGCGCGCACAGGTCGAACCGCCGGTTGCGCTCGGCGTCGGTCAACTCCCGCACACAGAGGTCCTGTTCGGCCGCCGAGAGGTGGGCGAGGTCGACCTCCGTCAGCGGGATGCCCGGGTCCTCGACGATGAACTGCACCGGCCGGTCCAGGCCTTCGCTGGTGAAGCCGGCGCGCAGGCCGGGGTTGCGGTCGAGCAGCGTGCGGACCGCGGCGCGCAGCCGGGCCGTGTCCAGCCGGGTGGCGAAGTCGAAGGTCTCGTGGACGGTGTAGACGTCCAACGCGCCCTGGTCATAGGCCGAGTGGAAGAACAGGCCCTCCTGGAGGGGGGCCAGCGGCCAGACGTCGGCGACGGCCGCCGGGGCGGCGAGGGCGCGGACGCGGGCCTGCTCGGCGTCGGTGAGGGTGAAGGCGGCGGCCGAAGTGGCGGCCGTGGCGGTGCCGGTGTTGGCCGCGAGGGCGGCGGGCGTGCGGTGGGTGAACACGTCGCGCGGGCTGAGGCCGAGGCCGGCGGCCCGGGCCCGGCTCGCGACGCCGATGGAGCTGATGCTGTCGCCGCCGAGCCGGAAGAAGTCGTCGTCCGGGCCGACGTCGGCGATGCCGAGGACGCCCGCGAAGATGTCGGTGAGCTGCCGTTCCAGGGGGCCGGCGGGCTCGCGGCGGGCGGCGCGTCCTGCCTCGGGAGCGGGGAGTGCGGCTTGGTCGAGCTTGCCGCTCGGGGTGAGCGGCAGGTCGTCGAGGACGACGTACGCTTCCGGGACCAGGGGGGCGGGCAGCGCGTCCGCGAGCGCGGCACGCAGTTCGGCCGGGTCGGCGACGGCACCGGCGGCCGGGACCGCGTAGGCGACCAGGCGCTGGTCGCGGACGACGACGGCACCGCGCGCCACCGCCGGGTGCCCGGTCAGCGCGGCCTCGATCTCGCCGGGTTCGATCCGGTTTCCGCGCAGCTTGACCTGCCGGTCGGTACGGCCCAGGTAGTCGAGGGTGCCTTCCGGGCGGCGGCGCACCAGGTCACCCGTGCGGTACATCCGGGCGCCTGGGGTGGCCGCGTACGGGTCGGCGACGAAGCGGTCGGCGGTGAGCGCGGGGCGCCGGTGGTAGCCGCGGGCCAGCTGGACGCCGGTCAGGTACAGCTCGCCGGGGACGCCGTCGGGCACCGGGCGCAGGCCGGAGTCCAGCACGCGCAGGCCGGTGTTCCACACGGCCCGGCCGATGGGCACGGTGGTGTCGGGTGCGCCGTCGAAGGTGTGGTGGGTCACGTCGACGGCGGCCTCGGTGGGACCGTACAGGTTGTGCAGCGGGACGCCGGTCAGCTCGTGCCAGCGGGCCGCCGTCTGTCCGGGCAGCCCTTCGCCGCTGCTGAGGACCCGGCGCAGGCTGCCCGCCCACGCGGGGTCCGCGGTGACCTCCTCGGAGGCGAGGAACGCCTCCAGCATGGACGGGACGAAGTGCGCCGTCGTCACGTTCTCGGCCCGGATCAGCCGGGCGAGGTAGGCGGGGTCACGGTGCCCGTCGGGGGCGGCGAGGACGACGGCGGCGCCCTCGTGCAGCGCCCAGAAGAACTCCCAGACACTGACGTCGAAACTCGCCGGTGTCTTCTGCAGCACCCGGTCGTCGGCGCCGAGCCGGTAGGCACCCTGCATCCAGGCGAGCCGGTTGCCGATGGCGCGGTGCGTGACGACGACGCCCTTGGGGCGGCCGGTGGAGCCGGAGGTGTAGATCAGGTAGGCGGGGTGGTCGGGGGTGAGCGGCACGCCCCGGGGTGTGTCCGGAAGGTCCGCGCCCTCCTCGCCCCCCTCCGCGTACAGGATGTCCAGGCCGTCCGGGTCCGGCAGGCGTACGGCGTCCCGGGCGGTGGTGACGACGGTCCGGGCGCCGGAGTCGCTGAGCATGTACGCGATGCGGTCGGCCGGGTAGTCGAGGTCGACGGGCAGATAGGCGGCGCCCGCCTTGAGCACGCCGAGCAGGGCCACCATCAGTTCCGCCGAGCGCGGCACGGCGACGGCGACGAACTGCTCGGGTCCCGCTCCCCGGGCCCGCAGCCGTCGGGCCAACGCTTCGGCGCGGGCGTCGAGTTCGGCGTAGCTGAGGGTGGTGTCCGCGAAGACGACGGCGGTGGCGCCGGGGGTGCGGGCGGTCTGCGCGGCGATGGCGTCGGGCAGGGTGACCGCGGGCACGGTGTGCCGCTCGCCCTCGGGGTGGGCCCGCTCGGCCGGGGTGCGCAGGTCGAGGGCGGCCACCGGACGGGCGGTGTCGTCGGCGAGGGCGTCCAGGACCAGGGTGAGCCGGCCGGCGAGGAGCCCGGCGGCGTCGGCGGAGAGCCGGCCGGTGTGGTGCTTGAGGCGCAGGTCGAGTCGGCGGCCGGGCTTGACGATCAGGGCCAGCGGATAGTGCACGGCGTCGTGGAAGGCGTGCCCGGTCAGCCGGATGGTGCCGGTGGGGTCGGTGAGGTTCGAGTCGGCGGGGTAGTTCTCGAACACCACGAGGGTGTCGAAGAGTTCGCCGCCGCCCGGGTGTCCGGCGGCCCGCTGGATCTCGGCGAGGCCGAGGTGCTGGTGGTCCAGAAGGGCGCTCTGCTCCCGCTGGAGCCGTTCCAGGACGGCGCCGAGGGTGTCGGCGGGCGTCCAGCTGAGCCGGGTGGGCAGGGTGTTGATGAAGAGGCCGATCATCGACTCGATGCCCGGCACGGCGGCGTCACGGCCGGAGACGGTGGTGCCGAACAGCACGTCCTGGCGGCCGGTGAGGCCGGCCAGCAGCAGGCCCCAGGCGGCCTGGACGACGGTGCCGAGGGTGACGCCGTGCTCACGGGCGCGGGCGGTGAGGCGGGCGGTGGTGCGCTCGGGCAGCTCGATGCGGATCTGGGCGGGCTCGATCGGCCCGGTGGCGGGGGTCTCGACCAGGCGGGTGGGCTCGTCGATCCCGGCCAGGGCGGATCGCCAGGCGTGCCGGGCGGCCTCGCGGTCGGCGCGGGCGATGCGGGCCAGGTGGCCGCGCAGCGGGGCGACTTCGGGCAGCGCGGTGGGCTCGGCGCCGTACAGGGCGAGGAGTTCGCGGTGCAGGACGGGCAGCGACCAGCCGTCGGCGACGATGTGGTGGAAGGTCAGGACCAGTCGGCCGCGGTCCGGGGCGAGGCGGACCAGGGCGCAGCGCACCAGCGGCGGGTGGGCGAGGTCGAAGCGGCGGGCGCGCTCGTCGGCGGCGACGGCCTCGGCGAGTCCCGCGCGGACGGCGGGATCCTGGGCGGCGAGGTCGACCTCGCGCCACGGCACGTCGAGGCCGGTGGCGACGATCTGGACGGGGCGGCCGCCCGGGAGCCGGCGGAAGCAGGCCCGTAGCGGGGCGTGCCGGTCGAGCAGCCG
This sequence comes from Streptomyces sp. NPDC026515, assembly GCF_055567595.1. Classification (NCBI taxonomy): domain Bacteria; kingdom Bacillati; phylum Actinomycetota; class Actinomycetes; order Kitasatosporales; family Streptomycetaceae; genus Streptomyces; species Streptomyces sp. NPDC026515. The sequence continues at coordinate 283,901 of NZ_JBVHQD010000012.1, forward strand.
CCGGGCGGCCTGCCGGAGCAGGTCGCCGTCGACGGGTCCGGCGAGTTCGATCACCTGCTGGACCACGTAGGCGTCGTGCTCGCCGCCGTCCACCAGGGCGTGGAAGTAGAAGCCCTCCTGGAGCGGGCCGAGCGGCAGGACCTCGGCGACGGTGAGCGGGTTCTGGCCCTGGAGCGCCGCGAGTTCCTCGGCGGTCGGGGCGTCCCAGGGCAGCTCGGCGGTGTCCTCGGTGCTCGCGTCGGCGGTGCGGGCGACGGTGGCGAGCTGGGCGACCGTACGGTGCCGGAACACGTCGCGCGAGGTCAGCTCCAGGCCGCCCCGGCGGGCCAGGACCAGTAGCTGGATGGCGACGATGCTGTCGCCGCCGAGCGCGAAGAAGTCGTCGTCGACGGTGACCGAGGACACCCGCAGGACGCGTGCGTACAGGTCGCACAGCAGGCGTTCCCGCTCGGTGCGCGGGGCGCGGCCCGCGCTGAGCAGGCCGTGGTCCGGGGCGGGCAGGGCGGCCGAGTCGAGCTTGCCGCTGGGGGTGACGGGCAGCCGGTCCAGCGGGACCAGGCCGGCCGGGACCATGTACTCGGGCAGGAACTCGGCTGTGTGCGAGCGCAGTTGGGCCATCAGCGCGCCCACGTTGCGGAACGGCGCCGGCCGGTTGGCGTGCGGGTGGTCCTGTGCGGGGCGGTAGAGCGGGCCGAGCGGGGTGTCTTCGCCGAGCGCGAACACCGCGTCGAAACTGCCGTCGTCGGCGTCCGCGGTCCAGGTGAGGGCGGCCCGCAGGCCGTGCCGGGCGGCGGTCTCGTGCACGGTCTCGGGGTCGACGCCGGGGCCGCCGGTGCGGCTGGAGTCGTCGAGGGTGCCGCGGGCGGCCAGGTCGGGGGCGAGGCGGGCGTTGGGGATGCCGGTGACGCGCAGCCGTGCCGGTCGGTCCGGGGCGGTCAGCCGCTCGGCGAGGGCCTCGGGGGTGCCCAGGGCCGACCAGGGGACCTCGTTCGCGGGGTCGGTGGGGACCTCGGCCGGGTCGCCGGTGGAGGTCGTGGCGGCCGGGCGCAGGACGACGTCGTAGCGGTAGCGGGTCAGCTCGTTGTGGTGGGTGCCGCGCTTGATCCGCACCTCGGCGGTGCAGCCGTCCAGGGCCGCGAAGTAGTCCGGGTCGACGAGGAGTTCGCCCTCCCAGGCGACGGCCCGGTCGACGGCGGCACGCAGGGCCTCCTTGTCGTCCGTGCCGGCCCGTCCCGTCTCGATGGCCGCGCTCAGGGTCCGCAGCAGCCGCAGGTTCCGTACGTCGCCGATGAACAGCGCGCCACCGGGCGCGAGGAGCCGGAGGGCCGAGCGAAGGACGTCGGTGAGGTAGCCGGCGCCCGGGAAGTACTGGATGACGGAGTTGAGGACGATCGTGTCGAAGGTGCCCTCCGGCAGGCCGGTCAGCTCGTGCGCGGGCCGGGCCAGCAGGGTGACCCTGCCGGCCAGTTCGGGTACGGCCTCGACCTGGGCGCGCAGGGCGCGCACGGCTTCCTCGGAGAGGTCGGTGCCGACGTACCCGTCGCAGCCCGGGGCGATCCGGGACAGCAGCAGTCCGCTGCCGACGCCGATCTCCAGGACGTGGCGGGGCCGCAGTTCCCGGATCCGGTCGACGGTCGCGTCCCGCCACTCGCGCAGGTCGGCGAGGGGGATGGGCAGCCCGTCGTACATGCTGTTCCAGCCCGCGAAGTTCTCCTCGAAGCCGTCCGAACCGGCGGCGGAGTAGAGGAGTTCGTGCAGGTCCTTCCAGTCGGACACGGCCTCGTCGGCCCCGGCGGCTTCCAGGGAGGGCACGACGTAGGCGGCGAGCCGGCGGTCGCCCGGGCGGTCCTCGCGGACCACGACGGCGGCCTGGTCGACGGCGGGGTGGGCGCGCAGCACCGACTCGATCTCGCCGGGCTCGATACGGAAGCCGCGGATCTTGACCTGGCCGTCGGCCCGGCCGTGGAACTCCAGCCGCCCGTCCGCCTTCCAGCGGACCAGGTCGCCGGTGCGGTAGAGGCGCTCGCCGGGCGCGCCGAACGGGTCGGCGACGAACCGCTCGGCGGTGAGCGCGGGCCGGCCGAGGTAGCCGCGGGCGAGTCCGGCGCCGCCGAGGTACAACTCCCCCACCACACCGGCCGGTACCGGCCGCAGCCGGTCGTCCAGGACGTAGGCGCGGGTGCCTGGGTCCGGGACGCCGATGGGCACGATGGTCCCGGCCGGGGTGTCCGGATCGCACAGTCCGAGCGTGGAGTTGGTGGTGGCCTCGGTGGGGCCGTAGGCGTTGAACATCATCCGGCCGCGCGCGTACCGCCCGACCAGTTCCGGCGAGACCCGCTCGGTGCCCGCCAGCAGGGTCGCCCCGGACGGGAGCCGTACGTCCTCCGGCATGGCGGCCAGCAGCGCGGGCGGCAGGATCATGAAGGTGATGCCGTGCTCGTTCGCGTAGTCGGCGAGCGGCGCGCCGGGCACCCGGCGGTCGGCGGGCACGACGACCAGCCGGCCGCCGGAGAGCAGGCCGAGGCACAGGTCCCAGAAGGCCACGTCGAAGCTGGGCGAGGCGAACTGCAGGACCCGGCTGTGCGGGCCGATCCCGAACCGTTCGCGCTGGGTGGCGACCAGTTTGGCGACGCCGGCGTGGGAGAGCACCACGCCCTTGGGGCGGCCGGTGGAGCCGGAGGTGTAGATGACGTACGCGGCGTGTGCCACGGTCAGCCCGGCGGCGGCCGCGGGGTCGTGTTCGGGGTGACCGGCGAGTTCGGCGCGGGTCTCCGGGGCGTCGAGGACCAGCAGGTCCTGGCCCGGTGGCAGGTCGGGGACCGTCTCGGCGGTGGTGACGAGGCAGACCGGCCGGGCGTCGTCGAGCATGTAGGCGATGCGGTCGGCCGGGTAGTCGGTGTCGACGGGCAGGTAGGCGGCGCCCGCCTTCAGCACGGCGACCTCGGCCACGATCATGTCGGCCGAGCGCGGGACGGCGAGGGCCACCACCCGCTCGGGCCCGGCCCCCCTGGCCACCAGGGCGTGCGCCAACCGGGCTGCCCGGGCGTCGAGTTCGGCGTAGGTGAGGCGGACGTCCTCGTGGATCAGGGCCACCTCGTCGGGGCGGGCGGCCACCTGGTCGGCGAACATGCGCGGCCAGGTGAGCGCGGGTACGCAGTGCGCGGTGTCGTTCCACTCGACGAGGATCCGGTGCCGTTCGTCCTCGCCGAGGAGGTCCAGGGCGGCGACCGGGGTGTCGGCCCGGTCGAGGGCCGCGGCGAGCAGGGTGGCGTAGTGGCCGAGGACGCGGTCGACGGTGGCGGCCTCGAAGAGGTCGGGGTCGTAGTCCGCGCGCAGTTCCCCGTCGGCCACGGACAGCGCCAGGTCCAGTGGGCCGCCCTGTTCCCAGGGCGCGCTGCCGAAGCCGGTGGCGCACAACAGGGCGCCACCGCGGCCGGGTTCGGGAGCGAGCAGCCGCAGCAGGTCGGCGGTCGGCAGCCGGTGGGCGGCGGCCTCCGCGCCGGCGGCCGTGACGCCTGCGCGGAGTTGGGCGAAGGTCAGGCCGCCGGCCACCGTGAGGCGCAGGGGGAGCCCGTCGTACGCGACGGTCATCTCGGTCGCGGGGGCGGCGCCGTAGCGGTGCAGGAGGGCCACGAAGGCGGCGAGCCGGGTCGCCTCGTCGGCGGTGGTCCGCAGCGCCGCCGTGCGGCGGCCCGGCCGGCCTCGTTCCCGCGACCGGGGCGGGTGGGGGAAGTCGTGCGGCAGCGCGGTCTCCGGTGCCGGTGCGGCGAACCTCTGCCGCCAGTACTCCTCGGTGGTGCCCACCCTCGTCGCCGGATTCGCGGAAGCCGGAATCGCCGAAGTGGGTGCGGAAGATCGCGTGTTGCCCGACACAGCTGCCCGTGCCTCCCCATAGGTGTGGAACGGCTCAGCGGAGCCGCGACCGCTCGCATAGTAAGGTAAGGGTTACCTAACTCAACAGTGTCGATGCGGTTTTGGCGATCCACGTCACAGCAACTGAGGTTATGCTCACCTAACCTGCCCTCAGGAGCGTTCGGGGGCCCACCGGAAGACGGTACGGAGACCGGCAAGTGGCTTCAGACAGAAGGCTTCGCACGACGGTGCTGGTGTCAGTGATCGTCGCCCTCCTGGTCCTTTTGTCCCTTCTCTCCGTGGCGCTGGGCGCGTTGAGCGTCCCGCTCGACCAAGTGGTGCGCTCGGTCCTCGGGCATCCGCCGAGCCGGCTCGTCGACAACGTGATCTGGTCGGTGCGCGTCCCGCGCACCCTGCTGGGCCTCGCGACCGGCGCGGCGCTCGGCATGTCCGGCGCCCTGATGCAGGCCCTGACCCGCAACCCCCTCGCCGATCCGGGCATCCTCGGGGTCAGCGCCGGCGCCTCCTTCGCGATCGTCGTCTCGGTCGCGGTGTTCGGCGTCGGATCGCTGTACGGCTACGTGTGGTTCGCGTTCGCCGGGGCGCTGGCCGCCAGCGTCCTGGTCTTCCTGCTCGGGCGGCTCGGCCGGTCCGGGGCGACCCCGGTCAAGCTGGCGCTCGCCGGAGTGGCCGTCACCTCGCTGCTGTCCTCGCTCACCAGCGCCCTGGTGCTGACCGACCAGGACGCGCTGGACCGGTACCGCTTCTGGTCCGCCGGCACCCTGGCCGACCAGGACTCCGGCGACCTGCTGCGCATCCTGCCGTTCCTCGCGGCCGGCGCCGTCCTCGCGCTGTCCTGCGCCCCCGCCCTCAACAGCATGGCCCTCGGCGACGACGTGGCCGCCTCGCTGGGGCGGCGGCTCGGCCCGGTACGGCTCCAGGGCGTGACCGCGGTGGTGCTGCTGACCGGCGCGTCGGTCTCCGTGATCGGCCCGGTGGTCTTCCTCGGCCTGGTCGTCCCGCACATCGCCCGGGTGCTCGCCCAGGCGGCCGGAATCGGCCCCGACCACCGCTGGCTGCTGCCGCTGTCGGCGGCGCTTGCCCCCGTACTGCTGCTGACCGCCGACATCGTGGGCCGGGTGGTGGCCAGGCCCACCGAGATCCAGGCCGGTGTCCTGGTCGCGTTCCTCGGTGGACCGTTCTTCATCGCCCTGGTCCGCCGCCGCACGCTCGCGGAGGTGTGACCGTGACCTCTCCCCCGGCCGCCCGGCCGCACACCCGGCCCGCACTGCGCGACCGGCCCTTCCGGCTGGCCGCGCCCCCTGTCTCGGGAACGTTCCGGCCGCGCCTGGTGCTGACCGGGGTGCTCGTCGCCCTCGGCGCGTTCGCGCTGCTCTGCTGGGGTCTCGCTCTCGGCGACTATCCGGTGGGCCTGCCCGACGTCGTCAAGGCCCTGTTCGGCGTCGGCGATCCCGGCACGCTCACCGTCGTACGGGACCTGCGGCTGCCGCGCGCCCTCGCCGGGCTCCTCGTCGGCCTCGCCTTCGGTGTCTCCGGTGCCGTGTTCCAGACCATGACCCGCAACGCGCTGGCCAGCCCCGACATGATCGGGCTGACCGAGGGCGCCGGAACCGCGGTGGTGGCCGCGGTGGTCCTCGGCTGGACCGGGGGCCCCGGGCTGTCCACGCTGGGGCTGCTCGGCGCCCTCGCGACCGCGCTGCTCGTGTACGCGCTGGCCTGGAAGGGCGGGACCACCGGGTACCGCATCATCCTCGTCGGCATCGGCGTGTCCTGGATCTGCACCAGCGCCACCGACTTCCTGGTGGCCCGGGGGAACCGGTTCCAGGCGGAGGAGGCGCTCGGCTGGCTGGTCGGCAACCTCAACGGCCGTACCTGGGACCAGGTGGACTCGCTGGCCGTCGCGCTGGCCGTGCTGCTGCCGGTGACCCTGGGCATGGGGCGCTGGATGCGCACGCTCCAGCTCGGCGACGACGTGGCGGCCGGGCTCGGCACCCCCGTGCAGCCGGTCCGGCTGGCGCTGCTGCTCACCGGCGTCGGCCTGATCGCCTTCGGCACGGCCGCGGCAGGACCGGTGGCGTTCGTGGCCCTGGCCAGTCCGCAGATCGCCCTGCGGCTGGCGGGCACCTCGTCGCCGCCCCCGCTCGTCTCGGGTCTCACCGGCGCCTTCGTCGTCCTCGGGTCCGACCTCATCGCACGCGAGGCGATCCCCGGGACGGAACTGCCGGTCGGGATCGTCACCGGCGCCCTGGGCGCGCCGGTCCTGCTGTGGCTGCTCATCCGCGCCAACCGCGCGGGCTCTGGAGGCTGATCCCATGTCGACCACCGACTCGCGCACCCCGCACGCGACCACCCATCGCTCGCCCGAAACGCTCCCGCCCGGGCCCGAGTTGCGTGCCGCGGGCCTTCATCTGGCCTACCACGGAAGGCCGGTGGTGGAGGACCTGGACCTCACCGTACCCACCGGCCGGATCACGGCCATCGTCGGCGCCAACGCCTGCGGCAAGTCGACCCTGTTGCGTGCCCTCGCCCGGCTGCTCGCCCCGCGCCAGGGAGTGGTCGAACTGGACGGGGCCGCGCTGCGCTCGATACCGACCCGCGAACTCGCCCGCAAACTGGGCATTCTGCCGCAGACGCCGGTGGCGCCGGAGGGGCTGACCGTCGTCGACCTGGTGGGGCGCGGCCGCTCCCCGCACCAGACCTGGTGGCGGCAGTGGTCGGCGGCGGACGAGGAGGCCGTGCGGGCCGCGCTGGCCGCCACCGAGCTCACCGACCTCGCAGACCGGCCGGTGGACGAGCTGTCCGGGGGCCAGCGGCAGCGCGCCTGGATCGCCATGGCGGTCGCCCAGGGCACCCCCGTGCTCCTGCTGGACGAACCGACGACCTATCTCGACCTCGCGCACCAGATCGACGTGCTCGACCTGATCACGGACCTCAACCGGCGCGAGGGCCGCACGGTGGTGATGGTGCTGCACGACCTCAACCAGGCCTGCCGGTACGCCGATCACGTCATCGCCATGAAGGCGGGCCGGATCGTCGCCGAGGGGCCGCCCGCCGAGGTGGTCACCGAGGCCACCGTCGAGGACGTCTTCGCCCTGCGCTGCCGGATCACCCCCGACCCGGTCAGCGGCACCCCGATGGTCATCCCGCTGGGCCGGCACCACCACGACGACGCCACCCACGCCCCCGGGAAGACGGTGCCGGCCACCGCCGACTGAACCGCCCTGCACCGGCACCGCGCTCTGCCGACCGGTGGGGGCGGGGTGCGACGGCCACTCCCCGGGCCGCTCGCCCCGCCGCCCGCCGTGAATGCCGGGCCGTCGGAGGCCCGCAGCGCCCCCCGGGGGGACCGTCACCCGCACACGGCCCGCCACCGCCCCGAAACCAGGTCCCCGGACGGCACCGCCACCCCCACAGGACTTCGGTGAGCCGTCCGCGGCTTGTGCTGCCCGACGGCTGCCGGAGTGTCCCGCAGTAGCTGAACGCCCGTCAGGTCTCAGGGGCGCCGCCCCCGGAGGGCGGCCCGGCGCGGCCGGGGGCGGGGCCTGCCGTCAGGGGCGGGACGTCAGGTAGCCGCCCATGGTGCGGAAGTAGTCCGCCGCCGCGTACTCCGTTCCGTCGTCGGTGCGTACCCGGCGGATCAGCAGGCCCCGGTCACGGCCCGTGTGAGCGGCGGGGCCCGCCACGACGACCACGCCGTCGCCCTCGCGGATGAAGATCCGGCCCGGGGTGCCGCCGTAACGCCGCTCGGAGAGGGCCGCGGAGACTATCCTCAGCCGCTCGCCGCGGTGGAAGGCGTACGCGTTGGGGTACGGGTCCGACTGCGCCCGTACGAGGCGCTCCAGGCGCTCCGCGGGCCATGTCCAGTCGATGCGGCTGTCCTCCAGGGACCGCTTGTGGAAGAAGCTGGCACGGCTGCGGTCCTGGGGTGCCCACCGGCCGGCGTCCCGGCCGGAGGCGATCAGGTCGAGCGACTCGCGCACGATGGGCGCGATGAGGTCGACGGTCCGGTGGAACAGGTCGGTGGCCGTGTCGGCGGGCCCGACCGGTACCGAGCGCTGCACCAGGACGTCCCCGGCGTCGAGTTCGGCGTTCATGCGGTGCGCGGTGACGCCGACCCGCTCCTCGCCGTTGAGCAGCGCCCAGATGATCGGCGAGAACCCGGCGTAGGCGGGCAGCAGGGAGTCGTGGACGTTGAGCGTGCCGTGCGGGGGCAGGTCGAACAGCTCCGGCGGCAGCCAGGTCCGCCAGTTGTTGGCGACGATGATGTCCGGACGGGACTCCCGCACAGCGGCGAGGAGCCCGGCGTCGTCGGGGCGGTCGCGCAGCAGCACCGGCACGTCGTGCTTCTCGGCCAGCTCGGCGACGTTGTCGTCCCAGATCTTCTCGTAGGCGTGCTCACTCCTCGGATGGGTGAGGACGAGGACGACCTCGTGATCGGAGTCCAGCAACGCCTGCAGCGTCCGGTGACCCCACGTCTGGTAGCCGAGCATGACGACCCGCATGACGGTCCTTCCCTTCTCAGACTCCATTGCTAGGTAAGCCTTACCTTATCTAGCATGGGCAGGCCTGAGGGAGGCGATGCCAAGGTGAAATCACCGGTCAAGGGTTCCGACGTCGTCCACGACATCGTCGGGATCGGTTTCGGCCCGTCAAATCTGGCTCTGTCCATAGCCGTCGAAGAACACAACGCGCGTCTCGCGGCGGACCGTCGGATCGACGCCCTGTTCCTGGAACGCCAGCCGCGGTTCGGCTGGCACCGGGGCATGCTGATCGACGACGCCACGATGCAGGTCTCCTTCCTCAAGGACCTCGTCACGCTGCGCAACCCGACCAGCGACTACAGCTTCCTCTGCTTCCTGCGCGAACGCGGCAGACTGATCGACTTCCTGAACCAGAAGACCCTCTTCCCGCTGCGGATGGAGTTCCACGAGTACTTCGAATGGGCGGCGGCGCGGGTCGCCCACCAGGTGTCGTACGACAGCGAGGTGATCGCGGTGGACCCGGTGCGCGAGGAGGACGGCCGGGTGCCCTTCTTCGACGTCGTCCACCGCGACCCGGCGCGCCGCGGGGCGACCGTGACCCACCGGGCCCGCAACATCAGCGTGGCGACGGGGCTCGAACCGCACGTGCCGCCCGGCCTCGAACTTGCCGAACGTGTCTGGCACAACAGCGAGTTGATCCCGCGTGCCGAGCAACTGGCCACAACCGGCGCGGCGGTGCGGCGGTCGATCGTGCTCGGTGCCGGACAGAGTGCCGCCGAGACGGTGGACTACCTCCACCGCACCTTCCCGGACGCCGAGGTGTGCTCGGTCTTCGCCAAGTACGGCTACACCCCGGCGGACGACAGCCCGTTCGCCAACCGGATCTTCGATCCGGAGGCGGTCGACGTCTACTTCTCCTCGCCGTCCGAGGTCAAGCAGTCCCTGCTGGACTACCACCGCTCCACGAACTACTCGGTGGTCGACATGGATCTGATCGAGTCGCTGTACGCCACCACGTACCGGGAGAAGGTCGCCGGCCGGCAACGGCTGCGCTTCCTCAACGTCTCCCGCGTGCGCGGCGTCACCCCCGCGGACGGCGGCGGTCTCCACGTCGCCGTGGAGTTCCTGCCCACCGGCGAGCGGCAGGTGCTGCCCGCCGACATCCTGGTGCTCGCCACCGGCTACCGGCCCCGGGACCTGACGGCGCTCCTCGGCGACGCGGCCAAGCTGTGCCTCAAGGACGACGGGGACGCGATCCGGGTGGGCCGGGACCACCGCGTCGAGACGGCCGCGGAGGTCACGGCGGGCATCTACCTCCAGGGCGGCACCGAGCACACCCACGGGCTCACCAGCACGCTGCTGTCGACCGTGGCGGTCCGGGCCGAGGAGATCCACCGGTCCGTGCTGTCCGACCGGCTGACGGCGGTCTGACCTCGCCCCCGCACTCCCGTGGCCCGGACGGTACGGTCCCGTTCGGGCCACTCGCCGCTCCGTGACCCGTGCCGCGCAGGGAGGGCGTGCGGCACGGCGGCGGGCCACGGGTCAGGACCGCCGCCCCCGCTCCGCCCCGCTGCCCTCCCCGCCGAGCGCGGCCACCAAGCCGCGCACCGCGCGCACGGCCCCGCAGGTGGCCGCGATCCACTCCAGCGCCGCCCGGTGATCGGTGTCCGTCCGGTCGGCCACCGCGTCCGCGACGGCGAACGGCTCCATGCCTGCATCCGGGCGCCGGCCTCGGTCAGCATCACCCGGGGCCGCGCGAACAGCCCCACGGCCACCGGCTGGTCGCGGTCCGGCTCCGTGAGCGGCTGCCGCAGCCGGGTGCCGGCCAAGGCGCTGAACCGCTTCGCCACCAGCACCGTGTCCCCGGCCCGGGGCCGCCCCGCGGTCACCACGTCAGCCGAGCCGTCCTCCCGGCCAGGTGCGGGTGTCCGAAGGCGGCGCCGCGGCCGTCGTGGCCGCGCTCGGCGGTGCGGACGGAGTACGCCACCGCGACTCCCGCCGTGCGTGCCGTCGCCGCCGGCCGCGCGGCCCCGGTCACGAGCCCGTCGGCCGGCATCGAACTCTCCCCCGGCACGTGCACGAGGTGGTTCTGCACGTTCAGGACCAGGGGTCTGCCGCCCAGCCGGAGCGGCCGGGGGCAGCGCGACGCGTTGGGGCCCGCGGCGCGGGCTCAGTACGGCCCGTGGGTCCAGCGGCCGTCGGTCATCGTGGCGTGCACGGGCATCGCCCGCAGGGTGTCCGCATCCGCCGTCAGCGGATCCGCGTCCACGACGACCAGGTCGGCGGGGTCCTGGACCCTGATGAGACGGCGGCCGCGGGCGGCGGCGGCCAGTGCGTCCGGCACCGGCAGCCGCTGTTCGGGATGCCAGGCGGGGCGGCCGTCGTCGGTACGGCTGACGGACGACGCGACGGCGAGCCAGGGGTCGAGCGGTGAGACGGGGGCGTCCGAGCCGAACTCCAGCCGCGCGCCGGCGGCCAGCAGGCCGGCGTAGGCGAAGGCCCGTTCGGTGCGGCCGGCCCAGTACCGGTCCGCCACGTCCCGGTCGTCCGTGGCGTGCCGGGGCTGCACCCCCGCGACGACGTCCAACTCCGCGAACCGCGGCAGGTCTTCGGGGCTCAGCAGCTGGGCGTGTTCGATCCGGCCACGGCAGCGGACGGCCTCGAAGGCGTCCAGGGCCACGGTGTTGGCACGGTCGCCGATGGCGTGCACCGCGGGTTCGATGCCGTGGGCGGCGGCCCGGCGCATCAGCCGTACCAGTTCGTCCGGTGGCGTCTGCTCGATGCCGTGCGCGCCCTCCGTGCCCTCCAGACCGGGGTAGGGGTCGCGGCACAGCGCGGTGCGGGTGTTGAGCGAGCCGTCCGTGAAGAGCTTGAGCGGGCCGACCCGCACCAGGTCCCCGTGCGGGCCGACCCGGGACCCGGTGCGCAGTCCGCGCGCCAGCGCCGAGTCCAGGTGATCCGGGTAGACGGCCGCGGCCACCCGCACGGCCGGCGGGAGGTCCGCCGAGCGCCGCTCCCAGGCACCCACGGTGTCGCCGAACTGGAAGTCGATGACGCCGGTGACCCCGCGGGCGGCGGCGGCCCGGCAGGCGTCGGCCACCCAGCCGTCCACGGTCTCGGCCGGCGCCTCGGGAAGAACGGAGAGGACCACATGTCCCTCGTGCTCCCGGACCAGCCCGGTCGGGTGGTCGCCCCGGCCGGCCAGGGCCAGGCAGGCGGAGTTCAGCCAGACGGCGTGCAGATCGGCGCTGACCAGGGCGACCGGGCGGTCCGGCAGGACCGCGTCGAGCAGTTCCTTGTGCGGGGCGTCGCTCCAGAGGCCGTCCCGGAAGCCGTATCCGAACAGCACCGGACCGGCGGGGGCCGCACGGCCGTGCTCGCGCACCCGGTCGGCCACCTCCCGTGCGGAGGCGGTGCCGGACAGGTCGAGCCGGCGGCGGGCGGCGGCCCACTCGGCGAGATGGACGTGGGCGTCCCACAGCCCGGGCAGGAGGATCCGTCCGTCCAGGTCGAGGACCCGGTCCCCCGGGACGAGTCCCGCGGGCGCCGGGGCCTCCCGCTCCGGGACCACATGGGTGACACTGCCGTCCGCCACCCGCACGCTGACGAGCGGTCCGCCGGCCCCGAGCCGCACCCGTGCCAGCGTCAACGGCGTGGCCCGGGGCGGCGACTGCGCCACCGCACCGCGCGATGTGCCTGCGAACTCCGTCATCGAGCCTCCCCTGCGGGACCACCGGTGCACCCCGACACTGACTTAGGCTCACCTTACCCACCTGATCGCGTGCGGTCTCCGTCCCGCGCCCCCGCGCATCCGGCCCGGCCTCGGATGCCGACAGGCATCCGGCAGCACTCCTTCACCAGGGGCTCATGTCCGGGTGGTCACTATCGGGATGCCGTCTGAACAGGTGCGGCCCCACGACCGTACCCCTGGACGGATCAACGAGAAGCTCCGCGGAAGGGAACCCCTCACATGACCGGCGCATCGTTCAACCCCTCGGCCAAACCGGCTCGCCGTACGATCGTGGCGGCGGCCGGCGCGGCGGGGCTCGCGGCCGCGCTGACCGCCTGCGGGTCGTCCGACGACGACTCGTCGACCTCGACGACCACGAACAACGGCGGCGGTGGCTCCACCACCCAGGACAGCAACGGCTCCGGCGGCTCGAGCGACACCTCCACGGCGGCGGCCGGCGGCACCGCGCTCGCCAAGACCACGGACATACCCGAGGGCGGCGGCACGATCTACAAGGACCAGTCCGTGGTCGTCACCCAGCCGACGTCGGGCACCTACAAGGCGTTCTCGACGAAGTGCCCGCACGCGGGCTGCGCGGTGTCGAGCATCGCCGACGGCGCGATCGTCTGCCCCTGCCACGGCAGTGAGTTCGCCATCGCCGACGGCAGCGTGAAGAAGGGCCCGGCGACGACGGGTCTGACGGCCGCGAACATCACCGTCTCCGGTGACCGGATCACGCTGGCCTGACCTTGTCTCAGGGCCGCCGGCGCGGGTTCTTGAGGCAGCCGAGCACCTCGTCGGTGGTCGCGACCGCAGCGACCAGCGCGAGGGTGTTGCGGACCATCGCGGGGGTGTACTCGGAGGGCACTCCCGCGATGGCATCGGCCGGGACGACGGCCGTGTAGCCCCGGTTCACCGCGTCGAACACGGCATTGGGGACGGCCACGTTGGCCGAGACGCCGGTGACGATCAGCGTGCGGCAGCCGAGGTTGCGCAGCAGCGGGTCGACGTCGGTCCCCTGGATCGGCGACAGGCCGTGCAGCCGCCGTACGACCAGGTCCTCCTCCGCGACCTCGATGGGGGGCGCGACGCGGACCGCCGCGGTGCCGGAGAACTGCTGGACGGGCAGCCGCTCGGCGGCCCGGAACAGGCGGGCGTTGCGGTTCGCGCCCCGGCCGTCGGGACGGCGTTCGGCGAGCGCGTGGACGACCTGGACGCCGGTGTCGTGCGCGGCGGCGACCAGCCGGGCGATGTTGGCGAGCGCGCCCGACGCCCGGGCCTCGTGGGCGAGTTCGGGCAGCGCGCTGTGCGGGCCGACCACGCCCTGCTGGCACTCCACGGTCAGCAGGACGGTGCTCACGGGGTCGATGAGCTCCGCGAGCCTCTCGTACGACGGCATGTGACGCCCCCTTCCGCCTTGGTGCGGGGCGGGCGAGACTAACCAGCATTGCGCGGGAACGGAAGAAGAGGGGGCCGCATGACGGTGACTCAGCGCCGGGGCCGGAAGATCATGATGACGCCCGTCGAGATGGACGAGTTCCTCACCGCACAGCGCACCTGCCGGGTGGCGACCGTGTCGGCGTCCGGCGCCCCGCACGTGAGCGCCCTGTGGTTCGCCTGGGACGGCAGATCGCTGTGGCTGTACTCGGTGGTGCGCAGCCAGCGCTGGAAGGACCTGAGCCGTGATCCGCGGGTGGCGGTCGTGGTCGACTCGGGTGAGGAGTACGACCAGTTGCGCGGCGTGGAGCTGAGAGGGACCGTCGAGTTCGTGGGCGAGGTGCCGCGCACCGGTGAGCTGGTCGCCGAACTCGACTACGTGGAAACGCTGTTCGCCCGCAAGAACTTCGGTCTGGACGAGATGCCGCACGACGGCCGGCACGCCTGGGCCCGACTGACCCCGGCGAAGATCGCCTCCTGGGACTTTCGCAAACTCGGCGGCTGAGGAGCGTCGCGCCTGCTCGGTGTCGACGGCTCCGGCGGACAGCGGCGTGGCCGCGGCCCGGGTGCCCCGGAGGGCGGCCGGGCCGCGCGCCGCGAGCACGGTGATGACCGCCGGGCAGACCGCGAGGCCGAACCCCGTGGAGAGCTGGAGACGGGTCAGGGTCCGGCCCATCAGGTGGGCCGGGGCGAGATGGGCCACGAGGGCGGTGGCACTGCCCGCGTAGCCGATCTCGCCGAGGGTGCAGACCACGGACACCGCGGCGAGGGCCGCGGCGCCCCACCCGGCTCCCGCCCCGGCGACCGCGAGGAAGCCGAGGCAGGACGCGGTGAGCACCAGACCGGTCAGGGCCAGCGCGGTCCGCCGGGAGAACCGGGACATCAGGAGGGTGACCGGTACCCGGCGGACGACCACCGGCACCGCGTTGGCCGTGAAGACGACGGCCGGCAGTCCAGGACAAGTCGGCCACCGCCCACGGCACCGGGGTCACCTTCGTCCCGGCCGTCTTCGGCCGCCCGCACCTGGTCGCGGTCCCCACGCCCGGGTGGCAGCCGGTCGTGCAGTACCCCGTCGCGGAGCCGGACCCGTCGGAGCCGGTGCCGCTGGATACGGTCACGCTGCGGCTGGAGGCCCTCGCGCATCCGGTACGGCCGCGGCTGCTGCGCACGCCGGCCCGGGGCCCGCGCACCAATCGCGAACTGGCCCACGCCGGGGAGCTCTCGCCCCCGGAGGTCTCCCGCCACCTCGCCGTCCAGCGCCGCGCCGCTCTGCTCACGACCCGCCGGTCACGGTCGTTACGTCCGCTACACGCTCGGCCTGCCCGACCTGACGGCGCTGGGCACCGGCCTGCTGGCGGCCGTACTGCGCTGAGCGGGGCGGGCTCCGGCGCGGGGCGGTTCAGGAGATGGCCTCGGCGGCACTCCGCAGGGCCTGCACCGCCGCCCGGATCGAGGGCCGGCGGTCGGCGTCGGCGCGCCAGACGACGTACACGTGGCGGCGCACCCGCTGCTTCAGCGGCACCGTCACGATGCCCTCCGGCACCGGGTGGCGGCCCAGCAGCGGGGCGATGCACACCCCCAACCCGGACGCCACCAGGTTGAGTTGGGTGTGGGTCTCGGCGGCACGGTGGCCGATGATCGGTTCGACGCCGCGGGAGCGCAGCGTGAACATCAGCCACTCGTGGCAGAACTCGCCCTCGCCCCAGGTGATCCACTCGTCCTCGGCGAACTCCCCCAGGTCCACCTCGTCCCGTCCGGCCAGCCGGTGCCCGGCCGGCAGGGCCACCTCGGCGGGGTCGTCCAGCAGCGGCGCCTTGACCAGCCCGTCGGGCAGCGGCATCGGCTTGTTGTACCAGTCGAGGACCACGGCGAGATCGAGGTCGCCGCGGACCACCCCGGCGACGCCGTTCTCCGGTTCGAGTTCACCGGAGCGCACCCGCAGCGCCGGATGCCGGGCGCGCAGGGCGGCCAGCGCGGTCGGGAACAGGCCGCGGGCCGCCGTCGGGAACGCCGCCACCGTGAGCTCGCCGACGACCTGGCCCCGGTGCGCCTCCAGGTCGGACTGGGCCAGCTCCACCTGGGAGAGGATCCGGCTCGCGTGCTCGGCGAGCAGCCGGCCCGCGTCGGTGAGCCGCACCCCCCGGCCGTTCTTGGCCAGGAGCCGCTGGTTCACCTCCCGCTCCAGCTTGCCCATCTGCTGCGACACCGCGGACGTGGTGACATGCAGGGCCTCGGCGGCCCCGCTCACCGAGCCGTGCCGGGCGAGGGCGTCGAGGGTACGCAGGCGCTCCAGGTTCAACATGTAAGCGATCCTAAGAGGTACCGCTCGAAAAATCTCGATTGTGCTACGACATCGGCTCCCGCATGGTGGACCGCATGAGCACCGTCACCACCACCGCGACCGGCGAGCCGACGCTGGACGCCGGGCACCCCCGCCCCCGCCTCGACTGGCGCCTCCGGTTCGGCGCCCTGTCACTCATCTGGGGCTTCAGCTTCCTGTTGATCAAGGTGGGGACGGACGGCTACGCACCGTTCCAGGTCACCCTGGGGAGGCTGGTCTTCGGTACGGCGGTCCTGGCGGCGGCGCTGGTGGTGAAGCGGGAGCGGTTGCCGCGCGGGGCTCGCACGTGGGGGCGGCTGGCGGTCGCCGCCTTTCTCCTCAACGCGCTGCCGTTCTCGCTCTTCGCCTACGCGGAGCTGACGATTCCGTCCACGCTGGCCGGCATCTGCAACGCGACCTCGCCGCTGTGGGGGATGGCCCTGTCACTGGTGGCCCTCTCGGAGGACCGGCCGACCCGGGTCCGGGTGGCCGGGCTCGGACTCGGGTTCCTGGGGGTACTGACCGTACTGGGGGCCTGGGAGGGGTTCCACGGGCTGGACGTCAAGGGGACGCTGCCGGCGCTGCTGGCCTCGCTGAGCTACCCGGTCGGGTGGATCTATGTCCGGCGGACGCTGGCGGGCACGGGCCATTCGCATCTGTCCATGACGGGGGCGCAGTTGCTTATCGCGACACTTCAACTGGCCGTCGTGACGCCGTTGTTCACTTCGGTTCCGGAGCACTTCGCCCTGCTGCCGCTGCTGGCGGTCGCGGCGCTGGGCGCGCTGGGGACCGGGCTGGCGGTGCTGGTCCAGTACGGGCTGGTCGCGGAGGTGGGGCCGACCACCGCCCAGATGGTCACCTACTTCATCCCGGTCATCGCCACCGCGGCAGGGGTCGCGGTGCTGGGCGAGTCGCTCCGGTGGAGCACTCCGGCCGGGGCGGTCGTCGTGCTGGCCGGCGCGGCGTTGACCCAGGTGCGGCCCAGGGGGCGCGCGGCCTGAGCCACCCGTGGCCGCGCCGTTCGGCACACCCCCGGGAGGCCGGTCGCCGGTCGGGGCCCGTCCTGCGGATCAGGTCACGGGAAGCCGGCGGCGCCTCGCCGGCGCCGGTGACCGGGGTCCGGTGCGTCCCACCGCGAGGCGGAGGAGGGCGGCAACGCGGTGAGGCACCTCCCGCTCGAAGGCCGGCGGGCATGGACCAGCGACGACAGCGCCGCCGGGGAACGGCGCGGCGGATCCCGCGCCCGCGGCATGACCCGCCAGCCGCGTCCCCAACCTAATCCGGTATTAGCGGTGCTCGGTGGCCGGGTGCTGGCCGAGATCGGCGACGACCGCACCCGGTTCGCCGACTCCCGCGGCCTCAAGGCATACGCCGGCTCCTCGCCCATCACCAGGGCCT
>NZ_JBVHQD010000013.1:0-87249 GCF_055567595.1 Streptomyces sp. NPDC026515
TGGCGTTGACTTTTGGCACGCTGTTGAGTTCTCAAGGAACGGTCGCTTCCTTTGTACTCACCCTCTCGGGCTTTCCTCCGGGCTTCCCTTCGGTGCTCCAAACTCTATCAGTGTTTTCCCGGCCCCCTGACCACCCTCCCGCAGACATGCGGAAGATGATCCCGAGTTGAGGATCTGACGAATTTGGGTGCTGCCCACCGAGAACGCTCTATCGCGCCGCTCGGTCTCAGGCAGGGGTACGACTGTACACGGAGGTTCGGAGGGCGTGCAAATCGATTTGGCTGGTGGTCTAGACCACTTGATGGTAGCTTCCATGCGGAACCGCCACTTCATCTGACATACGCTGCTGCTCAGTGCCGTCCGGAACAGGCAGTGACGGCCCATGAGCAGCGCCATCTCCGGGAGGCTTCCCATGACCACCGTGACGTCCCCTCTGGCAGGACGCGCCATCGGACTGGCCGCCGTGCCGGATCCGGTCTTCTCCGGGGCCATGGTCGGCCCGGGCACAGCCATCGACCCCGCGCGCGAGCCTTCCGAGGTCGTGGCACCGGTGGACGGTGTCATCGTCTCCCTGCACCCGCACGCGTTCGTCGTCGTCGACGACAGCGGCCACGGTGTGCTCACCCACCTCGGTATCGACACGGTGCAGCTCAACGGTCAGGGCTTCGAGCTTCTCGTCAACAAGGGCGACACCGTGACCCGCGGCCAGGGCGTCATCCGCTGGAACCCGGCCGAGGTGGAAGCCGCCGGCAAGTCCCCGGTGTGCCCTGTCGTGGCGCTGGAGGCCACGGCCGACTCCCTCTCCCACGTCCGTGACGACGGGGACGTGAAGGCCGGCGACAGCCTCTTCGTCTGGAACTGACGCCCCCACGCCGTCCCGTCGCACGACGGAGGCAACGGCGACCAGACAACCACCGCGGCGGCGGGACCCGCCGCACCTATTCGGAGACGGGTGAGATGGAGACAACGCTGCGAGGCGTCGGCGTGAGCCACGGTGTGGCGATCGGCGAGGTTCGGCACATGGGAACGGCGGTGCTGGAGCCGCCTGCCAAGCAGATCCCGGCGGAAGAGGCGAAGCGCGAGCCCGCGCGTGCCCGGCAGGCCGTGGACGCGGTGGCCGCCGACCTGATGGCGCGCGGCAACCTGGCCGGCGGTGAGGCCCAGGCGGTGCTCGAGGCGCAGGCCATGATGGCCCAGGACCCCGAGCTGATGGCCGACGTGGAGCGCCGGATCGCCGTCGGCAGCACCGCCGAGCGTGCTGTGTACGACGCGTTCGCCGCGTACCGCGAACTGCTGGCCGGAGCCGGTGAGTACCTGGCCGGCCGGGTGGCCGACCTGGACGACGTGCGGAATCGTATCGTCGCCCGGCTGCTGGGGGTTCCGATGCCGGGTGTGCCGGACAGCGACGAGCCGTACGTGCTGGTCGCGCGTGATCTGGCGCCGGCGGACACCGCTCTTCTGGACCCAACCCTGGTGCTCGGTTTCGTGACCGAGGAGGGCGGGCCGACCAGTCACAGCGCGATCCTGGCTCGGGCGCTCGGGGTGCCGGCCGTGGTGGCGCTGCCCGGTGCCGGTGAGCTTGTCGAGGGCACGGTGATCGCCGTCGACGGCAGCACCGGCGACGTCTTCGTGAACCCGAGTGCGGAGAAGAAGGCCGAACTGGAGGCCGCGGCCGCCGCACGCAAGGCCGCGCTGACCGCCTCGACCGGTCCGGGTGTCACCGCCGACGGGCACAAGATGCCGCTGCTGGCCAACGTGGGTGGACCGGCTGATGTGCCGGCGGCCGTGGCGGCGGGTGCCGAGGGTGTGGGTCTGTTCCGCACCGAGTTCCTGTTCCTGGACGACAGCAAGAACGCGCCGTCGGAGGAGAAGCAGGTCGAGGCCTACCGCCAGGTCCTGGAGGCGTTCCCGGAGGGCCGGGTCGTCGTGCGGGTGCTGGACGCGGGTGCGGACAAGCCCCTGGACTTCCTGACTCCGGCGGACGAGCCCAACCCGGCACTGGGCGTGCGTGGTCTGCGGACGCTGCTGGACCACCCCGACGTGCTGCGCACACAGTTGACCGCGCTGGCGAAGGCGGCCGAGGGGCTGCCCGTCTACCTCGAGGTCATGGCGCCCATGGTGGCGGACCGTACCGACGCCAAGGCGTTCGCCGACGCCTGCCGTGCGGCGGGGTTGCGGGCCAAGTTCGGCGCGATGGTGGAGATACCGTCGGCCGCGCTGCGGGCGCGTTCGATCCTCCAGGAGGTCGAGTTCCTGTCGTTGGGCACGAACGACCTGGCGCAGTACACGTTCGCCGCGGACCGCCAGGTCGGTGCGGTGTCCCGGCTGCAGGACCCGTGGCAGCCCGCGCTGCTCGACCTGGTCGCGCTGTCCGCCGAGGCGGCGAAGGCCGAGGCCAAGAGCTGTGGTGTCTGTGGCGAGGCCGCGGCCGATCCGCTGCTGGCGTGTGTGCTGACGGGTCTGGGTGTCACCTCTCTCTCCATGGGTGCGGCGTCGATTCCCTACGTCCGGGCGACCCTGGCCAAGTACACGCTGGCCCAGTGCGAGCGGGCCGCTTCGGCCGCGCGTGCCGCGGACAGCGCGGACGAGGCCCGGGCGGCGGCCCAGGCGGTGCTGTCCGGCGAGTAGCCGGGCGCGGCCCTGATCGGTCTGTCCTTCCGGGGGCGCTCCACCTGCGGGTGGGGCGCCCCCGCTGCGTTTCAGTGGTGGTGGCCCGGTGCCGTCTCCTGGTCGCCCAGGTCGGGTGGTGCGCAGTAGTCGACGCCGGATTCCGGGGAGACGAGGTCACCTGATTCCACGTCGGTGCAGTAGGCGTCGAAGACCTCGGCGGCGGAGAGGGGGACGAGGCGGTCGCCGCGCACGCGCCAGCCGTAGACGCGGTCGGCGGTGCCGGGTGCGCTGGTGCGCATGACGAGTCCGCCGGGGCTGCGGGTGGCGAGGCCGAGGGCCAGGACGCTGGTGAATTCGAGGACTTCCGCCTCGTCGAGGCGGGTGGTGCCCTCGCTGTCCTGGTCGGCGTGGAGCACGGTGACCAGCGTTTCGGCTGCTCCGGAGACGCTGCACACGAGGTGCCGGTCGCCTGCCGGGGCGGTGTTCAGGATGCGGGCGAGGAGGTGGGAGGCACGGGCGAAGGCCGCGCGCCCGATGTCCTCGCCGCAGGTGGGGCAGGGGCCCAGGCGGGCCAGGAGGGTGCTGGCGTACTCCCAGGTGGCCTGGCGTACCGCTTCGTCGATGAGGTCGGGGACGAGGTCGGTGAGGGGGCGGCCGTCGTAGGGGACGGTGGCGCCGGTGGCCGCGAGCCCGGCGGTGAAGCGGGTGCGGGTCGCGGGGTTGTCCGGGTCGAGTCCGGTGTCCGTGCAGAACTCGGCGTACTCCTCGGGGTCGAAGAGGGCGAGTGTGGTGTGGGTGCCCTCCGCGGCGCGGGTCCGGAGGAGGGCCTCGATCTGTTCCAGGTAGGTGGGATGGTCGTCGAAGGTGAAGGTGCGGTAGCGCCGCATGGCGCTGAAGTCGTGTTCGTCGGTGAGCAGGCCGATGGTGCCGGCGATCTCGCGGCGCAGGACGCGTCGCATGGCCCGGTGGTCGGTGTGCGCCATGTTTCCCCCTGTGAGCAGTCGATCAATGCTCACTCACAGTAACCAGCGGCACTGACAATCGATGAGGGGTGACAGCGGGTGGGGGCCCCGGGGAAGGTCAGGCGCGCTTGCGGGCCAGTTCCTCGTAGAAGTTCAGCAGGTCGAGGTTGTCGATGGAGCCGGGGTTGACGGCCTTGTCCAGGGGCGCGCCCTGGAGGAGTCGCTTGACCGGGACCTCGATGCGCTTGCCGGTGAGGGTGTGCGGGACGCCGGGGACCTCGATGACCTCGTCGGGGACGTGGCGCGGCGAGAGCTGTTCGCGGATGGCCTGTTTGATGCGGTTCAGGAGGGCCTCGTCGAGGACTGCGCCCGGGGCCAGATGGACGAAGAGGGGCATCCAGTAACCGCCGTCGGGCTGTTCGATGCCGATGACGAGGGATTCCCTGATCTCGGGCAGCCGCTCGACGACCTCGTAGATGTCGGCCGAGCCCATCCGTACGCCCTGGCGGTTGAGCGTGGAGTCGGAACGGCCGTGGATGACCACCGAGCCGCGGGAGGTGACGGTGATCCAGTCGCCGTGCCGCCAGACCCCGGGATACATGTCGAAGTAGCTGTCGTGGTAGCGGCTGCCGTCGGGGTCGTTCCAGAAGTGGACCGGCATGGAGGGCATGGGGTTGGTGACGACCAGTTCGCCGACCTCGTCGATGACGGGGTTGCCGTCCGGGTCCCAGGCCTGGAGATCGGTACCGAGGCCGGGTGCCTGGAGTTCGCCGGTGTGGACGGGGAGGGTGGGGACGGCGCCCGCGAAGCAGGAGCACACGTCGGTGCCGCCGCTGACCGAGGCGATCCACAGGTCGTCGCGGACTTCGTCGTGCAGCCAGCGGAAGCCGTCCGGGGGCAGTGGTGAACCGGTGGTGGCGACGCACTGCACCGTGGACAGGTCGAAGTCGCGGGCGGGGTGCACGCCGGCCTTGCGGCAGGCCATCACGTAGGCGGCGGAGGTGCCGTAGAGAGTTGCTCCGGTGCGTTCGGCGACCCGCCACTGGGCGCCGGTGTCGGGGTATCCCGGGCTGCCGTCGTACAGAACGATCGTGGTGCCGGTGAGGAGGCCGGAGACGAGGAAGTTCCACATCATCCAGCCGGTGGAGGTGTACCAGAAGAACCGGTCCTCGGGGCCCAGGTCGCAGTGCAGGCCGAGCTGTTTGAGGTGTTCGACCAGGATGCCGCCCTGGGACTGGACGATGGCCTTGGGCAGGCCGGTGGTGCCGGAGGAGTACAGCACCCACAACGGGTGGTCGAAGGGCACCTGTTCGAACTCGGGCTCGGTGCCGGCGGAGGTCAGGGCCGACCAGTCGAGGGCGCCTTCGGGGGCGGGGGTGCCGAGCAGCGGGATGTGGACGACGGCGCGCAGGGTGGGCAGTTCGCGGCGGAGTTCGGCGACGGTCTCGCGGCGGTCGTGTTCCTTGCCGCCGTAGCGGTAGCCGTCGACGGTGAACAGGACGACGGGTTCGACCTGCTGGAAGCGGTCCAGGACGCTGCGGGCGCCGAAGTCGGGCGCGCAGGAGGTCCAGACGGCGCCCACGGCCGCGGTGGCGAGGAGGGCGACGACGGCCTGCGGGATGTTCGGTAGGTAGCCGCTGACGCGGTCGCCGGGGCGGACGCCGAGGGCGCGGAGTTCGGCCGCCAGCGAGCCCACCTGGCGGCGCAGTTCGGACCAGGTGACCGGGAGCGGTTCATGGGTCTCGTCGACGTACAGGAGCGCTGGTTCGTCCGCGCGGGTGGCGGCGGCGCGCAGGGCGTGCTCGGCGTAGTTCAGCGTCGCGCCGGGGAACCATCGTGCGCCGGGCATCGCGCGGTCGCCGAGCACGCGCGCGTAGGGCGTGGCGAACCGGACGTCGAACCACTCCGTGACGGCCTTCCAGAACGTCTCCAGGTGGTCGACGGACCAGCGGTGCAGGGCCGGGTACCCGCCCTCGGCGGGGGCTCCGTGGTGTTCCGCCGCCCAGGACTGGAACCTGGTGATGTGCGCCTGGGCGATCCGTTGCGGATCGGGCTGCCAGAGCGGCTTGGGGTTCGCGGTCGACATGGGGCGGCTCCCGGGCTTCTGCGCTGGTGTGCGTCGGGCGCGCACGGGCTGGGGTGTGCGCGTACGCGGCTGACAGGGACGATGCCATGTGATCGACTTCTGCACCAGGGTGCGCTCCACATGGTCCGTGTCGTGAAGATGTGGTCCCGGCACGGGTGAACGGCAGTTGAACGGCACACGCGTGTGGAGCGCTGAGTGGCAGGGTGAGCAGCATGGACGGTCGTGACCTGGTGCGTTCGGTGAGAGTGGTCGGTTCGAGGAATGCGGCTCAGGGGTTGCGTACCGTACGGGCGGCATGGCGCAGGAGGCGGATCGACGCCGCCGGGCTGCCCTCGCGGGGGGTCGAGCGGGCCCGGGTGCCGGGGCCGGTGCAGGAGGCGGTGCCGGGGCCGGGCGGCGGTGTGATCCGCTTCAGCCGGTCCGAGCTGCGGATCACGGTCGCGGTCAACGGCGCGGTCTTCTGGGGCTGGGACGGGGCGGCTCCGGAGCCGTCGTACGCGCTGGCGGGGCGCTGTCCGGAGCCGGACCCGCGGGCGGTCCTCGAACCGGACACGGACGGCGGCTGGCGGGTGGTGGCGGAGCGGGTGACGGTCAGCGTCTCGCGGCACGGGGCGGTGGAGGTGTGCACGCCCGGTGGTGTGATGCTGCGGCGGGACCTGCCGCCCCGCTGGTGGGAACCGGTGGACGGGGGGCCGGCCCGGTGGGTGCAGCGGTCGGAGGTCGCCGCGGACGCGCGGTTCTTCGGTCTCGGCGGGCGCGCTGGGGGGCCGCGGTTGCGCGACGGCACGTACCGGCTGTGGAACACCGATCCCGGCCGTGCCTTCGGGCCCGGTGACGATCCGCTGTACGTCACCATGCCGGTGCAGCTGGTGGTGGCGGACGCGGGCGCGCATCTGGTGTTCCACGACACCTCGTGGGACGGCACGGTGAGCCTCCGGGAGGGTGAGGAAGGTGCCGGTTCCGGTCATGACCGGACCGGGCGGTGCGAGGTGCGGATGGACGGCGGTCCGCTGCGCTGCTGGGTGATGGCGGGCACGCCCGCGCGCGTGCTGCACGCGTGGGCCTCGCTCACCGGCGCGCCCGCGCTGCCGCCGGCGTGGGCGCTGGGCCATCACCACGCGCGCTGGGGGTTCGGCAGCGAGCAGGAGGTGCGGCGGATCGTCGGCGGGTACCAGGAGCGCGGGCTGCCGCTGGACGCCGTCCATCTGGACATCGACCACTACGACGCCCATCAGGTGTTCACCGTGGACCACGAGCGCTTCCCGAAGCTGCCGACGCTGGCGGAGGAGCTGCGGCGGGACGGGATCCGGCTGGTGTCGATCGTCGACCCGGCGGTGAAGGCAGCGCCGGGCAACGCGGTCTACGACAGCGGGACGGGCGTCGACGCCTTCGTCCGGGATCCGTCGGGGCGGCCGGTGGAGGGCGTGGTGTGGCCCGGCGAGGCGGTCTTTCCCGACTTCACGCACGCGCGCGTGCGCAAGTGGTGGGGCGGGCTGTACGAGGAGCGGCTCGCGCTCGGGTTCGCCGGGTTCTGGCACGACATGAACGAGCCGACGTCCTTCACCGCCTTCGGTGAGTCCACGCTGCCGCGTGCCGCGCGGCACGCCCTGGAGGGGCGTGGCGGGGACCACCGGGAGGCGCACAACGTCTATGCGCTGTGCATGGCACGGGCGGCCTACGAGGGGTTGCGTGAACTGGCCCCCAGGGAGCGGCCGTTCCTGTTCTCCCGCGCGGGCTGGGCCGGTATGCAGCGGTACGGGGGCACCTGGTCGGGTGACGTCGCAACCGGCTGGCCGGGGCTGCGCGCGTCCCTGTCCCTGGTACTGGGGCTCGGGCTGTGCGGAGTGCCGTACTCCGGGCCGGACGTGGGCGGTTTCGACGGGAGCCCGTCGCCCGAGCTGTTCCTGCGCTGGTTCCAGCTGGGCGCCTACCTGCCGCTGTTCCGCACGCACGCGAGCATGCGGGCGGGGCGCCGGGAGCCGTGGGAGTTCGGGGCCGAGGTGCTGGAGCACGCGCGCGTGGCGCTCCTGGAACGGCGGCGCCTGCTGCCGTACTTCATGACGCTGGCGCACCTGGCCCGGCGGACCGGCGCGCCTTATGTGCGGCCCCTGTGGTGGGGGGCGCCGGAGGACCGGGCGCTGCGCGACTGTGAGGACGCGTTCTTGCTCGGCGACGGGCTGCTGGTGGCTCCGGTGCTGGATCCGGGCGCCGACCGGCGTGCGGTGCAGCTGCCCCGGGGGCGCTGGTACGACATGCTGACGGAGCGGGTGTACGAGGGGCCGGGGCAGGTGCTCGTGGACGCCCCGCTGTCACGGATCCCGGTGCTCGCGCGCGCGGGTGCCGTCCTTCCCGTGCGGGACGACGACGGGAGTGTGCGGCTTGAGGTGTGGGCGCCCGCCCGGGGACGGACCGGGGGCGGGCTGTTCGTGCCGGACGCGGGCGACGGCTGGGACGAGCCGGAGATCGAGCGTTTCGTCGCCCGCTGGGAGGGCCGGCGGGTGGTGGTGAGGCGGGAGGGGGACGACGGCGTGAGCGAACCGCCGTATCCGGTGCGCGTGCGGGGGCTGGGGTGAGCCGCGGGGCTCAGTAGCGGCCCTCGAACCACGCGCGTACGGCCACGCTGTGCAGCGGGAAGGCGAGTTCGTCGGGCCTGCGCAGCAGGTGCCAGCCCTCCGTCTCGTTGGTCGCCCCGGACGGCGGGAGTCCTTCCGCGGGACGTTCCGGGAGGAGCCCGAACAGCAGCAGGTGCCCGTCGGGGGAGCTCATGGCGTCGACGAGCCGTACGTCCCGTGCCGCCGCGTCGATGCCGGTCTCCTCCTTGAGCTCGCGTACGACGGCGTGCCGCCAGTCCTCGCGGTCGTCCACGAAGCCGCCGGGCAGCGCGATGCCTCCGCGCGCGGGGGCGACGGTCCGGGTGATGACGACCAGGGCGGTGCCCTTCGTGTCGTACACGGGCTGGAGGGCGATCGCCACCGGCAGGGGATTGCGGTAGGCGACGTGACCGCAGGCCGGGCAGGTGCGCGGCCAGCCGGAGACTCCCGCTCCGTAGGGCGCTCCGCAACTCGAACAGTGCGAGTCCGGAGCGGAGTTGGCAATTGGGTGCTGATTTTCGGACACGCGCGGACTTTATCCGATCACGGGAGCGACGTCTCACGGTCATGGGAACGCCTCGTTCCGGAAGTGAACCGACGCCCGCGGCCGCGACCGGACAGCGGGATGCGTTCCGGGGCGCAGCCTGCCCAATCGCGGCGGCCCGTGGCACACTTCTGACGAGCCGTCAGTTCTCATGCCCTGGAGGAGCTTTGTCGCGCACACGCATGGCTGCGGTCGAGGACTGGTTCACCGGCGAGGGGGACGGGTTCCGACTCCTGGGCACCCGTTGCGCGGCCTGCGCCTCGGTCTTCTTCCCGCGCGAGGACGCCCACTGCCGCAATCCCGGATGCGCGGGCGGTGATCTCGAAGAGGTCCCACTCTCCCGGCGCGGGCGGATCTGGTCGTACACCGACAGCCGGTACCGGCCGCCGTCACCCTACGTGAGTGATCCGGAACTTCCCTGGGAGCCGTACGCGTTGATCGCCGTGGAACTGGAGTCCGAGCGGATCGTGGTGCTGGGACAGGCGGTTCCCGGGATCACCGTCGCCGACCTGGCGGTGGGCATGGAGGTCGAGGTCGTCCCCGGAGTGCTGGGCGAGGACGCGGAGACGGCCTGGACGACCTGGCACTGGCGGCCGGCGGGGGTGACGGCATGACGGCGGACGTGGCGGTGCTCGGCGTGGGTATGCACCCCTGGGGCAAGTGGGGGCGCGGCTTCGTCGAGTACGGGACGGCGGCGGCCCGCGCGGCCCTGGCCGACGCGGGACTCCGGTGGCGGGACATCGGCTCCGTCGTGGGCGCGGACACGGTGCGCGGCGGGTATCCCGGCTATGTCGCGGGCGCGACTTTCGCCAGGGCGCTGGGCTGGCAGGGAGCACGGGTCACGAGCGTGTACGCGGCATGCGCGTCAGGGGCGCAGGCGGTCGCCGCGGCGCGGGCGCAGATCCTGGCGGGGCTCGCCGACGTGGTGCTCGTGGTGGGCGCGGACGCGGCGCCCAAGGGCTTCTTCCGGCCCGCCGGAGGAGACCGCCCCGAGGACCCCGACTGGCTGCGCTTCCGGCTGCTGGGCGCGACCAACCCCACGTACTTCGGGCTGTACGCGCGCCGGCGGATGGCCGTGTTCGGGGACACCCCGGAGGACTTCGCACTGGTCAAAGTGAAGAACGCGGCCCTGGGCGCACTCAATCCGTACGCCCGCTACCGCGCGCGGGTCACCGCCGAGCAGGTCGCCGCCTCCCAGGTGGTCGCCGATCCACTGCGGCTGCTGGACATCTGCGCGACCTCCGACGGCGGGGCCGCGCTGGTGCTGTCCAGCCTGGAGTTCGCGCGCCGGCACGGTGCCCTGCGGCCGGTGCGGATCCGGGCGGTGTCGACGGTCACCCCGCGCTACCCGAGCACGGTGCTGGACCTCCCGGACATCGCCACCGACTCCGCCGCCGCGGTCGAGCCCCCGGCCGAGTCCTTCCGGGCGTCGATCGCGCGGGCCGCCTACGAGGAGGCGGGCATCAGCCCCGAGGAGCTCTCCCTCGCGGAGGTGTACGACCTGTCCACCGCACTGGAGTTGCAGTGGTACGAGGATCTGGGACTGTGCGCCGAGGGCGAGGCGGCCAAGCTGCTGCGCGAGGGTGCGACGGCCCTGGGCGGGCGGACACCCGTCAACACCAGCGGCGGGCTCGCCTCCTTCGGGGAGGCCGTGCCGGCCCAGGCGATCGCCCAGGTCTGCGAGCTGACCTGGCAGTTGAGAGACGCGGCGGGCGACCGGCAGGTGGCGCACGCGCGCGTGGGGATGACGGCCAACCAAGGGCTGTTCGGACACGGCTCGTCCGTGATAGCCGTGCGCTGACGGCACGGGTGCGACAGCGGGGTTCGCACACACCGTGTGATCGCGTCGCATTGGTGCGTGAACGTCTTATGAACTGCCCTTGGGCGTACGCCGATGGCGTCATCATGCTCCCGTGCGCTCCTGGACGGATGCTCTCCGTTTCGCCTTCCAGCCGGTGGTCAATCTGACCACCGGCGGGATCGCCGCACTGGAGATCCTCGCCCGCCCCGAGACCGGCGACATCCTCGCCGAAGCCCGCCGCGACCCCGAACGCGACGCCGGACTGGCCGTGCTGGCGCTCCGGGCGGCGGCCCGCCAGGAGGCGCTGCTGCCGCTGCACATCAACGTGTTCGCGGCCACGCTCGCCGACCTGGGCTGCATCGGCCCGCTGCCCGGGGCCGTCCGCGAAGCCGGACGGATGCCCTGGGAGGTGACCCTGGACATCGTGCCGCCGTACACGCACGTGCCGCACCGGGCCCTGCTGGAGGCCGTGGCGACGCTGCGCGGCCAGGGCTTCAGGATCAGTGCCGACGGCATCGGCGACGGGGACGTACCTCTGCGGCTGCTCACCGACCTCTCCCCCGACCTGATCAAGCTGGACGCCTCGCTGCTCGGCCGGCCGGCCGCGGTGCGGGCCATGCGGACCCTGTGCGAGGAACTGGGCGCCCTGCTGGCCGTGGAGGGCGTGGAGACCGAGGTCCAGTACGCGGCCGCGCTGTCGGCCGGGGCCCAGCTGGGCCAGGGCGAGCTGTTCGCGCCCCCGGCCCGGATCCCGGTGGCGGACGTGTACCTTCCGCCGCGTTCGGCCGCCGCCGTGCTCCCGCCGCGCTCCGGGCCGTCCGTGCGGGAGTTCATCCGGCCCGCCGCCCTGCTGCCGGTCACCGCGTCCGCGTTGCAGGTGCGGGCCCTGCT
Source organism: Streptomyces sp. NPDC026515 (assembly GCF_055567595.1). Classification (NCBI taxonomy): domain Bacteria; kingdom Bacillati; phylum Actinomycetota; class Actinomycetes; order Kitasatosporales; family Streptomycetaceae; genus Streptomyces; species Streptomyces sp. NPDC026515. The sequence goes on from NZ_JBVHQD010000013.1 coordinate 11,486, forward strand.
GACCGGCTCCCCGGAGGTCTCCGGTGTCCTCCTGGTGGACCAGGCGGGCGCGCCGGTCCGTTCGGTGCACCGCTCCCGCTTCCTGCTGTCGATGTCCGGCCGCTACGGGCACGCCCTGTACGCCGACCGCCCGGCCTTCAAGCTGGGCGACGCCCCGCGCACGGTCGGTGTCGACGCCACCGCGTGGGAGGTCCTGGACGTGGTGGCCGTCGGCGGGCGGGACCGCACCTCGGACGACGTGGCGGTGGTCGACCGGCTCGGGCGCTGCGTGGGCGTCGTACGCCTCGCCGACCTGGTACGCGCCCTCGCCGAGACGCGCGTCGAGGAGGCGGCCGGGCTCAATCCGCTGACCCGGCTGCCCGGTTCGGACGCGATCACCGGCGAGACGGACCGGTGGATCGCGGAAGGCCGTGTCTTCGCCCTGAGCTGGCTGGACATCGACCACTTCAAGCAGGTCAACGACGCCGCCGGGTTCGCCGCGGGCGACGAGCTGATCCGGGCGGTGGCACAGGCGCTCCAGCACGCGGTGGCCGGGCACGCACGCGTGGGGCACATCGGCGGCGACGACTTCCTGGTCCTCGCCGACGAGGAGGGGCTGGGCCGGCTGGTGACCGACGTGCTCGACGCGCCCTGGTCCGCGGGCGGCCGTCCGGTCACGCTGTCCCTGGCCACCGTCGTGTGCGGCCCCGGCGGTGTGGCCGACCACCGGGAGGCGGCCTCGTCGCTCGCGCCGCTCAAGAAGGCGGCCAAGGCGCTGAACGGGGCGAGTTGGGTGCTGGGGCGGGCGGGACTGCCCGGGCACGAGATCCGGCGCGGCTCGGGCACGTATCCGGCCCAGGCCGGCTATGCGACGGTGGAGCCGTGAAGGCCGCCCTCCGGTGAGTTGCCTGTCATCGTTGCCGTCGGCGACCTTGACGCTCCCTGAGTGCCGGTGAAAACTTCCGGTGTCGGTCGACATCGCCGTACATTCTCGGCGTAATCAGGCACTGCGCCACGGGCCGCTCCTGTCCCGCGACCCGTTCCCCATGGGCGATTCGGCTGCTACGGCACGCTCGTCACTGACGCCGGGCGGGGCGCGGGACCTTCCCTGCCTTCGGCTGACGTCGCCCAGGGAACCGTTCCTGCTCAATGCGCCGGGGAAGATCCTCCGGCCAGCGCCCTAGGAGCCGCCATGAGCAACGGAGACATATTCGTCGGCGAAGTCATCGGCACGGCCATCCTGATCCTCTTCGGTGCCGGTGTCTGCGCCGCCGTCACCCTCAGGCACTCCAAGGCGAGAGCCGCGGGGTGGGTGGTGATCGCGTTCGGCTGGGGCTTCGGCGTCCTGGCCGGCGCCTACACCGCCGCTCCCCTCTCCGGCGGCCAGCTCAACCCCGCCGTCACCCTCGGCATCGCCGTCGACACCGGCGAGTGGGGCAAGGTCTGGGTCTACCTGCTCGGTCAGTTCGTCGGCGCGATCCTGGGCGCCGTTCTGACGTATCTGGTCTATCTGGCCCAGTTCCAGGCCAACGTGCCCGACGAGGACACCGCGGAGGAGCCGACCCCGACACTCGGCATCTTCGCCACCATCCCGGAGATCCGGAACCCGGTGGCCAACCTCATCACCGAGATCATCGCGACCATCGCGCTGGTCCTGCCGATCCTCGCGTTCGGACTGACCAAGGGGCTCGGTGAGTCCGGCACCACCGTGCTGATCGTCTCGCTGCTCGTCGTCGGGATCGGGCTGTCCCTGGGCGGGCCGACGGGCTACGCCATCAACCCGACGCGCGACCTCGGCCCCCGGATCGTGCACGCCTTCCTGCCGATCCCGAACAAGGGCACCTCCGACTGGGGCTACGCCTGGATCCCGGTCGTCGGGCCCCTGGTCGGCGGGGCGCTCGCGGGCCTCATCTACAACGTGGCCTTCTGAGACACGGCCTCCTCAACCGCGGCCCTCCGATCCCACGCAGCCTTCCGACCCAGCGACCAAGGGGTAGCCATGACGGACACCGCCGAGCGGTACGTCGCCGCGATCGACCAGGGCACCACGTCGAGCCGCTGCATCATCTTCGACCACGGCGGCGCGATCGTCGCCGTCGACCAGCGCGAGCACCGCCAGATCTTCCCGAAGCCGGGCTGGGTGGAGCACGACGCCACCGAGATCTGGTCCAAGGTGCAGGCCGTGGTGGCCGGGGCGCTCGCCAACGCGGGACTGCGCCCGGACCAGCTGAGCGCGCTCGGCATCACCAACCAGCGCGAGACGACGGTCCTGTGGGACCGCGCGACCGGCAAGCCCGTGCACAACGCGATCGTCTGGCAGGACACCCGTACCTCGGCCCTGTGCGCCGAACTCGGCGGCAGCGACGGCCAGGACCGCTTCCGCGACCAGACCGGACTGCCCCTGGCCAGCTACTTCTCCGGCCCCAAGGCGGCCTGGCTGCTGGACAACGTGCCCGGCCTCCGGAACCGGGCCGAGCGCGGCGAGATCGCCTTCGGGACCATCGACTCCTGGCTGATCTGGAATCTCACCGGCGGCACCGACGGCGGCCGGCACGTCACCGACGTCACCAACGCCGGGCGGACCATGCTGATGAACCTGGAGACCCTCCAGTGGGACGCCTCCATCCTGTCCGCGATGAACATCCCGGCGGCGGTCCTGCCGGAGATCAGGTCCTCCGCCGAGGTGTACGGCACCGCCGTGGGGCAGCTCGCCGGGGTGCCGGTGGCGTCCGCGCTGGGCGACCAGCAGGCGGCCGTCTTCGGGCAGGCCTGCTACGACGTCGGCACGGCGAAGAACACCTACGGGACCGGCAGTTTCCTGCTGCTCAACACCGGTGACCGGCCGGTGCCGTCCAAGAACGGGCTGCTGACGACCATGGGCTACAAGATCGGCGACGAGGCGCCGGTGTACTGCCTGGAGGGGGCGATCGCCATCACGGGCGCGCTCGTCCAGTGGTTCCGGGACCAGCTGGGCATCATCCGCTCGGCCGACGAGATCGAGACCCTGGCCGCGAGCGTCGACGACAACGGCGGCGCCTACATCGTGCCCGCCTTCTCCGGCCTGTTCGCGCCCTATTGGCGCTCGGACGCGCGCGGGGTCGTCACCGGCCTCACCCGGTACGTCACGAAGGCGCATCTCGCGCGCGCGGTGCTGGAGGCGACCAGCTGGCAGACGCGGGAGGTCGTGGACGCCATGTACCAGGACTCCGGGGTGCAGATCACGACCCTCAAAGTGGACGGCGGCATGACCGGCAACAACCTGCTGATGCAGCACCAGGCCGACGTCCTCGGGGTGCCGGTCATCCGGCCCCGGGTCTCCGAGACGACCTGCCTGGGCGCCGCCTACGCGGCGGGTCTCGCGACCGGCGTGTGGAACGACCTCGACGAGCTCAGGTCGCACTGGCAGAAGGACATGGAGTGGAGGCCGGCCATGGAGGCGTCGGTGCGCGACAGGGAGTACGCGAACTGGCGCAGGGCGGTGGAGAAGAGCTTCGGCTGGCTGGAGGACGGCGCGTAGCCGCCCGCCCCCGGACCACGGCCCGTACCCCGGTCGGCGGGGGTACGGGCCGTACCCGCGCGTCAGGTGCTGACGGTCCGGCGTCGGCCCGCCGCGTACGCCATCGCGTGCTGGACGACACCGATGAGGACCTGCTTGACCGACTCGCGGTCCCGGGCGTCGCACAGCAGGACCGGTACGTCCGGGTCGAGGTCGAGGGCCTTGCGGACCTCCTCGGCCGGGTAACGGTCCGCGTCCTCGAAGCAGTTGACACCGACCAGGAACGGTATGGAGCGCCGCTCGAAGTAGTCGACGGCGGCGAAGCAGTCCTCCAGGCGGCGCGTGTCGGCGAGCACGACAGCGCCCAGCGCGCCCTCGGACAGCTCGTCCCACATGAACCAGAACCGCTCCTGCCCGGGCGTGCCGAACAGGTACAGCACCAGGTCCTCGCGGAGGGTGATACGGCCGAAGTCCATGGCGACGGTGGTGGTGTGTTTGCCCTCGACGCCGTTGGTGTCGTCGACCGGTCGCCCGGCCTCGGTGAGCACCTCCTCGGTGCGCAGCGGTCTGATCTCGCTCACCGCGCCGACCAGCGTCGTCTTGCCCACGCCGAAGCCGCCGGCCACGAGGATCTTGAGCGTGACGGGCTCGACCGGGGGCTTGCCGCGCTCAGATCGCCCGAAGATCATCGATCTCTTCTCCTGCTTGATGGGTGTCGGGTGACGGGCTTCCGTATCCGCCGCCACCTGGGGTTTCGATGACCAGTACGTCGTCGGCGCCGACGTCCGCACTGTCACTGCCGCCGAGTTCGGTGACCGTCCCGTCGGCCCGCTCCACCCGGTTGGCACCGAGCGCGCCGGGTGCACCGCCGGCCATGCCGTACGGCGGGACACGGCGGTGCTGCGACAGGGTGGAGACGGTCATGGGTTCGAGGAAGCGGATGCGGCGCACCGCGCCGTCCCCGCCGTGCCAGCGGCCGGTGCCGCCGCTGCCCCGCCGAACGGCGAACTCGTCGAGGCGGACCGGCAGCCGCCACTCCAGGACTTCCGGGTCGGTGAGCCGGGAGTTGGTCATGTGGGTCTGTACGACGCTCGCGCCCGGAAAGCCGTCGCCCGCTCCGGATCCGGCGGCGACCGTCTCGTAGTACTGGTGACGGTCGTTGCCGAAGGTGACGTTGTTCATGGTGCCGGAGCCCTCGGCCTGGACCCCGAGCGCCGCGTAGAGGGCGCCGGTGATGGCCTGGGAGGTCTCGACGTTGCCCGCGACGACGGCGGCCGGCGGCTCGGGGGCGAGCATCGACCCGGGTGGTACGACGATGTCCAGGGGTCGCAGGCAGCCGTCGTTGAGCGGGATGTCGTCGGCGACCAGGGTGCGGAAGACGTACAGCACGGCCGCGTTGACGACGGCGAACGGGGCGTTGAAGTTGGTGTCCAGCTGCGCCGAGGTGCCCGTGAAGTCGACGGTCGCGCTCCGGTTGCCGCGGTCCACGCGCACGCGTACCCGGATGACTGCCCCGGAGTCGGTCTCGTAGGCGTACTCGCCGTCGTCCAGGGCGTCGATGACGCGGCGGACCGCCTCCTCGGCGTTGTCCTGGACGTGCCGCATGTAGGCCTGGACGACGTCGAGGCCGAACTCCTCGATCATGCGGCCGACTTCGTCGACGCCCTTGCGGTTGGCGGCGATCTGGGCGCGCAGGTCGGCGAGGTTGGTGCGGATGTTACGGGAGGGGTATCGGGCCCCGGCGAGCAGCCGGCGGGTCTCGGTCTCGCGGAACCGGCCCTTCTCGGAGAGCAGCCAGTTGTCGAAGAGGACGCCCTCCTCCTCGATGGTGCGGCTGTCGGCGGGCATCGAACCGGGGGCGATACCGCCGATCTCGGCGTGGTGGCCGCGGGAGGCGACGTAGAAGAGGATCCGGTCACCCTGCGTGGCGAAGACGGGGGTGATCACGGTGACGTCGGGCAGGTGGGTACCGCCGTGGTACGGGTCGTTGACGGCGTAGGTGTCGCCCGGGCGCATCGAGGTGCCGCGGCGGCGGATGACCTCTTTCACGCTGGTCCCCATGGAGCCCAGGTGGACGGGGATGTGCGGGGCGTTGGCCACCAGGTTCCCGTCCGGGTCGAACAGGGCGCAGGAGAAGTCAAGGCGTTCCTTGATATTGACGGACTGGGCCGTCGACTCCAGCCGGGCGCCCATCTGTTCGGCGATCGACATGAAGAGGTTGTTGAAGACCTCCAGCAGAACCGGATCGGCTTGCGTGTCGAGATCGGAACTCTGCGTGACCGCCGCGCGTTCCATGACCAGATGCCCGTCGTCGGTCGCCGCGGCCCGCCAGCCGTCGTCGACGACGGTCGTGGCCCCGGCCTCGGTGATGATCGCCGGGCCGGTGACGGACTCGCCGGGAGGAAGGCCCTCACGGCGGTGGAGGGGTACGTCGCGCCAGGCGCCGCCGGTGTGCAGGCGGACGCTTTCCGGGGCGACGCGGCGGCCTTCGTACGGGGCGAGGGCGGAGAGATCGGGGGGTCGGGTGATGCCGGTGGCTTCCACGGAGAGGGCTTCGACGACGACCGGGCGGTCGAGCGTGAAGGAGTACGTGGCGCGATGACGTTCTTCGAAGGCGTGTTTCATCGCGTCGGGTTCGGTGAGTTCGACGGTGAGGGTGGTGTCGGTGCCGTCGTAGCGGAGCTGGGCGCGGCGGGTGACGTCGATGCGGTCCTCGGGGACGTCCTCGGCGAGGAGTTCGGCGCGGGCCGCGGCCTCCAGGTCGTCGGCGGTCTTGCGGACGCCGGGCATGGCGGCGGGCTCCAGGGGGACCTCGACGGACTGTTCGCGCATGGCGGTGGTGTCGGCGAGGCCGATGCCGAGCGCGGACAGGAGACCCGCCATGGGCGGCACCAGGACGGTGCGGATACCGAGCGAGTCGGCGACCATGCACGCGTGCTGGCCGCCGGCCCCGCCGAAGGTGGTGAGGGCGTAGCGGGTGACGTCGTGGCCCTTCTGGACGGAGATCCGCTTCACGGCGTTGGCGATGTTGGCCACGGCGATGCTCAGGTAGCCCTCGGCGACCTGTTCCGGGGTCCGGTCGTCGCCGGTCCGCGCGCGGATCTCCCGCGCGAGGCCGGTGAAGTGGCCGCGCACGAGGCCGGCGTCGAGGGGCTGGTCGCCGTCGGGTCCGAACACATGGGGGAAGTGGGCGGGCTGGATCCGGCCGAGCATGACGTTGGCGTCGGTCACCGTGAGCGGGCCGCCGCCCCGGTAGGCGGCCGGCCCGGGGTCGGCGCCCGCCGAGTCGGGGCCGACCCGGTAGCGGGAGCCGTCGAAGTGCAGCACCGAGCCGCCGCCCGCCGCGACGGTGTGGATGTCCAGCATGGGGGCGCGCAGCCGGACGCCCGCGATCCGGGTGGTGAAGACCCGTTCGTACTCGCCCGCGAAGTGGGAGACGTCGGTGGAGGTGCCGCCCATGTCGAAGCCGATGACCCGGTGGAAGCCGGCGAGCTGCGACATCCGGGCCATGCCGACGATCCCGCCGGCCGGCCCGGACAGGACGGCGTCCTTGCCGCGGAACTGACCGGCCTCGGCGAGCCCGCCGTTGGACTGCATGAACATCAGCCGCACGCCTTCGAGCTCGTCGGCGACATGGCGGACGTAGCGGCGCAGGACGGGCGACAGGTAGGCGTCGACGACGGCGGTGTCGCCGCGCGGGACCAGCTTCATCAGCGGGCTGACCTCGCTGGACAGCGAGATCTGCGGGAAGCCGGTGCGGGCGGCCAGCTCGCCGATCGCCTGCTCGTGGGCGGGGTGCAGATGACTGTGCAGACAGACGACGGCGACGGCGCGGATCCCCTGGTCGTACGCCTCCTGGAGCGGGTCCGCCAGGGCGTCCAGGTCGGGTGCGCGCAGGACGGTGCCGTCGGCGGCGATGCGCTCGTCGGCCTCGACGACCCGTTCGTAGAGCAGGTCGGGCAGGACGATGCGGCGGGCGAAAATGTGGGGCCGGTTCTGGTAGGCGATGCGCAGGGCGTCGCGGAAGCCGCGGGTGATGACGAGCAGGGTGCGCTCGCCCTTGCGTTCCAGCAGTGCGTTGGTGGCGACCGTGGTGCCCATGCGGACGGCGTCGACCTGTTCGTCGGCGCCCTCGAGCAGCTCGCGTACGCCTGCCACCGCGGCGTCGGCGTACCGCGCGGGGTTGTCGGAGAGCAGTTTGTGGGTGAGCAGCCGGCCGTCCGGGCGCCGCGCGACGACGTCGGTGAACGTACCGCCGCGGTCGACCCAGAACTGCCAGCCTGTCACGTCACTTCTCCGCATCCGCGCCGGTCACAGCGCCCGGAGGCCGTTGATCACGTCGCGAAGGATACTCTCGTCCACCAGCTCGGCCGGGGGAACCGGGCGGTTGACGTGGACGAGTTCCCCGGCGACCAGGTCGCCGACGAGGACCCGGACCACTCCGATGGGCAGATCGAGTCCGGAGGCCAGCTCGGCGACCGACTGCGGGGTGTCACGGCAGAGCTCGACGATGTCCACGTGCTCCGGGGACAGCATCCGGTCGTCCTCCGGGTCGTCCGCGTGCGGCTCCGTGACGACCACCGCGATCAGGTCGAGGCGGTGCTGGGCCGCGCTGGTGGTGCGCCCCCGCGTCATGGCGTACGGACGGACGACCGGTCCGGCCTCGTCGTCGAACCAGTGACTTCTTCCCTGACCGTCTCCGCTCATGTCATCCCACTACCCGCCCGAGGGCAGATCGGTGCGTGGGGCGGACACCAGATGTGCGCCGACCCGCTTGACCAGGAGTGTCATCTCGTACGCGACCTGGCCCACGTCGGAGTCGGCGTCGGACAGGACGGCCAGGCAGCTGCCGTCGCCGGCCGCGGTGACGAACAGGAAGGCGTCGTCGAGCTCGACGACGGTCTGCCGGACGCTGCCCGCCTCGAAGTGGCGGCCCACGCCCTTGGCGAGGCTGTGGAAGCCGGAGGCGACGGCCGCCAGGTGCTCGCCGTCCTCTCTGGTGAGGTCCTTGGAGACACCGGTGGCCAGGCCGTCGCCGGAGAGCACCACGGCCTTGCGGATGCTGGCGACCCGGTCGACCAGGTCGTCCAGGAGCCAGTTCAGCTCGCCCTTGGTCGTCGCCGTGCGGCCGGTCGCCTTCGGATCGGTCATCGACCGTCCCCCTTAGTCGTTCCTTGTGCTGTGCCGTCCCCGGACCTGTCGCCCGCGGTGTTCTCCGCCCGGCCCCGCTGCCAGCCGCGCTGGAGCGAGGCCATGCGGCTGCGGACCTCGTCGGCGTCACGCTCGACGGGTTCCGGCTCGTGCCCGGCGGGTCGGGCCGGGTCCTGTCGCAGCTGTGGGGCCAGGTTGGCCTGTCGTACCCGCCTGGGCAGCGGCCGGGTGCCGGGTGCGGCCTCCGGGGGTGTAGTGCCGAGAGGCGGGACGGAGTCGTCGGTACCGCTGGCGGAGGCGGTCTCGGGGCGGCGGGTGCGCCGCGGCAGGGCGGGGGGCCCGGCGGGTTCGGCCGGGCCGGCCGCCTCGGGTGCCGTGCGCCGCTCGTCGTGGCCGGCCGGCCCGCCGGTGCGCTGCGGGGACGGGTCGGTGCGGCGGCGGGAGGGCAGCGGGGCGAGTCCGTGCGGTTCGGGCCGGCCCGTGTCCGCCGGGTCCCGCTCGTCCGGCCCTGCGCGGCGGGAGCGCTGCTCGCTGACGGGCTTGCCGTGCGAGCTGACCAGCTTGGGGGTACCCCGCCGGGACACCGGTACGGGGCCGCCGGGCCGTTCGTCGCGGAAGCCGTCCGCGGGGTCCGGGGTGGACTGCTGCAGCTCGCTCACGACGGGCGCGGTGTCGTCGTCGGCGCGGGCGAGGGAGCGGCCGGGGCGGAACAGGCCGCCGCGCTCGCTGTCCTCCTCGGTGAGGGCGCCCGGGAAGTCGTCGAACGCGTCCAGGTCGACCGGTGCCTCCAGCTCGACCGGTCCGCCCAGGAGAGCGGCCGGCAGCCCGGGGCGCTGCGCCGGCACCTGGGTGAGGGTGGTGGCGCGGCTCTCCTCGGCTTCGGTCTCCGTGGCGGGCCGGGGGCGGTCGAGGCGGAACCCGATCCCGTTGGTGTCGGGGATGTCGTCGGTCAGCAGCAGGTCGGGGATGAAGACGACTGCGGTGGTGCCTCCGTAGGGGGACGGCTGGAGCGAGACGCGGACGTTCTGGCGCTGCGCGAGGCGGCTGACCACGAACAGGCCGAGCCGGTCGGTGTCGGAGAGCTCGAACTCGGGGGTCTCGGCGAGCCGCAGGTTGGCGTCGAGGAGCGCCTCGGCCGCCATGCCGAGACCACGGTCGTGGATCTCCAGGGTGAAGCCGTTGGCGACCCGTTCGCCGAGGACCTGGACGGCGGTGTGCGGCGGCGAGAACACCGTGGAGTTCTCAAGGAGTTCGGCCACGAGGTGGGTGAGGTCGGCGACCGCGGGGCCGGTGACGGCGACGCGGGGCAGCCGGCGGACCTCGATGCGCTCGTAGTCCTCGACCTCGGCCACGGCGGCACGCACCACGTCCATCAGCTGGACGGGGCGGCGCCACTGCCGCGAGGGGGCGGCGCCGGAGAGGATCACCAGGCCCTCGGCATGCCGGCGCATGCGCGTGGTCAGGTGGTCGAGGCGGAAGAGGTCGGCGAGTTCGTCGGTGTCCTCGGTCCTGCGCTCCATGGTGTCGAGCAGGGTGAGCTGCTTGTGCAGCAGTACCTGGCTGCGGCGGGCGAGATTGACGAAGACCTCGGAGACGCCGGAGCGCAGTTCGGCCTGTTTGACGGCGGCCTCCACGGCGGCGCGCTGCAGGGTGTTGAGCGCCTGGCCGACCTCGCCGATCTCGTTCCTGTCGTACTCCAGGCGCGGGGCCTCGGTCTCCACGTCGACCTGTTCGCCCGCGGACAGCCGGCGCATCACACTCGGCAGCCGGATCCCGGAGGCCTCGTGCGCCTCCTGGCGCAGCAGCCGCAGGTCGCGGATGAGGCTTCGGCCGACCCGGACCGAGACGACCAGCGAGAAGAGCACGGCGACCAGGCCGAGGACACCGACGACGGCCGCCTGGACGATCACGCCGACGGCGACGGGCCGGATGCGGTCCTGGTAGCGGTCGCCGACCTGGTCGTCGAGGGCGCGCAGTTCCTCGAGCACAGTGCCGGCGGTGGTGTCCCAGCTCTTGGCGCTGACGTCGTTCGGCACACCGGATCCGGCGTCGGTCACGGACTGCTCCGCGGTCCGCAGCGGGGCGGTGGTGGCGTTCTTCCAGAAGCGGTCGAACCGGTCGCGTTCCGAGGACGGCAGCAGCGGCAGGCTGATGTCGTACAGGAGGGTGCGCTGGGCGACGAGGTCGGAGATCTCCCGGGTCTCGCCGCGGGTGAGCTTCCCGACCACGAGGGCGGAGCCGAGCAGGGCGTCCTCGCGGGAGAGGAGTTCGCGGGCGCGGGTGATGTTGACGAGGGCGCGGGCCTGCTTGTCCATCTCGACGTCGTCGATCCCGCCGAGGGAGGCGAGCAGCGTGTAGCAGGGGTCGACCACGCGGTTGTAGAGGTCGAGGGCCTGGGCGCGGCTGACGGTGCCCTGTTCGACGCTGTGACGCAGGGCCTCGATGCCCTCGAACGCGTCGAGCACGGCGGTGAGCCGTTCGGCGTCGTCGGCGCCCATGTCGTCACGGGTGCTCTGCTTCCCGGCGTTCTTCCGCAGTTCGGCGACGGCGCCGTCGGTGGCGGTGCGGGTGCGGTGCAGGGCGGCGAGTGCGTCGGCGGCGCGCGGGTCGGCGAGATAGACGAGGGTCTGCCGGCGTTCCTGCTGGAGGACCCGGGTGGTGTCCTCCGTGGGGTAGGCGATGTCCTCGACGAGGTTCGACTCGTGGAACATCTGGGTGACCTCGCGCCCCGTGAGCACGGCCGCGAAGCCCCAGACGGCCGTCAGGGACACGAGCGGCACGAGAAGCAGCGCCACGATCTTCCGGCGGATCGACTTCCCGCGAAAGCGCATGGCCTCCCCCAGCTCGACCCCCGCCGGCCGGGGGTACACGTGTACGTCAACAAACGGCGCGAGCCTACTACCGCCACATGGATAACTCGAAGACGCGTCCCGACGGTGAACCTCCGCCCCGCTGCCGGGACATGGGGAACCGGCAGGGCGAGATGTCCGGGCATTGCGGGAGATTGCCACCGCCATCACGCCGACTTCGCGTGTGTGAGGGCGGGAACGACACGAAGGATCAGTTGGCCGGAAATTTTCACTGCCGGGGAATCTTCGGGCGAGTTCGTTCGTCCTTGTTCATGGGCGATGGGTGCGAAATCGGCCACAGGAGACGTATCTCGCGCCCGTGCGGCGTAAAACAGCGCAAGCCGGGCAGCCACTGGGGAGCCGGGGTCATCGGACACCGGCGCGAGGGGGACTGTCGGCGGTGGGGAGTGACACCTTGATGGGGACGGCTCAACGGCAGTTGGCGTCCGAGGACGGCACGGCGGCACGTACGGCGGTGCGCCAGGGACCCGGGGCTCCGGACGGTGGCCCTTCGCCACGGGGTGGCGACGAGGAGCCCTCCGGTGCGCGGGCGCGTACACAACAGCAGGCACAGTACCGGCCGTTGTGGGTCGAAGAGCCGGCCAAGCGGTACCGGATGCCGGATCCGGTGCGTACGTCGGCGGTGCGGGCGCTGATCATCATCGCCGTCACCCTGATCCAGGCCATGGTGGCGTTCTTGTGCACGATGGCGGAGTCCTGGCTGGCGTTCCCGATGGTGATCAGCAGCGTGGCGAGCACGGTGGTGGCCACCTGGGGCGCGGTGGACGTCCTGGTGACCCGCCAGGTGTGGAACCAGCGCAACGGCGTGGTCTCGGAGCCGAGCAGCACGGCGCGCTCGCTCCGCCGCGAGCGGCGCGCGGCCCGGCGGCGGCAGCGGGCCGCCGAGCGCGAGCAGGAGCGGATACGGCGACGGGGCGGCAGCGCCGGGCAGCTGTCCCACCTCTGAGACCGGGGCGCGGCGTCAGGCCGACGGCCTCTTGAACATGCGGGTCGCCGTGATCTCGCTGTGCCCGGCCTCCCCCGCCTGCGGCTGCTGCGGCAGCCCGGGGCGCAGGTGCTCCTCCACGCTGATGTACTTCAGTCCTGCCCTGAGGTCGGCGTCGTTCCGCAAGCGGATGACCAGCGGGAACTCGGCCAGCGCGGTGGTGTCGAACAGCCCGGTCGTGTAGAGCAGCTGTACGCCCAGAGCGTCCGACACGGCCCGCTGGAGCTCCAGCAGATAGGTGGCGTTGGCCCGTCCGATGGGGTTGTCGAGGAACAGCGTCCCCGCGTGCCGGTGCTTGTCGCGCCCGCGGTCGTTGGACCTGAGCGCGGCCATCGTGCAGTACAGGGCGATGGCGGCGGTGAGCAGCTGCCCCCCGGAGAACACGTCCCCCATCTGCCCCACCGGCACCCGCTCCGCGCGCAGCACGGCGTCCGGCTTGAGGATCTCGACGGCGACCCCCTTCGGCTGCAGGGCCGCCGCAACCCCCCTCAGCAGCAGGGACATTCCGTCCCGCCGCAGGTCGGAGTTCTTCTTCACGGCGGCCCGGGTCGCCTCGTCGACGACCTCGCCGAGCCGCTCCGCGAGCGTGGCCTGGTCGGGTTCCTCGAACCGGATCCGCAGGAACTCCTGGCCGGACCACTCGCCGAGCCCCTCGGGCAGCCGGGACAGCCGCTGGGCGGACCGCAGGGTCGCGAGGGCCGATTCGACGAGCCCGCGCAGCCGGTCCACGATCGAATCGCGGTTGCGTTCCAGCTGGGCCAGCTCGTCGGTCAGCACCCGCAGTCGGGGCGCGAAGGCGTCCGCCCACTTCTGGGCGTGCTCGGGCAGGGCGGAGGCGGGCAGTTCACGGATCTGCTGCCGTGCGGGCGTCCGGACGGCCTCGTACCGTGTGGAGTTGGCGTGCCGCACGAGTACGTCGCTCGCCTCGCGCACGGCGGATTCGGCGGCGGAGAGATCACCGGCGCAGCCGCGCAGCGACCGGCGGGCCTCGGCGGCGGACTGCCGGGCCTCCTCCAGGGTGCCGGAGTAGGGCTCGGGCTCCTCCTGCTCCTCCTCGGTGACGTGTTCGCGCAGCAGGTCGCGGAGCATGGCGGCGATCTCGTCGAAGCCGCCGGCCGCGTCCTCGGCCGCGCGATGGGCGGCCAGCAGCTCGGCGTGTGCCTCGCGGGCCTGGGCCAGGGCCTCGGTGCGGGTGGCGAGTTCGGCGGTCGCGGTGCGCAGCAGGGCCTGCGCGTGCTCGGCGTCGCGCGGCTGGAGCTCCTCGGACAGCTCGGTGTGCGCCTCGCCGTCCTCGGGGGCGTGCCGTTCGGCCTCGCCGCGCAGCCGGCCGAGCTGCTCGCTCGCGGTGGACATCCGGGTCTCCAGGAGCTGCACCAGCTCCTCCGCGCGGGCGGCGGCGGCCTGCCGGGACGGCCCGTCGGAGCCGTCGGGCGACTGCAGCAGCTGCTCCGCGCGGGTGCGGACCTTGTTGGTCAGCCGTTCCAGCTCCGTGAGCGCGGTGCTCTCGTCGCTCTCCGAACGGGCCTGCTCGGCGCGGAGGTCGGCGCCGACGCCGACCTTCTCGTACACCTGTGAGGCGGCCCGGTAGGCCTCACGGAGTGCGGGCAGCGAGGACTTGGGGCCGTCCTCGTCGGCTTCCGGGACGTCGTCGGGGGCGCCGGCGATCTCCGCTCGCTCGGCGCGCAGCGCGCGGGCGGTGCGGCGGGCGTCGTCGGCGGCGCGCTGGGCGCCGCGCCGGTCCTCGTCGGCGACCCGGGCGCGCTCCAGGCAGGACTGGGCGCGGGCCTCCGACTCGGCGGCCTCGTCGGCGAGTTCCCGCAGTCTGACCTGCCAGCCGGCCCGCTCGCGCAGCCGGAACGCGAGGCCGGCGAGGGCGTCGGCGGCGCGGCGGGCCTTCTGCGCGGCCTCCTGCCGTTCGTCGCGCACCTGGGCGGTCTCGGCGGCCGTCTCCTCGGCCTCGGCCCGCGCGGTCCGTGCCTCGGCCAGTTCGGCCTCGGACTCCTCGGCGAAGGCGCGGGCCTCCCGCGCGGCCAGGGCCAGCTCCCCGAGCCGCCCGGCCGGGCAGCCGGTGCGCCAGGAAGCGAGCCGGGCGGCCAGCTCACGGTCCTTGCCGAGCCGGGCGGCGAGGCCGCGGATCTCGTCGTCCCGCTCGGTGGCCCGGGCGCGCAGCGCCTGTCGCTCCTCGTCGGCGGCGTGCTCGTCGTGCATGGCCGGGTTCGGCGGTACGAGGAACACGTCGCCCGGGGTGGCGTCGGCGGCCGGGGCCGGTGCGAGCAGGGCGGCGGCCGTACCGACGGCGACTGCGGAGCGCGGCAGCAGGGCGGCCTCGCCGAGCGCCTCGCGGGCCCGTGCGTGGGTGTCCGGGTCGGTGATGATGACGCCGTCGACCAGTTCGGGACGGGCGGCGAGCACGCGCGCGTGGTCCGTCGGATCGACGGCCTGGGCGAGATAGCGCCAGCCGGGCAGCGCGGGGATGCCGTGCTCGCCGAGGTACTCGACGGTGGCCAGCACGTCGGGGCCGGGCGGCAGCAGCCCGCCGTCGCCGAGGGCGCCGAGGATCCGGGAGTCGTCGGCGGCCGCGGTGCGCAGTTCGAACAGATGCCGTTCGGCGGAGCCGACGGCGTCGTCGAGCAGCTCGCGCAGTTCGTCGGCGAACCGGTCGAGTTCCTCGGCGCCGAGGCCCTCGTCGGTGCCCTCGCCCCGGGGCCGCGGGATGGTCGTGCGGGAACCGGTGAGGCCCAGCAGCTCGGTGAGGCGTTCCTCCGCGGCCAGGGTCTCCGCCAGGCGCTTCTCGGCGTCGTAGGTCCGCTCGGCGGCCGTCGCGGCGTCTGCCGCGCGGGCGGCCGTGAGCTCGGCGCGGGACTCGGCGGAGGCCGCCTCGCGCGCGTGCTCGGATGCCTTGCGGGAGGCCTCACGTGCGGTGTCCCAGGCGGCCACGGCCGTCTTCTCGGCGTCGCTGGCCGCGAGCGCGGCCCGGGCCGGGTCGGCGTCCGGGGCGCTGTCGTCGAGCCAGCCGGCGCGGACCGCCTCGGCGGTCTCCTGCTCGACCTCGCCGAGGCGTTGGCGCAGATGCCCGACCTCGCTGCGGGCGCGCTGCGCCTCGGTGGCGGCGGAGGTCGAGTCCCGGTGCGCGCGGTCGCTGACCTCCTGGAGGGCGGCGGACCGCTCCTCCTCCTCGTTGGCGAGGTGCTCCGCGCTCTGGGCGGCCGCGTGCAGGGCCCGTACGAGGTCGACGGCGGCCTTGGCGCGGGCGGCGAGCGCGGGCGCCGCGTCCCGTTCGGCCTCCTGGATGGCGGCGGCCACGCGCGCGACGCGGTCGGCGGCGGCGCGGTGGCGCAGCACGGCTTCGGCGGCCTGCCAGGCGGAGTGCAGGGTGCGGGCGTCGGCCAGCTCGCGCTTCTGCGCGGCGGCGGACTTCTCACCGGCGGCCAGGGCCAGCGAGGCGTGCCGGTAGGCGAGTTCGGCGGCGATCAGCGCACTGCGCTCGCGGGCGCCCTCGGAGTGCGTGACGGCGTACGCGGCGGCCGTGACGCGCTGGGCGAGGTCGGCGGCGCGTACCCGCTCCCGCACGCCCCGGGCGGACAACCGACGCGCGATCGTGCGGGTACGGCGCTCGGCGCCCGTGTGGATGTCACGCGCGCGGCCCCGCGCCTCGGCCGCCTCGACGATCCGCCCCAGCAGGTCCACCGACCCGGCGGTGAAGTCCCGTTCGGCGATCAGCTCGGCGCGGCGCCCCAGCTTGTTGCCGAAGCCGCCGACCAGGTCGGCGAGTCCGTCGGTGTCCCGGGTGTCGGTCACGGCCCGCAGCAGCAGGTCGGTGAAGTCGGAGTCCTTCTTGACCGCGAAGAGTCCGGCGGCCTCGCCCTCGTCCGCGTTCATCTCCCGCTGGTAGCGGAAGAGTTCGGGGTCGAGACCGAGGTCGCCGAGATGCTCGATCCAGCGGTCGTGGATCTCCTCCCAGTGCACCTCCAGATGCGGGTACGCCTTGCCCGCCTCGGTGAGGGCGTCCCGGAAGCCCTTCATGGTGCGCCGCCGGCCCTGCGCTCCGGAGGAACCCTCCACGGGCGGGCGTACGGCGGTGGACTCGGCGACCGGCAGATTGTCCAGGGCGAGCCCGGGTCCGGGCCGGAACGAGTACCAGGCCTCCGCGAACTTCCGCGGGTCGTTGGAGACCTGCCGTCCCCGCCACTCGCTCACCTTGCCCACCACCACGCACTCACCGGTCAGCGTGTGCTGCCACTCCAGGGCGACGTGCCCGCAGTCGTCGGCGAGCAGGAACTTGCGCAGCACGCCGGAGCTGGCGCCGCCGAGGGTGTTGCGGTGACCCGGCAGCATCACCGAGAAGATCAGCTTGAGCAGGACGGACTTGCCGCCGCCGTTCTCCAGGAAGAGCACGCCGGCCGGCGCGGGCCTGCGCGGCGGGCCGGCCGGCTCCTCCTCGAAGAACTCCGCCTGGGTGGGGGCCGGGTCGGGAACGGGCCGGCCGACGCCCCGCAGGTCCAGAACGGTGTCGGCGTAGCGCGCACCGGCGGGCCCGATGGAGTAGAGGCGGACCCGGGACAGCTCGTACATGGCGGACTCTCGTAAGTCTGGGGAAAGGTGCGGTGGTTCTGACGGTCAGGGGCTTCAGGAGTGGAACGGCAGCCCGGCGTCGGCGACCAGGTCGTCGCCGTCGTCGGCGGGCAGCAGGCTGGCCGTGCCGTCGGTGACCGGGACGACGCCGAGCTCCAGCAGTTCGGCCATGGCGGCGCTGCCGGCCATGTCCCGCACCTGGAGCTGGTAGCGGGCCGTGGTGCGGTAGGTGCCGCCCTGGTCGTCGCCGGTGCGCTGGAGGAACCCCGAGTCGGTGAGGAAGACGACGGCCTTGCCGATGATGCCGGTGGTGGATCCGGCCAGCCTGCGGGCGTCCTTGGTGGCGCCGGTCGCGCTGCGTCTGGCCCAGATCCGCCAGGCGGCCTCCAGGCCGGGCGCGTCGGTGGCCGGGTCGGTGTTCTCCCCCAGTTCGTCGGCCCGCTCCTCCAGGCGGCGGCAGGCCTGCCGGACGAAGGTGTCGACGCCGTTGACCGTGATCCGTCCGATGTAGCCGTCGTCGGCCAGGTCCTCGGGGCGCGGGAACGCCAGCGCGGCGACGGCGAGGTGCGCGAGCCCGTGCAGGAACCGGTCGCCGCCGTCGGCGGAGGTCCGGCGCGCGTAGTCGCCCATGCGTACGGCGAACACCGAGTCCTCGGCGGCGGTCACGGCCATCCCGGCGCGGGGCGACACCTCCAGCACCACGAGTCCGAGCCCGGCGGCCACGGCGTCCGCGAGCCGCGCGAACGCCGGGTCCTCCCGGTAGCGCCGCAGCAGCTCGGTGTACTCCTGATCACGCGCGGGCTGCAGCTTGGGCTGCAGCCCGAAGGCGACGAGTCGCGCGGCATCGGCGGCATCGGCCGGGGTGACGGCGGCATGCGCCGACCCGGCGGGCGCCTCGGCCTCGACGTACTCGCTCACGACGACCACTCCTCATTCTCTGCGACACGGTGGCGGGCGAGCGCCCCGAAAGTGGCGCGGGGAACTGCGCGACCAGCCACCACGGCGCCGCATCCGGCACACGACATCAAGCCGCCTCGGTCCGGTCCGCGGCCATCCCCGCCGCGTCCAGCAGCGCGGTCCCCACGATCAGATCCGCCCCGCCGAACTCGGGATCGTCCAGCTCCGTCCCGTCGTCCACGGCGAACAGCAGCTTCTCCTCACCCTGCCGATACGCCGTACCGACCGCGGGACTGGCCGCGTGCACGGCCAGCAGGGCGACCAGGTAGGGCAGCTCGGGGTCCCGCGTGCGCGCCTCGGCGAGCAACCCCGACAACCGCCGCGGCGCGTCCGCCGGAAGGTCCAGAAGCTCCATGGCGGCGGCGAGCTGCTCCTCGCTGAACCGGCTGTCGTCCGGCGTGGCGATCAGGTCCGGCTCCGGCATCTCCGCACCCAGGTGCTCCCGCTCCACGGGCGGCGTCAGCAGTATGTCGACAAGGTCGCCCACCCGCACCGACACCGGTGTCCGCAGCCCGGTCCCGCGGGCGAAGAACGCCCCGGTGACCCGCCCGGCCTGTTCCAGCGGCAACGGCAGCAGCGGCGCGAGCAGGTGTCCGTACAGGTCGGTTCCGGACGTCGTCATCGGCGTCGCGAACGCCTGCCGGTCCTGCTCCGCGCGGAACAGCGGCCCGGCCTCCAGGAGACGGGACTGCAACTGCGTGTGGCGTCGGATGCAGTCCTTGACGATGTCGACCAGTTCGGCGGCGCGCCGCTTGTTCTCCGGTTCCTCGGTCTCGTCACGGGCCTTGCGGATGTTGGTGAGGATCGCGTTCTCGTGCCGGTAGCGGTCGGCGACGTGGTCCAGGGCCTCGGCGATCATGTCGGGGACGGCGTCGAGCCAGTCGACCGCGCGGACATTGCGGCGGGTGGCGTCCAGGGCGCGGCGCAGGGTCTCCGAGTACTGCACGGTCCGGTAGCGGGCCTGTTCGGCGGCGAGCTGGGCGTCGGCGAGGCGACCTCGGCTGATCAGCACCTCCAGCTTGACCTCGGCGGCGATCTGGGCACTGGTGACGTCCGTGTCCAGGGCCCCGACCAGGACGTTGACCGCCTCGTCGGTCGTCCGCAGGTACACCGTGCCGCCGGGGCCCGGCACCTCCTCGATCAGCTTGAAGTCGTAGTCCCGGCGGACGTACGACCCGTCGGGCGCGAAGGTGCCGTACACCGCGCGGAAGCCGCGGTCGACGCTGCCGACGTTGATCAGGTTCTCCAGGACCCAGCGGGCCACGCGCTCGTGCTCGGCGACGGGGCGGTGCGGGGTCTGGGCGGAGATACGGGGGATCAGCCGGGCGACGATCTGCTCGTGGTCGGCGCCGGTGTCGAAGTCCATGTTCAGCGTGACCAGGTCGATGGCGGAGAGGGCCACCTCGGCCATGCCGTACACCGAGTACTCGCCCGCGAGGTTCGCCTTGCGCGTGTCCAGGTCGTGCAACGGCGCGGTGCAGGCGAGCGCGCGCAGCCGCCGCGCCAGCCCCTCGTCGGCGGCCGGCCCCGGTGCGGGGCGCGGCCCCGCGCTGAGCTGGGGCGGAACGCTGTCCGTCGTCGCAGGCGAAGTCACGGTGCACAGACTAGGTCCTGGGTCTGACATCGGCCCAAACGACGCAGGACGCTCCCCGGTGGCACCGGGGTGACGTCAGGGCGGTTCTTCGGGCGGGGCCGGTGGGGGCCGACCGCGCAGTTCCCCGCACCCCTGGCGGGACGCCGCTGCCTAAGGAGTCAGATCCTCGCCGACCCGGCGGCGGTAGACCTCGACCACTCGTTCCAGGGAGTCCGTGAGGTAGGTCTCAAGGAGTTGTTCCGCGCCGCGCCTGTCGCCGCCCTCCAGACACTGGAGGATGTCCCGGTTGCGGGCCAGGTACGGCTCGTGCAGGGCGTGTGGGTCGTCGACCACGTGGAACGCGAGGCGGAGTTCGGCGAAGACGCTGCGCATGAGTTCGTCGGTGCGTTCGCTGCCGGCCAGGGCGACCAGTTCCCGGTGGAAGTGGATATTGGCCGTACCCACTGCTTTCCAGTCATCTCCGGCCGCCGCCTGCCGGCCTTCGCTGACCGCCGCCGAGAGTCCGTCAAGGGCGTAGGGGGGCTCACCGAGACCGCGTACGACGGCGCACTCGACCAGGGAGCGGGTGCGGTAGATGTCCTCGACGTCCTCGACGGTCAGGACCCGGACGAAGACGCCCCGGTTGAGTTCGTGGACCAGCAGGCGCTCGTGGGTGAGCAGCCGGAACGCCTCGCGCAGCGTGTTTCGGGAGACGCCCAGCGCGCCGCCGATGCCGTCCTCCGACAGGCGGGTGCCTGGCGGGAAGTAACCGTCGGCGATGCGGCTCCTGAGGATGTCGGAGACCCGCTCCGCGGTGCTGGTGCGCCCGAGGAGGGCACGGTCGTCGGTCAGTCCCGACAGCTGCTCTGCCATGCCCGGAATTCAACCGCAGACACCGGGACGAAACAACGTGGGTATTGAAGGATCGTTGAACGATCCCCTACGGTGCTCAACACGCTCATCTCCGCACGGCACCGCATCGCTCAGCCCCGCACCCTTCGTCCCCCCTTTCTTCTGCGAGGTGCTCATGAGCACGACCCCTCCACCGCAGTCCCTGGCCTCCGACACACAGCCCGGCGCGGGCGAACGCGCTCCCGATGGCGGCGCGTTCGGCTGGCTGCGCGCCCTCGGCCCGCGCGGCCGGCACGCGTTCGCCGGAGCTTTCGGCGGATATGCCCTGGATTCATACGACTACTTCACCCTGCCACTGAGCATGGTCGCGCTCGCGGCGTACTTCGGCCTGGACAGCGGCCAGACCGGCCTGTTCACCACCGTCACCCTGGTGGTCTCCGCGGTCGGCGGCGCCGCGGCGGGCGTGGTCGCGGACCGGGTCGGCCGGGTCCGCGCCCTGATGATCACGGTCATCACCTACGCCGTCTTCACGGTGGCCTGCGGCTTCGCCCCCAACTACGAGACCCTGCTGGTGTTCCGGGCCCTCCAGGGCCTCGGCTTCGGCGGCGAGTGGGCGGTCGGCGCGATCCTGGTCGCGGAGTACGCGAGCGCCCGGCACCGCGGCCGCACCCTGGGCGCGATCCAGAGTTCGTGGGCCGTCGGCTGGGCCCTCGCCGTGCTCGTCTACACCCTGGTCTTCTCGTTCGCCGGCGACGACTTCGCCTGGCGGGTCATGTTCTGGACCGGCGCGCTGCCCGCGCTGCTGGTGGTATGGCTGCGCCGCCGTGTGCACGACGCCCCGCAGGCGGTCGCGGTACGTGAACGGAGTCCACGACGCGGCTCGTTCGCCGCGATCTTCCGTCCGGGCACGGCCGAGGCGCCGGGCCTGCTGCGCACCACCGTCTTCGCGGGCCTGCTGTCCACGGGTGTCCAGGGCGGCTACTACACGCTGGCGACCTGGGTCCCCACGTACCTGAAGTCCGAGCGCGGTCTGTCGGTCGTCGGCACCGGCGGCTATCTGACCTTCCTGATCTCGGGGGCCTTCCTCGGCTATCTGACCGGCGGTTACCTCACCGACCGGCTGGGCCGCCGCCGCAACATCTGGCTGTTCGCG
Organism: Streptomyces sp. NPDC026515; assembly: GCF_055567595.1. Lineage (NCBI taxonomy): Bacteria > Bacillati > Actinomycetota > Actinomycetes > Kitasatosporales > Streptomycetaceae > Streptomyces > Streptomyces sp. NPDC026515. The sequence goes on from NZ_JBVHQD010000013.1 coordinate 33,074, forward strand.
CTGCTGTCGGCGGTCTGTGTGCTCGCGTACGCGAACATCCCGGACGGCGCCAACGCCACGCTCCTGGTGCTCGGTTTCCCGCTCGGCTTCTGCATGTCGGCGATCTTCAGCGGGTTCGGTTCCTACCTCAGCGAGCTGTACCCGACGGCGGTGCGTGGCACCGGGCAGGGCTTCACGTACAACGCGGGCCGCGCGGTGGGCGCGGTCTTCCCGACCCTGGTGGGCTTCCTGGCCGACAGCTGGGGCGTGGGAGGTGCGCTGGTCTTCGGCGCGGCCGGGTACGGGCTCGCCGCCCTGGCCCTGTTCGGACTGCCGGAGACGCGCGGGAAGGAACTGGCGTGAACCGTACGGAAGACCGCCCCGTCACCCTCGTCGACGAGCACGCGCACGCGTGGAGTCCGAAATCCGCCCGGGCCCGGTTCCGGCAGGGCCTCACGGGCGCCACGGCCGGGGTCGCGGCCGGTCGCACTCAGGCCAACCTGATCTCGGTGCCCGCCGACTGGGCCTACGAGATGCTGCTGTTCTGCCAGCGCAACCCCAAGCCCTGCCCGGTGCTCGACGTCACCGACGCCGGCGGCACGGCCACCGTGCTGGCGGAGGGCGCGGACCTGCGCACCGACCTGCCGCGCTACCGGGTGTGGCGGCACGGGGAGTTGGTGGACGAGCCGACGGACGCGACCCCCTACTGGCGGGACGACCTGGTGACGTTCCTGCTCGGGTGCAGCTTCACCTTCGAGTGGGCGCTGACCGAGTCGGGGGTCCCGATCCGCCATGTCGAGCAGGGCCGGAACGTGCCCATGTACGTGACCAGCCGCCCGTGCCGCCCGGCCGGCCGGCTGAGCGGCCCGGTGGTGGTGTCGATGCGCCCGGTCCCGCCGCAGCATCTGTCGGCCGCGATCCGCGAGAGCAGCCGGCTCCCGGCGGTGCACGGCGGCCCCGTGCACTGCGGCGATCCCTCGGCACTCGGCATCCACGATCTCGGCCGGCCCGACTTCGGCGACCCGGTGGACGCCGGCCCCGACGACATCCCGGTGTTCTGGGCGTGCGGGGTGACCCCGCAGGCCGCGGTGATGGCCTCCCGGCCTCCCTTCGCCCTCACCCACGCACCGGGCCAGATGTTCATCAGCGACGCCCGCGACGAGCAGTACCGCGTCGCCTGACACGAGAGACAGCTGATCCATGATCTCGATCGACCTGAACGCCGACCTGGGCGAGGGCTTCGGCCGCTGGCGGCTCACCGACGACGAGCAGTTGCTGTCCGTCGTCACCAGCGCCAACGTGGCCTGCGGCTTCCACGCGGGGGACGCGGCCACCATGCGGCGGGTCTGCGAGCTGGCGGCCGTGCGCGGGGTGACGATCGGCGCCCAGGTGTCCTACCGGGACCTGGCGGGGTTCGGGCGGCGCGCGATGGACGTGCCGCCCGCCGAGCTGGCGGCCGAGGTGGCCTATCAGATCGGTGCGCTCGAGGTCTTCGCGCGCGCCGCCGGCGCCCGGGTGGCGTATGTGAAGCCGCACGGCGCGCTGTACAACCGGGTGGTGCACGACGAGGAGCAGGCCGCGGCGGTGGTCGACGGCGTGCTTCTCGCGAGCGCTTCGCTGCCCGTTCTCGGGCTGCCCGGTTCACGGCTGCTGGCGCTGGCCCGGACGGCGGGACTGCCCGCCGTCGCCGAGGCGTTCGCGGACCGCGCCTACACCGACGAAGGCAGGCTCGTCCCGCGCGGGCGCGAGGGTGCGGTGGTGAGTGACCCGGAGACGGTCATGCAGCGCTCGGTGGAGCTGGCGCGCTCCGGCGCGGTCACCGCGCACTCCGGCACGCGCATCGCCGTACGCGCCCGATCCCTCTGCCTGCACGGTGACACCCCGGGCGCCGTGGAGCTGGCACGCAGGGTCCGCACGCGGCTCACCGAGGCGGGCGTGACCGTGACGGCCTTCGCATGAGCATGGACACGAATTCTCAGACCTCCTCGCCCATGACCACACACCTCGTCGGAGACGACGCCCTCCTGATCGAGGTCGGCTCCGGCGCGGCGGCCCAGGCCCTGCACGCGGAGCTCTCGCGCCGGCGCGCGGAGGGCTCGCTGCGGGTCGCCGAGATCGTGCCGGCCGCCCGCACGGTCCTGCTCGACGGGCTCGACGACCCGGCCCGCCGGGCCGCCGAACTGGCCGCCGCAGAGATCCCCTTCACTCCCCCACGCACGCGTGCGGCCGTCGAGCTGCCGGTGCGCTACGACGGCCCGGACCTGGCCGACGTCGCCGCGCACTGGCGGGTGCCCGAGCGGGAGGTGGCCCGCATCCACGCGGCGACCGAGTTCACCGTCGCCTTCTGCGGTTTCGCGCCCGGCTTCGGCTACCTCACCGGACTCCCCGGCCGGTACACCGTGCCGCGCCGAGCCACGCCGCGCACGGCGGTGCCCGCGGGCGCGGTGGCGCTGGCCGGGCCGTACACGGGCGTGTACCCGCGTTCCTCGCCGGGTGGCTGGCAGTTGATCGGGACGACGGAGGCGGTGCTGTGGGACCACGCGCGCGTGCCGGCCGCGCTGCTGACCCCGGGTACGCGGGTGCGGTTCGTGCCGGTGGGGGACGCATGACCGACCGAGCGCTCGTCGTCGTACGGGCCGGGGCGCTGACCACCGTGCAGGACCGCGGACGTCCGGGGTACGCGCATCTCGGCGTGCCCCGCTCGGGGGCGCTGGACGCGCCCGCCGCGGCGCTCGTCAACCGGCTGGTGGGCAACTCCCCCGATGCGGCCGTCCTGGAGACGACCCTCACCGGGTGTGCCGTCCGGCCACGCTCGCCGGTGGTGGTCGCGGTCGGGGGTGCGCCGGGTCCGGTCACGGTGGGCGGCCGCCCGGCCGCGTGGGGCGCGCCCGTGGCGGTCGCGGCCGGGGAACTGCTGGAGGTGGGAGCGGCCCGGTCCGGCGTACGCAGTTATGTGGCCGTCTCGGGCGGGATCGCCGTGGAGCCGGTGCTGGGCAGCCGGGCCACTGATCTGCTGTCCGGCCTGGGACCGGCCCCGCTGGCGGACGGCGCGGTGCTGCCGCTGGGCGCTCCGGCGGGCCCCCGCGCGCGCGTGGACGTCGTACCGCAGCCGTCCCCGCCCAGCGAGCTCGTGCTGCGGGTGACGCTCGGACCGCGCGCCGGCTGGTTCACGCCCGCGGCCGTCCGGGCCTTCACCTCGCGCGCGTACCGCGTGTCGTCGGCGAGCAACCGCATCGGGCTGCGCACGGAGGGGCCCGCCCTGGAGCGGGCCCGTCCCGGTGAACTCCCCAGCGAGGGCATGGTCCTGGGCGCCGTCCAGGTGCCGCCGGACGGCCGTCCGGTGGTGTTCCTGGCCGACCATCCGACCACCGGCGGCTATCCGGTGATCGCGGTGGTCCGCGCCGCCGACCTGCCGGCGGCCGCCCAGGCGGTCCCGGGCGTCCCGGTCCGCTTCACGGCCGTGAGCCGTCGCTGAGCCGCCGGGCGGCCGCGTCCGGCACCGTCCGCCCGCGCGTGCCGTCATCGTCCTCACGCGGCGTCGGCGGGCCGCTCCGGCGCCTGGAGGGCAGCCAGCGCGGCGGACACGGCGGCGGACGCGCTCAGGTCCAGTCGGGCGCTGGTGCCCCTGCGGCGGTGCCGCATCTCGTCGACGGCCAGCCGCAGCAGCTGGGGCAGCAGGTCCCGGCAGCGCCTGATCACCCAGGCGGTGCCGGCCGTGGCCAGCCAGAGGAGACTCGCCCTCTTCGTCGGCGCCGGGAACTCGGGCTCGGCGGACGGTGCCGTCCCCGTCGCCATGCCCAGCGGGGCAAGCAGGGCGTGGAAGCGGACGGCGAGCTGCCGGTGCCCCCGCTCGCACGGGTGCAACCGGTCCGCGCTCCACATCGCCCGGTCGGTGAGCCAGGCGCCCTCCGCCGCGTGCAGATGGACCGCTCCGTACCGCTCGGACAGGGCGTGCACCACCGCGTTGACCGCACGCCCCCGGCGGGCCAGCGGCCGGGCCAGTGCGCCCGGCAGTCCCCACATCGAACCGGGGTCGGGCAGGCACGCCGTGAGCAGGGTCGCACCCTGCGCCGTCAGGGCCGCGTAGACCTTGTCGAGCCGTTCGGCCACCGCGTGGATGTCGAAGGTGCAGCGCAGGGTGTCGTTGACGCCGATGACGACGGCGACGATGTCGGGGCGCAGGTCCAGTGCGGCCTGGGTCTGACGTTCCAGGACGTCCCGGGTCTGCGCCCCGCTGACCGCGAGATTGGTGAAATCCACGTCCTTCGCGGCGAGTCCGCCGGCGAGCAGCGCGGCCCAGCCGCGCCACCCGTCGCCGGCGGGGTCGCCCACGCCCTCGGTCAGCGAGTCGCCCAGTGCCACGAACCGAACCGCTCTCATGCCACGCCCTCCGGCACGACACGACGGACCGGCTCCGGCGTCGCGTTCTCCTGGTGACGGCACAGCACCGGCGCGTCGTGCGCGGCGAGGAAGGCCTCCACCGCCGTCCCCCAGCCGAAGCACTCCGCACGCGCGCGTGCCACCTTCCGGCGCTCGGGACCGGGCCGCTCCAGGAGCAGCTCCACCGCGTCGGCGAAGGCGTCGCCGCGGTCGGCGGCGGTGGCCCCCGCGGACCCGATCACCTCGGGCAGCGCGGAGGAGGCGCTGGCGACCACGGGCGTCCCGCAGGCCATGGCCTCCAGGGCGGCAAGCCCGAAGGTCTCGGCGGGTCCGGGCGCCATGGCCACGTCGGCGGACGCCTGCAGTGCGCCCAGGGTGTCCCGGTCGGAGACGTGCCCGAGGAAGGTCACCGGCAGCCTGCGCTCCCGCGCGCGCTGTTCCAGCCGCGCCCGCAGCGGCCCGTCGCCGGCCACCACCAGGACCACCCGGCGGCCGCGTCCGACCAGCGCCTCCACGGCGTCGAGGGCGGTGCCGGGCCGCTTCTCCACGGACAGCCGCGAGCACATCACGAGCAGTGCCTCGTCCTCGCTCGCGTACCGGGCCCGCAGGTCGAGGTCGCGCATCGAGGGGTGGCGGCCCGTGAGGTCGACGCCCAGGGGGGCGCGTACGACGTTGCGCGCGCCGATACGGATGAACTCGCGCTCGGCGAACTCGGTGGTGCACACCACGCGCGCGTAGGTGTGCGCCGTACGGATGTTGAGCGCGTCGGCGGTGCGCCGGGACATGTTCTCCGACATGCCCCAGGTGCGCAGGACACCGTCGGCGGTCTCGTGGGAGACCATCACGGCGGGGATCCGGGCGCGCCGGGCCCAGCGGCCGGTCCAGCGCAGGGTGGTGCGGTCGGACACCTCCAGGCGGTCCGGGGCGAGGTGCTCCAGGAGGGTCTGCACGCGGGTCTTGTCGACCAGGACGCGGTAGCCGCCGGTGCCGGGCAGCACCGGGCCGGGCAGGGTGATGACCCGGCCCTGCTCCTCGACCCGGTCCGAGTAACGCTCGCCGGGCACGATCAGGACCGAGTCGTGACCGGCGGCCACGAAGCCCTTCCCGAGTTCGCGCAGGGCGGTGCGCAGGCCGCCGGAGGAGGGCGCGACGAAGTTGGCGAGCCGGACGATGCGCAGGGGCGCGGACGAGGAGACGCTCATGCCGCCACCACCGGCCGGCGTGCCGCGAGTACGTCCTCGTAGTGCTGGATCAGCTGGTCGCCGACCGCGGCCCAGGTGCGGCCCTCGACGGTCGCGCGGGCGGCGGCGCCGAAGGCGGCCCGCATCGCGGGGTCGGCCACCAGGGAGGCCACGGCCTCACGGACGGCACCCGCGTCGCGCGGCGGGACCAGGAAGCCGGTGCGGCCGTGGTCGACCAGGTCGATCGGGCCGCCGGCCGCGGGCGCGACGACCGGGACGCCGCTGGCCATGGCCTCCTGGACGGTCTGGCAGAACGTCTCGAAGGGGCCGGTGTGCGCGAAGACGTCGAACGAGGCGAAGATCCGGGCCAGGTCGTGGCCGGTGCGGCGGCCGAGGAAGACGGCGCCGGGCAGCGCCTCGGTGAGATGGGGCTGGCTGGGACCGTCGCCCACGATCACGACCTTGACGCCTTCCAGGCCGCAGACCCCGCCGAGGAGTTCGATCTGCTTCTCGGGGGCGAGGCGGCCGACGTAGCCGACGACGACCTCGCCGTTCGGGGCGATCTCGCGGCGCAGCCCCTCGTCGCGGAACTCGGGGCGGAAGCGGACGGTGTCCACACCGCGCTGCCACAGCTGGATCCGGGGCACCCCGTGCGACTCCAGGTCGCTGATCGAGGCGGTGGACGGAGCCAGGGTGCGGTCGGCCGCGCCGTGGACGGACCGTATCCGCCGCCAGGCGGCCGCCTCCCCGGCGCCCACGTAGGTACGGGCGTATCCGGCCAGGTCCGTCTGGTAGACGGCGACGGCGGGGACACCGAGCCGGGCGGCGGCGGCCATGCCGCGGACACCGAGGATGAAGGGGCTGGCCAGGTGGACGACGTCCGCGCGGTGCTCGATCAGTGCGGCGGCGAGTTTGCGGCTGGGGAGAGCCACGCGGACCTGGGGATAGCCCGGGAGCGGGAGGGAGGGGACGTGGACGACAGGGCACGGCGCGGCGGCCGCCGCGAGCCTGTTTCCGGGGGCGGGAGCCGGAGCGACGACGAGGGGCGCGTGACCGCGATCGACGAGGTGTCGGGCGGTCTGGAGCGCGCAGTGGGCCACGCCGTTCACATCGGGGGGAAAGGATTCGGTCACGATGACGACACGCATACCGGTGTTGTCGCCGCGCTGGACGTGGCCGCGTCAAAGTGGATCTTTCCGAATGTTAAACGTCCCATGAGCGTTGCCCTGCACACCAGAGCGGGCCAGCCGGTGTCCATGCCCGGCTGGTCTGTCGGTCACCGCTGGTTCACTTGGCGGGCGGACTTCCGTGAAGGGAACGTGTGCGGGACCCTCCGTGGTTCCCGGGACGAAGCCGTAGTTCCGGGATGAAGCCGTGGTCCCGGGATGAAGCCGTGGTCCCGGGATGAAGCCGTGATCCCCCGTGGCGATGCCTCACACGGCGGGTGTGTCCGGTCCGATACGGCTGCGGACGGCCGTCTGGACCTCGTCCTCCTCGGCGGGGTCCGCGGCGAGCCGGCGGAGTTGTTCGACGACCCGGGCGTCAGCGGTCTCGGCGTGCCGGGCGGCGATCTCGCGGGTGGTCTCCTCGCAGTCCCAGAGGCATTCGACGGCGAATCCGGTGGCGAAGGAGGGATCGGTGGCGGCCAGGGCGCGGGCGGCGCGGCCTCGCAGATGTGACGAGGCGGTCTCGCGGTAGACGTGCCGCAGGACGGGCGCGGCGCAGGCGATGCCGAGGCGTCCGGTGCCGTCGACGAGGGTCCACAGGGTCGGTGCGTCCGGGCCTTCGCCGCGTACGGCCTCCCGGAGCGCCGCGAGGACAAGTTCGCCGTCCTGGGCGCCGCCCCGGCAGGCGAGCATCCGTCCGGCGGCGGCGCCGAGGGCGTCGGGCCGGCGGGCCCAGCCCCGGGCGCGGTCGACGGCGGCGATGCTGCGCATGCGTTCGAAGGCGTCGACGGCCGCCTCCACGACGGCGGCGGTGCCGTCGGCCACGGCGGCCTCGATCAGGCGCAGGGCGTCGGGGTCGTTGCTGTCGGCGAGGTAGCGCAACGCGGTGCAGCGGGCCCCGTCGGTGCCGTCCTTGGCCGCCTGCAGGATCTCCGGCCGGTCCTCGGGACCGGCTACGGCGACCAGGCAGCGGGCGGCCGGCACGTGCAGGGCCGCGCCCCGCTCGACGCCCTGCTGGGCCCACTCGAAGACCGCGCGCACGCTCCACCCCGGACGGGGCCCGGTAGGTCGCATCTGGCGCTGCCAGCGGTCGAAACAGCCGGTCTCCTGGGCGGCACGCACGCGCGTGGCGATCGATTCCCGGGGATCCTCGGCCCACAGCCGCCAGGGCCGTGGTTCGAAGGCGTCCCGTACGGCGGTGGCCAGCTCGGCCTCGCCCTCGGCGTCCGTGGTGAACCGCGCGAGCACCGGCGCGGCCAGCGCGCACAGGCCCGCGTCGTCGTCGCGCAGCGCCAGCTCGTCCAGCGCCCAGGCCCAGTTGGTGCCGGTGGCGGCGTACCTGCGCAGCAGCACGAGGGCGTCCCGCCTGCCGTAGGAGGCGAGGTGCCCGAGCACGGCCAGCGCCAGGCCGGTACGGGACTCCTCGGTGTCGAGGACGTCGTCGGGGTCGAAGAGATGCGCCTCGATGGCGTCCAGCTCGCCGTTCAGGTCGAGATACAAGCGGGCGTAGTAAAGGGAGCGGTTCTCCACCTGCCAGTCGTGGCGGGGATCGCGGAGCACGCAGTGGTTCAGTGCCGCGAGCGCTTCGGCGCGCGGGGCGGTGAGCGCGTGCAGCGTGCCGTCGCCACGGCCCCGCTGGAGCAGGCCGAGCAGCGTACCGCTGGGCGCTATGACCGGATCGAACATGGGAAACAGCCTCACATCAAGCGTCGACGCAACCGGAGAACACGCACTACCTGGCCGCGTGACACAACGTCGGAGCGCCCGCCGTCTCTTGCTCGCTGTAGACCATTTCTCTCTGCCTCTCGTCAGTGGCCCATGCGGGCCGCGTCACGGCCCGCGCGGTGCGGCATCACCTGCCCAGCCATCGCGTCCATGAATCACGACGTCATGATGACTCGGCACTTCGACCTGCCGCGACCGAAATTTCGGCGGCCCTGTACCGCCTCCCCCGTTTTGTGTGTTTTCGCTGGTCGGAAGGGATGGTTCAGCTGATACCGAACAACTCGAGAAGTTCTGCCTTGCCGAACATCCGAGCGGTGTCGACGGCCGACGGAGTACCCGCGGCGGGGTCCGCGCCGAACGCCATGAGCGCCTCGACGACCTCGGTCTCACCTTTGAAGACCGCGCCGGCGAGCGGGGTCTGGCCTCTGTCGTTGATCCGGTCCGCGTCGGCACCGCGGGCGAGCAGCTCGCGCACCGCGCCGGCGTGCCCGTGGTAGGCGGCGAGCATCACGAGGGAGTCACCGCGGTCGTTGGTGAGGTTGGCCGGAACGCCCGCGTCGAGATACGCCACGAGCGCCTCGGTCCGTCCCTGCCGGGCCAGATCGAAGATCTTGGTCGCCAGCTCCACGACCTCGGGGTCGGGGGCTTCGCTCATCGAACGGACCGCCTCTCCTGTGTGCTGCGGGGACTTCCGCGGACGGGGGGAGCGTACGGCAACGGGCGGGCCGCGCGGCCGTACGAGTGAATCGCCAGCGTACTGGCTTCAGGGTGCGCACGACCGGAACCGCCCGAGGGAAGATCACCGCGGCCGCGCCGTCCGTCCGGTCGCCAGAGGCCGGAACGATCCGCCGGTCGAGTGAAATCGACTTGATTTCACCCATTCGCACCTTTAATCGTATAGATACCTTCTGTGATGCTGGAAGAACTCATGGTGACTGTCCCCCCTCGACACCAGGAGATCGCAAATGATCCTCTCCATCTCAGGCGTCATCGTGCTCGGCATCATCGTCTTCCTCTTCTTCCGCAAGGACGGACTGAAGCCGTCGCACGCCACGGTCTCGGCGCTCTTCGGCTTCTATCTCGCCAGTACGGCGATCGCACCGAGCATCAAGGCCGGCGGCGAGAGCCTGGCGAGCCTGCTCGGCGGCATCAAGTTCTGACGTCCCTCCCGTCCCTACGCACCTTCAGGAGGCAGCAGTGGTCCGGCGCCCTCTCCCCCGCATTCTGAGCAACGGCACCGCGCAGCTCGCCCGGAGCAGGGAGCTGGCCCGGACGGCTGCCGACAACGCCACCGACGTCCTCCATCCGCTCATCACCGTCACACGTGGGCTGCGCCGGCTGGCCTCGGCCGGCCGGCGCAAGTGGACGGAGACCCCCAAGGACAAGCGTGGCCCGCTGCTGTTCCTGGTGGCCTCGGTCGTCCTGGTCGTGGCCCTGGTGCCGTACGGACCGCTGCTCGCCGTCATCACCCTGATGGCGGCGAGTGCCTGGCACGGCCGCGACCGCACCCCGCCCCCGCCGGAGGGCCCCGACGAGTCGCAGACCCAGCGGCTCCAGTCCCTGTACGAGGCCCTGGTGCCGTACTTCTCGGCCGCCGAGGACCCGGCGCCGCTGTACGCACACGGCGGGGAGTGGGAGAAGGCCTTCCTCTCCCACGAGTTCGACGAGGCCGGCCGCGTCCGGCAGCTGCTGATCCGCTACCCCGCGTACTTCCCGGACGGCGAGCCCGGGGCCCGCGCACGGATCGAGTACCTGCTCACCGCGAAGTCCGGGCGCGGCCGCGAGTACCACTTCGCGTGGGACGAGGAGGGCAACCGGCTCACGGTGACCGTCCTCGCCCCGCTGCCCACCGACATCGCCGCCCAGCGGTTCGTCACGTCGCCGGGCGAGACGGTCCTGGGCTTCACCGACCCCAGCGAGGTCCAGCGCACGCTCCCGCTCACCTACGGCGAGGAGCAACGCGACGTCCCGCCGGTCGTCTGGCGTACCGGCGCCCGCTCCACCGAACCTCATCTGCTGGTCATGGGCCGCCCCGGCAGCGGCACCTCGACCCTGCTGCGCTCGGTCGCCCTCCAGGCCCTCCAGTACGGCGACGTGCTGATCATCGAGGGCGGCGGCACCGGCGAGTACGCGTGTCTCTCCGGCCGGGACGGTGTCCTCGCCGTGGAGTGCGGCCTCGCGGGGGCTCTCGCCAGCCTCGAATGGGCCGCGCACGAGACGGAACGGCGGCTCATCGCCGTCAACCGCGCGCGGCAGGCCGGCTATCCGCCGCCGGACGACTGCCGGCGTCCGCTGTGGATCCTGCTGGACCGTCCCGGTTCCTTCGTCCACCTGGCCTCGGCGAACGGCCACAAGGACCCGCAGACCCTGCTCCAGACCCCGCTGCGGCACGGCCGCGCGGCGAACGTCACCGTGGTGGTCGCCGAGCACCTCGACAGCACGGACGCGGTGAGCGAGGCGTTGCGGCAGCACACACGCGCGCGTGTCGTGCTCGGGCCGGCGCTGCCGGACGAACTGGAGGCGGCGCTGGGAGCGCCGCCGCACACGACACCGCTGGCCCACATGCCGCCGGGCCGGGGCTACGCCCGGCTGGGCCACGGCCCGGTGCTGCGGCTCCAGGTACCCTCCACACCGGACCCGTACGACGACGCGACCAGCGACACGGACCGGCAGGCGGTACTGGACCTGCTGCCGCCGCGGAGCGGCCCCTCCGAGCCGGCGGAGCAGCCGGACCCGGTGGAGGCGGCGCCGATGGAAGTGGCCGTCTCCGAAGCCTGAGGCAGGAGGCGGTCGTCCGGCTGCGGGCCGCGGGGGGCTGATCGCGCGGTTCCCGCGCCCCTGAAGACGCGATGCGGTCACCGAGAGCCCCGCAAGGCGCGCGGGGAACCAGCGGCGCCCGGCGCCCTCACCGGCCCGTCCGACCACCGCCCGACCGCTCCTACGCCACGAACGTCCTCGGCGCCTCGCCGCCGCCGGAGGCGCCCGCCTCCACCAGCCGAGCCGCCGCGGCCAGTCGGCTCGCCGCCTCCTCCGCCACCGCTCCCCCCACGGTGAACGGAAGCCGCACATAACCCTCGAACGCGCCGTCCACCCCGAACCGTGGCCCGGACGGGACGCGCACCCCCACCCGCTCCCCCGCCTCCGCCAGCCGCGACCCGGACAGCCCGCCCGCCCGGACCCACAACGTCAGCCCGCCCCGCGGCACCTCGAACTCCCAGCTCGGCAGCTCCCGCCGTACCGCGGCCAGCAGGTCGTCCCGGTTCTGGCGGGCCTGTGCGCGGCGCACCTCGACCGCCTGCTCCCAGCCCCCCGTGCCGAACAGCCAGTTCACCGCCAGCTGCTCCAGCACCGGCGTCCCCAGGTCCGCGTAGGCGCGCGCGGCGACCAGGCTGCGGATGACGTCCGGGGCCGCGCGCACCCACCCGATGCGCATGCCCGCCCAGAACGCCTTGCTGGCGGAGCCGACGGTGACCACGGTCGAGCCCGCCGGGTCGAAGCCGCAGACCGGGCGCGGCATCTCCACGCCCTCGTCCAGCCACAGCTCGCTCATCGTCTCGTCGACGACCAGCACCGTGCCCGCCGAGCGGGCCGCGTCGACCAGCCGGCGGCGCTGGTCCTCGTCGGCCAGGGCCCCGGTGGGGTTGTGGAAGTCGGCGACGACGTAGGCGATCCGGGGCGCCGCCTCCCGCAGCACCTGGCGCCAGCGGTCCAGGTCCCAGCCCGTGAGGCCCTCCGCCATCGCCACGGGAACCAGCCGGGCGCCCGCCTCCCGCATCAGCTGGAGGATGTTGGCGTACGAGGGTGACTCGACGGCGATCCGCTCACCGCGCCCGCCGAAGAGATGACAGATCGCGTCGATCGCGCCCATCGCACCGGTGGTGACCATGATCTGCTCGGGCATCGTGGGGATCCCGCGCGCGGTGTAGCGCTCCGCGATCATCGCGCGCAGCACCGGGAGTCCGGCCGGGTAGTCGCCGTGCGTGCGGGCGTACGGCGGGAGTTCCTCCAGGGCGCCCTGGACCGCGCGGGTCAGCCACGGCTCGGGGGCGGGCAGGGCGGCGGTGCCCAGATCGATGAGCGAACCGAGCGCCTCGGGCGGCAGCGGTTCGAGGCCGCGGGCGGGCAGCGGGTTGCCCGCCGGGACGGCGGTCCAGCTGCCCGCGCCCCGCCGGGACTCCAGGAATCCCTCCGCGCGCAACGCCTCGTACGCCGCCGCGACGGTCGTACGGCTGACGGACAGCGCGAGGGCCAGTTCGCGTTCGGCGGGCAGCCGGGCGGCGACCGGGACGCGTCCTTCGAGGACCAGCAGGCGGACACCGTCGGCGAGCGCGCGGTAGGCGGGCGGGCGCCGGGTGCCGGGGCCGGCCGGACGGTCCTGCTGCGAGTGGAGCAGCCGGGCGAGCTGTGCGGCGCCCACTGCCGAGGTCCACTGCGCCATGAGAATCAGTCCACCTTCCCCGAATTGGCCATGGATGCCTTTTCTTCCCAAGCCACAGAGTGACATGGGCCAGTCCACCATCACCAGCAGGGGGTACCTCTTGTCCACACGAGGCCGGTTCCGGCGGCGGCTGTTCCAGCTCTACGCGGGGCTCACCCTGTACGGCGTGAGTTCCGGGCTTCTCGTCGAGGCGGGCCTGGGTCTTGAGCCCTGGGGCGTGCTCCACCAGGGGCTCGCCGAGCACGTCGGGCTGAGCATCGGCACGGTGTCGATCATCGTGGGCGCGGCCGTGCTGCTCCTGTGGATACCGCTGCGCCAGCGCCCGGGCCTCGGCACGGTCTCCAACGTGTTCGTCATCGGCCTCGCCATGAACGCCACGCTCGCCGTCCTCCCCGGCGCACACACGTTCGCCGTGCGGATACCGCTGATGGCGGCGGGGATCGTAGTCAACGGCGCGGCGACCGGGCTGTACATCGCGGCGGACTTCGGGCCCGGCCCCCGGGACGGTCTGATGACGGGTCTGCACCGGCGCACCGGACGGTCGATCCGGCTGATCCGGACCGCGATCGAGGTCGCGGTGGTCGTCACGGGTTTCGCGCTGGGCGGGACCATCGGTGCCGGGACCCTGCTGTACGCCCTGTCCATCGGGCCCCTGGCCCAGCTGTTCCTGAAGGTGTTCGCCGTTCCGCCGGCATCCGCAGGCAGCACGGTCGTTGCCAGGGGGTCATCGGAGCAGGCCATACTTCGCCCGTGAGCACGCTGATACGCCACCCGTACCTGGACCACCCGGGCCCCATCGCCTTCGCCCACCGCGGCGGGGCCGCCGACGGCCTGGAGAACACCGTGGCGCAGTTCCGGCGCGCCGTCGAGCTGGGCTACCGGTACATCGAGACCGATGTGCACGCCACGGCGGACGGCAGGCTCGTCGCCTTCCACGACGACACCCTGGACCGGGTCACCGACGGGGCGGGCCGGATCGGCGACCTGCCGTGGCAGGACGTACGGCACGCGCGCGTGGCGGGCCGCGAGCCACTCCCCCTCTTCGAGGAACTCCTGGAGGAGTTCCCGGACGTCCGCTGGAACGTGGACGCCAAGGCGGAGCCCGCGCTGCGGCCCCTGCTGGACCTGATCGACCGCACGGACTCCTACGACCGGGTCTGCGTCGGCTCGTTCTCCGAGGCGCGGGTGCTGCGGGCGCAGCGCATCGCCGGGCCGCGGCTGGCCACCTCGTTCGGCACCCGCGGTGTGGTCGGACTGCGGCTGCGCTCCTGGGGGCTGCCCGCCTCGGTGCGCCGGTCGGCGGTCGCCGCGCAGGTACCCGAGTCGCAGTCGGGCGTCCCGGTCGTCGACCGGCGCTTCGTCCGCGCCGCCCACGCGCGCGGGCTGCACGTCCACGTGTGGACCATCAACGAACCCGAGCGGATGCACCGGCTCCTGGACCTGGGAGTCGATGGCATCATGACCGATCACATCGACACGTTGCGTGAGGTCATGCAGGACCGCGGCGTCTGGGTCTGAGACGCGCGACGAGACTGCTGCGGGAAAGGCGAGGGCACGGGTGGGCACCGAAACCGTGCGGACGGAGGCCTCGGACGAGGTCACCGAGCTGCGGCGCGAACAGCGTGGCTGGTACGTCTACGACTGGGCGTGCTCGGTCTACTCGACGAGCGTGCTCACCGTGTTCCTCGGCCCGTACCTCACGTCGGTCGCCGACCACGCGGCCGACGCGGACGGCTATGTGCACCCGCTCGGCATCCCGGTCCGCTCGGGCTCCTTCTTCGCCTACTCGGTCTCCCTGTCGGTGATCGTGGCGGTCGTGCTGATGCCCCTGGTGGGCAGCCTGGCCGACCGTACGGGCCGCAAGAAGCAGCTGCTCGGCGCGGCCGCGTACACCGGGGCCGTCGCGACCACGGGCATGTTCTTCCTCGACGGCGACCGCTACCTGCTCGGCGGGCTGCTGCTGGTCGTGGCGAACGCGGCCCAGTCGGTCGCCCTGATGCTCTACAACTCCTACCTCCCCCAGATCGCCCCGCCCGAGGAACGCGACACGATCTCCTCCCGGGGCTGGGCCTTCGGCTACGCGGCCGGTTCCCTGGTGCTGATAGCCGACCTGGTCCTGTACTCCGCCCACGACTCCTTCGGTCTCTCCGAGACGGAGGCGGTCCGCGTCTGTCTGGCCGCGGCGGGTCTGTGGTGGGGCGCCTTCACCCTCGTACCGCTGCGGCGGCTGCGCGACCGGGGCGGCAGGGGGCGCGGCGCGGCCGGGGCGACGGCGCCCGGGCTGCGTCAACTCGCGGCGACCGCCCGGGACATGCGCCGCCATCCGCTGACGCTGTCCTTCCTGCTGGCGTACCTAGTCTACAACGACGGCATCCAGACCGTGATCTCCCAGGCGTCCGTCTACGGCTCCGAGGAGCTCGGGCTCGGCCAGTCGACGCTCATCGGGGCCGTTCTGCTGGTCCAGGTGCTGGCGGTGGCCGGCGCCCTGACGATGGGGCGGCTGGCCAGGACGTACGGCGCGAAGCGCACGATCCTCGGGTCGCTGGTGGCGTGGACGGTGACGCTGGCGGCCGGCTACTTCCTGCCGGCCGGGGCCCCGGTGTGGTTCTTCGTCCTCGCGGCCGGCATCGGTCTCGTCCTCGGCGGCAGCCAGGCGCTGTCCCGCTCGCTGTTCTCGCATCTGGTACCGCCCGGCAAGGAAGCCGAGTACTTCGCGGCTTACGAGATGAGCGATCGGGGGATGAGCTGGCTGGGGCCCCTGTTGTTCGGGATCACCTTCCAGCTGACCGGAAGCTACCGCTCGGCGATCATCTCGCTGGTGGTCTTCTTCGTCATCGGGTTCGCGCTGCTCGCGCGGGTGCCGGTGCGGCAGGCGATCGGCGAGGCCGGCAATCCGGTTCCGCAGAAGGTCTAGCGGAGGATCCGGCACGAGGGGCCCGCGGGAAGATTTAGCGTTCAACGCCGAAGAGCGGTAGTGTACGCGTTTGGCCTGCCAGGCGGACCGTTACTGCGCGTCAAAGATGCAGAAACGCTGGGTGACATCTGCTAGCAGATGTGACAAACCGGGCGCGGGTGGGTACAACAAGGGGCGGCTACGACGGCGACGCATGGCCCGGAACGGGAATCTTTACCGCCGACCGGACGTTGACCGGATGACGACGACAGCGACACCTGTCCTGTGGGCGACAAGCCCGGGAGGCACGATTCATGAGTGAGCGAGCTCTTCGCGGTACACGCCTCGTAGTGACCAGCTACGAGACGGACCGCGGTATCGACCTGGCTCCGCGCCAGGCCGTGGAGTACGCATGCGAGAAGGGGCACCGGTTCGAGATGCCCTTCTCGGTCGAGGCGGAGATCCCGCCGGAGTGGGAGTGCAAGGTCTGCGGGGCCCAGGCACTCCTCGTGGACGGCGACGGCCCTGAAGAGAAGAAGGCCAAGCCCGCGCGTACCCACTGGGACATGCTGATGGAGCGGCGCACCCGTGAGGAGCTCGAAGAGGTCCTCGAGGAGCGTCTGGCGGTTCTGCGCTCCGGCGCGATGAACATCGCGATTCATCCGCGGGACAGCCGTAAGTCCGCATAGTCCCGTGTCACGGGAATCCGACATAACAAAACCCGAGGGCGCCCTACGTTCGGTGAACGTAGGGCGCCCTCGGTTTTCCGGTGCTGTGTCCGCGGGCTCAGCGCGTCAGCGGCGGCCGCTCCCCCGTCGGCTCGTCGCCCCGCTGCCGACCGTCGTTCCGGATGATCACCTCGCCCTGGACCACCTTGCCGTCGGGGCGGTGCATACGGGCCTGCTGGAAGGCGTCGCCCAGGGTGCCGGGGGCGGACGCGCGGAGTCTGCGGTCGAGGGTGCGTCCGGTCAGGCGGGAGACCGCCTTCTGCACCGGCGGCAGCAGGAGCAGCAGGCCGAGTGCGTCGGAGACCAGGCCGGGGATCATGAGGAGCAGGCCGCCCAGCATCATCAGGCCGTTGCCGCCGCCCCGCTCCGGTGAGCCGCCGCGCTGGATCGCCTCGTTCAGACTCCGGAAGGCGCGGCGTCCGGCCCGCTTGATGACCACGGCCCCGGCGACGAAGCCCGCCACCAGCAGCAGGAGCACGGCCATGCCGCCCGCCGCGCCCGCGACGACCGTCAGCAGCCAGATCTCCAGCACCAGCCACGCGGCGAGCCCCAGCGGCAGATATCTGCCGAGCCGGGAACGCCGGGGCCGGGTGGTGGTCTGCGGAGGGGGCTGCGCGCCAGTCGTCATGCTCCCAGTGTGCCTGGGCCCGGCTCAGTGCGGGATAAGGGGGATGATCAGCGGGAATCGTCCGTCCGGGAAGCCGGCCTGCCCTTGCCGGTGATCTTGCCCATCCGCTCGGTGAGACCCCACGACGTGACCCGCCACAGGGCCTCCACCATGATGTCGCGGCTCATCTTGGAGTCGCCCAGCTCCCGCTCGACGAAGGTGATGGGCACCTCGACCACGTGGAAGCCGGCCTTGATCGCACGGCGCGCCAGGTCGACCTGGAAGCAGTAGCCCTGTGACGCCACCTCGTCGAGTCCCAGGCCCTCGAGGGTCTCGCGCCGGAAGGCGCGGTAGCCGCCGGTGATGTCACGCAGCGGGAGGTCGAGCGCGAGACGGGAGTAGAGGGAACCGCCCCGGGAGATGAACTCGCGGGACTTGGGCCAGTTCACCACCCGGCCGCCGGGCACCCAGCGGGAGCCGAGCACCAGGTCGGCGCCCTTCAGGGCGGTCAGCAGCCGGGGCAGCTCCTCCGGCTGGTGGGAGCCGTCGGCGTCCATCTCGACGAGTACGCCGTAGCCGTTGTCCATGCCCCAGCGGAAGCCCGCGAGATAGGCGGCCCCGAGGCCCTCCTTGCCCTTGCGGTGCAGCACCTGGACGTGGTCGTCCTCGGCGGCCAGTTCGTCGGCGAGCTTTCCGGTGCCGTCGGGGCTGTTGTCGTCCGCCACCAGCACGTGCGCCTCGGGGACGGCCCGGCGTACCCGGCCGACGATGGACTTGATGTTCTCCGCCTCGTTGTACGTGGGGATGATCACCAAGGCCGTGCCGAGCGGGCCGAACCGCCTCTCCTGGGCCTGTGCCGCGAGGGTCCCGTCGCCGTCGTTCACTGCTGCCCCTTCATGTCGTACGCAGGGGACCACCATAGTGGCCACCGCCTGCACTGACGTGACAGCTCGAGCGTGTGGTGGTGTCGATTCCGCAAGAACGGGGTAAGGATGCCCGTTTCGGGTGCCGTTCATCCATGATTCCGCCGGCCCGTTCGGCTGCGGATGGGGGCCCGGCGCCCTTCGGGCCGACCTGGGACCCGCTGGCTGCGGGTCGACCGAAAGCCGTTGTCTACTGAGCGTCCGGGCCCCACCCGGGTCACACCTCCCGACCGGCCGGAACGTTCCCTCGTCGGCGCGGGCGCTGAGCCTGGCTCCCAGTGGCGGCACCCCGGTGCGGGGCCCCGTCCCTGACCCAGCGGCGCTGCGACGAGTGCGCGAACTGCTCCCCGGTCGGGCGTCCGGTGGTGGACTCGGCCGAACCTACCGGCCCGCTGCCGCTGGCTGTCAACAGCCGTCTGACCTGCGCAAACGACATCAAACCCCTGGTCAGAGCGGAGGATGCGCAGGTCGCGCGACGGAGCGGCGACCGTCGATGACGACCACGCCACCCCGGGAGATCACTCGCCCGGCCGTACGAACACGGTCCGGCCGCCCACCACGGTGCGCAGACAGACCGGAAGCTCCTGGCCGGGGGTCAGATCGGGCAGGCCGGGGGTGCCGGAGCGCGGGTCGGTGGACCAGCGGGCGACCCGGTCGTCCGGGGCCTGCACCACCAGTTCCTCGGTGCGCCAGACCGCGTAGTCGGCGGGCGCGCCCGGCACCAGGACACCCGCGTCGTCCCGGCCGGTCGCCCGCCAGCCGCCCCTCGTGTGCGCGGTGAACGCGGCGCGCACCGAGACCCGGTGCCCGGGCGTGCGGTGGAAGGCGGCGGCGCGCACGGTCCCCCAGGGGTCGAGCGGGGTGACCGGGCTGTCGGAACCGAAGGCGAGCGGGACCCCGGCCTTGAGGAGGGCCGCGTAGGGGTTGAGGGTGCGGGCCCGCTCGGCCCCGAGCCGCTGGGCGTACATGCCGTCGGCGCCGCCCCACAGCGCGTCGAAGGCGGGCTGCACGGAGGCGATCAGCCCGAACTCGGCGAAGGCGGCGATGTGCTCGGGGGTGAGCATCTCGGCGTGCTCGACACGGTGCCGGGCGGCACGGACGCGGGCCGGGCCGACCTTCTCGGCGGCGGCTCGCACGCCCTCCACCACCGCGCTCACGGCGGCGTCCCCGATGGCGTGGAAGCCCGCCTGGAGTCCGGCTTCGGTGCACGCGGTGACGTGGGCGGCGACCGCGGCCGCGTCCAGGTAGGCGGAGCCGGTGGTGTGGCCGGCGTCGGCGTAGGGCTCGTGCAGGCAGGCGGTGTGCGAGCCGAGCGCCCCGTCGACGAAGAGGTCTCCGGCGGCGCCGAGGGCACCCAGCTCGCGCGCCTTGTCGGCGTCCTCCTCCGCCCAGTAGCCGACCACCCGCGGGCCGGGAGTCTGCGCGGCCAGCCGCAGGAGGCCGGTGAAGTCGTCCTCGGAGGAGATCTTCGGTCCGCCGCACTCGTGGACGGTGCCGATCCCGAGGGAGACGGCGTGCGCGAGGGCGGCGCGCTGGGCCTCGGCGCGCTGGGCGGGCGTCACGGCCGCGAACGCGGCGGCGCGCACGGCGTGGTGGGCGTCGCCGGCGAGCGGAGCGTCCTCCCGGGGGACCGCACCGGGGACCAGGTCCAGCAGGGCCGTGCTCACGGCGGCCGAGTGGACGTCGATGCGGGAGAGATAGAGCGGGCGCCCCCCGGTGGCCGCGTCCAGCTCGGCGCGGGCCGGCGGACGGCCGTCCGGCCAGCGGGAGGCGTCCCAGCCGTGCCCGAGCAGCACCCGGTCGTCCGGGCGTGCGGCGGCGAAGTCCCGTACCAGCGCGAGCGCCGCGTCCAGCGAGCCGGCCCCGGACAGGTCGAGCCCGGTCAGCGCCAGTCCGGTGGACGTGGTGTGGACATGGGCGTCCGTGAAGGCGGGGGTGACCAGGGCCCCGTCCAGGTCCACGACCTCGTCGACCCCGTCCGCGAAGGCGTCGGCGGCCCCCTCGGACCCGACCCAGGCGACCTGTCCGCGCTCCACGACCATCGCGGTCGCGAACGGATCGGCGGGACTGTGCACCTCGCCGCGGCGCAGCAGGACGGTCTGGGGCTGGGAGGCTCGATCACTCATGAGGAACAGTCTCACCCCTGCCACCGGCACCCCTGGACAGAGGGTGCCCCGGAGGCCCGTCAGGGGCGCGGCGTGGTGCACAGTCCCACCCACCGCGATCGACGGCACCACCGACCGCGCGGCGGTGCTCAGATCCGGGGCGGCCGTGCCTCGTACGGCGTCGACAGCACCACCGTCGTCCGGGTGGACACCCCCGCGAGCCCGCGCAGCCGGGCCAGCAGCTCCTCCAGCTCGTGCGGGGTCGCCACCCGCACCTTGAGGATGTAGTTCTCGTCGCCGGCCACGCTGTGGCAGGCCTCGATCTCGGGGACGCCGGCCAGCCGGTCCGCGATGTCGTCGGGGGCGCTGGGGTCGAAGGGTTTCACGGAGATGAACGCCGTCATGGGCAGCCCGACGGCCTCCGGGTCGACGACCGCGGCGTAGCCGCGGATGACGCCGCGCTGCTCCAGCCGGCGCACCCGCTGGTGCACGGCCGACGTGGAAAGGCCCGTGGCCTTGCCCAGGTCGGTGTAGCTCATCCGCCCGTCCTTGACGAGCAGCTGCACGATTTGACGGTCCAGCTCCTCCATGGCGCAAAAGCTACCGTGCACCTGATCTCTGGGATACCTCGGCCACCCGGCTCACGGCCGGTTCGTGATGTCCCGGAGGGCAGGTTGCGGGCCCGCCGAGGGACAAAACCACCGCACCGGGCACCTGCGGGCGGCATGTGACGAACGCCACAGCTCTTCGGCGGGCTCCGTGATGGTCTCGTGATTACCGCCAGGACCGGACGGGAAGTGCTTGCTGTGGTCGAGGCCGCAGCGCCGATACGGCCCAGCCCGAGGGGGAGTTACCCATGCAGAGTCTTAAGCGCCCTGGTCGTCCCACGTCCAAGCGCCCGCAGCTGGTCGTCGAGCCCGAGCCGGAGGGCGTCGAACCCGACCTCTACGAGGCCGACGAACTGGACGCGTACGACACCTTCGAGATGTACCGGGTGATCTGCCCGGACTGCGCGCAGCCGATCGCCCTGCTGGCGGACGAGGAGTTCCTGCCGGAGCACGCGCTGTGCGCCTCCCCGTGGAACCCGTTCGGCCTGACCGTCTGTGCCGGGACGGGCCGTGCCTCGGCCGAGGCCTCGTCCGCGGACGAGTCGGTCGAGCCGCAGGAGCAGGACACCGCCCTCCTGCTCACCCTCCCGCAGGGTCTGGACTGGCGGACGCAGCCCTTCTCGCACGTCGGCGGCCCGGGCTCGCGCCCGATGCGCGTACCGACGATGCGCCGCCTCGGCGGCAGTGACCTCGGTCGTCAGGCCGCCTGAGTCACCGCACCGCATCCCAGTAGCTGCCCTGCACCATGGCGCGCAGACTGCCGTGGTGCAGGATCAGTGTGTCCGGATCCGCCGGGACGGCGACCTCACCGAAGTACACCTGGCGGTAGGCGATGCGCAGCATGACGATCGCGTGCCGCAGGGCGGCGTACAGGGTGTAGAAGTCCATGTCCCGCGGGACGTGGCCGGTCAGCCGGGCGTAGCGGGCCTCGACCCGCTCACGGCGCATGAACCCGGGCAGTCCCCGCTGTCCGGAGCCGGCCGTGAGGTCCTGGAAGAAGCGGTGCAGGTAGACGGTCCAGCCGAGGTCCACCTCGCGCGGGGCCGGCGCGGCCATCTCCCAGTCGAGTACGGCAACGGGGTCGAAGCCGTCGTAGACCACGTTCCCGATGCGGGCGTCTCCCCAGTTGAGGACCGGGGTGCCGGGCTCGGCCGGCCACAGCTCGGCCAGCCGGTCGAACGCGGCCTCGATCAGGGGTGAGCGGGCGAGTCCGTCCACCACCCAGTCGTAGTAGGCGCGTTGGGACTCGACGTGCCGGCGCAGGGTGTCGCCGTCCCCGGGCAGCGCCAGGAACTCCGCCTCTTCGAGGGGGACTTGGTCGTGCAGCTTGGCCAGAAGGCCGACGGACGCCGCTTCGAGGCGCTCGCGTTCGGCATCGCTCGCCGCGTGCAGCCAATTCCCCTCGTACGTATAGGGCATGACGTCGGGTGGGACACGGCCCTCGGCCCGTTCCATGACGAAGAAGGGCGCGCCGAGCGGCCCTGGATCCTCCTCCAGCCACCGGACCCGGGGCACCGGCACGTCCGTGTGTTCGGCGACCAGCCGCATGGTGCGGTACTGGCGGGTGAGGTCGTACGTGGGAAAGACCGTGTACGCCGAGGGGTCGGCCGCCAGCCTCAACGCGCAGGCGCGCAGCGGCGGGTGAGGGTGCTCGATGTCGAACAGCAGGGTCTCGCTGGACATGCCGTTGGAGGCGGGGACCGTGATGCCGACGGCCCGGGCGCCGGGGAGCCGGGCGTCCAGCCAGGCGGTCAGCCGGCGGCCGAGCTCCTCCGGGTCGCGTGTGGTGGTGCGTGGGCGTGGTGCCGTCGTCATCCCGGCCTCCTCCCTCAGGGCGCCACCGAGTCGAAGCCGGTGAAGCCGCTCGGATCGTGCCTGCCGAACGAGCCGTGCTCGAAGATGCCGTGGCCGGTCCGGCCGTCCAGCCGGAAGCGTGCGGAGTGGTCGGTGACCCCGTAGGCCGCGCGCGGGTGCGGTGCGGTCATGTCGTAGGTACGGCGGTCCGTCCAGGCGCGGCCCTGCCAGGTGCCGTGCTGCCAGTCGTCCGCCGGCGGGTAGCCGGCACCGATCGCCAGCGGCGAGGAGGCGAGGAACTCCACCTGGAGTTCCAGGGGCTTGCGCGGGTCGCCGAGGTGGACGACGGCGCGCTCCGGGTGCCGGGTGCCGGAGCGGTAGCTGATCTCGGACCGCGGCCAGCCGAGTTGGCGGTCGCGATGGCCGGGCCGGACCAGGGTGGCGTCGTTCAGGGTGCGGTAGCCGTCGGCGTCCTCCTGGGTGATGACCATCAGGAAGCGGTCCTCGAAGCGGACCGGGCACCAGATCCAGTGAAACCCCTCGGCCGGGTTCTCCTGGGCGAGCCGTCCGCCGTCCTCCCCCGGTATCGGGCGGACGCCCCAGCTGCGGTCCCGGGTGCCGCTCCAGCCGGCGGGGTCGACGCGGAACTCCTCGCCGCCGGCCCGGATCACCCCGGACACTCCCCCGGCCTGCACGAACCTGCGCCCCTCCAACGTCAGCCGGTCACCCCGGCGTTGCAGGTGGTGCGGCTCCCACAGGGCCGGGAAGCCGGCGGTCCAGGTCAGGTCGCAGGAGATCGAGTCGTCGCAGGTCAGACGGAAGCGCCGCAGCGGCTCCTCGACCTCGATGCGCAGGGGTCCGACCACGAGCCGCATCCGGTCGTCGCCGAGCGCGTCCGAGGCGCGTACCGCGTGCAGGGTGTCCCCGGTGCGCAGGGTGGCGTAGGCGTCGATCACTCCGACGTTCGGGTAGACGCCGAGGCCGAGGATGAGCAGGGCGCGGCCGTCGTGGTCGAGAACGTGGAAGATGCAACGGTCGTAGGCGTTCCGGTCCCCGCTGGCGACGTGCTTCATGGAGAGCGGGACCTGGTGCACCGGGTACTCGTCGAGCGGTACGGGACGGTCGTCGGCCATGGCGGGCCTCCCCGGAGGGCTGGAGACGGTCCGGCTGACGGTATGTCAGAAAGTCGGGAGTGGCCAGATCCGGGACCGGACGTCCACGAACTCACGCACGATTCGGGCGATCGGTGACCAGGGCGGCCACCGCCGCGTTGGCCGGGCATGACGACCACCTACACCGCCCTCGGCCGTCAGCGCCGTATCTTCGTACCCCCGCCCACGGCACCGGCCCCGGCTCCGCCGCCCGCACCGCAGGATCCGCCGATCTACCGTGATCTGATGCGGACCTGGGCCGACCGGGGCCGCACCCTGCCGGGCCGCCACGACCCCGAGTGGGTCAGGCTGGCGGCTCCGACGGTCTCACGCGGGCAGTTCAGCGGCTTTCCGGCCCCGCCACATGACGGGCGATGACCATCCGCTGGATCTGGTTGGTGCCCTCGACGATCTGCAGGACCTTGGCCTCGCGCATGTAGCGCTCGGCCGGGAAGTCGGCGGTGTAGCCGTAGCCGCCCAGGATCTGGACCGCGTCGGTGGTCACCTTCATCGCGGTGTCGGTGCAGTGCAGCTTGGCCATGGCGGCCTGTTTGGCGAACGGCCGGCCGGCGTCGCGCAGCCGGGCCGCCGCGAGATAGAGGGCCCGGCCGGCCTCGATCTGGGTGGCCATGTCGGCGATCATGAAACGCAGGCCCTGGAAGTCGGAGATCGGGTGGCCGAACTGCCGCCGTCCGGTGGCATAGGCGACCGCCTCGTCCAGGGCCGCCTGGGCGAGGCCGATGGCGCAGGCGGCGATGCCGAGCCGGCCGGAGTCCAGTGCGGACAGGGCGATGGCGAAGCCCTGGCCCTCCTCGCCGAGCCGCCGCTCGTCCGGGACCCGGACGTCGTCGAAGTGCACCTGGGCGGTGGGCGAGCCCTTCATGCCCATCTTCTTCTCGGGCGCCGCGGCGCTCAGGCCCTCGGCGTCACCGGGGACCAGGAAGGCGGTGATCCCGTGCGAGCCCTCTCCGCCCGTGCGGGCCATGACCGTGTAGAAGTCGGCGATGCCACCGTGCGTGATCCACGACTTGGTGCCGTTGATCACCCAGTCGTCACCGTCCCTGACCGCCTTCGTGCGCAGCGAGGCCGCGTCGGAGCCGGAGGCCGGCTCCGACAGACAGTAGGCGCCGAGCAGGCCGCCACCGAGTATTGCGGACAGGCGTTCGACCTGCTGCTGCTTGGTGCCGTAGGCGGCGAGCGCATAGCTCGCGAGCGTGTGCACGCTGACGCCGAGGCCGACGGTGAGGCGGGCCGCGGCCAGTTCCTCCAGGACCTGGAGGTAGACCTCGTAGGGCTGGTCTCCGCCGCCGTACTCGGCGTCGTACGGCAGGCCGAGCAGTCCTGACGCGGAGAGCAGGGTGAAGACCTCGCGCGGGAAGCGTCCGGCGTCCTCCTCCTCGGCCGCCCGGGGCGCGATCTCGCGCTGGGCGATCTCACGGACGAGCGAGATCAGGTCCCTCGCCTCTTCCGTGGGCAGTTGACGCTCCACCGGCTGCGGGTCGCGGTCGGACATGGCGTCGGTCTCCTCCCTGTCGGGCACCGGCGGTCACAGCCCGTCGGGTGGGGGCGGCTCCGCCTGTCGTTCGAGTGCGGCCGAGGTGGGCGTTCCGGGTCACGGAAGCTGCTGACCAGCGGCTGCGCAGTGAGTATGCCCGATCGGGGACCTTCCGTCACCAGTTAACGACCGCTTACTTCGCCAATTCCAGGACAACATCCGGCCGCCCCGATATTGGTACGAACCATTGACCCGACTGGTCTAGTCCTCCTAAGGTTCATGACCAACGCTTTACCGCGTTCATGCCAATCGGCGCGCGTTCCCCTCTCCCCCAGGAGGAGACACCCGATGCACACCTCTCACCACTCCCGGTTCCGGGCGCTGCTCTCCGCGGCCTGTTGCGCCGTCCTCGGCGCCGGGCTGCTGGCCGGCGCGGGCACCGCGTCGGCGGCCGCCCCGGCCGCTCCCCAGGTGCAGGCCGGCTCGAAGGTCGTCGGCTACTTCACGGAATGGGGCGTTTACGACCGCAAGTACCTGGTCAAGAACGTCGAGACCTCGGGCTCGGCCGCCAAGCTCACCCACATCAACTACGCCTTCGGCAATGTCACCGGCGGCAAGTGCGCGATGGGCGACTCGTACGCCGCGACCGACCGCGCCCACACCGCCGCCGAGTCGGTGGACGGGGTCGCGGACACCTGGGACCAGCCGCTGCGCGGCAATTTCAACCAGCTGCTCAAGCTGAAGAAGAAGCACCCGAACCTCAAGATCCTCTGGTCCTTCGGCGGCTGGACCTGGTCGAGCGGGTTCGGCGAGGCCGCCAGGAACCCGGCCGCCTTCGCCCAGTCCTGCTACGACCTGGTGAAGAACTCCAAGTGGGCCGGTGTCTTCGACGGCATCGACATCGACTGGGAGTACCCGAACGCCTGCGGCAGCACCTGCGACACCAGCGGCCGGGACGCGTTCAAGAACCTGATGGCGGCGCTGCGCTCGAAGTTCGGGAGCAGTGCGCTGGTCACGGCCGCGATCACCGCCGACGCGACCAGCGGCGGCAAGATCGACGCGGCGGACTACGCGGGCGCCGCGCAGTACGTCGACTGGTACAACCCGATGACGTACGACTACTTCGGCGCCTGGGACGCGACCGGGCCGACGGCCCCGCACTCGCCGCTGAACTCCTACCCGGGCATCCCCAAGGCGAACTTCTCCACGGCGGCGACCATCGCCAAGCTCAAGGGCCTCGGCATCCCGGCCTCCAAGCTGCTGCTCGGCATCGGCTTCTACGGCCGCGGCTGGACCGGCGTGACCCAGGCGGCGCCCGGCGGCTCGGCCACCGGCCCGGCGGCGGGGACCTACGAGGCGGGCATCGAGGACTACAAGGTGCTCAGGACCAAGTGCCCGGCGACCGGCACGGTGGGCGGCACGGCGTACGCCAAGTGCGGCAGCGACTGGTGGAGTTACGACACCCCGGCGACCATCGCGACCAAGATGACGTACAAGAACCAGCAGGGCCTGGGCGGCACCTTCCTGTGGGAGCTGAGCGGCGACACGGCGGGCGGTGAGCTGGTCAAGGCCGTCAACTGACCCCGGTCACGGGGGCTCGGGGCGGGGGTTCCACGAGACCTCCGCCCCTTGTACGTGTCAGGCGTCCCGGCGGGCCGGGGCCGGGGCACGGTAGGCGGGGTCCAGTTCCTCGATGGCACGCATGGTGCCGCCGAGCGTCTTGACCAGCAGCTCGCACATGGTCTCGCGGGAGAGTTCGGGGTGGTCGATCCAGTTGAGGGTCGCGCCTTCCACGCTGCACAGCCAGGAGAGCAGCCCCATCCTGGCGAGCGGACCGATGTCGGTGCGCCCGTAGGCGCCCTCGGCGATGGTCCCGACCATCGCCTCGCGCACCCCGTCCCGGATGGAGTGCACCTCGGTGTCGAAGCCGACGCCACCGCTGACGATCGTGCGGTACGCGGCCTGGTGGTACTCGGCGTAGCGCAGGTAACTGTCGATGGTGCGGTGGACGCGGTCCACCTGGGGCAGTTCCAGGCCGCTCGCGGCATAGGTGACCAGGTCGGCGACCGAGTCCTGGATGATCGCCAGGTAGTAACCGCGCTTGGACTGGAAGTAGTAGTAGATCAGCCCTTTGGCGACATGCGCCTGCCTGGCGATGTCGTCCATGGAGAGCGCGTCGTACGAGGTGTCGGCGAACAACTTCCGGCCGATGGCGATGAGTTCGGCACGACGGGCCACGGACCGCTCGGTGCCGCGCGCCCGGGGACGGGCGGCGGCACGTTGTTGACTAATATTCAATTTAGACCCTGGTCTCAGCAGGCTGCGGGACATCCGCAGTATGCCAGGTCGGACAGTGGGTCAGGTCACAGCAGCCCGAGTTGGGTCACCAGCATGGCGACGACCACGACAAGGGTCCAGCCCATGACGTGTTCCAGAACCTTCGGGCCGTCGTCCCTGGGACCGCCGGTACGGGCCCGGGCGGCGGTGGTGGAGTGCGCGGTCATACCGTCCACCCTGCCACCGATTGCGGCATTTGCGGCGGAGAGCTTGGTCACAGGAAAGCGGCCCCCGGTCCGTCCGAGGGCCGCCGTGGCGCCCGGTCAGCGCACGCCCACCGCCGCGAGCGCCCTGAGCTGGCCCGGGCTCGGGCAGGCCGGGAAGTACAGGTAGCAGACCCCACCGGTGCCGGAGCTGATGTTGCCGCTCGCGTTGTACCGCTTGGTTCTCAACCAGATGTTCTCGAACTCCCGCCGCGGGTAGACCCGGCGGACCGCGTCGTCGTCGGCCGAGCAGGGGTCGTTGGCGATCACGTCGCCCTCCGCGGTGAAGCCGATCACCGTCATGAGGTGCCCGGAGGTGCCGTACCCGGCGCCGGTCAGCTCGCTCTCCAGGAACGACTGGGACGTTATGGCCGGAATGCCGGCCGCGATCAGCGTCTCCAGGTCGGTGAGCGAGCCGAGTCGCGTTATCACGCCCTGGAGGTCCTTGTAGGTCGACGCGTAGGCGGCGTTGAACGGCCAGTTGCCGCAGCCCGCGTACTGGTAGTCGTAGGTGTGGCGGGCCGCGTGGCAGACCTGGGGATCGGCGTACGACGGGTCGACCCAGGCCAGCTGCGCGGGGGTGAGCCGGCCGCCCCAGTACTCGACGATCATCTGCGAGGAGGTGGGGCTGCACCAGGCCTCGCCGCCGTTGTCGTACTCGGGGTACTGGCCCTTGTGGATCTCCTGCGAGTAGCGCGGCACCTTCAGTTCCTGGGCCAGCCCCGGGGTGGAGGCCGGGACGGTGAAGCGGTCCGGGATGTCGGAGCCCATGGCGCCGAGCCGCCAGACGGTCGGGGTGAGCTTGGTGCCGGGCTTGCGGTAGAGGGTCAGCCGCAGCTGGTAGGAGGTGAGACGCAGGCCGGTGGCGGCGTCGTCGATGGCGAAGGTGTCCGTCCAGACGGTGCTCCTGCCGTCCGTCTGGCCGTCCACCGAGGTCCGCTTGATGTCCTGGTCGCCGGCCGCCCAGCGGCCCATCACGTACCAGGGGGTCGGGGTGCCGTCGGAGTAGGTGCCGAGCAGTTCGACCTGGATCCAGGTGCCGGCCGGGGTGTCCGCGTTCCAGGAGGCGATGGTCTCGGTGGCGGGCACGGTGAGCCGGCGTACCGGCCCGGTCCAGGTGCCGTACTCCCACTGGCCGGTGGTGCCGGTGTGCGGGTCGGTGTAGGAGGTGATGCCGGCGGGGGTGCGGATCACCACGCCGGGGCGGCGGCCCGCGACCGCCCCCACGCCCTTGGCGGAGCCGGTCCGCCAGTCGCTGTAGGTCGTCCACGCGTGGTAGTCGACCGGACGGGTCTGGGCCCGGCCGGCGTCCTCCGTCTCGGTCTGCGACGCCGCGGCCGCGGGGACCGCCGGGATCACCCCCTGCGCGACGGCGGCCGCCGCGACCGAGGCCGCGGCGGCCAGAACTGTTCTGCGGGACGGCTGTTCGGCTCTGCTCATGGGTGGGAGACCCCCAGGTGTACGCGACGCTGCTGGTCCGGTGCGCCAACTATGGAGCAGCGGGCATGCCCCTGCCAGCACTTCCGGCGATGCCACGCCCACCAATATTGGTCTCGTCCGCTGAAAAGGCCCCGGCGCCCCGCGCCGGGGCCTTCTTCACCGGTGTCAGATGAGGTCCATCGCGGCGACCTCGTCGGGGCGGCCGTAGCTGACCGGGCCCTGGAAGCGCCGGCGGGCGGTGGCGAACCACCAGGCCGTGGCCACGATCAGTACGACGGCCAGGGCGATCGGCGCGTAGTTGAAGGTGTCGACGGTGATCGGCGAGGCCTGCGGCAGCATGAACAGGATGCTGCTCAGCAGGATCCAGATCACCGCCAGCCAGCCGACCGGCCTGCTCCAGCGGCCCAGGTTCCACGGTCCCGGCCGGAACTCGTCGCCGAGGCGCAGCCGCAGGAACACCGGCACGGCATAGGCGAGGAACAGCCCGACGACGTTGACGCTGACGATCGCGGTGAACGCGGTGTGCGACCACCATCCCGGCACGATCAGGACGAGGGAACAGGCCACCGCGAGCCATACGGCCTTGACGGGGGTGCGGGTGCGGGGCGAGACCGAGTGCCACAGCCGGGAGCCGGGCATGGCGCCGTCCCGGGAGAAGGCGAAGATCTGCCGGGTGTTGCTGGTGAGGTTGGCGAGTCCGCAGAAGAGCATGGCGCCGATGACCACGAGCAGCATCGCCTTGGCCCAGCCCATGCCGAGTCCGTCGATGAGAATCTGGACGGGCGGCGCGGAAGAGCTCGCCACCTTGTCGTAGTCGCCGATGCTGTACACCAGCGCGAGCATCAGGACGAGGCCCGTGATCGCCGAATAGCCGATCGAGCGGATGATCCCCCTCGGGGCGTTCACGGTCGCCCGGACCGTTTCCTCGGACATGTGGAAGCTGCCGTCGAAGCCGGTGAAGGTCCAGCTGGTGACGAGCAGGCCGAGCATGCCGCCGTAAAGGCCGTTGGTGAAGCCGGTGTTGTTCACGAAATGCGTCACGAAGGACGCCGACTGATGATCGGCCGGCATCACGATCAGTGTGCTCACGATCACCACGAGTCCGATCAGCAGCCACCACACGGAAATCCGGTTCAGCAAGGCGACGAGCTGGACGGTGTAGGTGTTGGCGAGCCCCTGGACCACGATGATCAGGGCCGTGATCAGGACCGTCTGGTGGGCGGTCGGGGTGTAGGAGGACCACTGCAGGGCGATGAGGGCCTGGATGAAGGTGGCGGCCGCGTATCCGGTGGCCGCGGTCCCACCGATCTGGCCCACGAAGTTCAGCCAGCCCGTGTACCAGGACCACGCGCCCTTGTGCCGTTTGGCGAGTTTGCCGGCCGAGAAATACAGCGCGCCGCTCGTGGGATAGGCGGACGCCACTTCCGCCATGGCGGCGCCGATGCACAGCACCATCACGCAGACGCCGATCCAGCCGAACACGAGAATGCGGGGACCGCCCGCGTTCATTCCGAATCCGAAGGACGAGAAGATTCCGGAGAGAATATTGATGATGGTGAAGGAGATGGCGAAATTGTCGAACGCCTGGAATCGGCGGGTGAGTTTCCGCGGATAACCCATCGCGTGCAGGGTCGCGTCGTCGTCGAGGGTGACGGGGTCGTCCGCTGTGCGTTCTGACACGTGCCGGCCTTTCTCTCTGTGGGGGCTCTCTAGGAGGGGATGGGCAGGCCGCAGGCGCGGCGGGCCCGGGAGAGCTGTTCGGCGGGATCACCGAAGACGCTCCAGGGCATCCGTGAGGCGTACCGCCCCATGGCCGTGAAGACCGCCCGGGCCTCGAACTCGCGCTGGGCCATGACCAGCGCGTGCGCGAGGTAGGCCTGGTCGAGCACCGGGGTGAAGCGGTATCCGGCCATGGTGGGCAGCCAGTTGTGGTAGACCGACAGCGCGGTGGCGCGCCACTGCGGCTGCTCCCACACCCGCTCGGCGAGGAGTTGGCTGGGGTTGTGGCTCTCGACCAGTGCGACCAGGGGCAGCAGCCGGATCGCCGAGTCGGCGGGGGCCCGCTGGGCGAGGAAGGCGGCGACGTCCCAGGCCGCGTTCACCGAGCCGCCGTAGCGGGTGAAGAAGAAGGAGAGGAAGCGGTGGTGGGCCTCGCGGTGCCAGGGGTCCAGGGCGAGCGTGTGCGCGAACAGCCGCCACGGGCCGGGCGGTGAGGTCAGCAGCCCGCTGGGGGCGCGGTCGTGCGGGCGGTGCAGCCGGGCCATGGCCAGCTTGGCGGCCCAGGGGGTGGGGTCGGCGGGGTTCATCGCGGAGGCCCGGTCACAGGCGGCGAGGGCGATCCGCTCCAGCGCCTCGGCGCGCTCGTCGCGGGCGTCGGCCGCCCGGATCGCCCGCTGCACCGCCACCCGGGCCCACATCAGCGCGGACTCGGGGCCCGGCTCCTCGGCCAGCCAGCGCTCGACCAGATCGGTGCCGGCCGCCTCGGAGGCCAGGACCAGGGAACGATGGGCGCGCAGGGCGAAGTCGGTGCGCGTCTCGGCCAGGGCCTCGCGGGCACTGCGATATCTCCCGGCGCGCACATCCACGCACACGCTCGCGAGCACGCGGTCATCGGCCGCCGGATGCCATACGTACTGCCCCTCGAATAACTCCGCGGCCATCTTCCCCTGTCCGTCCCCGTTCGACGCGTCGCCGTCGCACAGAAAGCACCCTACTCAGCGGCGGCCACACCGGGAACGCCTGAATTCGACATATCGGTCAGCGGGTCGGAAATATCGACGGGCCGCCAAAGAACGGCTCGAAATTAGTTCAAGCCACTACTTTCCATGGGGCCGCGAACGTCCGCTATGAGCCGCACTACTAGAATGTTTCCGGAAAACACCCCACAGCACGCGACACCCCCCACCACACCTCGGGAATCGTCATTCACCGTCTCGTCTCCTCGCTCCAGGGCCTGCCGCCCTCCTGCGGCCCGGTCCGCCTCGTCGGCGTCGACGGGCACGCCGGTTCCGGGAAGACCACCTTCGCCGGGCGGCTGGCGGCCGCGCTGGGCGGGGCGCCGGTGCTCCACCTCGACGACATCGCCAGCCACGAGGAGCTGTTCGCCTGGACCGGCCGGCTGCTGACCCAGGTGATCGAGCCGCTCGGCCGCGGCGAGACCGCCCGCTACACCCCCTACGACTGGCACGCTCGCGCCTTCGGCCCGCCCCGCCCGCTGCCGCCGGCCCCCGTGATCCTCGTCGAGGGCGTCGGCGCCGGCCGGCGCGCACTGCGCCCGTTCCTGGCGCGACTGCTGTGGATGGAGGTGCCGCGGGAGGAGTCCTGGACCCGGGGCAGGCTGCGGGACGGGACGGAACAGCGGGAGTTCTGGGCCGAGTGGGTCAGGGCGGAACACGCACATTTCATCGAGGACCCCTCGAGGCCGTACTCCGATCTCCTGGTGACACAGTCACAGAAGGGGTACGAGGTACTTCCGGGGCCTGTGACCACCGTTGGACCGGACCAGACGGTCACCGACCGTGAGGGGCCGTCGGCGATGTGCTGAACTTGTGAAGACGCGTCCGGAACAAGTTGCCTCAGTACCTCAACTCGGCTTGACCCAAGGGCCGTACAGGACTTACGTTCTCAATGAGCGGCCCTTGGGAGCCGCCGCACAGACGCGAAGCCCCCGGTTGTTCCCCCGTGATCGGGGGCTTCGTTCTGCCCTTTACCCCTTTTGTGCGTGCCGTGTGCACTTCGCCGCTCACCCTCGGTCACCGAGCCGCGTGCGCCCCGTCTGCTCCCACCTCGTCAAACGGCCTGTGCGGCACCCTTCGGCAGGCGGTGGAACCGCAGGTACGATGCCCTCGGTGCGACCTTCGAACGGCTGCTTCGCGCACCTGCAACTCCGGTCCGCGGCACAGCGGTTCGACCAACGGCGGCCATCGGGGGGAGCCCGGGGGCCAACCACGGGCACGGTTTGTGGGGGACGTGATGGATTTCGGCACGCAGGGCCCCGAGGCCCCGGCCGACCTCGCCTGGCTGCGAGGCGTGGACGCCTACACGATGGGCGCCTATCCGCAGGCGGAGGAGGAGTTCCGCGCCGCGGTACGGATGGATCCCGGGATGGCCGACGCCTGGCTCGGGCTGCACGCGCTGCGCGTGGACACGACGACCGCGCTGCTCAGGATGTTCCGGCACCGGGACCGCTTCGGCGATCAGCGTGCCCGGCACCGCCGCGCGCTCAACTCCTGGTACTGGCTCGGCTGGTGGGTACAGCCGGTCCTGGAGAGTCCGCGCGATCTGCTGCTCGCGCACGCCTCGCACTGGCTGGACGGCCGGCACGTCCCGGAGCTCGACCGGGCCCTCGCCGGGCTGCCGCCCGTGGACGCCGACCCCCAGGTCCGCTTCCTGCACGCCTGCCGGGCCTATCTGGTCAAGGACTGGGAGCAGCTGGTACGGCACACCGATCCGCTCCTCGACGATTCCATGCTGGGCATCGAGGCCGGGCTCTTCGGTGGCATGGCCCGGGTCCGCCTCGAAATGTACGGCCAGGCCGAACCGCTGCTCTCGGCGGCGCTGATGCGCTGCCGCAGCGAGCAGCCGCAGCGCAAGGAGCTGCGCTACTGGCTGGCCCGCGCGCACGAGGGCACCGGGCGCAGCGCCGCCGCGCTCCCCCTCTACCGGGCCGTGCACCGCGTCGACCCGGCGTTCATGGACACCTCCGCACGGCTGGCCGCGATCGCCGAGGGGGACGGGTACGACGACAGCGCCGACCTCGCGGCGATCACGCTGACCGGCGCCGGGCAGGACGTCGTGGACGGGCCGGACATGCTCGACCCGCTCTTCGGCACGGAGGGCCGCGACCTGCGGTTCGGGGAGGCGGAGCCGCCGGCCGGGGCGATGCCGTCGGTGGTCGATCCGGCGGTCCGCGAGAAGGTCGTGTCCTCGCCTCCGCTGCCGGCCGGGCCGACCGACCCCGCGTTACTCGAGGAGGCGCTCACCGAGCTGGAGCGGATGGTCGGCCTCGAACCGGTGAAACGGCAGGTCAAGGCGCTGTCCGCGCAGTTGAACATGGCCCGGTTGCGGGCCGGGCAGGGGCTGCCGGTGCAGCCGCCGAAACGCCACTTCGTCTTCTCCGGCCCGTCGGGCACCGGGAAGACCACGGTCGCCCGGATCCTCGGGCGGGTGTTCTACGCGCTGGGGCTGCTGGGCGGCGACCACCTGGTGGAGGCGCAGCGGGCGGATCTGGTGGGCGAGTACCTCGGCCAGACCGCGGTGAAGGCGAACGAACTGATCGACTCCGCGATCGGCGGGGTGCTCTTCGTGGACGAGGCGTACTCGCTGTCCAACTCCGGCTACGGCAAGGGCGACGCGTACGGCGACGAGGCCCTGCAGGTGCTGTTGAAGCGGGCCGAGGACAACCGCGACCACCTGGTGGTGATCCTGGCCGGCTATCCGGAGGGCATGGACCGCCTGCTGGCCGCCAACCCCGGGCTCTCCTCCCGCTTCACGACCCGCGTCGACTTCCCCTCCTACCGGCCCCTTGAGCTGACCGCGATCGGCGAGGTGCTGGCCGGGGAGAACGGCGACGCGTGGGACGAGGAGGCGCTGGAGGAGCTGCGGTCGATCGCCGGGCACGTGGTCGACCAGGGGTGGATCGACGAACTGGGCAACGGGCGGTTCCTGCGGACCCTGTACGAGAAGAGCTGCGCGTACCGCGACCTGCGGTTGTCGGTGTATCCCGGAGCGCTGACGCGGGACGACCTGGCGACCTTACGGCTGCCGGACCTGATGCAGGCGTACGGGGAGGTCCTGTCGGGGCGGGGGCCGCAGGATCCGGCCGCGATGTAGGGGCCCGGTCCGGCGGTCGGTCGGCTCGGTCGGGGGGGAAGCCGTGACGGGGGACGAAGGACCGGTGGGAGAGCACGGTCTGTTCGAGTCGGAGACCGTCCTGGTCGGTCAGCCGAAGCGGTCCTGGTGGCGCAGGTACACGGGGCCCGCCCTGGTCGTGTCCACCCCTGCGGGGACCCCGCTTGGCCAGGTCGTCTACACCGACGACGCGTACGGCGTCCTCGCGACGACGTCCGGTCGGTTCGTCGTCCGTATCGAGCAGTCCGGTCCGGCGCGGTTCCGCCTCACCGACGCCGCGGACCGGGAGGTCGGCACCGTAGACGCCCGTGGCCCGGCCGGGACACGGCGGCTGGCTCTCGGGACGCAGGGGGGACGCCGGTTCCTCCTCACGCGGCCGGGTCTGCTGTCCACCGAGTGGGATCTCACACAGAGCGGTCCGGACGGGGGTCCGGCGCCGGAGCTCCTCGGCAGGGTCACCGTGAGCACCGTCGACGCGTGGCTCGGGCTGCAGCGGTACCTGGTCGAGGTGGACCCCCGCCTGGACGCCTCGGATCGGCGCACCGTCCTCGCCTCGGTCGTCTGCCTGCACCGGCTCCGCCGGCCTCCGGGTGGCACCGGCTCGCCGGGGTGAGGCCCGGCCGGGGCGTGCGCGTCCGCGAGCGGCCGGGATCGCCGTGACCCCGGCCGCTCGCGGCGGCTGTCGCCGGTCCCCCGGTCAGACGGCGAGCCTCTCCGCCAGGGCGTCCAGGCCGTCCCGGTAGATGCCCTGGAAGAGTGCGTTCGCCTCGGCGTCGGTGACGCCGTCCGCGGTGAAGGTGCCCGACCACTCCACCCGGCACCCGTCGTCGCCGCGGTCGAGGACCTGGAGCGTGGAGCGGTACCCCGTGACGGGGAAGGGCGCCCGCACGATGGAGTAGGTGTAGCTGCGGGCCCTCTCGTCGAAGGCTTCGAGCCGCTCGACGATGACGCCGCCCTCGGCGTTCGTCAGCGTGCGCAGCCGTCCGCCCTCGCCCGGCACGCTCTGCGTGATGTACGGCAGCCAGTCGGGCAGGGAGCCGAAGCCGCCGATGAGCTGCCACACTCGGTCGGCGGACTGCCGGACGTCGAGGGTGGCGCGGGCGGCGCTCACGAGGCCTCCGTCAGCGGGACCGGCGCGTCGTGCGCGATGATCTTCTGCTCGCGCAGGGCCTTCCAGAAGCCGTACGGGATGTGTTCGACGAGCGCGGAGAGGTCCTCGGCGATCCGGCTGGGCCGGGTCGCGCCGGGGATGGCCGCGGCGACGGCCGGGTGGGCCAGCACGAACTGGAGGGCGGCGGCCTTGATGCCGATGCCGTGCTGCTCCGCGAGGGTCTTGATCCGGCCGACCTTGTCCACGATGTGCGCGGGCGCCTCGGCGTACTCGAAGTGGCTGCCGCCGGCCAGGATGCCGGAGCTGTAGGGGCCGCCGACCACGATGTCGACGGCGCTCTCGGCCGCGGCGGGCAGCAGGCGCTGGAGGGCACGGGTGTGGTCGAGCAGCGTGTACCGGCCGGCCAGCAGGAACGCGTCGGGGCGCGGTTCCTCCAGGTCCAGTGTGATCTCCAGCGGCTCGACCTTGTTGACGCCGAGGCCCCAGGCCTTGATGACGCCTTCCTCGCGCAGCCGGGTCAACGCGCGAAACGCACCGGTGCGGGCGCTCTCGTACACGCCGACCCAGTCGTCGCCGTAGAAGTCCTGGGCGACGTCGTGCACCCAGACGATGTCCAGGCGGTCCGTCCTGAGGCGCTTCAGGCTGTCCTCGACGGAGCGCAGCGTCGCGTCGGCGCTGTAGTCGTTGACCATCTTGTTGGGGCGGCCGTGCTCGAACAGGGCGCCCTTCTGACCGAGTTGGCGGCTCGCAGGATCCTCGACCTCGTCGAGGATGACCCGGCCGACCTTGGTCGACAGGACGTACTCGTCGCGCGGCTTGCCGGCCAGGACGTCGCCGAGCCGGATCTCCGCCAGGCCCGCGCCGTACAGCGGCGCGGTGTCGAAGTAGCGGATGCCCTGGTCCCAGGCGGCCTGCACGGTGGCGGCGGCCTCGTCGTCGGGGATGGCGCGGAACATGTTGCCGAGCGGTGCGGTGCCGAAGCCGATACGGCCCGGCAGAAGGGAGCGGATGCTCATGGTGGTGCCTCAATCTGCTGTGCGGCGTGCGGGGGGGTACGAAGTGGGGGTGTCCGTTGCCGGTGGGGCGTCGGCCCTGGTCGGCGGCTAGTTGAGGGTGTCGGGGTCCGGGCCCGTGCGCATGCCGCGGTCGAGCGCGGTGAGCGCGTCGGTCTCCTCGGCGGTGAGCTCGAAGTCGAAGACGTCGAGGTTCTCGCGGATCCGGGTCTGCGTGACCGACTTGGGGATGACCACGTTGCCGATCTGCAGATGCCAGCGCAGGACGACCTGGGCCGGGCTCTTGCCGTGCGCGGCGGCGATGGTGGTGACCGCGTCGTCCTTGAGGACGGCGCCCTGGGCGAGCGGGCTCCACGCCTCGGTGGCGATGCCGTGCCGGGCGTGGAAGTCGCGCAGTTGCGCCTGCTGAAGGCCCGGGTGGAGCTCGACCTGGTTCACGGCCGGGACGACGGAGGAGGCGTCGAGCAGACGCTCCAGGTGCGCGGGCTGGAAGTTGGAGACGCCGATGGCGCGGGTGCGCCCGTCGGCGTACAGCTTCTCCAGGGCACGCCACGTGTCGGGGTACAGGTCGCGGGCCGGGGTCGGCCAGTGGATGAGGTAGAGGTCGACGTGGTCCAGGCCGAGCCGGTCCAGGGAGGCGTCGAAGGCGGCGAGCGTGGTGTCGTAGCCCTGGTCGGTGTTCCACAGCTTCGTGGTGACGAACAGCTCGTCGCGGGCGATGCCGGAGTCGGCGAGCGCCCGGCCCACGCCGCGTTCGTTGCCGTAGATCGCGGCGGTGTCGATGCTGCGGTAGCCGGCCCGCAGGGCGTCGGCGACGGCGCCCGTGGTCTCCTCGTCGGGTACCTGGAAGACACCGAAGCCGAGCTGCGGCATGGTGACGCCGTTGTTGAGGGTGACGGCGGGGATGGAGGTCACGAAGTTCTCCCTGTCCTAGTCGATCCCGCCGGCCGCCGGGGGCGAGGGGGGATCGTCCGTGGGTACGTAGTCGATGGTCCGTGTTGTGCGGCGTCGGCGCGCGGTCAGCGGTGCGCGGCGACGGGCGTCCGGTGGTCCGAAGACTCGGCCACAATAGTTGCAGACGCCGGTTAATTGCAAACGCGGCATATCAGCGTACGCGCCACGGGGTGGACGAGAGGTCGTCCGTGCGGGCTCGCGCATGCGCGGAAGCCGTGTGACCGGCCGTCGCCGGTCACACGGCTTCCGGTGGTCCTCAGCCCACCGTCACTTCCTCCGGCTCCCCGCTGGACCGGGGCTCGGGCGGTCGTGTCGGCCGCTTCTCCCGGTGTGCCGGGTCCGTCACCTCCCCCACCAGCAGTTCCAGCACGTCCTCCAGTGCCGCGAGGCCCAGAACCCTGCCGTGCGCGTCGGCCACCTGCGCGAGGTGCGTCGCGGCCCGGCGCATCACCGTGAGCGCGTCGTCCAAAGGCAGCTCCGCCCGCAGGGTCGTCATCGGGCGCCACAGCTGCTGCGGCACCGCCCGGTCCGAGTCCTCCAGGTCGAGCACGTCCTTCACGTGCACGTAGCCCATGAACGCGCCGGACTCGGCGGCGACCGGGAACCGGGAGTAGCCCGTGCGGGCGGTGAGCTCGACGATCTGGCCCGGGGTGACCGACGGCGGAACCGTGATCAGGGACTCGCGGCGCAGCAGGACGTCCGTCACCGGGCGGGAGCCCAGTTCCAGCGCGTCCTCCAGGCGCTCCCGCTCCTCCGGGTCGAGCAGGCCCGCCTGGCCGGAGTCCTCCAGGAGCCGGTTGAGCTGCTCGCTGGTGACGACGGCCTCGACCTCGTCCTTCGGCTCCACCCGGAACAGCTTCAGGATGCCCTGGGCACAGGCCCCCAGGGCGACCGTGATCGGCCGGCACACGCGGGCGAAGGCCACCAGGCCGGGACTCAGCCACAGCGCAGCCTTCTCGGGCGCCGCCATCGCCAGGTTCTTCGGCACCATCTCACCGATGACGAGATGGAAGAAGACGACCCCGGCGAGCGCGATCACATAGCCCAGCGGGTGGATCATGCCCTCCGGCAGCCGTACCGCCTCGAACAGCGGTTCCAGCAGGTGCGCCACCGTCGGCTCGGCGACCGCGCCGAGCGTCAGCGAGCAGACGGTGATGCCGAACTGGGCGGCGGCCATCATCTGCGGGAGGCGCTCCAGCCCGTAGAGCACCTGGCGTGCCCGGGCCGTGCCCAGCGGTTCGATCTGGCTGCGGCGAACCGAGACCAGCGCGAACTCCGCGCCCACGAAGAAGCCGTTGGTGAGCACCAGCAGGGCGGCGAGGACCAGTTGGAGAACGCTCATCGGACGGCCTCCGCGACGGCGGGGGCGGTGCGGACCAGGCGGACCCGCTCGGCGCGGTAGTGGCCGACCCGGCGGACCGACAGCCGCCAGCCGGGCAGCTCGGCCCGGTCGCCGGGTGCCGGGATCCGGCCGAGCAGGTCGGCGACCAGACCGGCGACCGTCTCGTACGGGCCCTCGGGTACGTCGAGGCCTATCCGCTGGAGGATGTCGACGCGGACACTGCCGTCGACGTCCCAGGCGGGCCTGCCGTCCTGGGCCGGGGCGGCCGCGAGTTCCGGCGCGTCCGGGCTGTCGTGCTCGTCGCGGACCTCGCCGACGAGTTCCTCGACGATGTCCTCCAGGGTGACCACCCCGGCCGTACCGCCGTACTCGTCGACGACGACCGCGATGGGCTGCTCGGACCGGAGCCGGGCGAGCAGCGGCTGGACCGGGAGGGTCTCGGGGACCAGCAGCGCCTTGCGGGCGATGCGGCCGACGGGGGTGCGCAGCCGGTCGTGGACCGAGACCGCCAGGGCGTCCTTGAGGTGGGCCATGCCGACGATCTCGTCGATCTTCTCCCGGTAGACCGGGAAACGGGACAGGCCGGTGGCCCGGGTGAGGTTGACCACGTCCTCGGCGGTCGCCGAGTCCTGGAGCGCGCTGACCTTCACCCGGGGGGTCATGACGTGCTGCGCGGTCAGCTCGCCCAGGGACAGGGTGCGCACGAACAGGTCGGCCGTGTCCTGTTCCAGCGCGCCGGCCTGCGCGGAGTGCCTGGCCAGCGAGACCAGCTCGCCCGGGGTGCGGGCGGAGGCCAGTTCGTCGGCGGGCTCGACACCCAGGGCGCGGACGAGCCGGTTGGCGACCGTGTTCAGCGCGGCGATGACCGGCCGGAACAGGCGCGAGAAGCGGGACTGCGGGCCGGCGACGAAGCGCGCGACCTGGAGCGGCTTGGAGACCGCCCAGTTCTTGGGCACGAGCTCGCCGATCACCATCTGGATCGCCGAGGCCAGCAGCATGCCGATGACGACGGAGATGCCCGAGACCGCGCCGTCGGGCAGACCGGTCGCGGTGAGCGGGCCGCGCAGCAGTGCGGCCAGTGCCGGTTCGGCGAGCATGCCGACGACCAGGGAGGTGATGGTGATGCCGAGCTGGGTGCCGGAGAGCTGGAAGGACAGTTCCTTCAGCGACTCGACGACCGTACCGGCGCGCTTGTCGCCGTCGGCGGCGGCCTTCTCGGCCTCGGGTCGCTCCACGGTCACCAGACCGAACTCCGCGGCCACGAAGAAGCCGTTGGCGAGGATGAGCAGGAACGCGGCTGCCAGGAGCAGCAGGGGGGTGGTCATGATGCCGCCGCCTCCGAGCCTTCACGGACTGCGAAAAGGCGTTCCGCGGTATGTCGGGAGGGGGCGGCGCAGGTACTACAGGACGATCCGTCCATCGCCGGAGAGGGTCACTCCTCGGGTAGCAGGAACCCCTGTGCGCGGGGCGCGCGACAGGGGCGGAGGCGGGACGTGAAAAGCCTCCGCCAACAGATTAATCAAGACAGGGCCCGCAAGGGCAGGGTGGACGACCCCGAGGCGGCCCCGAAGTTGCGTGATTTCAGCCCTGGTGCTGCTCGGGGTCGTGGCTCGCGTGCGCCTCGGCGAGGGCCCGCAGCGCCTTGGCGTCGGCGATCGCGCGCTGCTTCGCGATGCCCGGCTGGATGCCGAGCGCGGGCAGGCTGGTGCCGTCGCTGAGGTTCAGGAACACCCACGGGTCACCCGGGCGGAGGTTCACCTGGACGATCTCCGCCCACTCCAGATGCCGCCGGCTGGCGACGTTGACGACGGTGACCCCGGACTCGTCGGCGACCACTTTCACCCGGGCCAGCTGGGCCAGCACCCAGAAGATCAGCGCGCCGGTGACGACGAAGCTGAGCTGCTCCCCCGGGCCGAGCTGTTCGAGGAGCAGCGCGACCGCGGTGATGGTGGCGAACATGGCGAGACCGGCGGTGAGCAGGATCACGCGGGTGTGGCCCGGCCGGAAGGTGACGGGCAGGGAAGGAAGCTCGGACATCTCTCGGGGGGTTTCAGAGGCGGCAGGCGTGGATGGCCGTGGTCAGGATGGCGCGGGCGCCGATGTCGTACAGGTCGTCCATGATCCGCTGCGCGTCCTTGGTGGGGACCATGGCGCGGACGGCGACCCAGCCCTCGTTGTGCAGCGGGGAGACGGTCGGGGACTCCAGACCCGGGGTGAGGGCGACGGCCTTCTCCAGCTGCTCGACCCGGCAGTCGTAGTCCATCATCACGTAGGTCCGCGCGACCAGGACGCCCTGGAGGCGGCGCAGGAACTGCTGGACCTTGGGTTCCTCGATGTCGGCGCCCGCCCGGCGGATGACGATCGCCTCGGAGGTCATGATCGGCTCGCCGAAGACCTCCAGGCCCGCGTTGCGCAGCGAGGTGCCGGTCTCGACGACGTCGGCGATGACCTCGGCGACCCCGAGTTCGATGGCGGTCTCGACGGCGCCGTCCAGGTGGACCACGGAGGCGTCGACGCCGCTGTCGGCGAGGTGCTTGGCGACGATGCCCTCGTAGGAGGTGGCGACCGTCTTCCCCGTCAGGTCCGTCAGGGCGTCGGCCGCGCCGGGCTTCGAGGCGAAGCGGAAGGTGGAGCGAGCGAAGCCCAGCGGCAGGATCTCCTCGGCGTGGGCACCGGAGTCGATGAGCAGGTCCCGGCCGGTGATGCCGATGTCCAGGCGGCCGGAGGAGACGTAGATCGCGATGTCCCGGGGACGCAGGTAGAAGAACTCGACGTCGTTGACCGGGTCGACGGTGCGGAGTTCCTTGGACTCCCGGCGCTGCCGGTAGCCGGCCTCATGCAGCATGTCCGCCGCAGGGCCTGAGAGGGAACCCTTGTTGGGGACGGCGATGCGCAGCATGAGGTCGGCTTCCTTCGCTCGAAAAAAGGGGGTTTGTCGGAAAGGCTCTACAGGTGGGCGTACACGTCGTCCAGCGAGATTCCGCGGGCGACCATCATCACCTGGACGTGGTACAGCAGCTGGGAGATCTCCTCGGCAGCGGCTTCCTTGCCCTCGTACTCGGCGGCCATCCAGACCTCGGCGGCCTCTTCGACGACCTTCTTGCCGATGGCATGGACCCCCTTCCCGACCAGCTCGGCGGTACGGGACGTGGCGGGGTCGCCGTGGGCGGCCTTGTGCTGGAGCTCGGTGAAGAGCTCCTCGAAAGTCTTGTTGGACATGGTGAGCGCCAGACTACGCCAAACCCCGCGTCGCTCAGTGCCAGGGTTCAGATACTGAGCGGAGCGTGGCCGCCGTCGCCACCGCCGCCGTCACCGCCTCGTGGCCCTTGTCCTCGCGGGAGCCTTCCAGTCCCGCCCGGTCCAGGGCCTGCTCCTCGTCGTCGCAGGTGAGCAGGCCGAAGCCGACGGGGACGCCGGTCTCGACGGAGACCTGGGTGAGGCCCTGGGTGACGCCCTGGCACACGTACTCGAAGTGCGGGGTGCCACCGCGGATGACGACCCCGAGGGCGACCACGGCGTCGTAGCCGCGGCCCGCGAGGACCTTGGCCGCGACCGGGAGCTCCCAGCTGCCGGGGACCCGCAGCAGGGTCGGCTCGTCGATCCCCAGGTCGCGCAGGGCGCGCAGGGCGCCGTCCACCAGACCGTCCATCACCTTCTCGTGCCACTGGGCCGCGATGACGGCGACCCGCAGGTCGCTGACATTGCGTACGGACAACTCCGGTGCGCCCTTGCCGCTCACGTCTCTCCTCCGTGCTCTTTCTTTACTGGTTGCCGCAGGTGGGAGCCGCCCCGGAAGGGGCGTCCAGCCACGGCAGGTCGTGACCCATCCGGTCCCGCTTGGTGCGCAGGTAGCGGAGGTTGTGCTCGCCCGCCTGGACGGGCATCGGCTCCCGGCCGCTGACCTTGAGGCCATGGCTGAGCAACGCCTCGGTCTTGTCGGGGTTGTTGGTCATCAGCCGCACACTGCGGACGCCGAGGTCGGTCAGGATCTGGGCGCCGGCGGCGTAGTCGCGGGCGTCCGCGGGCAGGCCGAGTTCGAGGTTGGCGTCGAGGGTGTCGCGACCGCGCTCCTGGAGTTCGTACGCGCGCAGCTTGGACAGCAGCCCGATGCCCCGCCCCTCGTGGCCGCGCAGGTAGACGACGACACCCCGGCCCTCGTCCTGGATGCGGTCCAGGGCGGCGTCGAGCTGGGGGCCGCAGTCGCAGCGGGCGGAGCCGAAGACGTCTCCGGTGAGGCACTCGGAGTGGACCCGGACCAGGACGTCCTCGCCGTCGCCGAGCTCACCGTGGACCAGGGCGACGTGCTCGACCCCGTCGGCGGTGGAGCGGTAGCCGAACGCCGTGAACGCCCCGTGCCTGGTGGGCAGGCTGACCTCGGCCTCACGGCGGACCGTGGGCTCGGCGGAGCGGCGGTAGGTGATCAGGTCGGCGATGGAGATGATCGTCAGGCCGTGCTTGCGGGCGAACGGGATCAGCTCGGGAAGACGGAGCATCCGGCCGTCCTCGCCGGCGATCTCGACGATGGCGCCGGCCGGCCGCAGGCCCGCGAGCCGGGCCAGGTCGACGGCGGCCTCGGTGTGCCCGTCACGGGTGAGGACGCCACCGGGCCGGGCGCGCAGCGGGAACACGTGGCCGGGGCGGACCAGGTCCGAGGGCTCGGCTTTC
Organism: Streptomyces sp. NPDC026515; assembly: GCF_055567595.1. NCBI lineage: Bacteria > Bacillati > Actinomycetota > Actinomycetes > Kitasatosporales > Streptomycetaceae > Streptomyces > Streptomyces sp. NPDC026515. The sequence goes on from NZ_JBVHQD010000013.1 coordinate 77,162, forward strand.
CCGCCGGCCAGCAGCCGCAGGGTGGTGGCGCGGTCGGCGGCGGAGATGCCGGTGGTGACGCCGTGCGCGGCGGAGGCGTCCACGGAGACGGTGAACGCGGTCTTCATGGACTCGGTGTTGTCCTCGACCATCTGCGGCAGCTGGAGCCGGTCGAGTTCGGCGCCCTCCATGGGGGCGCAGATCAGGCCGCGGCACTCGCTCATCATGAAGGCGATGATCTCGGGGGTGGCCTTCTCTGCGGCGATGACGAGGTCGCCCTCGTTCTCGCGGTCCTCGTCGTCGACGACCACGATCGGCCGGCCGGCCGCGATGTCGGCGATGGCCTGCTCGACGGGGTCGAGGGTGAGGTCCTCGATGCCCTCGGTGCGGTAGAGGATGGGTGCCGCGGTCATGCGGGTGCTCCTTCCAGAGCGGGCCGCGTGCCCTGGCGGGAGCGCAGCCACCAGTCGCGCATGCCCCACAGGACGAGCGCGCCGTAGATGACGTAGACGAAGCCGGAGAAGGCGTAGCCGTTGGCGAAGTTGAGGGGGACGCCGACCAGGTCGACCAGGAGCCAGGCGATCCAGAACTCGACCATGCCGCGGGCCTGGGCGTACATGGCGACGACGGTGCCGACGAAGATGTAGGCGTCCGGCCAGGGGTCCCAGGACAGGGACGGGTAGGCCTTGAAGAGCAGGGCGACGGCGACGGTACCGACGGCCGCGGCGGCGGTCATCGCGCCGCGCTCGCGCCAGGTGGCGAACCGGGGCGCGATGTGGCCGTCGGTGCCCCCGCTCTTGTTCCGGTTCCACTGCCACCAGCCGTACAGCGCGACGGCCATGACGACGGCCTGCTTGCCGGCGCTGCCGGTCAAGTGGCCGTAGAAGGCGCCGAAGAGGATGAGGCCGGAGGCGAACTGGACCGGCCAGCTCCACAGGTTGCGGCGCCAGCCGAGCGCGAGGGCGATCAGACCGAGGATGTTGCCGATCATGTCCGACCACAGGATGTGCTGGCCGAACAGGACGAAGGCCTCGGAGTTCAGCCAGTTCACCGGCCTGCTCCCTGCGTGTTCGCGAGCAGCCGCTCCACGTACTTGGCGACGATGTCGACCTCGAGGTTGACCGGGTCGCCGGGCTGCTTGCGGCCCAGGGTGGTCAGGTCGAGGGTGGTCGGGATGAGGCTGACGGTGAAGTGTTCAGGGCCGGCCTCGACGACGGTGAGGCTGATGCCGTCGACGGTGATGGAGCCCTTCTCGACCACGTAGCGGGCGAGGTCGGCGGGGAGGGAGATCTTGACGATCTCCCAGTTCTCGGACGGGGTGCGGGACAGCACCTGACCGGTGCCGTCCACGTGGCCCTGCACGATGTGGCCGCCGAGCCGGGCGCCGACGGCGGTGGGGCGCTCCAGGTTGACGCGGGAGCCGACCTCCAGCGCGCCGAGCGAGGAGCGCTTCAGGGTCTCCTGCATGACGTCGGCGGTGAACTCGTCGCCCTCGTGCTCCACGACGGTCAGACAGACCCCGTTCACGGCGATGGAGTCGCCGTGCTGCGCGCCCTCGGTCACCACGGGGCCACGGAGCCGGAAACGGGAGGCGTCGCCGAGGTTCTCGACGGCGGTGATCTCACCCAGCTCTTCGACGATTCCGGTGAACACTTCCCGGGTCCTCCTGCCTCAATAGGGCACGGACTCCGGGGCCTGTCGACGAACGACAGAAAGGACGGAAGAGCACACCGGGAACGACGCCGACAAGGTCCCGCCCGTGACGGACGAGACCAGATACGGCGGCGCGCACAGGTTCATGCTCGCCCGCCGCGCACTGCCTCCCATCCGGACTTTAACCGTCGGTCCAGGAATTTCACCTGGTCAACCGGCCGCTGGAAGCGGACGGGTCGCGGACTGTAACCGCCGGTTCGGACTTTCACCGACCCCGGAGTGCGCTGCTTCTGGTACACGGCCAGTGTGCCACGCCCGAAGGCGGTCCATGCAGGGGTGCCGTGTGGGCTGCCTCACAGACCGTGCCGCTGGACTTCCCAGACGGGCCGTCATATGCCCGAGCGGCACCCAACGGGCCCTCGGACCAGGCAACTTGACTTGATCCGCAGCCCTTGACCCTACTGGTCTAGTCCATTTATCGTTCGGGCGGGCCCGGCGGCGGTGACGACGGCCCTTGCCCGTCGCCGGGTCGCCCAGCCGGGCGGTCGGGTCAGCGGTCCCGCGGCGCGAACAGTTCGTCCTGGGCCCGCTCCCGCGCCGTCAGAAGCGCTCCGCGCAGTACGGCCCCGCCACCGAGGGCGCTCGCCCGAACCTCGGTGGCCAGCGGGGACATCCGGCGCAGCCGTTCCTCCACGCGGGTGGCGAGCGCGGTGCCGCCGGCCGCGCCGATCTCGCCGCCGAGGACCACGCAGCCGGGGTCCAGGACGGCGACGACTGCCGCGACACCGATGGCGACGCGGTCGGCGAGGGCGTCGAGGAAGCGGGCAGGGGATTCCAGGTGAGGTCGGCACCCGTCTGCGGCCAGGTCGTGGCCGGTCGCGCGGAGCCCCTTGCCCCCACGGGGCGCTGACGGGTCGTCGCCGGCTTCACCCGTGCGCCGGGCCGCCTCCCCCACCAGCCTCGCGGCCGCGGGCTCGGGGTCCGTCGGCTCTGCCGGAGGCAACCCGTGTTGCCCGGCCAGCTCGGCGATCGCGACCGCGCCCACCAGGGAGTGGTAGCCGCCGGCGCAGTCCGTCGCCGACGGCAGCGCGCGCGTGCACGGCACCGGCAGGAAGCCGATCTCGCCCGTGCCACCGGAGGCGCCCCGGCGCAGGCTGCCGTCCAGGACGACGGCCGCGCCGCAGCTGAGTCCCAGCCAGAGCAGCACGAAGGTGTCGCGGTCGCGGGCTGCGCCCTCCCGCTGTTCGGCCAGGGCGGCCAGATTGGTCTCGTTCTCGACGCTGACCCGAGCCTGTGGGAACCGCTCCTGGACGGCGGCGACCAGCCGACGGTGCCAGGCCGGCAGGCCCGCCGAGTCGCGGAGCTCGCCGCTCGCAGGGTCGATGAGTCCGGGCGCCCCGATGCCGACGGTGTGCAGCCGCCCGCCGCCGGAGACCCCCGCCTCCTTGGCCGCCCGCTCCACCAGCTCCACCGCCCGCTCGACGGCCGCTGCCTCGCCCGCCTCCGGCCCGACCGGCACCGACCCCTGCGCCAGCACTCGCCCCACCAGGTCGGACACCAGCACCGAGACGCTCTCGGTGCGCACATCGAGGGCGGCCAGACAGAAGCGGTCGGCGACGATGCCGTACAGCCGGGCGTTCGGCCCCCGGCGCTGTGCGCCGGACTCGCCGACCACCGTGATCAGGCCGGAGGCGGTGAGCCGTTCGACGAGGTCCGCGACGGTGGGCCGGGACAGCCCGGTCAGCTGCTTCAACTGCCCTGCCGTCAGCGCGCCTTCCTGCTGGAGCAGGGTCAGCGCGAGCCGGTCGTTGATGGCCCGGGCGGTGCTCGGTGATGCGGGCATGACGGGCATCCTCCCAGATCTGCGCGGCCCAGGACGGCCGCATCGCTCCTATCTATCAGGCAGGGTCCCTGATAGTTTACGGCGCGACAGCGGGGCGGCACCCACCCTGGGAGGGCAGGACCATGAGAGCCATGAGAGACGCGGACCACGAGCTGCACGGGGTGAAGCGGGCGCGGTACGCCGTCGCCGCCGTGTTCACCGTGCACGGTGCCGTCACCGGCTCGTTCGCGACCCGGGTGCCCTGGATCCAGGACCACGCCGGCCTGAGCGCGGGGCAACTCGGCTTCGCGCTCGCCTTCACCGCGTTCGGCGCATCCTGCTCGATGCCGCTGGCGGGCCGGATCAGCCATCGCTTCGGCAGCCGTACGGCACTGCGCGGGCTGATCGCGATGTGGACGCTGTCGCTGGTCCTGCCGTCCCTCGCGCCGAACCTGTACACGCTCTGCCTGGCGATGTTCGTGTACGGCGCCAGCGCGGGCATGGCCGACGTCGCGATGAACGCCCTCGGCGTGGAGGTGGAGCGGCTGCTCGGGAAGTCGATCATGTCGGGACTGCACGGCATGTGGAGCGCCGGCGCCCTGATCGGCTCGGCGGCGGGCACCCTCGCCGCACACCTCGGCGCGGACGCCCGGCTGCACTTCGCGCTGGCCGCCGCCACTCTCACCGTGCTCGGTGTCCTGGCGGCCGGCTGGGTGCTGGACGTGCAGCCCGCCGAGGACGAGGAACCGCCGCCGCGGTTCGCGCTGCCGCCCCGGTCCGCCCTGCTGATCGGCGCGGTCGGCTTCTGCGCGGTGTTCGCGGAGGGGGCCAGCCTGGACTGGTCGGCGGTGTTCCTGCGGGACCGGATGGACAGTTCGGCGGGGCTCGCGGCGGCCACCACCACGGGGTTCATGCTGACCATGGCGATCGCCCGGATCAGCGGGGACGCCGTGGTGAACCGCTTCGGCACGGTGCGTACCGTGCGCGCGGGGGGTGTGCTGGCCGCGCTCGGCGGGCTGCTGATCGTCCTCGCCGGGCGTCCGGCGGTGGCCATGACCGGGTTCGCGCTGATGGGCCTCGGCATCGCCGTCGTCGTACCGCTGTGCTTCGCGGCCGCCGGGCACGCCGGGCCGAACCCGAGTCAGGCCATCGCGGGTGTCGCGACCATCACCTACACCTCGGGGCTGGTCGCGCCCAGTCTGATCGGCGGGGTGGCCCAGGCCACCAGCCTGGTGGTGTCGTTCGGTGTGGTCACGGCCCTCACCTGCGGTCTGGTGGTGTTCGCGGGCGTGCTGCGGGCCGGGGAGCGCGGAGCACGGGCGGAGGTCAGCCCGTCGGCCGCAGCAGTTCCCGGCCCGCGACCCTGAAGCGCTCGCTCCAGGGGGCGGGGCGCAGGGTCGCCGCGTCCAGCCGGACCAGGACCCGGGTGCCGTGCGCGTAGGTGGTCCGGCCGTCCGCCGAGCAGAACCGGAAGCCGTAGGTCAGGCCGGTGTTGCCGAGCCGTTCCAGCCACAGGTGGACGGCGTAGGTGCCCGGCCGGGTGACCGGCGCCTCGTAGCCGATCCGGAGTTCCTTGACCGCGTTGCAGGCGTCCTCGGCCGCGGCCCAGTCGCCCTCGAAGGCGAAGCCGTGTTCCTGCCAGAGCTCGGCCCAGGCCCGCTCGACCATCACCGGGTAGCGGGCGTTGTGGAGCAGCCCGAGCGCGTCCAGGTCGTCGAAGTGGACGGTGACGGGGATCAGCCGGCCGTAGGACAGGGCGGGCGCGGGCGGGGCTTCGGCGGTCACGGGCGGGGCTCCTGGGCGTTGCTGACATTTCGCTGACCTTCAGCTGACGCCAGTCTAAGCGAGCGCTCAGGAACCCCGTCGGCGGCCTCAGCCCGCGATCGAGTCCAGTTGTTCGGCGGCCGGGCGCAGCGCCCAGAGGTCGCCGCCGGGGGGCGCCTCCAGCCGTCGCACCGCCCGCTGGGCCGCCCTGTCACCGGCGTCGGCGGCCGCGTGGACGACGTCGGACGCGGCGTAGCGGTGGAACTCCAGCTCCGGATACGGCCAGTCGGCGGCTCCGGTGGCGGCGGGCAGCAGGTAGTCCACGGCCTTGGACAGGCTCTGCCCGTCCGGTCCCCGGTAGGTCCAGAGGTTCACTCCGACATGCCGGCCGATGGCCGCGAGCCGGGTGTAGGCGACCAGGTCGAAGGTCGAGTAGTGCCAGCTCCTGGTCCGCGCCAGCTCCTGCGGCTGGCTCCCGTCGCCCGCGATCTGCGGGTCGATCCGCCCGGCCCGGGCGTCCAGCACGGTCTTCCTCGCCAGCGCCTTGTCCCCGGTCGCGTAGGCGAGGGCGGCGAGCTGCATGTCGTAGAAGGTGCCGTGGTTGTTGGCGGCGGCGCCCTCCTCCTGTCCGAAGGCGCTGTTCTCCAGCCAGTCGCGGAAGTCCGTGTTCCAGCCGCGCATCCCGGCGCGGTCGGCGGCGCTCCAGCCGGGTGCGCCGGTGGCGAGGATCGCGAGGGCGTCGACCACGCTCGTGTACGACTGGGAGAAGTCGATGACGCCGATGGCCCGGCCGTCGTACTTGCACGGGATGAACTGGGCGTGGTCGAGGTTCGGGTTCATCCGGGTCGCCGGGTCGAGGAACCAGGTGCGCAGGACCCGCCCGGCCTTCTCGGCGTACTGCCGCTTGCCCGTGTAGTACCAGGCGAGGGAGAGGTCGTAGGCCGAGTCGAAGACCTTCTCGACGTCCTGGCGGTCGGTACCGGTGTCGACCTCGGGATTGCGCTGTCCGTCGCGCTGGACGTAGGGGCAGCCCCAGGGGTTGTCGGCGGTGGGCGTCGTGGTGGGCCACCAGTAGGGGGCCTGGCTCAGGTATTCGTGGACGTCGCCGCCGGGGGCGGGCTTCGGCTTGTCGACGACCGTCCAGGGGCCCTGCCCCAGCCAGGCGTCGGCGCGGCTCGTCAGGTCCTTGACGGCGCGGCGGAGCCGGGGGTCGCCGCGGTCCAGGTCGATCTTGGTCCGCTGGAGGCGGGCGCCGTCGAGCACGGCTGTGTCGGGGGCCTTCGGGGCCCGCGCGGTCGCGTGGGCGGAGGGAACGAGGACGGCCCCGATGGCCGCGAGTGCCGTCAGGACGACGGCCGCACGGGATCTTCCACTCATCGAGCACTCCGATCGGACTTGAACCGGACGAGAACCGGACTGGAGTCGGACAGGAATCGGACGGGAATCGGACAGAGCAGCCGCCAATCAGATACGTGAACTTGGTTCACAGGTAGGACCGTGTGAGCGTAGGACGGCCAGGTAGCCATGACAATGGTCCGGACCGTCTTCACGTACGAAGCCGTCTTCACAGCACCTGGAAGAAAGCGAACCCCCACCATGGATCTCGGCGTGCGCTGGAAACTGCACGGAGACGGGCGCACGCCCGCGCCCGGAGCGGTGGTACGCCCCGACGAACGGCTCTCCTGGCCCCGCACGATCGGGCTCGGCGCCCAGCATGTGGTCGCGATGTTCGGCGCGTCCTTCGTGGCGCCGGTGCTGATGGGTCTGGATCCCAACCTCGCGATCATGATGTCCGGCGTCGCGACCGTGATCTTCCTGCTCGCGACCCGTGGCCGGGTCCCCAGCTACCTGGGCTGTTCCCTGTCCTTCGTGGGGGTCGCGGCCGTCATCCGCGCCCAGGGCGGCACCAGCGCCACCGTGACCGGCGCGGTCCTCGTGGTCGGCGCCGTGCTCTTCCTGGTCGGCCTGGCCGTCCAGCGCTTCGGCGCCCGGATCATCCACGCCGCGATGCCGCCGATCGTCACCGGAGCGGTCGTCATGCTGATCGGCTTCAACCTGGCCCCGGTGACCGCCTCCACCTACTGGCCGCAGGACCAGTGGACCGCCCTGCTGGTGATGGCCTTCACCGCTCTGGCCGTCGTCTGTCTGCGTGGTTTCTGGTCCCGGATCGCGATCTTCCTGGGCCTGGTCTTCGGGTACGTCCTGTCCTGGGCCCTCGACCGGATCTTCGGCCGGATCCACTCCACCGGCCCGGGCGGCAAGGTCACCGACCACTGGCGCCTCGACCTCACCGGCGTCGGCAGGGCGGACTGGATCGGGCTGCCCTCCTTCCACGGACCGTCCTTCCAGTGGTCGGCTGTCCTGGTCGCCCTCCCGGTCGTGATCGCCCTGGTCGCGGAGAACGCCGGACACGTCAAGGCCGTCGGCGAGATGACCGGCGAATCCCTCGACGACCGGCTCGGCACGGCGATCTCGGCGGACGGGGTCGCCTCCGTGCTCTCCACCGCCGTGGGCGGCCCGCCGAACACCACCTACTCCGAGAACATCGGCGTGATGGCCGCGACCCGGGTCTACTCCACCGCCGCCTACTGGGCCGCCGCCGGCTTCGCGCTGCTCTTCGGCGTCTGCCCCAAGTTCGGCGCGGTCGTGGCCGCGGTCCCGGGCGGGGTGCTCGGCGGCATCACCGTCATCCTGTACGGCATGATCGGCCTGCTCGGCGCCCAGATCTGGCTGCATGCCAAGGTCGATCTGCGCAACCCGCTGAACCTGGTCCCGGCCGCCGCGGGCATCATCATCGGCGTCGGCAACGTCAGCATGAAGTTCACCGACACCTTCTCCCTCAGCGGCATCGCCCTCGGCACCCTTGTCGTCATCGTCGGCTACCACACGCTGCGCGCCTTCGCCCCCGCCCACCTCAGGGGGCAGGAGCCCCTGCTGGACGAGGGCACCAGCTCCTACGACGAGACCCGGCCGTAGGCGCGCACCGGGATCAAGGTCTCCGTCCCCCGTTCCGGGGAAGCGCCGGGCCCGTCGGCGCGTCGGCCGGCCCGGGGCTGGGACGCTTCCCCCATGGCGCAGTCGGAACACCTCATCGCTCCGGTCGGCACCGTCGTCTCCCGGATGCGCGCGCTGGACGCGGCCCTGCCCGGGCGGGACGGGGTCGCGGTCTTCAACCGTGTCTACCTCTCCGTCACGGAGGAGGTCGAACGGCGGCTGGACGCGGGCCGGTTCGGGGATCCCAGAGCCGCCGCGACGCTGGACGTGCGGTTCGCGGAGCGGTACCTGGCCGCCGTGGACGCGGCGGAGGGCGACCGCCGTCCGCCGGCCTGCTGGCGGCCGCTGTTCCAGCTGCGCCGCCATCCCGGGGTACGACCACTGCAGTTCGCGCTGGCCGGCATCAACGCCCACATCGGGCACGACCTGGCGCTGGCCGTGGTGGACAGCTGCCATGCGCTCGACTGCGAACCGGCCGATCTGGAGGACGAGTTCGACCGCGTCGGCGAACTGCTCGTCTCACTGGAGGAACGCATCCGCGAGGATCTGATGCCGGGCCCCGATCTGCTCCAGATCGCCGATCCGCTGACCCATCTGCTGGGTTCCTGGAGCCTGGAGCGGGCCCGGGACGCGACCTGGTCGGCGGCGCGGGCCCTGTGGGCGCTGCGCCGGTTCGGCGACCTGGCCGAGGAGTTCACCGAGCGGCTGGACGCGGCGGTGGGGCTGGCAGGGCGGATGCTGCTCACGCCGCTGTCCCGCTGAGACGGCCTGATCCGGTCGCTGTGCGAGCCACCTCGGAATCACCTCGTGATCGTCCTACGTTGACGGCACGACCCGATTGCGAAGGAGCACCGGAATGACGACTCGGCTCGGCCTCAGCCTTCCCCAGATGCGGCAGTACTCCATCGGCACGGACGTTCCCGACGTGGCCCGTACCGCCGAGCGGATCGGCTACGACAGCCTGTGGGTCTTCGAGCGGGCCCTCTTCCCGGAGCCCGCCACGCAGGGGCTGTACAACATCGAGGGTCTCCCCTGGCCGGACTCGTACCGGGACGTGGCCGAGCCCCTGGTCACCCTCACCCTCGCCGCCGCGGTCACCGAGCGGGCGAGGCTGGGCACCAGTGTGCTGGTCGCGCCGCTGCACGTCCCCTTCCAACTGGCCAAGTCGCTGGCCTCGCTGGACGCCGCGACCGGCGGCCGGGTGGTCGCGGGCCTGGGCACCGGCTGGTCGCTCGACGAGTACGCGGCCGCCGGAATCCGGCCGTTCGAGGAGCGCGGCAAGGTGCTCGACGAGCTGATCGCGGTGTGCCGGGCCGTGTGGGGCCCGGACCCGGTGAAGTACGACGGGGACCTGACGAGGATCGCCTCCGCCGTGGTCGGCCCCAAGCCCGCCCGGCCGATCCCGGTCCTGCTGGCCGCGGGCAGCAGGAGGGCGCAGCGGCGCCTGGTGGACCACGCCGACGGCTGGCTGCCGGTGGGCATGGGCGCCGAGCGGCTCGCCGCCCAGTGGCGGGAGTTGCAGGACCTGGCGGCCGAACGCGGCCGCACCGAACCGATCCAGACGGTCGTACGGGTCAACGCCGTGCACACGGCCAAGCCCTATGACGGCCCCGACCGGCAGCCCTTCCAGGGCAGCGCCGACCAGATCGTGGAGGACCTGGTGGCACACGCGGCGGTGGGTCTGGAGGAGATCCTGATCGACCTCCAGACCACTCCGCGCGACGCCCAGGAACTGAAGGACGTCGCCACGGAGGTCTACGAGAAGGCCCGGGCGGCCGGGGTCTGAGTCCTCGCCCTAGGTCGTGTTGTGAAAGTCCCCTCTGCCGTTCGGGGGGACGAAGGGAATTTTGCCACACAAACCAATCCTCGGGGGATT
>NZ_JBVHQD010000013.1:87259-179674 GCF_055567595.1 Streptomyces sp. NPDC026515
GAAGGATGTCGCGAGGGAGGTCGAGAAGAGGCCCGGGGCGGCGGGGGTTTGATTTTTCTCCCGGGTTTTTTTTGAGAAGTCCCTTTCGTTTGTTCGGGCGAACGACGGGACTTTCGCAACACGACCTAGTCCTCGGGGAGTTCGACCGGCGCGATCTCGTCGTAGACGTCACCGGGACCCGGGTTGGCCGGGTCGGTGGTGCCGCCGAAGTGGTGCATGACGCCCCAGACCGCGTTCAGCGCGGTCTGGACGGCGCCCTCGGCCCAGCCCGCCGTCCACGAGATGTCGTCGCCGGCGAGGAAGATGCCCCGCTTGTCCGCGGGCAGCCGGTCCTGCACGAAGTGCGTGAACAGGCGCCGCTGATAGCGGTAGTGGCCGGGCAGGTTGGCCTTGAACGCACCCATGAAGTAGGGCTCGTTCTCCCAGGAGACGGTCACCGGGTTGCCGATGACGTGCTTCCTGATGTCGACCTTCGGATAGATCTCGCCGAGCGACTTCAGCATCACCTCCATCCGCTCGTTCGCGGACAGCGGCAGCCACTTCAGGCTGTCGTCGCACCAGGTGTAGGAGAGACAGATGACGGCGGGCTTGTCCGGGCCGTCGTCCAGGAGGTACGTGCCGCGGGTCATCCGGTCGGTGAGCGTCATCGACATGACGTCCCGCCCGGTCTCCTCGTCCTTGTCGAGCCAGAACGGCCGGTCGACCGGGACGAACAGCTTCGAGGACTCCATGTAGTGGGTGCGCTCGATCGCGGTCCAGTGGTCGATCGGGAAGAGCGAGTCGTCGCAGGCGATCTTCGACAGCAGCATCCAGGACTGGGCCGTGAAGATCGCCGCGCGGTACGTGCGGATGTCGCCATGGGCGTCCGTCACGGTGATCCGGTTGCCGCTGGTGCGGTGCAGCCGGGTCACGGCGGGGCGCGGCTCGCCGTGGTCGTGCAGCTTCGCGAGCGAGGTGCCGTACGCCCAGTGCACGATCTTCTCCGGCTCGCGCTCCCAGAGCCGCAGCGGAAGCTGCTGGCTGCCGCCGACGATGCCCCGGTGGTGGTCGTCGGCCTCGGTGTAGACGACGCGCAGGATCTCCAGGATCGAGTTCGGGAAGTCCGTGTCCCAGCCGCCCGTGCCGAAGCCGACCTGGCCGAAGATCTCGCGGTGCCGGAAGGACTTGAAGGCCTCGGAGTCGCAGAGGAAGCCGTAGAAGGTCTGGTTGTCGAGCTTCTCGACCAGCCGGGACCAGATCTCGCGGATGCGCGGCACGTCCCGCTCGCGCAGGGCGCGGTTCATGTCGGAGAAGTCGGCGCCCTCTTCGAGGCACCTGTTCCAGGCGTCGGCGACGTCACGGTAGACCTGCGGCAGGTCGGCGGCCGTCTCGGCGTAGTGCGACTCGCCCTTGAGGTCCACGACCGTCGAAGGGGTGGCCTCCGCAAGGGGGTTGGGGAAGGGGCGGGTCTCCAGTCCCACCATGTCGATGTAGTGCTGGAGGGCGGTGGAGGAGGGCGGGAAGCGCATCGCGCCCATCTCGGCGGTCAGCGAGGGGTCGCAGCCCTCGAAGCCGACGGTCCGCAGCCGGCCGCCGATCTTGTCGGCCTCGTACACGACCGGCTTCAGGCCCATCTTCATCAGCTCGTACGCGGCCACGATGCCGGACAGCCCGCCGCCGATGACCGCGATCTCGGTGCCGTGCTCGGTCGCGGGTATCTGGCCGAGGCCCGCCGGGTGGGCGAGGAAGTCGTCGTACGCGTAGGGGAAGTCCGGTCCGAACATGGTGATCGGCGGCTGCTGCTCGTCTGCGTGCTCGACGGCGTTGGGCACGGTGGACGTCATGGGGTACGGACTCCTTGCGACTTGCGACCTGCGAAAAGAACGGGGAGGAGAGGGGAAGGTCAGACCAGGGACCCGTAGAGGCCGGGCCGGCGGTCCTTCAGGTAGGGGTTCGCCTCGCGGGAGGCGGCGAGCAGGGCGGAGTCGACGTCGGCGAGGACGAGTTCCTCGCCGCGTCCGGCACGGGCCCGTGTCACGCCGTCGGGGCCGGTCAGCCCGGACAGCCCGAAGAAGTCGAACTCGCCCTCCTGGCCGGTCCGGTTGACGTACGCCACGTACATCTGGTTCTCCCAGGCCCGCACCGGGACCAGGGACTCGGCGACGAACTGGAACGGGTGCATGTTCGCCGTCGGGACGACCAGCAGGTCGGTGCCGGCCAGGGCGTGCGCGCGGACCGGCTCCGGGAACTCCACGTCGTAGCAGATCATGATCCCGACGGTGAGACCGTTCAGTTCGGCCTGGACGACCGGCTGCTCGCCCGGTGTGAAGTGGTCGCGCTCGAAGCAGCCGAAGAGGTGGGTCTTGCGGTAGTTCGCGAGCCTGGTGCCGTCCGCGGAGATCAGCTGGGCGGAGTTGTATACCACGTCACCTGCGCGCTCCGGGTAACCGTAGGTGATCGCCAGGCCGTGCCGGTGGGCCAGCTCGGCGATCGCGTCGGCGCAGTCGCCGTCGGCCGGCTCGGCGAGGCGGCCGATGTCGTCGCCGATCGCGTAGCCGGTCAGGAACATCTCGGGTGCGACGAGCAGCGCGGCGCCCTCGGCGGCGGCCCGGCCGGCGGCCTCGTCGAGCGCCTTGAGGTTCTCGACGGTCGAGCCGGGACGGCCGGAGCTCTGGAGCAGGGCGGTGCGCATGCGGGTCCTCACCGGGTACGGAGGGGGTCTGTGGCCATTTAGACGGTAGGTCGGCGGGCCGGGCCGGACAAGGAGGAGCCGTTGCGCGTGGCCGGACGGTTCGTTGCGTGATTCAGGTGTATGGCGGCGATTCGTTGCGCCGGGCGTATCCCTACAGCTCCTTCAGCCGTTCGACGATCTCCTTCAGCAGGGCCGGGTCGGCGGCCGGACCGGCCGGTTCCACGCGGCGCGGCCGGTCGATGCGGACCAGGCCGGCCTCGGCGAGGTCGCCCAGCAGGACGCGGACGACGGTGAGCGGCAGGTCGGCGTCCGCGGCGAGCTCGACGACCGGGCGGGCGCCGCGCCGCACCAGGGCGAGCAGGGCGGCCCGGGCATGGTCGACACCCGCCTCGGCCACGTCCGCGTCCACCGCCGTGACCTGGGACATCAGGTCGATGGTGTGCCGTTTGGACGGCTCGGTCCGCCCCCGGGTCACGGTGTAGGGGCGGACCAGCGAGCCGGTCTCGTCCTCGTACCAGTGCTCGTCGCTCACCGCGGGGTCACGGAGCCGAGCGCGCGGCCGCGTCCAGGTGACGGCCGAGGCGGCGGACGAGCAGTGCCATCTCGTGAGCCAGCTGGCCGATGTCGGTGCGGACGTCGCTGAGGACGGCGAGCCGGCTGCCGTGCCCGGCCGGGGTCACGAAGAGGTAGGCGTCGTCGAGCATCACCATGGTCTGCCGCACCTCTCCGGCGGCGAACCGGTCTCCGGCCGAGCGGGCCAGGCTGTGGAAGCCGGAGCAGACGGCCGCGAGATGCTCGACGTCCCGCCGCCGCATGCCCTCGGATTGGCTGAGCGGCAGTCCGTCCGCGGTCAGCAGCACGGCCTGGCGGACGTGGTCGGTCCGGGCGACCAGGTCGTCGAGAAGCCAGCCGAGGTCGCTGCCGGGCGGCGCGCCGGGGTCCGGGGCGGGGTGGTTGTCACTGGTCATCGGCGGAAGGCGTCCTTTCCTCGGGGCGGGTCGGCTCGTCCGTGTCACGGGGCAGTCCCCTGCGCCCCAGGTCCAGGCCGCGCTGGAACGCCCCGAAGACCACCCGCATCTCGTCGGCGTCCAGGTCACGCCCTTGCCCGGACCCGGGCTCCGGTTCGGGCGCGGGCTCGGTGCGCAGTTCGGGGGCGAGGGAGGCCTGCCGCCTGCGGGTGGGCAGCGCGGGGGCGGCGGGGGCGCGGGACCCGCCGGAACCGGCCTTGGCCGTCCCGGCGCACCCGCGCGGCAACGCGTCCGTCTCGGTCATCACGTCCGGCCCGTCAGGCCCGTCCGGGCGGGGGTCCGTCTCCGCCAGCACCGCCGCCGGCAGCAGCACCACCGCGGTGGTGCCGCCGTACGGCGACTCCCGCAGGGTCACCTCGATGCCGTGCCGAGCGGCCAGGCGGCCCACCACGTAGAGACCGAGGCGGTCGTGGCGGGCCGGATCGAAGGCCTCGGGGTCGGTGAGGGTGCGGTGCGCCTCGGCGAGCCGGCCGGCGTCCAGGCCGAGGCCCCGGTCGTCCACCTCCAGGGTGAAGCCGTGGCCGGCCCGGCCGGTGCGCACGGTGACCTGGGTGTGCGGCGGCGAGAACACGGTGGCGTTCTCCAGCAGCTCGGCGAGCAGGTGCACGACGTCGGCGACGGCCTCCGCGGCGATCCCCACCCCGGGCATCGGCGGCACCACGACCCGTGGGTAGTCCTCGATCTCGCCGACCGCCGAGGACACCACGTCGGCGACGGGCACCGGCCGCCGCCAGCGCCGTCCGGGGGTGGCTCCGGAGAGGATGATCAGGCTCTCCGCGTGCCGGCGCATCCGGGTGGTCAGATGATCGATGCGGAACAGCTCGCCCAGGACGGCCGGGTCGCCGGTGCGCCGCTCCAGGGTGTCGACGAGTTTCAGCTGCCGGTGGACGAGGGCCTGGTTGCGGCGTGCGATGTTGAGGAGTACCGCGAACAGGCCCCTGCGCAGCGTGGCCTGCTTCACCGCCGCCTCGACCGCGGCCAGCCGCGCCCTGTTGAACGACCGGCCGACGTCCCCGATCTCGTCGCGACCGGCCTCGCCGGCGGCCAGCGGCGGTGCCTCGGCGACCGGGTCCACGTCCTCGCCGGCGCTCAACCGGTCCATCAGGGCGGGAAGTTGGTGCGCGGTGAGCAGGTCGGCAGCGTCCCGCAGGTTCTCCAGCCGGCGGGAGACGCGGCGCGCCCCGCGCACCGCGAACCACAGCGAGAGCCCCACCGCCGCCAGCCCGACGACACCGACGACGGCGGCCCTGGCCAGCTCCCGGTAGGCGAAGGTCCGTCCGCGCTCCGCGGAGTTCCGGGCGGACTCTGTGCACAGCAGCATGTACTGCCTGACGGCCCGGTCGGTGGTGGACCGCCAGGTGTCCGCGGCCACGGCCGCACCGGCCCGGTCCGCACCGGCCCGCAGCAGCGCGTCCTCGCCACGCTCCAGCGATCCGTACAGCTCACCGCGCTGGAACCGCTGGAACGGCGCCCGAGAGTCGGCGGGCAGGTCGGGGACGTAGGTCCGCTCGAAGACGCGGCGGTCCTCGATGGCCGCGGCGAGTTCCCGGTACTGTCCCTGGGTGAGCCGTCCGGCTGCCCTGGCCCCCGCGACCAGCGCGTCCTCGCGCGAGACGAACTCCCGCACCCGGACCAGCTCGACGACCACCTGCGCCTCCCGGGCCAGTTGTCCGGCCTGGAGGGCGGTGAGGGCGGACTGGACGCCGAAGCCGGGCTCCACCAGGGCGCTGTAGTCGGTGACGGCGGTGTTCCACGCGATCTTCCGGGACAGCACCCGCTCGCGCAGTGACTCCAGCCTGCCGGTGGCGGTCACCATCGCGTCCAGGGCCTGGCGCTGCCGGCCGCTGAGGCGTCCGCGGTCACCGCCCCGGACCGCGGCGCGCATGGCGTCCACGGCCCGGTCGGTGCGCCGCTGCTGTGTCAGCAGGCCGGCGGCTGCCACCGTGTCGAGCCGGGCACCCAGGTACGCCGCCGACAGCCGCCGTTCGATCTGGATCTGCCCGACGGCGGTGTCGACCGGGGTGCCGAAGTCGTCGTACACCCCCTGGACCCGGATCAGCGCGCGGAGTTCGGTGGTGACGGAGACCATGGTGAAGCTCCACAGAGCCGTCAGCGCGACGGCTGGGGCGAGGGCGAGCGCCACGATCCGCGCGCGGACGGTGGTGGGTCGGCCGACGGTCCAGCGCATGGATTGCCTACCGGTGTTACCAGCGAGTAAGGAGCCCGGCACAAACTACGGGATGCCCTCGGTCACCGCAATGGTTGCCTTCGGTAACACCGGGTCAGGACTCGACGGCGAACGTGCTGACGACGGCCGCGTGGTCGGAGGGCCAGTCGTTGCCCGCCACCTCCGGCCAGGACGCGGGCGCCCCGCTCACCCAGGTCCGGGAGTCGAGTACGCGCAGCCCCCTGTGCAGCACGTAGTCGATCCGGTCCTGCGGCTCGGGCCGCCCGCTGCCGTCCTCCGCCACCGGGTGGATCGGCGACCAGGTGTGCCCCGGCGCGGCCACCGGATCCGGGTGGACCTCCCGGTAGGAGTCGCGGAACCCGGCCTCCTCGGCGGCCTTGGTCACCGGCCACTCGACGTCCGTCCAGTCCAGGTGGGAGGGGCAGTTGAAGTCCCCCACGAGCACCACGGGCACCGTGCCGTCCCCGATCAGCTCCAGCGCCTCGCGCAGTTGCCCGAGCCGTACCTCCTCGTGGTCGATCAGTTCGGCCGCCCCGAGCCCTGCGAAGTGGAACTCGTAGGGCCCGTAGGGGGCGCAGTGCAGATGCGCGGTCCAGATGTCGACCTCCCGTCCGGGGCGTACGGCGATCCGCACCCCGGCGGCTCCGTAGAACCCCACCTCCGGGTCTCCGAGGCGGGCGGTGATCGGATAGCGGCTGATGATCCCGAGGTTCTCGCCGGCCGTGTGGTGGTGCCAGCCGAGGGCCTCGGCCAGTTCCCGGGCCGAGGTGCCGGCGGTCTCCTGGAGGCCGACGACGTCCGCCCCCGCGTCGGCGACGGCCTTGATCTGCTTGGCCCGGTGGTCGTCGATCCGGCCGCCGCCGAGCCACAGGTTCCAGGACATGACCCGCAGTTCGGGTACCGCCATGTCACTGAGCTGCCGGGGAGTGACCCCGACGAGGCTGTCCCGCACGGTCCGGCCGGGGGCGTCGCCGATCGGCGCGAGCGAGGGCACGGCGAGGACCGCACAGCCGGCGGCCTCGGCGGAGGCGACCCCGGTCTCGGTGTCCTCGACGGCGACACAGGCCGCCGGGTCGACGCCGAGGGCACGGCAGGCGGCGAGGTACGGGTCGGGGGCGGGCTTGGTGCGGCCGGTGTCGTCGGCGGTGACGGAGGCGGCGAACCGGCCGGCGCCGAGCGCGTCGAGCACGAGGTCGGCCACCGCGCGTGGGGACGCGGTGACCAGGGCGGTGGGAACGCCGGCCGCGGCGAGCGCGTCCAGCAGGTCGAGGGCGCCGGGGCGGGGCACGATGCCGGTGCGGACACGGTCCGCGAACTCCCGGTGCAGCTCGGCCGCGAGGCCGGCGCCGGACCTGCCGGTGCTGCCGGCCAGCCAGTGGGCGGTGTGCTCGACCGGCCGGCCCAGCACATCGGGTTCGTCGGCCGCGCCGAGCGTCCGCCCGGCAACGCGTTCCACCGCCTCCCACCACAGCCGCTCGGTGTCGACGAGCGTTCCGTCCATGTCGAACAGGACGGCCTGGAGGGGGAGTCGGGGGTGGGGGGTCACGTTGTTGTCATTCCTCACGTCAGGGCTTGTGGACACATCCGGAGTTCCGGAGGCACTACTTGTGGGTGCGGCTCGCCACCAGTACCGGCCGCTCGGGCAGCGACACGCTCACCGCGGCTCCGGCGCCCAGACCGGTGGCCTCGTGGGCGGCCAGGTCGGCCTTGGCCTCGGTGCCGTCGGCGAGTCGTACGGTGACCCGGACGACCGCGCCCAGGAAGGCGGTGGCGACGACGGTGGCCGTACCGGTGCCGTCCGCGCGCACCTGGACCGCCTCGGGCCGTACGAGCACGTCGACCTCGCTCGCGTCCGGCGCCGGTCCGTCGAGCGGCAGCCGCCGGCCCAGTACCTCGACCCGGTCGTCCTTGACGGTGCCCGGGATCCGGCTCATCGTGCCGACGAACTCGGCGACGAAGGCGGTGGCCGGCCGGCCGTACAGCTCGGCGGGCTCGGCGCACTGTTCGAGCTGCCCGGCGCGCATCACGGCGACCCGGTCGGCGACGGACAGCGCCTCCTCCTGATCGTGCGTCACGAACAGGGTGGTGATGCCGAGTTCCTGCTGGAGCCGGCGGATCTCCTCGCGGAGCGTCAGCCGGACCTTGGCGTCGAGGGCCGACAGCGGCTCGTCGAGGAGGAGCACCCGGGGCCGCAGGGCGAGGGCACGGGCGAGCGCGATGCGCTGCTGCTGTCCGCCGGAGAGCTGGTGGGGGAACCGCTCCCCCTTGTCGCCGAGCCCGACCAGCTCCAGCAACTCGGCTGCCCGGGACCGCCGTTCGGACGTGCGGACCTTGCGCATGCGCAGCCCGAACGCCACGTTGTCGACGGCGTTCAGATGCGGGAAGAGGCTGTACGACTGGAAGACCATCCCGGCGTCCCGGCGGTGCGCCGGGACCGAGGTGACGTCCGAGCCGTCCACCAGCACCGCGCCGGAGTCGGGGTGTTCGAACCCGGCGAGCATGCGCAGCGCGGTGGTCTTGCCGCAGCCGGAGGGGCCGAGCAGGGCCAGGAACTCCCCCGGGCGGACGGTCAGGTCGAATCCGTCGAGGGCGACGGTGGCGCCGAACTCCCGTCGCAGGGAACGGAATTCGACGGTGGTGGCGGTGGCGGCCTTCTCAGGCGTGCTGACACTCATGGTTCATCCCCGGGACGAAGCGGTACGGTCACGGCCGCCGGCACCGGCGAGCGCGAGGAGCAGGGCCCAGGTCACCAGGAGACTGAGCACGGACACGGCGACGGACATCTGGGCCTGCGAGCCGCCGACGTTGTAGATCCACACGGCGAAGGGCTGGAACCCGAGCAGCCGGGCGACGGTGAACTCGCCGAGCACCAGCGCCAGGGTGAGGAAGGCCGCGTTGAGCAGCGCCCCGCGCAGATTGGGCAGCACGGCCCGGACCAGGGCCTGCGGCCAGGAGGCCCCGCAGCTGCGGGCGGCCTCGACCAGGGTGCGCACGTCGATCGCGCGCAGTCCGGCGTCCAGCGCCCGGTACACGAAGGGCAGCGCCATCACGACGTAGGCGAGGACCAGGACGACGGGGAAGTCCGGGTTCTGGATGGCGACGAACGTCTGGAACAGCGGGGTCCTGGAGAGGTGGTCCGGCCCCCACTTCAGGACGCTCGCGATGCCGGCGACGAACGCGATCGGCGGCACCACCAGCGGCAGCGAGCAGACGATCTCGACGACGGGCCGCAGCCGCGGCGCGCTCAGCCTGAGGGCGACCACGGCGGGCACCATCAGCAGCAGCACGACGACGATCGTGGCGAGGGCCAGTTCCAGCGAGAGCAGCAGGCTGGAGAGGAAGCCGTCGGCGGACAGGATCTGGCTGTAGGCGTCGAAGGTGACGCCCTGGCCGGGCACGTCGACGGTGAAGACGACGGAGGCGCCCAGCGGGACCAGGAAGTACAGGGCGGCGAGACCGAGGACGGCCCAGCGCCACGGGGTCAGGCGTCGAGCCATCGGGCACTCCGTCGTTGCAGGGGCAGGTAGACGGCCATCACCACGCCCGCCACCAGCACCATGTCCAGGCTCAGGGCGAGGGCCACGTTCTCCTGGCCGACCAGGACGTTGCCGGAGAGGGCGTCGGCGATCTGCAGGGTGACCAGCGGGACCGCGCTGCCGACCATCGCGGCGGCGGTGGCGTAGGCGGCGAAGGCGCTGCCGAAGAGCAGCACGAAGCCGCCGAGCAGCGAGGGCGCGAGCACGGGCAGGGCCACGAACCGCCAGTACTGCACGCCGGTGGCGCCGTTGTTGAGCGCCGCCTCCCGCCACTGCGCCCGGAGTCCGTCCAGGGCCGGCGTGATGGTGAGGACCATCAGCGGGATCAGGAAGTACAGGTAGACCAGGACGAGTCCCCAGAAGCTGTACAGGTTCCAGCCGTGGTCGGCGAGATGGAGGCGCACGGTCAGCACACCGGCGTTGCCGAGGGTCGCCACGAAGGCGAACGCCAGCGGCACGCCGCCGAAGTTGGCGAGCACACCGGAGGCGGTGAGCACGGCCTCGCGCAGCGCCCGGGAGCGCGAGCTGACCACGGCCTGGGCGAGCGGCAGTCCGAGGACGGCGGCGATCAGGGCGGAGAGCGCGGACAGCTTGACGCTGCCGACCAGGGCGGTGAGGTACGGCCCCTGGAGCGAGTCCGTGAGATTCCGCCCGGTGTACGAGGACACGCCGCTCGCCGGGTCCTTGACCGTGAAGGCGCCGTTCAGCATGGCCACGGCCGGCAGCCCGAACGCGACCGCCGTGAAGGCGAGCAGCGGGACGACGGCCAGCCAGCCGGGGGCGCGGCGCCGCCGCTTCTGGGAAGCGGCGGACGCCACGTCGGCCCGCGTGAGCGTGGCCGTCATCCGGAGACGGCCTTCGACCAGCCCGTCGAGAGGACCGTCTTGGCCTTGTCCTGCTGGGCCTCGGTCGGGAAGGACGGCGTGCCGGTGACCGCGGGCAGCTTGGCGGCCGCGGTCTTGTCCAGCGTGCCGGCCGACTCCATGGAGGTCATCAGGACCGGACGGGCGTAGCCCTTGAGCCACAGGTTCTGGCCCTCGGTGCTGTACAGGTACTCCTGCCACAGGCGGGCGGCCGCCGGGTGCGGGGCGTCCTTGTTGATGGCCTGCGAGTAGTACTGGGCGTACTGGCCGTCGGTCGGGATGCTGACCTTCCAGTCCACGCCCTTGGACTTGAACTCGTCGGCGTAGCCGGCGTTCAGGTAGTCCCAGTCGATGGAGATGGGCGTCTCGCCCTTCTCGACGGTGGCCGGGGTGGACTCGACGGGCGTGTAGTTGCCGTTCTTCTTCAGCTTGGCGAAGAGGTCCAGGCCGGGCTGGATGTCGTCGAAGGAGCCCTTGTTGGCGAGCGCGGCCGCGTAGACGCCGCCGAAGGCGGAGCCGGACTTGGTCGGGTTGCCGTTGAGGGCGACCTGGCCCTTGTACTGCGGCTTGAGCAGGTCGGCGAAGGTGGTCGGGCAGGTCTTGACGCGCTTGGCGTCGCAGCCGATGGAGATGTAGCCGCCGTAGTCGTTGTACCAGCGGGCCTGCGGGTCCTTCTGGGCGGTGGGGATGTCGCCGTACGTGGTCACCTTGTACGGCGCGAGCAGTCCCTGCTGGGCCGCGCTGAGCGCGAAGGAGGAACCGAGGTCGAGCACGTCCGGCGCACGGTCCTGGCCCTTGCGGGAGGTCACGGCGTTGATCTCGTCCTGGCTGGAGCCGTCGGGGCTCTCGTCCTCGATCTTGATGCCGTACTTCTTCTGGAAGCCGTCGATGATGGCACCGTAGTTGGCCCAGTCACGGGGCACGGCGATGATGTGCAGCGCGCCCTCCTTCTTCGCGGCGGCGACCAGCTTGTCCATGCCGCCGAGGTCGGCGGCGGAGGTCGCGGTGGCGGCGTTCTTGCCGTCGGAGGTGGTGGACGACGCGTTGTCGGGGGCGGCGCCGCAGGCGCTCAGGGCGAGCGCGGCTACGACGGCGAGGGAGCCGCCAAGGACGGCGGTTCTCGGCAGGGACACGGTCACGGTCTCTCCAGGGAGTACGCACGAGGGTGGGTGG
This sequence comes from Streptomyces sp. NPDC026515, assembly GCF_055567595.1. Taxonomy (NCBI): domain Bacteria; kingdom Bacillati; phylum Actinomycetota; class Actinomycetes; order Kitasatosporales; family Streptomycetaceae; genus Streptomyces; species Streptomyces sp. NPDC026515. Next base: position 98,719 of record NZ_JBVHQD010000013.1, read on the forward strand.
CGCTGTGGGGGCGGCACTGTGGCGGGCACCGAGCGAACTTGTCTGAACAAGTTGACCACAGTACGCCCGGCGCGGGTGACCTGTTCATGAATACGACGGAAACACCGGGCCCTGATTCCCTGCACATTCGCGGCTGACACGAATCACCCCGGGACGTCGATTAGGCTGGTCACGCTGTGCACAACAGCCTGATCAGAGGGGAAGCATGACGGCGCGACACGAGGAGATCGCCGACGAGCTGCGGCGCGCCATCGACCGCGAGGAGTACACCGTCGGCAGCCGGCTGCCCGCCGAGACGGAGCTGGCGGCGCAGTACGGAGTCTCCCGCGGCACCGTCCGCCAGGCCGTCGCCGCGCTCACCTCGGAGGGGCTGATCGGCTCCCGCCAGGGCGCCCGCCGGGTGGTGCTGGCCAGCCGGCGCAGCCAGAGCTTCGCGGAGCTGCGCAGTTTCGCGCAGTGGGCGAGGTCGATGGGCCGCGAGGCGACCGGACACGTGGTGTCCCAGGAATACCGCCCGGCCACCCAGGAGGACGCGGTCCGCCTTCAACTCCCCCCCGGTACGCAGGTGTTGCATGTGCTGCGGGTGCGCGGCCTGGACGGCGAGCCGGTGTTGCTGGAGCGCACGGTGTACGCGGACTGGATCTCCCCGGCGGTGGCGGCGATAGAGCCGGAGTGCCCGTCGGTGACCCAACGCCTGTACGAGAACACGGGGTTGGTCTTCGCCTACGGCGAGCACGTGATCGACGCGGTCGCCTGCGGCGCGCGGGACGCCGAGCTGCTGGGGGTCCGCCGGTCGAGCCCGCTGCTGCGGGTGCGGCGGGTGACGACGACCCGGGAAGGACGCCCGGTGGAGTGGTCCGACGACCGCTACCGGTCGGACGCGGTGAGCTTCAGCGTCCACAACTCCATCGGCAGCAACGCGCTGGCCCGGATGACCGCGGAATAGCGGACCGGGTGCGCCGTCGTACGCCGGTGCGGGTGGTTCGTGGCCGCCCGCGCGGTTCCCACTCGTCCGCACCCGGCATACGACAGCTCAGCCCGGGGCCCCCGAGGAGAACCTCCTCAGCAGCGGGGACAGCACCAGCACCGACTTGGTGCGTTCCACGAACGGCTCCCCCGCGATCCGCTCCAGGACCCGTTCGAAGTGCCGCATGTCCGACGCGAAGACCTGCACGACCGCATCGGCCTCGCCGGTGACCGTGGACGCGGCCACCACCTCCTGGTACCGCTCCAGCCCCCGCTGGATCGTCTCGGGCGAGGTGTTGCGCCGGCAGTAGATCTCGACGAATCCCTCCGTCTCCCAGCCGAGGGCCGCCGGATCCACCCGCACGGTGAAACCGGTGATCGCTCCGGTGGCGCGCAGCCGGTCCACGCGCCGTTTGACGGCGGGCGCGGACAGGCCGACCAGTTGCCCGATGTCCGCGTAGGAGCGGCGGGCGTCCTCGGCGAGGGCGTGCACGATGCGTTCGTCGAGATCGTTCAGCAAGGGGTCGTTCAGCTTTCAGGTGGTGCAGGACGGGACCGGCGACAGCCGTACCCGAAGTAGAACACGAGCCCGGCCGCCGTCCGCGAAGCGGCCAGGGCCTGTTGTCGGAACAGGTCGCAGGACAGCGACGGTGCTGATCGGCGCCGGTGAACGGGGTCTGGTGCGTGCGGCTGCAGGGCGGAGGAGGCGGTCGACGCGGTGGAGGCACCTTCCGGCCGAAGGCCGGGGGGCGTCGGCGACCGGCGACAACGCCGCAGACGTGCGCGCCGGACCCCGCGTCCGCGGGATCCAAACGACAGGTCCTAGCTCCAGCTGGCGTGCAGCGGCTTGCCCTCCGCGTAGCCCGCCGCGCTCTGGATCCCCACGATCGCCTTCTCGGCGAACTCCTCCAGGGATCCCGCGCCGGCATAGGTGCAGGAGGAGCGCACGCCCGCGATGATCGAGTCGATCAGGTCCTCCACGCCCGGCCGGGCCGGGTCGAGGAACATCCGGGACGTGGAGATGCCCTCCTCGAAGAGCGCCTTGCGGGCCCGGTCGTAGGCCGACTCGTCCGATGTGCGGTTGCGCACCGCGCGCGCCGAGGCCATGCCGAAGGACTCCTTGTACAGCCGCCCGTCGGCGGCCTGCTGGAGGTCGCCCGGCGACTCGTACGTGCCGGCGAACCAGGAGCCGACCATCACGTTGGACGCGCCCGCGGCCAGCGCCATCGCGACGTCCCTCGGGTGCCGCACACCACCGTCGGCCCAGACGTGCTTGCCGTACTTCCTCGCCTCCGCGGCACACTCCAGGACCGCCGAGAACTGCGGCCGGCCGACGCCGGTCATCATGCGGGTGGTACACATGGCGCCGGGGCCCACGCCGACCTTGATGATGTCCGCGCCCGCGTCCACGAGGTCCTTGACGCCCTCGGCGGAGACGATGTTGCCGGCCGCGACCGGAACCTTCGGGTCGAGGCCGCGGACCAGCTTGATCGCGCTGATCATCGATTCCTGGTGGCCGTGCGCGGTGTCGATGACGAGCGTGTCGACCCCCGCGTCGAGCAGCTGCTTGGCCTTGTCGGCGAAGTCCCCGTTGATCCCGACGGCGGCGGCGATCCGCAGCCTGCCCCGCGCGTCGGTGGCCGGGGTGTACAGGGTGGCGCGCAGGGCGCCCTTGCGGGTGAGGATGCCGGCCAGCTTGCCGTCCCGGTCGACGGCGGGCGCGTAGCGGCGGTTGGCCCCGTCCAGCTTGTTGAACGCCTCGCGCGGGTCGATGTCCGCGTCGAGCAGCAGCAGGTCACGGGACATGACCTCGGCGAGCTGGGTGAAGCGGTCGACGCCGTTGAGGTCTCGGTCGGTGACGACACCGACGGGGCGGCCGTCCTCGTCGACGACGACGCCCGCGTTGTGCGCGCGCTTGGGCAGCAGGGCCAGCGCGTCGGCGACGGTCTGGTGCGGGGCGAGCACGATCGGGGTGTCCAGCACCAGATGGCGGCTCTTCACCCAGGTGATGACGTCGGTGACCACGTCGATCGGGATGTCCTGCGGGATGACGACGAGGCCGCCGCGCCGGGCCACCGTCTCGGCCATCCGCCGGCCCGCGATCGCGGTCATGTTGGCGACGACCAGCGGGATGGTGGTGCCGGTGCCGTCCGGCGAGTCGAGGTCCACGCCCTGCCGCGAGCCGACCGCGGAGCGGCTCGGCACCATGAAGACGTCGTCGTACGTCAGGTCGTACGCGGGCTGGATGTCATTGAGGAAACGCACGTGCCGCACATCCCGGTCGATCAGAGGTGACCCCCGGACCGGCCGGCCAAGGGGAAGAGCACGTACTTCATTGTCCCATGGCGACCGGTATGCGGTGTCCGGGACGAACATCCAGGCAGGTCAGGAGTGTCTGGGAGGAACCTCCAAGGGACCCGGGCAGGGCTTGCCGGGTCACCGCAGGGCGAGCGCCACCGTCAGTCGCGGTTCGTCGGCGGCCGCGTGGGCGAACACGTCCTGGGCGGTCTTCCACTCGTCCGGCCGGGTTCCCGCGTAGCCCTGCCAGCCGGTCACCACCAGGAGGAGCCCGCGGCCGGCCGCCTCGGGCGGCCAGAGCGAAGGGTCGCGAAGGCTGTCGGTGAGGGCGTCCCAGTTGCGGCCGAACCAGTCGGGCAGGCTCAGCGCGGCGACGGCACGGTCCATGAGACCGGCCTTGTCGGCGACTCCGGCGAGGTCGAGCACGACCAGATGCGGACTCGTCGTCATCTCAGCACCGTCCAGGAGGAGTTGAAGGGTTCACCGGTGCAGTGGATCCCACCGGTGCGCCGGGAGGCAACACGCACCCGCGTCATGCCTTCTCGGCGGCCACGGCAGCCTGGGGGGCCGCGGGCAGGTCGTCGAGGAAGTCGGCGGACGGCACGTGGAAGAGGGTGCCGGTGACCGCCGTCGAGAAGTCGAGGATCCGGTCGTGCCGGGCGTCCTGCGTGCCGAGGAACATGTTGCGCAGCATGTGCTCGATGACGTCCGGGGTACGTGCGTACCCGATGAAGTAGGTGCCGAACTCGCCCTGGCCGGGGCTGCCGAAGGGCATGTTGTCGCGCAGGATGTCCTGCTCCTGGCCGTCCGCTCCGGTGACGGTGTTCAGTTCGACGTGCGAGCCCGGCTCCTCCAGCTCGATGTTGGTGGCCTTGGTGCGGCCGATGATCCGCTCCTGCGTCTCGACCGGCAGCGCGTTCCAGGCGTCCAGGTCGTGCAGGTACTTCTGGACGACCACATAGCTGCCACCGGCGTGCGCCGGGTCCTCGGCGCCGATCAGGACGGCCCTGCGGGCGGCGGCGCCGACCGGGTTCTCGGTGCCGTCGACGAAGCCCAGCAGGTCGCGGGCGTCGAGGTACGTGAAGCCCTGCACCTCGTCCTCGACGGTGACCGCGTCCCGCAGCCGGCGCATGATCTCGGAGGCCAGCCCGAAGCAGAGGTCGAAGCGGGTGGCCCGGATGTGGAAGAGGAGGTCGCCGGGGGTCGCGACGGCGGTGTGCCGAGCGCCTTCCAGGGGCTGGAAGGGGTGCAGTCCGGCCGGGCGCGGGTGGTCGAACAGCCGGTCCCAGGCTTCGGAGCCGATCCCCGCGACACAGCTCAGGGCGGCGTCCGGGGCGCCGAACCCGAAGCTGCGCCGGAGCGCGGCGAGATCACCCAGCACGTCCCGCACCGGCTCCTCTTGCCCGGGGCGGACGCTGACCACCAGGAAGATCGCGGCGGTGGTCAACGGCCCTAGCACCGGCTGTGGTTCGGCGCCCCGTGCGGGCTGGGGTTCAGTGGTCACCGCGTCCTCCCGATGCGATCGGCTCTCGGCCTGTCGTACACCTATGTCATACACATGATCGGGGTTCGGGGCGCCCGGCGGACGCAGACGCTCCCATGCGACGGCGCGCCGCCGCCCCACTTCCCCGGAGATTTTTTCGCGCCACTGGAATAGGCGGACCCGTCTACGGGGTTGATCACTACGTATAGACAGACCGGTCTACTCACATCAGGCATCCGCGAACCGATGATTCCGGCGCCGTCCCGCGAAGGATCTCTCCGATGAACCAGCTGGCACCGCACGATCGAACCAAGGCGCCGGGCAGGCCGATCCCGCCACGCGCGGCCTTCTACGTGCTCGCCTCCGTCGTCGTCTCGTTCCTCGCCGCCTCCAGCGCGCCGACCCCGCTCTATGCCTCCTACCAGGCGGAATGGGGCTTCAGCCCGATCACCACCACCGTGGTCTTCGGCATCTACGCGATCGCCGTGCTCTCCGGCCTGCTGGTCCTCGGCAAGCTCTCCGACCACGTCGGCCGCCGCCCCGTCCTGATCTCCGCGATCACCGCGCAGGCCGTCGCGATGGTGCTCTTCTCCACGGCCGGGGGCGTCGGCGAACTGCTTCTCGCCCGGGTCGTGCAGGGCCTGTCCACCGGCGCCGCGCTCGGCGCGGTCGGCGCCGCGATGATGGACATCAACCGCTCGCGCGGCACCGTGGCGAACGCCCTCGCCCCCGGTCTGGGCACCGCGACGGGCGCCCTGGTCAGCGGTTTCGTCGTGCAGTACCTGCCCGCGCCGACCCACGCGATCTACCTCGGCCTGCTCGGCGTGTTCGTGGCCCAGGCCCTCGCCATCGCCCTGATCGACGAGACCGTCACCCGCGCGCCCGGCGCCCTGGCCACGCTGGTGCCCGAGATCAGGCTCCCGCGCGCGGTCCGCGGTGCCGCCCTCGCCGCGGCACCGGTGATCTTCGCCGTGTGGGCGCTCGCCGGGTTCTACGGCTCCCTCGGCCCCGCCCTGGTCCGCACCCTGGTCGGCTCCGACTCCGCTGTCTGGGGCGGTCTCGGCCTCTTCGTCCTCGCGTTCGTCGCGGCCCTCTCCGTCCTCGTACTGCGCGACGCCCGGGCGACGACCGTGATGTACACCGGGATCGGCGCGCTGGTCGCCGGTGTCGCCGTCACACTGCTGGCCGTCGGCCAGAGCGCACCGGTGCTGTTCTTCGTCGGCACGGCCGTCGCCGGCTTCGGCTTCGGCAGCGGCTTCCAGGGCGGCATCCGCACCGTACTGCCGCTGACCAGGCCGCACGAGAGCTCGGGCGTGCTCTCCCTGCTGTTCGTCGTCGCCTACCTCGGCATGGGGATCCCCTCCGTCGTCGCCGGAACGCTGGTGGTGCACGGCGGCGGCCTGGTCCCGACCTCCGAGGAGTACGGCGCGGTGGTCATCGCCCTGGCACTGCTGGCCCTGGCCGCCCTGCTGCTGCGCCGCGGGCCGCGGAGCGCACCCGGGGTGCTGGTGGCCGCGGGCGGCTCGCCCGCCGTCCAGGCCCCGGAGACCGAGCGGGCCGACGCGGCGTCCCGGTGACCGAGTAGACCGGTCCGGCCAGTCGCAGAGTGAAAGTCCGAGAAGGTGGGTGGCATGACGAAGACGGTGAGTGCCAAGGCTCCCACGGCCCGCGAGCGGCTGCTCTCGGCCGCGAACGAGTTGTTCTACGCGGAGGGCGTGCAGTCGGTCGGGATCGACCGGATCATCGAGCGCGCCGGGGTCGCCAAGGCATCCCTGTACAACACCTTCGGTGGCAAGGAACAGCTCATCCGGGCCTATCTCGACTCCCGTTACGCCAGGATGTCCGCTCGCCTGCTGCGCGCCGTCGACGGCACCGAGGATCCGCGGGAGCGGCTGCTGGCGGTCTTCGACGCGCAGGCCGCGCTCTTCGCCGAGCAGGGATATCACGGGTGCGCCTTCGTGGCGGCCAGCGCGGAGGCCAAGCAGGGCAGCGCCATCGAGGAAGTCTCCGACACCTACCGCGCGTGGGTCCGGGCCCTGTTCACCGATCTCGCCAGGGAAGCCGGCGCTCCGGATCCCGGGAGCCTCGCCCGCCAGCTCCACCTGCTCTACGACGGGGGCGGGGTGTCCGCACGGATGGACCGCGACCCGTCCGCGGGCAAGTTCGCCCGGCAGGCGGCCACCGTCCTGATCGACGCGGCGCTGGCGACGGGCACCGTTCAGCCCGTTTCCTGACGGTGATCGCCGCGGCAGCGTTGTCACCGGTACCGGTGCCGCCGCGGCGATGGCCGTCAGGAACCGTCGGGGTCGGAACGGTTCAGCGTCGGCTTGGGCGTCGGCCCCGCCGTCATCAGGTAGTCGGCGGCCGAGGTGTCGGTGACCAGGCTGGTGACCAGCCCCGACCTCAGCACCGCGTCGATAGCGGCCGCCTTGCGCTGCCCGCCCGCGATCGCGACCACCTCGGGGATGCGGCGCAGCTGGTCCGCCTTGACCGTGATGCACCGCTCCCCCAGGTCGCGTCCGACCCGGCGGCCCTCGGCGTCGAAGAGGTGCGCGGCCATCTCGGCGGCGACGCCGAGCGTCGCGTAGTGCGCGCGCTCCTCGTCACTGAGCATGTCGTGCACCGTCGAGATACCGCGCTCCCAGGACCCGATCGAGACACAGGCGACCGTGACCTTGTCGAAGTACTCGAAGGCCCGGGCGATGCCGGTCTGGTTGCGCAGTGCGGCCGCGGTGGCCGCGTCCGGCAGCAGCATCGGCGCGTAGATCGGGTGCGCGTCACCGCCGGACACCTGGGCGGCGCGCCGGACCGCCTCGACCGAACCGCGTTCGGAGGTCCCGGCGTCGTACACGCCCGTCAGCTGCACCACCGTGCACGGGGGCAGCCGGTCGAGCGCCGCCGCCATGTGGATGGTGGACCGGCCCCAGGCGAGACCGAGCACGTCGCCCTCGTTGACGAGCTCGCCGAGCAGGTCGGCGGCCACCTCACCGAGGTTCTCGGGATCGGGGGTCTCCTCCGCCTCGGCCGGGGACTCGACCACGACGGCGTGCCGCAGGCCGTAACGGGCGCGGAGCGCGTCCGAGCGCTCGGCGTCCAGTTCGGCCGGTACACGGATCTCGATGCGTACGAGATCCCTTTCGAGGGCAGTCTCCAGGACCCGGGCCACTTTGAAGCGGCTGACGCCGAACTCCTCCGCGATCTGGATCTTGGACTTGCCCTCAAGGTAGAAGCGGCGGGCCATGGCCGCCGCCTGCACCAGCTCAGCGGGTCCCATCCGCATGGCTGACCGGCCCGCCGACATACCCGACACGGCCATCTCCTCACTGCTGTTCACACTCTGGATACGCCGTTCATCCTCGCAGATCCGGCGCAGTCGATCAGCCCTGATCGGAGCCGTTCACGTTCCCGTACCTCAGTGGTCGCACGCCCAGGACGCGGCAGCGGTGGCCGCCTCGGCCTGAGTGCGTAGTGCACGTACCGCCTCTGCCGGGTCGTTTGCCCCGTACACCGCCGAGCCTGCAACAAAAACATCGGCGCCGGCGTCCGCGCACCGCTCGATCGTCGTCGCCGAAACTCCTCCGTCGACCTGCAGCCACAGCTCCAGCCCGTGCTTGCTGATCAGTTCCCGGGTGCGGCGGATCTTCGGCAGCATGATGTCGAGGAACGCCTGGCCGCCGAAGCCCGGCTCCACGGTCATGATGAGCAGCATGTCCAGCTCGGGGAGCAGGTCCTCGTACGGCTCGACGGGCGTCGCGGGCTTGAGCGCCATGGAGGCACGCGCGCCCTTCGCCCGGATCTCGCGCGCGAGCCGCACCGGGGCCGCCGCCGCCTCCACGTGGAAGGTGACCGAAGAGGCACCCGCTTCGACGTACTGGGGGGCCCAGCGATCGGGGGCATCGATCATCAGATGGCAGTCCAGCGGGGTGTCCGTGGCCCGGGCCAGGGACTCTACGACCGGCACACCGAGCGTGAGGTTCGGGACGAAGTGGTTGTCCATGACGTCGACGTGGAGCCAGTCGGCGCCTTCGACCGCCTTGGCCTCGTCCGCGAGGCGGGCGAAGTCGGCGGACAGGATGCTGGGGTTGATCTGCGCGGCCATGCGTCAAGCGTGCCATGCCCCGCCGGGGAGGGCTGCGTGGGGTTCGGGGATGGTCGCGGTCGGGCGCCGGCCGCCGGCCGGCGGGGGCTGATCGCGCCCACGCGGCGGCGGCCGCATGCGGAACGCGGCCCCGCGCTCCTGCGAGGGGGCCGGGGTCACGCCCGCCGAGTGCCCCTGCCCCCGCCTCAGCCGGTCCGGCGGATCAGGGCCAGGTACATCGCGTCCGTGCCGTGCAGATGCGGCCACAGCTGGACGTCGGGGCCCTCGCCCAGCGCGGGCACGCCCGGCAGCAGCGGACGCGCGTCCAGCAGCTCCGTGTCCGGCCGCTGCTTCAGCACGTCCTGGACCACCGCCCGGGTCTCCGCGAGGTGCGGCGAGCACGTGGCGTACCCGACGACCCCGCCGACCCGCACCGAGTCGATCGCCGTACGCAGCAGCGCGCGCTGCAGCGGGGCGAAGTTGTCGAGGTCCTCGGGCCGGCGGCGCCAGCGCGCCTCCGGGCGCCTGCGGAGGGCCCCGAGACCGGTGCACGGGACGTCCATCAGTACCCGGTCGAAGGTCCCCGGTCGCCACGGCGGCCGCGTGCCGTCGGCCGCGATGACCTGGTAGGGCCCCGGATTGCCGTGCAGCGCCTTGGCCACCAGGCCGGCCCGGTGCGGCTGCTTCTCCGAGGCGAGGAGGACGGCCCCGCGTTCCGCGGCGAGCGCGGCGAGCAGCGCGGCCTTGCCGCCGGGCCCGGCGCAGCCGTCGAGCCAGGTCGCGTCCGGGCCCTCCACGGGCGCGTTGGCGAGCGCGAGGGCCACCAGCTGACTGCCCTCGTCCTGCACTCCGGCCCGCCCCTCGCGCACGGCCTCGACGGCGCCGGGCTCCCCGCCCTCGCTGAGCCGCACCGCGAACGGAGACCAGCGCCCCGGCACGGCCGCCTCCTCCACGAGCAGTTCCTCGGTGGTGGCCCGACCGGGCCGGGCGACCAGCGTCACCTCGGGCCGTTCGTTGTCGGCGGACAGCAGTTCCTCGATCCCCGCTCGTCCCCCGCCCAGCGAGTCCCAGAGCGCGGAGACGACCCATCGCGGGTGCGAGTGCACGACGGCGAGATGGTCCTCGGGGTCCTGCTCGTAGGGCGGTGCGACCTTCGCGAGCCAGCCGTCGAGATCGTCCTGCGCGATCTTGCGCAGCACGGCGTTGACGAACTTGGCCCGCCCGTCGCCCAGTACCACGCGGGCCAGCTCGACGGAGGCGGACACGGCGGCATGGGTGGGGATCCGGGTGCCGAGCAGCTGGTGCGCACCGAGGCTGAGTACGTCGAGGACCGGCGGGTCGACCTCGCGCAGCGGCCGGTCCACGCACTCGGCGATGATCGCGTCGTACGTCCCCTGCCGGCGCAGCGTCCCGTAGACCAGCTCGGTGGCGAGGGCCGCGTCCCTCCCGTCGAACTTGTCGGGGCCCTCCTTCTGACGCGCCTTGCGCAGCAGCGGCGGCAGGACGAGGTTCGCGTACGCGTCCCGCTCGTCCACGGCGCGCAGCGCCTCGAAGGCGAGGAGACGGACGGGGTCCTTCTGAGGACGGCGGTAGGGCTTGGCGGGCCGGCGCGGCCCCCGGGACTGCTGGCTCACGAAAAAGGTGCTCCGGGTATGGGAACGATGCGACTCCCAGCGTACGCCGCGCGCACCGGAAAGCCGCTGCTGAGGAGGGGCCGCTCAGTCGCCGAGGGTCTCCTCGGCTCCGATCCGCACGCCACGCGCCCAGTCGGCGGCCCGCATCGGCTTCTTGCCCTGGGCCTGTACCCAGAGCAGTTCCACGGCGTACGACCCCGTCCCCACGTGCGCGCTGTTCTTCCCGACGGCGATCCGGCCCGGCGCGAGATCGGTGCGCTCGGGCACCGGCGTGACCTGGATCAGCTTGAGCCGCTCACCGCGGAAGGTGGTCCAGGCGCCGGGGGCGGGAGTGCAGCCGCGTACCACCCGGTCGATCCGCAGCGCGGGGGCCGCCCAGTCGATCCTGGCGTCCTCGACGGTGATCTTCGGAGCAAGGGTGATGCCCTCGGCCGGCTGCGGTACGGCCTTGAGCGCGCCGTCCTCGATGCCGTCCATGGTGGCGACGAGCAGTCCCGACCCGGCGAACGCGAGCCGGGTCAGCAGGTCGCCGCTGGTGTCGGTGGGGCGGATCTCCTCGGTGACGGTCCCGTAGACGGGCCCGGAGTCGAGGCCCTCCTCGATGAGGAAGGTGGAGGCTCCCGTGATCTCGTCGCCCGCCATGATGGAGTGCTGGACCGGCGCCGCCCCACGCCAGGCCGGCAGCAGCGAGAAGTGCAGGTTGACCCACCCGTGGGCGGGCACGTCGAGGGCGACCCTGGGCAGCAGGGCGCCGTACGCGACCACCGGACAGCAGTCCGGCCCGATCTCCCTCAACCGCTCCAGGAACTCCGGATCGCGCGGCTTGAGCGGCCGCAGCACCTCGATGCCGGCCTCCATCGCCCGCTCGGCCACCGGCGAGGCGATCAGCCTGCGGCCCCGCCCGGCCGGTGCGTCGGGCCGCGTGACCACGGCGGCCACCTCGTGCCGCCCGGAGGCGATGAGCGCGTCCAGAGCGGGAACGGCGACTTCGGGGGTACCGGCGAAGACAAGCTTCATGGGCGAGTGAGGGCCTCTCGGACACGACGGACACGGGCAACACCCAAGTCTATGCGGCGAGGAGCGGGCCGCCGACGGCGAACACCCGGTGGGCCGCTCGGCCGCTCGGCCGGCCGGAGGGGCGGTGCGCGGGCGGGAAAACCCGGCGTACGCATATGCCCATACGCCCCCACACCGTGACCAGCGGCGCGCCCACGCGTTGGTCAAGTGAGAGTTGACCACAACGGGCCGCATACGCGGCCCATTCCTTTCAACGCCGGTTCGAGAGGCTTGTTCATGGCCGACCACGCAACCCACGACGCCCAGGCCCGGGCCAGCCTGCACTTGTTGGTGCGGGACATCGAGCGGGTCCGCCGACAGGTGGACGCACTGCGCACGCTCACCGCCCAGTTGGGCAACGTCTACCGCCCGCGCCGTTCCGGCCCCTCCACGGGCTTCGTCGTCTACGGACGCGCTCCCGCCCCGACGGTCCGACTCGCCCAGGAACTCCGGGACAGCGTCGAAACCCTGGTCACGGCCGCCGTGGACTTCGACCGCTCACTCGGCTTCTCGTGGGACGCGGTGGGCTCCGCGCTCGGTGTGACCAAGCAGGCGGTGCACCGCCGTTACGGCGCCCGCCGCGCCGCGGCCCAGCAGGCACCGGCCGCCGAGACCGAACGGCCGACCGAGCCGGCCGGCACCCGCGCGCTCACCATGGGCGTGGGCCTGCCCACGGTACCCACGGTCCCGGCCGCCCGCTCCATGCCGACCCAGCCGACCGCGGGCAGCCCCGCCCTCCGTGACGAGGCGAGGCCGACAGCCTTCCCCGGCCCGCGCAACGGCTGACCTCAGGGCGTTGCCCCGCTCGCCCTCCGCCCTCCCGGCGCGCACCCGGGAGGGCAGCCGCCTTCCCCGGCAATCGCTTCCGCTAGCCGATGTCGGGCGGATCGACCCGCACGCGGACGGCCTCTCCGCTGCCCCGTGCCATCCGCGCGGCCTGAGCCGTCTTCAGCGCGGCCGCCAGCGCGGCGCCGGTCCCGGGCGGCACCCGTACCAGCACCCGCTCCCAGTGCTCCCCGGCCGGCGGCGCTCCCGCCCGCCGCGGCGCCCCGGCCCGCGCCTCGGGCACCGGAACCGGCCCCAGCACCTCGGCGTCCGGCGGCAGTTCGGCCGCCGCGAGGAACTCCGCGAGCGCCTCCGCCGGACCCGACACCGCCGCCATCCGCGACACCGGGGGAAACCCCAGCTCGGCCCGCTCGGCGAGTTCCCGTACCGCGTGCCCCACGGGATCCCAGCGCACCAGCGCCTGCACCGGCCGCAGCGTCGGCTCCGCGACGACGACCACGGTGCCGCCCTCCTCCTGCGGCCGCACCAGCGCCCCGGCCGCGATCCACCGCCGCAGCGCGTCCTCACCGGCGCGCAGGTCGGGCCTCCCGAGCATCGCCCAGCCGTCCAGCAGCAGGGCGGCCGCGTAGCCGCCCTCGGCGACCGGTTCGGCGCCCGGTGTGCTCACGACCAGCGCGGGCGTCCCCGGCACGGTGTCCAGCACCTGCTCGCGCCCCGAGGTCCGCACGGGTACGGCGGGAAACGCCCGCCCCAGCTCCTCGGCGGTCCGCCGGGCGCCGACCACCTGCGCCCGCAGCCGGAAACCGCCGCACTCGGGACAGTGCCAGTCGCCCTCGGCCCGTCCGCACCACCCGCACCCCAGCGCCCCGGCCTCCCGCGCCTCCAGCGGACCGGCGCAGTGCCGGCAGCGCGCCGGAGCCCGGCACCGGTCGCAGGCCATCCGCGGCACGTACCCGCGACGGGGCACCTGCACCAGCACCGGCCCGTGCCGCAGTCCGTCCCGGACGGCCTGCCAGGCGAGCGTCGGCAGCCGCGCGGCCCGCGCGGCCTCGTCCCGCGCGAGGTCCCCGTCACCCACCGTCCGCACCAGGGGCGCGGCCCGCCGCACCTGTTCCCGCCCCGCCACCAGGGGCCGCGCCCAGCCGTTCTCCACAAGCTGCGCGGCCTCCACCGTGCAGCTCCAACTCCCCAGCAGGAAGCCGCACTTGTCCAGCGCGGCGCGCAGCAGCAGCACATCCCGGGCATGCGGCTGCGGGGCGTGCTGCTCGCTGTGGCTGTCGTCCCCGTCGTCCCAGATCGCGACGAGCCCGAGATCCCGGACCGGCGCGAACATGGCGGCCCGCGTCCCCACCACCGCCCGCACCGACCCGCGGCTGACCGCGAGCCACTGCGCGTACCGCTTCTCGGGCCCGGCGTCGGCCGTGAGCAGCGCGTGCCGCCCGTCGCCCAGCACCCGCGTCAGGGCGGCGTCGACCCGCGCGGCGGCCCGCCCGTCCGGTACGACGACGAGCGCGCCGCGTCCCGAGGCGAGCGTGGCGGCGACGGCCCGGGCGGTCTCCTCGCTCCACCGGGGCCCGGGCAGGGCGTTCCACACCGCCCGGGGCGCGCCGCCGGAGGCCAGCGACTCGAGGAAGTCGGCCCCGTGCTCGTACCGCGTCCAGGATCCGGCGTCGGGCACCGGCGGCGGCGGCAACGGTTCGGGGGAGGGCCGCTTCTCGGCCCGCGCGCTGCGCGGCGGCACGGCCAGCTGCAACACGTCCGCAAGGCTTCCCGCGTACCGGTCGGCGACGGCTCTGGCGAGCCGCAGCAGCTCCTCGCTCAGTACCGGCTCGGGCGACACCACCTGGGCCAGCGCGGCCAGCGGCCCCGCGTAGTCGGACTCGTCGAGCCGCTCCACGAGGAACCCGTCGATGAGCCCGCCGCCCTCCCGGCGCCCGTCCCGCACCCGATGCCGGCCGGCTCCGAACCGCACCCGGACCCGGACCCCCGGCTGTGCGTCGGCGTCCAGTTCGGCAGGGACGGCGTAGTCGAAGTACCGGTCGAGGTGCAGTACGCCCTTGTCCACGAGCACCCGGGCGACCGGCAGCCGCTCGGCCAGGGCGGCCCCCCGCCAGGTCCGCGGCTTGGCCCGGGGCACCCTGGCCCCCCGCACGCTCTCCCGGATGAGCGCGAGCTGCTCCGGCGGCGCCCCTTCGGCGCCCCCGCCCCCCTGCCCGTTCTCGCTGCTCACGCCTGCATTCTTACCAAACGCCACTGACAACCGGGACCGCCCGAGATCACTCCGGCCGCGGAACGCCGTACGGCGGTCTTCTGCCTTGGGCCGCTCGGCCGTACCGGTCCGGGACCGGCAGCAGGATTCGAACCTGCGGGGGATCACCCGGAAGAAAGTATCCGAGACCTCGCACCGGGCGGTGCCGGTGTCCCGAGATCGGTTCGGCGGCGGTCGGAACGCATCGGCTTCACCGCGCGCCCGAAGGCGCACTCCACGGAAGTAACCGCGGCCATCGCACCGGGACTGCACCACCGTACTGACCACCCCGTCTGCGCGGCGACCCGGTTTCCGCGGTCCTCGGACGCGACGAAGCCCGGCTCTCCCGAGGGGGAACCGGGCCGTCGTCGAGGTGGCTCGGGGTTACAGGCCCGCGGCCTTGCGCAGGGCGTCCACGCGGTCCGTGTTCTCCCAGGTGAACTCCGGGATCTCACGGCCGAAGTGACCGTACGCCGCGGTCTGCGCGTAGATCGGGCGGAGCAGGTCGAGGTCGCGGATGATCGCGGCCGGACGCAGGTCGAAGACCTCGTCGATCGCCTTCTCGATCTTCTCGGAGTCGATCTTGGCGGTGCCGAAGGTCTCCACGAACAGCCCGACGGGCTCGGCCTTGCCGATCGCGTAGGCCACCTGGACCTCGCAGCGGGAGGCGAGGCCCGCCGCGACGACGTTCTTGGCGACCCAGCGCATGGCGTAGGCGGCGGAACGGTCGACCTTGGACGGGTCCTTGCCGGAGAAGGCGCCGCCACCGTGGCGGGCCATGCCGCCGTAGGTGTCGATGATGATCTTGCGACCGGTCAGGCCGGCGTCGCCCATCGGGCCGCCGATCTCGAAACGGCCGGTCGGGTTGACCAGCAGGCGGTAGCCCTCGGTGTCGAGCTTGATGCCCTCGTCCAGCAGGGCCTTCAGCTCCGGCTCCACGACGAACTCGCGGATGTCGGGGGCGAGCAGCGACTCCAGGTCGATGTCGGAGGCGTGCTGGCTGGAGACGACGACCGTGTCGAGGCGGACGGCCTTGTCGCCGTCGTACTCGATGGTGACCTGCGTCTTGCCGTCGGGGCGCAGGTAGGGGATGGTGCCGTTCTTGCGGACCTCGGACAGGCGCTTGGACAGGCGGTGCGCCAGGAAGATCGGCAGCGGCATCAGGGTCGGCGTCTCGTCGGTCGCGTAGCCGAACATCAGGCCCTGGTCGCCGGCGCCCTGCTTGTCGAGCTCGTCGTCGTCGCCCTCGACCCGGTTCTCGTAGGCCGTGTCCACGCCCTGCGCGATGTCCGGGGACTGCGCGCCGATCGAGACCGACACGCCGCAGGAGGCGCCGTCGAAGCCCTTCTTGGACGAGTCGTAGCCGATGTCGAGGATCTTGTTGCGGACCAGCGTCGCGATGTCCGCGTACGTCTTGGTCGTGACCTCGCCGGCCACGTGCACCAGGCCGGTCGTGATCAGCGTCTCGACGGCGACCCGGGAGGTCGGGTCCTCGCGCAGAAGCGCGTCGAGAATGGTGTCGCTGATCTGGTCAGCGATCTTGTCGGGGTGACCCTCGGTCACGGACTCCGAGGTGAACAGGCGACGGGACACAACGCTCCCTGGGGTTGCAGCGGCTGCTGGCTGATCATTGGCGGACGACACGGGGAGCTGCGCCCGGCATCGTCCGAGAACAGTTTATCGGTCGTACCCTGCCGCAGGCCCACCCGTCTCGACACTCGGGAGTGCTGTGACCTGCGGCACGCGCATTCTGCCCAATGGGGGGCGGCGTTGAACAGGGCCCCCGCACCCGGATGTGGCGTCCGGAAAAGTGGACAGCGGGCCTGGGGAAGTCAACCCAGTCGGGCCGCCGCCAGATCCCACACGATGTCGGCGAGGGCCTCCTTGGGCCCGTGCGGCACCGGCGTCTCGGTGCCGTCGGCGCCCAGCACCACGGCCTCGTTCTCCTCGGAGCCGAAGGTCTTGCGCTCCCCCACCTCGTTCACCACGAGCAGGTCGCAGCCCTTGCGCGCCAGTTTGGCGCGGCCGTTGGCGAGGACGTCGTCGGTCTCCGCGGCAAAGCCGACGATCACCTGTCCGGACCGCGCCCGATCGGCCGAGATCTCCGCGAGGATGTCCGGATTGCGCACCAGGACGATCGGCTCGGGCTCCTGGCCGTCCTTCTTCTTGATCTTCCCGGCCGCGTAGACCGCCGGGCGGAAGTCGGCGACGGCGGCGGCCATGACCACGGCGTCGGCGTCGGCGGCCGCCTTCAGCACGGCTTCCCGCAGCTGTACGGCCGTACCGACCGGGACGACGTCCACGCCGGCCGGGTCGGGCAGGCCGGTGGTGTTGGCCGCGACCAGTGTCACCCGGGCACCCCGCGCGGCCGCCGTGCGGGCGAGGGCGTATCCCTGTTTGCCGGAGGAGCGGTTGCCGAGGAAGCGGACCGGGTCGAGGGGTTCGCGGGTGCCGCCGGCCGAGACGACGACATGGCGGCCCGCCAGGTCGGGCTCCCGCACCCCCCGCGCGAGGACGCGGCGGCAGGCTTCGAAGATCTCCGCCGGGTCGGGCAGCCGGCCCTTGCCGGTGTCGACGCCGGTGAGACGGCCGACCGCCGGTTCGATGACGACGGCGCCGCGGCGGCGCAGCGTGGCCACGTTCTCCTGGGTGGCCGGGTGCTCCCACATCTCGGTGTGCATCGCGGGGGCGAGGACGACCGGGCAGCGGGCCGTCAGGAGGGTGTTGGTGAGCAGGTCGTCGGCGAGGCCGTGGGCCGCCTTGGCGAGCAGGTCGGCGGTGGCGGGGGCGACCACGACCAGGTCGGCGTGCTGGCCGATCCGGACGTGCGGGACCTCTTCGACGTGGTCCCAGACCTCGGTGGAGACGGGGTTGCCGGACAGGGCGGACCAGGTGGCGGCGCCGACGAAGTGCAGCGCGGAGGCGGTGGGCACGACCCGGACGTCGTGACCCGACTCGGTGAACCTTCTCAGCAGCTCGCAGGCCTTGTACGCGGCGATGCCGCCGCTGACCCCCAGCACGACCTTCGGCTTGTCCACCGGGCCTCCACTCGTTGAACCGACTCGTTGAACCGACTCGTTGGACCGACGAGTCCCTCACACACCACAGGCCCGGCAGGGGGTCCCTCCCAGCGGTAGCTGGGGGAGTGACTGCCGGGCCTGAGGATAAGTCAATCGCAATCTGAAAGTACTACTGCGCCGGGCCCTCGATGGCCTCGGAGGTCAGCAGACCCGCGTTGATCTCACGCAGGGAGATGGAGAGCGGCTTCTCGTGGACGTGGGTGTCGACGAGCGGACCGACGTACTCCAGGAGACCCTCGCCGAGCTGCGAGTAGTACGCGTTGATCTGACGGGCACGCTTGGCCGCGTAGATCACGAGGCTGTACTTCGAGTCGGTGGCCTCGAGGAGCTCGTCGATCGGAGGGTTGATGATGCCCTCGGGCGCGGTGATGGAAGAGGACACGCTCTGCCTTCCGATGGATGGGAAAGATTCAGTCTGAATGATCAGCGACGATCACACAACGTCCATCAAGGCTAGCAGCTCGCGCGCCACGTCCTCGACGGAGGTGTTGACCAGCGTCTCGTCGAACTCCGGCTCGGCCGCCAGCTCGATCCTGGCCGCGTCCAGACGGCGCTCGATCACCTCGGGCGGCTCGGTGCCCCGTCCGGTGAGCCTGCGCACCAGCTCCTCCCAGGAAGGAGGAGCCAGGAACACCAGCCGGCCGTCCGGCATGGACTCGCGGACCTGCCGGGCGCCCTGGAGGTCGATCTCCAGCAGCACCGGCACCCCGGACTCCAGGTGTTCCAGCACCGCCTGCCGCGGGGTGCCGTAGCGGTTGCCCGCGAATTCGGCCCACTCGAGGAGTTCGCCGTTGGCGATGAGCTTGTCCATCTCCTCGTCGGAGACGAAGAAGTACTGCACTCCGTGCTTCTCGCCCGGGCGGGGCTTGCGGGTGGTGGCCGACACCGAGAGCCAGACCTCGGGGTGCACCTTGCGCATATGGGCGACGACCGTGCTCTTGCCGACCCCGGAGGGGCCGGAGAGCACGGTCAGCCGCGGACGTACGTCCGGGGGCTCGGGGGTCGTCCCCCGGAATGTTGCAGCCATGCGGCGATTATTCCAGCAATCGCCGGCTGCCCGGGACGGCTGTCCCGGACCGCCCGGTGATCAGGAGCCGGTGCTGCCGAACTCGCGCTCCAGGGACGCGATCTGGTTGGAACCGAGGCCACGCACCCGGCGGCTCTCGGAGATCCCGAGCCGCTCCATGATCTGCTTGGCGCGGACCTTGCCCACGCCCGGCAGGGACTCAAGGAGGGCGGAGACCTTCATCTTGCCGATGACGTCGTTTTCCTGACCCTGCTTGATGACCTCGTGGAGAGAGGCGCCGGAGTGCTTGAGTCGATTCTTGACCTCGGCCCGCTCCCGGCGAGCCGCGGCGGCCTTTTCGAGCGCGGCTGCGCGCTGTTCAGGGGTAAGGGGCGGAAGAGCCACGCCTACGTCACCTCGGATGTCGAACTGTCGGATACGGACCGGTGAGGAACCTAGTCGCCCCACACCTGAGGAGCCACGAGCAACACGCTCGCCCGTTGCCCCCCACTACTTAAAGGGTGTGGGGGTGCCCCCACTGCTCGGAGACTAGCGGGCAAGTGGGCCGGAGTCAGCGAGAACAGCGGAAAAGTCCTGGTCAGCCTCCGTGAGGCCGGACTTTTCAGACATACTGCCCTGCATTTGAGAATGTATTCACGCTCGGCCCGTCGCCGGAGCGCCCTCAGGAGCACTCCTCGGAGGACTCACCTACCTGCGACGACGTCCCGGATCTCGTCCGCGAACCGCTCCGCGGCCCCCCTCAGGGCTCCGACATCGGGACCGTGACGCAAAACACCTCGGCTCACGTTTGGAATCACGTTGCGCACCGCCGTCCCGAAGACCGCGGGAAGGTCGGCCGCCGTCGCCCCCTGCGCGCCGACGCCCGGCGCGAGCAGCGGACCGTTGATGTCGAGGTCGTACGACGACAGGTCACCGACCGTGGCCCCGACCACGGCGCCGAAGGAGCCCAGCGGCTCCTCCCCCGCGTTCTCGGCGGCCAGGTGGGCCAGCATCGTCGCGCCGACCGTCCGCCCGTCGCCACGCACCGCGTGCTGCACCTCGGGGCCCTCCGGGTTCGAGGTCAGCGCCAGCACGAAGAGGCCGGCCCCGCTCTCCCGGGCCAGCGCCACGGCCGGACTGAGCGAGCCGTAGCCGAGGTACGGCGAGACGGTCAGGGCGTCCGAGAACAGCGGCGCGTCCTTGCTCAGGAAGGCCTCGGCGTATCCGGCCATGGTGGAGCCGATGTCGCCGCGCTTGGCGTCCATGACGACCAGCGTCCCGGCGTCCCGCGCCTCGCGCACCACCCGTTCCAGGACGGCCACGCCGCGCGAGCCGAACCGCTCGAAGAAGGCGCTCTGCGGCTTCATGACCGCGACCCGGTCGGCCACCGCCGCCACGACGGTACGGCTGAACCGCTCGATTCCGGCCACGTCGTCGTTCAGACCCCACTCGGAGAGCAGCGAGGCGTGCGGGTCGATGCCGACGCACAGCGGACCACGCTCGTCCATCACACGGCGCAGCCGCGCGCCGAAGGGTTCCAACGGGCTCATACGGTCTTCCTCACATCGGCGCCGACCGCGTCGGCGAGCGTGGCGTACGGGCTGGTGCGCAGGCGGGCCGCGAGCCCCTTGTGGACGGCACGGGGCCAGAAGGGCCCCTCGTAGATGAAGGCGCTGTAGCCCTGGACCAGCGTGGCACCGGCCAGGATGCGCTGCCAGGCGTCCTCGGCGTTCTCCACGCCGCCCACCCCGACCAGGGTGATCCGGTCGCCCACGCGCGCGTACAGCCGTCGCAGCACCTCCAGGGACCGCGCCTTCAGCGGCGCCCCCGACAGCCCCCCGGTCTCCTCGGCCAGTTCGGGGCCGGAGCGCAGCCCGAGGCCCTCGCGTGCGATGGTGGTGTTGGTCGCGATGATCCCGTCGAGACCCAGCTCGACGGCCAGGTCGGCGACGGCGTCGACATCCTCGTCGGCGAGGTCCGGGGCGATCTTCACCAGGAGCGGCACCCGGCGGTTCGCCGCCACCCGGTCGGCGGCCTCGCGCACGGCCGTCAGCAGCGGACGCAGGTGGTCGACGGCCTGGAGGTTGCGCAGGCCCGGCGTGTTGGGCGACGACACGTTCACGACCAGGTAGTCGGCGTACGGGGCGAGCCGCTCGGCGGACTTCACGTAGTCGCCGACCGCCTCGGCCTCCGGTACGGCCTTGGTCTTGCCGATGTTGACGCCCACCACGGTCCGGAAGACCGGCTCACGGGTGGCCAGCCGCGCGGCGACGGTCAGCGAACCGTCGTTGTTGAAGCCCATACGGTTGATCAGCGCCCGGTCGGCCACCAGCCGGAACAGCCGCTTCCTGGGATTTCCGGGCTGCGCCTCACCGGTCACGGTCCCGATCTCGACGTGGTCGAACCCGAGCATCGACATCCCGTCGATCGCGACGGCGTTCTTGTCGAACCCGGCGGCCAGCCCGAAGGGTCCGTGCATCCGCAGCCCGAAGGCCTCGGTGCGCAGCTCCTGGTGACGGGGAGCCAGCGCGGCGGCGACGAAGGTACGCAGCACGGGAACGCGGGCGACGAGCCGGATCCACCGGAAGGCCAGGTGGTGGGCGGCCTCGGGATCCATCCGCCGGAAGACGAGCTGGAAGAAGATCTTGTACATCGACTGTCCTCATACGGAGGGGGGACGCCGTCTCCGGTGTCCCCCCTCAGCCGAGCGCCCCAGAGGGGCGCGGGGAACTGCGCGACCGGCCACGGCCGGCCCGCAGTCTCGCTACGACCTTTCAGTCCCGAGCCGCGGTCAGCGTCTCCGCGTGCTCCTGGAGCGACCGCACCCCCACGTCCCCGTGGTTCAGCGCATCGATCCCCTGCACGGCCGCCGCCAGCGCCTGCACCGTCGTCAGACACGGCACCGACCGGGCCACCGCGGCCGTCCGGATCTCGTACCCGTCCAGGCGACCCCCCGTGCCGTACGGGGTGTTGACGATGAGGTCCACCTCGCCGTCGTGGATGAGCTGGACGATCGTCCGCTCGCCGTTCGGCCCGATGCCGTCGGACTGCTTGCGCACCACCGTCGCGTTGATGCCGTTGCGCTTGAGCACCTCGGCCGTGCCGGACGTGGCGAGCAGCTCGAAGCCGTGGGCGACCAGCTCACGCGCCGGGAAGATCATCGAGCGCTTGTCGCGGTTGGCGACCGAGATGAAGGCGCGGCCCTTGGTGGGCAGCGGGCCGTAGGCCCCCGCCTGCGACTTGGCGTACGCCGTGCCGAAGACCGAGTCGATGCCCATGACCTCGCCGGTGGAGCGCATCTCCGGGCCGAGCACGGTGTCCACACCGCGCCCCTGGATGTCGCGGAAGCGCGACCACGGCATGACCGCCTCCTTGACGGAGATCGGCGCGTCGAACGGCAGCTCGCCGCCGTCGCCGCGGGCCGGCAGCAGCCCCTCGGCACGCAGTTCTGCGACGGTCGCGCCCAGCGAGATCCGGGCGGCGGCCTTCGCCAGCGGCACCGCGGTCGCCTTCGAGGTGAAGGGGACGGTACGGGACGCGCGCGGGTTGGCCTCGAGGACGTAGAGGATGTCCCCGGCCAGCGCGAACTGGATGTTGATCAGGCCGCGGACGCCGACGCCCTTCGCGATGGCCTCCGTCGAGGCCCGCAGGCGCTTGATGTCGAAGCCGCCCAGCGTGATCGGCGGCAGGGCGCACGCCGAGTCGCCGGAGTGGATGCCGGCCTCCTCGATGTGCTCCATCACGCCACCGAGGTACAGCTCCTGGCCGTCGTACAGCGCGTCGACGTCGATCTCGATCGCGTCGTCGAGGAACCGGTCGACGAGCACCGGCCGGGAGGGGCTGATCTCGGTCGACTCGGCGATGTAGGAGGCGAGGCGGGTCTCGTCGTAGACGATCTCCATGCCGCGGCCGCCGAGGACGTAGGACGGCCGCACGAGCACCGGGTAGCCGATCTCGTCGGCGATGGCCTTGGCCTCGGCGAAGGTGGTCGCGGTGCCGTGCTTGGGGGCCGGCAGGCCCGCCTCGGCCAGGACCCGGCCGAAGGCGCCCCGGTCCTCGGCCGCGTGGATGGCCTCGGGGGACGTGCCGACGATCGGCACCCCGTTGTCCTTCAGCGCCTGCGACAGGCCCAGCGGGGTCTGTCCGCCCAGCTGGACCACCACGCCGGCCACCGGACCGGCCTGCTGCTCGGCGTGCACGATCTCCAGGACGTCCTCCAGGGTGAGCGGCTCGAAGTACAGCCGGTCGGAGGTGTCGTAGTCGGTGGAGACGGTCTCCGGGTTGCAGTTGACCATGACGGTCTCGTACCCGGCGTCCGACAGCGCGAAGGACGCGTGCACGCAGGAGTAGTCGAACTCGATGCCCTGGCCGATGCGGTTGGGACCGGAGCCCAGGATGATCACGGCCGGCTTCTCGCGCCGGGCGACCTCGGTCTCCTCGTCGTAGGAGGAGTAGAAGTACGGCGTCCTGGCGGCGAACTCGGCCGCGCAGGTGTCGACCGTCTTGTAGACCGGGCGGACGCCGAGCGCATGCCTGACCTCGCGGACGACGTCCTCGCGCAGGCCGCGGATCTCGCCGATCTGCTGGTCGGAGAAGCCGTGCCGCTTGGCCTCGGCGAGCAGGTCGGGGGTGAGTTCGGCGGCGGCCGCCAGCTCGTCGGCGATCTCCTTGATCAGGAACAGCTGGTCCACGAACCACGGGTCGATCTTCGTGAACTCGAAGACCTCCTCGGGCGTGGCGCCCGCGCGGATGGCCTGCATGACCGCGTTGATGCGGCCGTCGGTGGGCCGCACCGCCTCGCGCAGCAGGGTCTCCTTGTCCCCGGGCTCGCCCACGAACGTGAACTGGCTGCCCTTCTTCTCCAGCGAGCGCAGCGCCTTCTGGAAGGCCTCGGGGAAGTTGCGGCCGATGGCCATCGCCTCGCCGACCGACTTCATGGTCGTGGTCAGCGTGGAGTCGGCCTGCGGGAACTTCTCGAAGGCGAACCGCGGGGCCTTGACGACCACGTAGTCGAGCGTGGGCTCGAAGGAGGCCGGGGTCTCCTGCGTGATGTCGTTGGGGATCTCGTCGAGCGTGTAGCCGACGGCCAGCTTGGCTGCGATCTTCGCGATCGGGAAGCCGGTGGCCTTGGAGGCGAGCGCGGAGGACCGCGACACGCGCGGGTTCATCTCGATGACGATGACCCGGCCGTCCTCGGGGTTCACCGCGAACTGGATGTTGCAGCCGCCGGTGTCCACGCCGACCTCGCGGATCACGGCGATGCCGATGTCCCGCAGGATCTGGTACTCGCGGTCGGTGAGCGTCATGGAGGGGGCGACGGTGATCGAGTCTCCGGTGTGGACGCCCATGGGGTCGAAGTTCTCGATGGAGCAGACGACCACGACGTTGTCGTGCTTGTCCCGCATCAGCTCCAGCTCGTACTCCTTCCAGCCGAGGATGGACTCCTCCAGGAGCACCTCGGTGGTCGGCGAGAGGGTCAGGCCCTGGCCGGCGATCCGGCGCAGCTCCTCCTCGTCGTGGGCGAAGCCGGAGCCGGCCCCGCCCATGGTGAAGGAGGGACGGACCACGACCGGGTAGCCGCCGAGCTCCTCGACCCCGGCGAGCACCTCGTCCATGGTGTGGCAGATGACCGAGCGCGCGGACTCGCCGTACCCGATCTTGCGGCGGACCTCCGCCACCACGTCCTTGAAGAGATCGCGGTCCTCGCCCTTGTTGATGGCCTCGACGTTGGCGCCGATCAGCTCGACGCCGTACTTGGCGAGGACACCGTTCTCGTCCAGCGAGATCGCGGTGTTCAGGGCCGTCTGGCCGCCCAGGGTGGGCAGCAGGGCGTCGGGGCGCTCCTTGGCGATGATCTTCTCGACGAACTCCGGGGTGATCGGCTCGACGTAGGTCGCGTCGGCGATCTCCGGGTCGGTCATGATCGTCGCCGGGTTGGAGTTGACCAGGATGACCCTCAGGCCCTCGGCGCGCAGCACGCGGCAGGCCTGGGTGCCGGAGTAGTCGAACTCGGCGGCCTGGCCGATGACAATCGGGCCGGAGCCGATGACCAGGACGGACTGGATATCGGTGCGCTTAGGCACGCTGGCCCTCCATCAGGGAGACGAAGCGGTCGAACAGGTAGGCGGCGTCGTGCGGGCCGGCCGCCGCTTCGGGGTGGTACTGGACGGAGAAGGCCGGCTGGTCGAGCAGCTGCAGCCCCTCCACGACGTCGTCGTTCAGGCACACGTGGGAGACCTCGGCGCGGCCGAACTCGGTCTCGCTGACCTGGTCGAGCGGGGCGTCCACGGCGAAGCCGTGGTTGTGCGCGGTGACCTCGACCTTGCCGGTCGTACGGTCCTGGACCGGCTGGTTGATGCCCCGGTGGCCGTACTTCAGCTTGTAGGTGCCGAAGCCGAGCGCGCGGCCGAGGATCTGGTTGCCGAAGCAGATGCCGAACAGCGGGGTCCTGCGTGCCAGGACGGCGGCCATCAGGGCCACCGGGCCGTCGGCCGTGGCCGGGTCGCCGGGACCGTTGGAGAAGAACACGCCGTCCGGGGAGACGGCGTACACGTCCTCCTCGGTGGCGGTCGCGGGCAGCACGTGCACCTCGATGCCACGCTCGGCCATCCGCTGCGGGGTCATGCCCTTGATGCCGAGGTCGACGGCGGCGACGGTGAACCGCTTCTCCCCGACGGCCGGGACGACGTACGCCTCCTTGGTCGCGACCTCCTCGTAGAGGCTCGCGCCCTTCATGTGCGGCTGGGCCTGCACACGCGTGAGGAGCTCGGAGTCGGCGGCGACCGCCTCGCCCGAGAAGATGCCGGAGCGCATCGAGCCGCGCTCACGGAGGTGCCGGGTGAGGGCGCGGGTGTCGATCCCGCAGATGCCGACGACGCCCTGCGCGACCAGCTCGTCGTCCAGGGAACGCCGCGCGCGCCAGTTGGAGGGCACGCGTGAGGGGTCGCGCACGACGTAGCCGGAGACCCAGATGCGGGCGGACTCGTCGTCCTCGTCGTTCCAGCCCGTGTTGCCGATCTGCGGGGCGGTGGCGACCACGATCTGGCGGTCGTACGAGGGGTCGGTGAGGGTCTCCTGGTAGCCGGTCATGCCGGTGGAGAACACGGCCTCGCCGAAGGTCTCCCCCACGGCCCCGTAGGCGCGGCCACGGAAGATCCGGCCGTCCTCCAGGACGAGTACGGCGGGAGTCGCCTTCTTGGCAGAGGCGGTTCCCCTGGTGGAGGTCGTCATCGTTCGGCGCCTTCCGTGCTGGGTGTCTTGATCATGGAGTTGAGGGTGTCGGCCCACTCGGCGTGCTCGGCCGCGTGGTCGGACCGGAATCCGGAGTCGATCAGCCGGTCGCCGTGCTGCCAGGTCACCACGAGCAGTCCGCCCTCGGTGAGGACCTTGCCCGCGATGCCCTTGCCGAGCAGGGCCTCGCGGAGCGCGGCGGCGGGGATGAAGAAGTCGGTCGCCCCGGGGCGTACGACGTCGAGGCCCGCGTCGGTCAGGGTGAGCTCGGCCCGGCTGCGGGAGCCGAGGCCGTGGGCCACGATCCGGTCCAGCCACTGCCCGGCGGTGGTGGAGCCGTGGTAACGGCCGCTCATCGTCAGTCTCGCCGGGCCCGGGTCGTCCGGCGCGGTGGGCAGGTCCGGGAGGTCGCCCTGGAGGGTGCCGCGCCACTTCCAGCCCTCGCGCATCAGCCAGTAGACGAGCGCGACGAAGAGGGCGAGGCCGACGAGCCAGCCGATGCGCGCGGCCCAGTCGGTGACCGCGGCCGACTTCTTGTCGTCGGCCAGCAGGATCAGAGGTGTCACGTCAGCTTCCCGTCCACGAGCGTCGCCTTGCCCCGCAGCCATGTGTGGGTGACACGGCCCGGCAGCTCTCGCCCCTCGTACGGGGTGTTGCGGCTGCGCGAGGCAAAGCCCGCGGGGTCCACCGTGCCACGGTATTCCGTGTCGACGAGCGTGAGGTTGGCGGGCTCACCAGCCGAGACGGGGCGGCCGTGCCCGGCGGCCCGCCCGATCCGCGCGGGCTCGACGGACATCCGGTCGGCGACGCCGGCCCAGGTCAGCAGGCCCGTGTCCACCATGGTCTCCTGCACCACCGACAGGGCGGTCTCCAGACCGACCATCCCCATGGCGGCCGCGGCCCACTCGCAGTCCTTGTCCTCGTGCGGGTGCGGGGCGTGGTCGGTGGCGACGATGTCGATCGTGCCGTCGGCCAGTGCCTCGCGCAGGGCCAGGACGTCGCGCTCGGTGCGCAGCGGCGGGTTGACCTTGTAGACCGGGTTGTACGACCGCACCAGCTCGTCGGTGAGGAGCAGGTGGTGCGGGGTGACCTCGGCGGTGACGTCGATGCCCCGGGACTTGGCCCAGCGCACGATCTCGACGGACCCGGCGGTCGAGAGGTGGCAGATGTGGACGCGGGAGCCGACGTGCTCGGCGAGCAGGACGTCCCGCGCGATGACCGACTCCTCGGCGACGGCCGGCCAGCCGCCGAGGCCCAGCTCGGCGGAGACGACGCCCTCGTTCATCTGGGCGCCCTCGGTCAGCCGCGGCTCCTGCGCGTGCTGCGCGACGACGCCGCCGAAGGCCTTCACGTACTCCAGCGCGCGGCGCATGATCACCGCGTCGTCCACGCACTTGCCGTCGTCGGAGAAGACGGTGACCCCGGCGGCCGACTCGTGCATGGCGCCCAGTTCGGCGAGCTTCTTGCCCTCCAGGCCGACGGTGACGGCGCCGATGGGCTGGACGTCGCAGTAGCCGTGCTCCCGGCCGAGCCGGTAGACCTGTTCGACCACGCCTGCGGTGTCCGCGACGGGGAAGGTGTTGGCCATGGCGAACACCGCCGTGTAGCCACCGCTCGCGGCCGCGCGGGTGCCGGTCAGCACGGTCTCGGAGTCCTCGCGGCCCGGCTCGCGCAGATGGGTGTGCAGGTCGACCAGGCCCGGCAGCAGCACCTTGCCGGCGGCCTCCACGACCTCGGCGCCCTCGGCGGACAGCCCGCCGCCCACCGCCTCGATGACCTCGCCGTCGATCAGGACGTCCTGCGGCTCACCGCCGAGCACCTTCGCACCACGGATCAGGATCTTGCTCATGGGTGTTACTTCTCCTCGATGGTGCGGGCGTGGCTGACGGCGGGTTCGTTGCCGCCGAGCAGAAGGTAGAGAACGGCCATCCGGATGGAGACTCCGTTTGCGACCTGCTCGACCACGGTGCAGCGGTCGGAGTCGGCGACCTCGGCGGTGATCTCCATGCCGCGGACCATCGGGCCGGGGTGCATCACGATGGCGTGCTCGGGCATCTTCGCCATGCGCTCGCCGTCGAGGCCGTACCGCCGCGAGTACTCGCGCTCGGTCGGGAAGAACGCGGCGTTCATGCGCTCGCGCTGGACGCGCAGCATCATCACCGCGTCGGACTTGGGCAGGACGGCGTCGAGGTCGTACGACACCTCGCAGGGCCAGTTCCCGATGCCGACCGGAACCAGGGTGGGCGGGGCGACCAGAGTGACCTCGGCGCCGAGGGTGTGCAGCAGGTCGACGTTGGAGCGGGCGACCCGGCTGTGCAGGACGTCGCCGACGATCGTGATGCGCTTGCCGGCCAGGTCCTGCCCTATCCCGGCGTCCCGGCCGACGAGCCGGCGGCGCATGGTGAAGGCGTCGAGGAGGGCCTGGGTGGGGTGCTGGTGGGTGCCGTCGCCCGCGTTGATGACGGCGGCGTCGATCCAGCCGGAGTTGGCGAGGCGGTAGGGGGCTCCGGAGGCGCCGTGCCGGATGACGACGGCGTCGACGCCCATCGCCTCCAGGGTCTGGGCGGTGTCCTTCAGGGACTCGCCCTTGGAGACGCTCGACCCCTTGGCGGTGAAGTTGATGACGTCCGCCGACAGCCGCTTCTCCGCGGCCTCGAAGGAGATCCGGGTCCGGGTCGAGTCCTCGAAGAAGAGGTTGACCACGGTGCGGCCGCGCAGGGTCGGCAACTTCTTGATCGGCCGGTCGGCGACCCGGGCCATCTCCTCGGCGGTGTCGAGGATCAGGACGGCGTCGTCGCGGGTGAGGTCGGCGGCCGAGATGAGATGACGCTGCATCTGTCAGGCTCCGTAAGACAGTTCACATATCGGGAGATTACGGGCAAGCGTGGGCGCACCGGTGCGGTGCGGGCCCCGGGGCTTGCTAGGGGGTCGGCTTCGCGCCGAGCAGCACGGTGTCGCGACCGTCCTCCTCGGCGAGCAGGACCTTGACCGTCTCCCGCAGCGACGTGGGGAGGTTCTTGCCGACGTAGTCGGCGCGGATGGGCAGTTCGCGGTGGCCCCGGTCGACGAGGACCGCGAGCTGGACCGCGCGTGGGCGCCCGATGTCGTTCAGGGCGTCGAGGGCGGCGCGGATGGTGCGGCCGGAGAACAGCACGTCGTCGACGAGGACGACCAGCCTGCCGTCGATGCCGTCACCGGGGATCTCGGTGCGGGCCAGCGCACGCGGCGGGTGCATGCGCAGGTCGTCGCGGTACATGGTGATGTCGAGCGAACCCACGGGCACCTTGCGGTCGGTGATCTCCTCCAGCTTGGCGGCGAGCCGCCGGGCGAGGAAGACACCGCGGGTGGGAATGCCGAGGAGCACCACGTCGTCGGCGCCCTTGGCGCGCTCGACGATCTCGTGGGCGATGCGGGTCAGTACCCGCGCGATGTCGGGCCCCTCGAGAACGGGCCGGGCATCGGATGTCTGAAGGTCTGGCTTTACTTGCTTGTCCATACGAAACGGACCCCCTTCTCCGCCTCACGGGACGGACCTTAAAGGACGTCGGATTTGCGCCATCCACCGTATCAGGCGCCGGAGAGGCCTCCGATCACCCCCTTGGCGTAATCGGCCACCGCGACCACGGAAGAGTCGGTGCGGACCATTCGGCTTGACGCGAGAGAGTAACGCTGCGTAACCTCACAGTGAGTTACCAGCCGCGCGGCGCGAACCAAAAGCCGGCCGCGTCGACACAGTGTCCGGGGAGCTATATGTCCAGCGAATACGCCAAACAGCTCGGGGCCAAGCTCCGGGCCATCCGCACCCAGCAGGGCCTTTCCCTCCACGGTGTCGAGGAGAAGTCCCAGGGTCGCTGGAAGGCCGTGGTCGTCGGTTCGTACGAGCGCGGCGACCGTGCCGTGACCGTGCAGCGACTTGCCGAGCTGGCGGATTTCTACGGGGTGCCGGTGCAGGAGCTGCTCCCGGGCACCACCCCCGGCGGTGCCGCCGAGCCGCCGCCGAAGCTGGTCCTGGACCTGGAGCGGCTGGCCACCGTGCCGGCCGAGAAGGCGGGCCCGCTGCAGCGCTACGCGGCGACCATCCAGTCCCAGCGCGGTGACTACAACGGCAAGGTGCTGTCGATCCGCCAGGACGACCTGCGCACCCTGGCCGTCATCTACGACCAGTCCCCCTCGGTCCTCACCGAGCAGCTGATCAGCTGGGGCGTCCTGGACGCGGACGCGCGCCGCGCGGTCGCGACCCACGAGGACGCCTGACCCCACGACGCTTCAGCAGAAACGTGCCGCCGGAGTGGCCGGAACTCGATGGTTCCGGTCGCTCCGGCCGCTTTTTGTCATCGGCCGTCACGTGGTGACGGGCGGCCGCACGCCCCACCAGGGGCGCTGGGGGCACCCCCGGCCGAAGACCGCGGGAGGAACGGCCCGGCAAGCCCCCCACAGGCCCTGCAGCCGCCCGACGACCGCACCATGCGCCCCACGGGGCACACGAACGCCGGAGGGCCCGCAGCACACGGCTGCGGGCCCTCCGGCGTTCGTCGGCTCACGCCTCCCGGCGCAGCGACGGCTTGAGCTCCTTCAGCCGTCCGAGAAGCCCGTTCACGAACGAGGGCGACTCGTCCGTCGAGAACTCCTTCGCCAGCTGCACCATCTCGTCGAGGACGACCGCGTCCGGCGTCTCGTCGACCCAGATCAGCTCGTAGGCCCCGAGGCGCAGGATGTTGCGGTCGACGACCGGCATCCGGTCGAGCGTCCAGCCGACCGCGTACTGCGAGATCAGCTCGTCGATCCGCCGCGCGTGCTCGGTGTAGCCCTCGACCAGCTGCATCGTGTACTCGCTCACCGGCGGCTGTCGGGTGTCGTCCCGGGAGAGCCTGATCCAGTCCGCGAGAACGGTCAGGACGTCGGCCCCGCGCTGGTCGCCCTCGAAGAGGATCTGGAAGGCGCGCTTGCGGGCCGTGTTGCGGGCAGCCACGGTTAGCTGTTCACCCGGCCGAGGTAGTCGCTCGTACGGGTGTCGACCTTGATCTTCTCGCCGGTCGTGATGAACAGCGGGACCTGGATCTGGTGGCCGGTCTCCAGCGTGGCGGGCTTGGTGCCACCGGTGGAGCGGTCGCCCTGGACGCCCGGCTCGGTCTCGGCGACGACCAGCTCGACGGCGGCGGGCAGCTCGACGAAGAGCACCTCGCCCTCGTGCTGCGCGACGACCGCGGTGAAGCCCTCGATGAGGAAGTTCGCGGCGTCCCCGACGGCCTTCGGGTCGATGTGCAGCTGGTCGTAGGTCTCCATGTCCATGAAGACGAAGTACTCGCCGTCCTTGTACGAGTACTGCATGTCGCGCTTGTCGACGGTGGCCGTCTCGACCTTGACGCCGGCGTTGAAGGTCTTGTCGACCACCTTGCCGGACAGCACGTTCTTCAGCTTGGTGCGCACGAAGGCCGGGCCCTTGCCGGGCTTGACGTGCTGGAACTCGACGACGGACCAGAGCTGGCCCCCGTCGAGCTTGAGCACCAGGCCGTTCTTGAGGTCGTTCGTGGAAGCCACGGTTGCGGAATCTCCTGGACTGACGTACGACTTCGGGTCACGCGCTACAGCGCGAGCAGCTCCTTGGTCGTGATGGTGAGTAGCTCGGGTCCGCCGTCCGCCTCAGGGCGTACGACGAGCGTGTCATCGATCCGGACACCGCCCCGGCCCGGGAGGTGGACCCCCGGTTCGACGGTGACCGGCACGCAAGCGTCCAGTTTACCCATGGACGACGGGGCGAGCTGCGGGTCCTCGTCGATTTCGAGTCCGACTCCGTGTCCGGTGAGGGGCTGCAGTCCCCCGGCGTAGCCCGCGGAGTCCAGCACCTGGCGTGCGGCGCGGTCCACGTCACGGCAGGCCGCCCCTGGTACGAGGCCCTCCCGGCCGGCCCGCTGAGCGGCGAAGACGAGGTCGTAGAGCTCGATCTGCCAGTCGGCGGGCGAGGTGCCGATGACGAAGGTCCGGCCGATCTCGCAGCGGTAGCCGCGGTAGGCGGCACCGAGGCAGACGGAGAGGAAGTCGCCCTCCTCGACCCGCCGGTCGGTGGGGCGGTGACCGCGGCGCCCCGAGTTCGGTCCGGTCGCCACGGAAGTCGGGAAGGCCGGGCCGTCCGCGCCGTGGTCGACCAGGCGGCGCTCCAGCTCCAGGGCGAGGTGCCGTTCGGTGCGGCCGACGAGGATCGACTCCAGCAGCTCCCCGAGGGCCTGGTCGGCGATCTCGGCACCGATGCGGAGACAGGAGATCTCCTCCTCGTCCTTCACCACCCTCAGCTGCTCGACGGCGCTGCCGAGGTCGGTGAGGCGGAGCCGGGGCGCGACCGAGGCGAGGGCGCGGTGCCGGGTCACCGTGAGGTGATGCTCCTCGACGGCGAGGGCGTCGGCGTCCTGGTCGGCGGCGAGACCGGCCGCCGCCACGGCGGGGTCGCCGCCGGGTCCCTCCAGGAGGTGCTGTCGAAGGGAGTCGTCGGGTCGGGCCTCGGTGGGGCGGTCGTCCTGCGGGCCGGGGCTGACGAGGAGGTCCTCGCGTCTGCCGAGCAGCAGGACGGAGCCGGCCGGAGCGGCGCCGGCGAGGTACCTCACGTTGGCCGGGCGGGAGACCAGGGCGGAGGCGCTGCCGCCGGCTTGGCAGCGGTCCCGTAGGCGGGCTCGGCGGGTGGCGTACACCTCTGACATGAGTCGAGCGTAGGAGTCGCGGGCGGTTTGTGCCGGTTGGGGAGAGCCGAGTGGGGTGACCGGGCGCTCCTGCCGCATGCGGGCTCCGGTGCGGATCCGGGTGCGGGTCCCGGTGCGGGCCGGCGGGGGCCGATCGCGCGGTTCCCCGCGCCCCCGGAAGCACACCTGACCGCGCCTCCCGGGAATCAGGGAGCCGGTGCCACCCGTCCTCACCAGCTCGGTGGGCTCGCTATCGCCCGCGCCAGCACCTCGTCCAGCACCCGGGCCGTGCTCTCCACGTCCAGCTGGGAGTTGTCGATGATCGGGAGGCCCGAGCCGTACCATCCCGCCATGCGGCCGTGGATGCGGGCCACCTCCTCGTCGGTGAGGCGGCGGTTGCCCGTGCGTTCGGCGTTGCGCTCCAGGACGATGTCGAGTCCGGGCAGCAGGACGACGGGGAGCAGGCCGGGGCCGACGTGGCGCTTCCAGCCGCCGAGGCCCACGACCGGGCGGTCGGGGAAGACCGCGTCGTCGAGGATGCACGAGATGCCGTTGGCCAGGAAGTTGCGCGCGGCGAAGCCACAGGTGCGGCGGGCCAGGCGGTACTGGGCCTCGGAGTTGTCGTTCCACCCGGACTGGGGGTCGGCGAAACCGGAACGGACCCATTCGCGGACGTCGTCGAGGCTGATGTGGGCGGTCGGGACCCTGCGGTGGCCGGCCCAGTACTTGGCCACGCTGGTCTTGCCCGCGCCCGCCGGGCCGATGAGCAGGACGGCCAGGGTGGTGCTGGTCGCGTCGGGCACGGCGGTCGCGGCCGGGGGGGCGGCGGGGATGCCCACCGGGGCGCCCGGCGGCAGCGGCACATGGCCCGTGGCGTCGGGGGGCGGCGGGGCCGAGGGCAACGGTGGCGGCGGAACCGGTGGTTGCGGGGGTGCGGCCGGGGGCGGCGGCACGGGCGCGGGGCCCTGCGCCGCTCCCGGGTGGTGTGCGGCCGGCGGCCAGCCGGTCGGTCCCTGCCCCGGCTGATGGGGCGGCGGCAGCGGAGATCCCACTGCGTGCTGCATCCGGTGCCACTCCGTCTCGTCATGTTCGGCTGCGCTCGTTACCGAACGGTACCGCCCCCGGTCGTCGTTTGGTGAAACGGCCGGGGGCGGTACGAAGTGCCCGTGCCGGGAGGCGAACCGGGCAGAAGGAACAGCCGCGGACCTACTGTCCGACCTCGCCGTAGGCGGCGAGCAGCACGGCCGGGTCCGGGCCCTCCAGGACGGTCGGCTTGGCGAGGCCGTCCAGGACGACGAAGCGGAGCAGGTCACCGCGGGACTTCTTGTCGACCCTCATGGTCTCGACCAGCTTGGGCCACTGGTCGTACCGGTAGTGCAGCGGAAGCCCCACCGACTCCAGGATCGCGCGGTGGCGGTCTGCCGTCGCGTCGTCCAGGCGTCCGGCCAGCCGGCCCAGTTCGGCGGCGAAGTGCATGCCGACGGCGACCGCGGCACCGTGCCGCCACTTGTAGCGCTCGTTCTTCTCGATGGCGTGGCCGAGCGTGTGGCCGTAGTTGAGGATCTCCCGCAGCCCCGACTCCCTGAGGTCGCAGGAGACGACCTCGGCCTTGACCCGGATGGAGCGCTCGATCAGCTCGGCCGTGTGCGGGCCGGCCGGGGTGCGCGCGGCCCCGGGGTCGGACTCGATGAGGTCCAGGATCGCCGGGTCGGCGATGAAACCGGCCTTGATGACCTCGGCGAGCCCGGAGACGTAGTCGTTGACCGGGAGGGAGTCCAGCGCGGCAAGGTCGCAGAGCACGCCCGCCGGCGGATGGAAGGCACCGACCAGGTTCTTGCCCTCGGCGGTGTTGATGCCGGTCTTGCCGCCGACCGCCGCGTCGACCATGGCGAGGACGGTGGTCGGAACCGCGATCCAGCGGACCCCGCGCAGCCAGGTGGCGGCGACGAAACCGGCCAGGTCCGTCGTCGCCCCTCCGCCCACGCCGACGACGACGTCGGAGCGGGTGAACCCGGACTGTCCGAGCGCCTTCCAGCAGTAGGCGGCGACCTCGGCGGTCTTGGCCTCCTCCGCGTTGGGCACCTGGATGGCGACCGCCTCGTAGCCCTGCCCGGCCAGGTCCGCGCGGAGGGCGTCGCCGGTCTCGGCGAGCGCCTCGGGGTGGATCACCGCGACCCGCTTGACCCGCTCACCGATCAGCCCGCCCAGTTCGCCGAGCAGTTGCCGGCCCACCAGGACCTCGTACGGTTCGGTGCCCGCCGTGCCGCCGACCTGGATCCGGGTGACTGCCTCGCTCATGCTTCCTTCAACTCCAGTGCGTCCAGCGCTGCTTGGGTGACCTCTTCGGGCGTGCGCCCGTCGGTCGCCACGACGGCCGTGGCGACCTCCTCGTACAGGTGCCGCCGCGCCTCCATCAGTTCCCGCCACTGCTTGCGCGGGTTGATGGCCAGCAGCGGCCGGGCCGCGTTGAGGCCGGTGCGCTTCACGGCCTCCTCGACCTCCATGGAGAGGTAGACCACCCGCCGGCCGGCGAGCAGCGCCCGCGTGTCCGCGTCGAGGATCGCGCCGCCGCCGAGGGCGAGGACCCCCTCGTGCTCGGCCAGCGCCACCCGTACCGCCCGCTTCTCGATCTCCCGGAAGGCCGCCTCGCCGTCGGCGACGAAGATGTCGGCGATGGCGCGGCCCTCGGCGGCGACGATGTCCCCGTCGGTGTCGCGGTAGCCGATCCCGAGCCGCTGGGCGAGCAGCTCGCCGACCGTGGACTTGCCGACGCCCATCGGTCCGACCAGCACCACCCTCGGTGCGCGGTTCACCGGATGGCCAGGTTCTCGAGGTACGAGCGGACGTTGCGGCGGGTCTCGGGCACCGAGTCGCCGCCGAACTTCTCGGCGACCGCGTCCGCGAGGACGAGCGCGACCATCGCCTCGGCGACGATGCCGGCGGCCGGCACGGCGGAGACGTCGGAGCGCTGGTGGTGGGCCTGGGTGGCCTCGCCGGTGGTGACGTCGACGGTCTGCAGGGCGCGCGGCACGGTGGCGATCGGCTTCATCGCGGCCCGTACCCGCAGCAGCTCACCGGTGGACAGGCCGCCCTCGGTGCCGCCGGCGCGGCCGGAGGCGCGGCGGATGCCCTCGGGGGTGCCGACGATCTCGTCGTGCGCCTGGGAGCCGGGCACCCGGGCCAGCTCGAAGCCGTCGCCGATCTCGACGCCCTTGATCGCCTGGATGCCCATCAGGGCCCCGGCGAGCCTGGCGTCCAGCTTGCGGTCCCAGTGGACGTGGGAGCCGAGTCCGACCGGTACGCCGTAGGCGAGGACCTCGACCACGCCGCCGAGGGTGTCGCCGTCCTTGTGGGCCTGGTCGACCTCCGCGACCATCGCCTTGGACGCGTCGGCGTCCAGGCAGCGCAGCGGGTCGGCATCGAGCTTCTCGACGTCGGCCGGGGTGGGGTACACGCCCTTCGGTGCCTTCACGGAGCACAGCTCGACGACGTGCGAGACGATCTCGATGCCGGTCGTCTCCCTCAGGTACGACCGGGCGACCGCGCCGAGCGCCACCCGGGCCGCGGTCTCCCGCGCGGAGGCGCGCTCCAGTACCGGCCGGGCCTCGTCGAAGCCGTACTTCTGCATGCCGGCGAGGTCGGCGTGGCCGGGACGCGGACGGGTCAGCGGGGCGTTGCGGGCCAGCCCGGCGAGGATCTCGGGGTCGACCGGGTCGGCCGCCATGACCTGCTCCCACTTGGGCCACTCGGTGTTGCCCACCATGATCGCGACCGGCGAGCCGAGCGAGAGACCGTGCCGGACCCCGCCGAGGAAGGTGACCTGGTCCTGCTCGAACTTCATGCGCGCACCGCGCCCATAACCGAGCCGCCGCCGCGCGAGGTGGTCGGCGACCATCTCGGTCGTGATCGGCACGCCGGCGGGAAGGCCCTCCAGCGTCGCGACAAGTGCGGGACCGTGGGACTCCCCCGCGGTCAGCCAACGCAGCCTGCTCAACGGTGCTCCTCAGTGCTCGCGCCCTGGTACTGCCCTGCGTACACGCGTCCTCGCGTACGGCGACGGCCCGACCGGGTGCGCGGCCCCGGTCCGCCGTGTCCGATCCTCCCACGTCCGGGTGGTGGACCCGGTCCCCGGTCCAGCAGACGGACGCGGACGTGGACCGGGTCAGCGCTCGGCGAGCGCCTTCTCCCCGGCCCGGCGCATCGCGTCCACCGGCACCGGAACCCGTCCGGTCATCTCTTCGACCTGGAGCACGGCCTGGTGCACCAGGAGGTCGAGCCCGCTCACCACGGCTCCCCCGAACATGGACCAGCGTGCGGCCAGCGCCGTGGGCCAGGGGTGGTAGAGGACGTCGAAGAGGGTGGTGGGGCGCTCGGGTACGGCCGCGGCGAGCGCGTCGGTGGTGCCGGCCGGGGTGGTGGCGATCACCAGGGGGGCGTGCAGGGCCTGTGCGGCGTCGGCCCAGTCGGCGGTGCGGACGTCGACGTCGAGCCGCTCGCCCCAGTGCCGCATCTCGGCGGCGCGCTCCTCGCTGCGGACGTAGGCGACGACCTCGCCGGTGCAGATCCGGGCGAGGGCGGCCAGCGCCGAGGAGGCGGTGGCCCCGGCGCCGAGGACGGCGGCGGAGTCGACCTGTTCGATGCCGTGCTCACGCAACGCGGCGACCATGCCCGGGATGTCGGTGTTGTCCCCCAGGCGTCGGCCGTCCTCCGTGAAGACGACCGTGTTGACCGCGTCGACCGAGGCGGCCGTCTCGCTGATCTCGTCGACCAGCGGGATGACCGCCCGCTTCAGCGGCATGGTCAGCGACAGCCCCGCCCACTCCGGTCCCAGCTGCCCGAGGAAACCGGGCAGCCGGGTCTCGTCGACCTCGAAGCGCTCGTACGACCACTCGGTGAGCCCGAGTTCGTCGTACGCGGCCCGGTGCAGCACCGGGGAGAGCGAGTGGGCGATGGGCTTGCCGAGCACGGCTGCCCTGCGGGCGTCAGTGGCCCGAGGTGGCATTGAACTTTTCCTTGAGCTTCTCGAATTCGCTGTTGGTCTTGGCGAATTCGGTGTTGTTCACGCCGTCGGTCGCCACGAAATACATCCAGCCCTCGTCGGTCGGATTCAGCGCGGCCTTCAGTGCCTCGTCGCCGGGGTTGCCGATCGGGCCGGGCGGGAGACCCTTCTGGGTGTACGTGTTGTACGGGTCCTGGTTGCTGTTGATCTCCGACTCGCTGATATGGATGTTGCTCGTGCCCTTCAGGTAATTGAAGGTCGAGTCGAATTGGAGCAACCGGTTCGTCTCGGTGTTCGTGGACTTGAGACGGTTGTAGACCACTTCCGCCATCTTGCGGAAGTCGTCGTGCGTCTTTCCTTCGGCCTGGACGAGGCTCGCGACCGTGATGACCTGCAGCGGGTTGTCCAGGTCGTACTTCTTGGCCTGGCCCGCGAGGTCGTAGGTGGCGTATTCCTCCTTCGCCGCGGCGACCATCTGTTTCAGGATCGCGTCGGGCTTCATGCCCTTGGCCGCGGGATAGGTACCCGGGAAGAGGAAGCCTTCCAGTGGGTCCATGATCTTACTGTCGGTGTTCGCGTAGCTCGGCAGCCCCAGGCTCTTGTATTCGTTCTTGGCGACCTTCCTGGTGGTGCCGGAGGAGAGGCCCAGCTGTTTGTCGAGGGCCACATAGACGGCCGCCGCGCGCTCGCCCGGGGTGACCACCACATTGGCCTTGCTCTTCGGGTCGAGCATCAACTGCACGGCGCTGGCTGCGGACATCTCCTTCTTCAGGAGATAAGCGCCTGCCTGAATCGTTTTTCCGTCGGGATTCTGCGACTGTGCGGCCACGAACGCGTCGACGCTCTTGATGACACCGGCGTCCTTCAGCCGCCTGCCGATGTCGTATCCGCCCGCGCCCTTCGGAATCTCGACGGTCACCGAGCCGCTGCCGCCGCCCGCGTAGTCGGGGGCCGGGCCGAAACGGTTCTGGTAGAAGTGCCAGCCGTAGTAGCCGACTCCGGCCGCACCCCCGCCGAAGACCAGGCAGACCACCAGACAGGCGCAGCCGTTGCGCCGTTTCTTGGCTCCCTTGCCGCCCTTCGCGTCCTTGCCGCGGCCACCACCGCGGCGCCCTTTCGGGTCGTCGTCATCATCGTCACCGTCGTCGGCACCCGTGAAGAAGGGGTGCTGGTCTTCCTCCTCCTCGACGGCGGGCTCCGGCTGCGGATCCGGGCGCCGGCGGCCGGGCGGCTCCGGCGGCGGGTAGGCGTCGTCGGTGCCGTAGAAGTCGGGCTGCTCCCCGCCGTACGCCACCGGCTGCTGGCCGTAGGGGTCGCCCGGGTCGGCGGCGTAGGGCACCTGGCCGTGGGTGCCGGTCGCGTCCCAACCGCCCTGGTGGTACTGCTGCTGTGCCTGGCCGGCGTGCTGCTGGTCGTACTGCTGCCGGCCCTGTCCGTCGGCGTACCGAAGCTGCCCCTGCTCGTCGTAGTACGCGTACTGCTGCCCGCCTTGGTGCTGGTCGTACCCGCCCTGCTGGTGCCGGCTCCACTCGCCGTACTGCTGCTGCGGCTGTTGCGGATAGTGCTGCGGCTGGCCGCCGTAGGGGGACTGCTGACCCACGTGGGCCTGCTGTCCTCCCCATCCGCCGTCCCCGTACAACGGGTCCTCCGGATGCCACGGTTCGGAGCCTTCGCCCCGGCCATACTCAGTCATCGATCCCCTAGAGCCGCGAGGCGGCGCGAAACGCGGCTGGTGGGCCGGTTGTCGTACCGACTCTTGCTGTGCGGTGGCTGTTCGAAAACCATCGCATCGCGCGGAACGTTACCGTATCGCGATCAGATGACCACTTCGACGCCCTCGCCGGGTGGTTTATCTGACACCCGTTCGGATTCCAACGCCTGTTGAAGGATGATGACCGCGGCCGCCTGGTCGATGACCGAGCGTCCCTTCTTGGACTTCACTCCCGAGGCGCGCAGTCCCTGACTGGCCGTCACGGTCGTCATCCGCTCGTCGACCAGCCGGACCGGCACCGGCCTGACGCCCTTGGCCAGCTCCTGGGCGAAGGCCCGGACCTTGACGGCGGCCGGACCCTCGCCCCCCTTGAGGGAGCGCGGGAGGCCGACGACGACCTCGATCGGCTCGTATTCCTCGACCAGCTGCCGCAGCCGGCGGTGGGCGGCGGGGACGTCCCGGCCGGGGACGGTCTCGACGGGGGTCGCCAGGATCCCGTCGGGGTCGCACGAGGCGACCCCGATCCGGGCGTCCCCGACGTCGACGGCGAGCCGACGTCCTCTGCGCATCCTCGTAACCGTTTCTTACTTGGCGGTCTCGGCCACGAGACGCTCGACGGCGTCGATGGCCTCGCCCACGGCGGCCGGGTTCTGGCCGCCGCCCTGGGCGACGTCCGGCTTGCCGCCGCCACCGCCGCCGAGGGTCTTGGCGGCGGTACGGACCAGGTCACCGGCCTTGAGGCCGCGGTCGCGCGCGGCGTCGTTGGTGGCGATGACCGTGAGCGGCTTGCCGTTGTTGACCGCGAACAGGGCGACCACGGCGGCGCGTCCGCCCTGGATGCGGCCCCGCACGTCGAGGACCAGCCTGCGCAGGTCGTCCGGCGTGGTGCCGTCCGGGACCTGCCCCGTCACCAGGGCGATCCCGCGGACGTCCTTCGCCGAGTCGACCAGACCGCCGGCGGCCTGCAGCACCTTCTCGGCACGGAACTTCTCGATCTCCTTCTCGGCGTCCTTCAGCTTGCCGAGCATGGCGGAGACCTTCTCGGGGAGCTCCTCCGGGCGGCCCTTGATCAGCTCCTGGAGCTGGGCGACGACCGTGTGCTCACGGGCCAGGAAGTTGTAGGCGTCGACGCCGACGAGGGCCTCGATACGGCGCACACCCGAGCCGATCGACGACTCGCCGAGCAGCTTCACCAGGCCCAGCTGGGCGGTGTTGTGCACATGGGTGCCGCCGCACAGCTCCTTGGAGAAGTCGCCGATGGTCACCACGCGCACCCGCTCGCCGTACTTCTCGCCGAACTCGGCGATGGCGCCCTGCTTCTTCGCCTCGTCGATGCCCATGATGTCGGCGCGCACGTCCAGGTCGCGGGCGAGCACCTCGTTGATCTTCTGCTCGACGTCGGTCATCACGGCCGTCGGGACGGCGGACGGCGATCCGAAGTCGAAACGGAAGCGGCCGGGCTGGTTCTCCGAACCGGCCTGGGCGGCCGTCGGGCCGAGGGCGTCGCGCAGCGCCTGGTGGGTGAGGTGGGTGGCCGAGTGGGCGCGGGCGATGGCGGTCCGGCGGCGCTGGTCGATCGCGGCGTGGGCCTTGGCGCCGACCGTCACCTCGCCGACCTGGACGACGCCCTTGTGGACGTAGACGCCGGGCACCGGCTTCTGGGTGTCGCGGATCTCGATGACGGCACCGGTGTCGACCTTGATCCGGCCGGTGTCGCCGATCTGCCCGCCGCCCTCGGCGTAGAACGGGGTGCGGTCCAGGACGATCTCGACCTCGTCGCCCTCGGTGGCGGCCGGCGAGGAGACGCCGTCGACGAGGATGCCGACGATCGTGCTCTCGCCCTCGGTGTCGGAGTAGCCGATGAAGTCGGTCTCGCCGGTCTTGTCGGCGATCTCGCGGTAGGCGCCGGCGCCGGCGTGCCCGGTCTTCTTGGCCTGGGCGTCGGCCTTGGCGCGGTCCCGCTGCTCCTTCATCAGGCGGCGGAAGCCCTCCTCGTCCACGGCCAGGCCCTGCTCGGCGGCCATTTCGAGGGTGAGGTCGATCGGGAAGCCCCAGGTGTCGTGGAGCAGGAAGGCCTTGTCGCCGGCGAGGACCGTGCCGCCGGACTCCTTGGTCTCGGTGACGGCGGTGTCGAGGATGTTGGTGCCGGCCTTCAGCGTCTTGAGGAAGGCGTTCTCCTCGGCGACGGCGACCTTCTCGATGCGCTCGCGGTCGGTGACCAGCTCCGGGTACTGCTGGCCCATCATCCGGATCACGGTGTCGATGAGGTCGAGGACGACCGGACCGGTGGCGCCGAGCAGCCGCATGTTGCGGATGGCGCGGCGCATGATCCGGCGCAGCACGTAACCGCGGCCCTCGTTGCCGGGGGTGACGCCGTCACCGATGAGCATCACCGACGTGCGCATGTGGTCGGTGACCACGCGCAGCGAGACGTCCGAGCCGTGCGCGTCGCCGTAGGCCACGCCGGTCAGCTCGGTGGCCTTCTCGATGACGGCCATGGAGGTGTCGATCTCGTACATGTTCTGCACGCCCTGCAGAATCATGGCGAGTCGCTCCAGGCCGAGGCCCGTGTCGATGTTCTTGCTCGGCAGCTCGCCGAGGATCTCGAAGTTGTCCTTGCCGATGCCCTCGCCACGCTCGTACTGCATGAAGACGAGGTTCCAGATCTCCACGTACCGCTCGTCGTTGACGGCCGGGCCGCCCTCGACGCCGAACTCGGGGCCGCGGTCGTAGTTGATCTCGGAGCACGGGCCACAGGGTCCGGGGACGCCCATGGACCAGTAGTTGTCCTTCATGCCGAGGCGCTGGATGCGCTCCTTGGGCACGCCGACGACCTCGTGCCAGATGCGCTCGGCCTCGTCGTCGTCCTGGTAGACGGTGATCCAGAGCTTCTCCGGCTCCAGGCCGTAACCGCCCTTGTCCTGGGGGCTGGTGAGCAGCTCCCAGGCGTACTTGATGGCGCCTTCCTTGAAGTAGTCGCCGAAGGAGAAGTTGCCGCACATCTGGAAGAAGGTGCCGTGCCGGGTGGTCTTGCCGACCTCTTCGATGTCGGGGGTGCGCACGCACTTCTGCACGCTGGTGGCGCGCGCCCACGGCGGCTTGACCTCGCCGAGGAAGTAGGGCTTGAAGGGCACCATGCCGGCCGGGACGAGGAGCAGAGTCGGGTCGTCCGCGATGAGCGACGCCGAAGGGACGACGGTGTGACCGCGCTCCTCGTAGAAGCTCAGCCAGCGGCGGCGGATCTCTGCCGACTCCATCAGTGGTCCTCATTCCGGTCGTACGAGTACGTCGTGTTCTCGATGTACTTCGGGTTGCTGCGGTTGTTCTCGACGGCGGTGAACCGCCGGGGTGCGGGAAGTTCGGGGTCCGCGTCGATGCCCAGCGCGTCCCCCAGCTCCGCTTCCCGCTGGGCCATGTTCTCGCGGACGTCGAGCGCGAAGCCGATCGCCCGGTCCTTGATCCGGTGGCCGGTCTCCAGCGCCTTGTTCGCGGCGGTGGCGGCGAGGCTCTCCGGGGTCAGCTGCCGGAGCTTGCGGTTGACCTTGGTGGTGGCCCAGACACCGGCGGCGACACCGGTGGTGAACCAGAAGGT
Organism: Streptomyces sp. NPDC026515; assembly: GCF_055567595.1. NCBI lineage: Bacteria > Bacillati > Actinomycetota > Actinomycetes > Kitasatosporales > Streptomycetaceae > Streptomyces > Streptomyces sp. NPDC026515. The sequence goes on from NZ_JBVHQD010000013.1 coordinate 141,554, forward strand.
ACGGCGGAACATCTGCCTGGCTCCTACTTTCCCCGGTTCTTCCGCCGCGCGGCGGGCACGGTCCGGCCCACGATCACGGTACGCCTGGGCTCCCTGGCGGGCACGTCCGCCTTGCGGCCGGACAGTGCCCGGCGCACGCCGTAGCCGAACGCCGCGACCTTGACCAGCGGGCCGCCGAAGGTGGAGGCGACGGTGGTCGACAGCGCGGAGGCGTTGGAGGTGACCTCCTGGACGTCGGAGGCGATCGCGTCGACCCGGTCGATCTGGGTCTGCGCGGAGCGTACGGCCGCGGAGGCGTCGGCGAGCAGCGGGACGGCCTGGTCGGTCACGTCCGCCACGAGCTTGGTGGTCGCCCTGAGCGTCTGGGCCAGCCTCACGAGAGCCACCGCGAGGAAAGAGACCAGGATCGCCCAGAAGACGGCCACCAGGATCCCGGCCACCTCTCCACCGGACACCGCGCGCACCTGCTTCCCGCTCTTCCGCGAAAAATCAATGGAGCCCCGAGCCTATCGCGCGGGGCGTCGGGCTCCGAACCGGATTACCGCGCGCGAGCGGCGGAGTTGCGGGAACCGATTGTACGGACCGAACACGGTTAAGTACGCTCCGTGTCCCATGCGAGGTCCTCAGCGCCCCGACCCCCCGGCGGACGGCAATCTGCCCCTGGAACTGACCGCGTTCGTGGGCCGCTCGGCCGAACTCCGCGAGCTGGCCGGGGCCCTGGAGTCCGGCCGGCTGGTGACGGTGACCGGGGTCGGCGGGGTCGGCAAGTCCCGGCTGGCGGCGCGGGCGGCCGCCGCGGCGGCGCCCCGCGACGGGGTGTGGCGGGTGGAGCTGGCCGCGGTGCGCGATCCGCGGTTCGTGGAGTACGCGGTCGTGGAGGCGCTGGGGCTGACAGACCACACCACCCGGCTGCCGCGCGAGACACTCCTGGAACACCTGGCCGGCCGCCGTTGCCTGCTGCTGCTCGACGGCTGTGAGCACCTGGTCGAGAGGTGCGCGGACCTGGTGGCCGACCTGCTGCGGCGGCTGCCCGGACTGACCGTGCTGGCGGCGGCGCGGCGGCCGCTCGGCGTGGCGGGCGAGCGGCTGTTCCCGCTGGCACCGCTCGGCGAGGACGAGGCGGTCGAGCTGTTCGCCGAGCGCGCCGAGCGGCAGGGGCTGGGGGTCCGGGACGGCACGGAGGTACGGGAGGTGTGCCGGCGCCTCGACGGGATCCCGCTGGCGATCGAGCTGGCGGCGGGCCGCCTGCGGATGCTGTCGCCGGGGCAGCTCCTGAAGCGGCTCGACGACCGGTTCCGGCTGCTGACCGGCGGCGGGCGCGACGGGCTCCCCCGCCATCAGACGCTGCGCACCGCGATCGGCTGGAGTCATGAACTGTGCACCCCCGCCGAGCGGTTGCTGTGGGCGCGGCTGTCGGTGTTCGCGGGCACCTTCGACCTGGAGGCCGCCGAGTACGTGTGCGGCGGGGACGGGCTGTCGTCCGAGGGGGTCCTGGACGTGCTGGCGGAGCTGCTCGCGCAGTCGGTGGTGTCCCGGGAGGAGACCCCGGCGGGGGTGCGCTACCGGATGCTCGACACCGTACGGGCGTACGGCGCCGACTGGCTGGCGGCGATCGGGGACGCGGGGCGGCTGCGGCGCCGGCACCGCGACTGGTTCATGGGACTGGCGACCTGGTGCGAGCTGGACTGGTTCTCGCCGCGGCAGGGCGAGGTGGCCGCGCGTGCCGAGGCCGAGCTGGCGAACCTGCGAGCCGCCCTGGACCACTGCCTGACCGAGCCGGACGAGGCGCATCTGGGCCAGTACCTGGCGGCCTCGCTGTGGTTCTACTGGGCCGGCTGCGGGCGGCTCTCGGAGGGGCGGCGCTGGCTGGAGCTGAGCCTGGAGCTGGACTCGGGGTACCCGCGGTCCCGGCTGAAGGCGCTGTGGGTGCTCGGCTACGTGGCGATCCTGCAGGGCGACGCGATGCCCGCGCTGGCCGCGCTCCAGGAGTGCCGTGAGGAGGCCGAACTGGCCGCCGACCCGACGGCGGTGGCGTACGCGGAGCACCGCACGGGCTGTCTGGCCCTGGTCACCGACGACATGGCCCGCGCGGAGACGCTGCTGCGCTCGGCGCTCGGCCGCTACCGGGAGATCGGCGAACTCAACAGCAACGTCCTGATGGGCCAGGTCGAACTGGCGATGGTCCGGGCGTTCCTCGGCGATCTGCCGGACGCCGTGCGGCTGTGCGAGGACGTGCGGCAGGTGTGCGAGGACCACGGCGAGCGCTGGACCCGGTCGTACGCGCTGTATGTGCTGGCGTACGCGGCCTGGCGGGACGGCGATCACGAGGCCGCCCGCGAGCTGCTGACCGACTGCCTGGGCCATGCGCACGGCTTCCACGACCTGCTGGGTTCGGTGCTGGCGATCGAGCTGCTCGCCCTGGTGACGGTGACCGAGGGGGATCCGGCGGAGGCGGCGGTGCTGCAGGGTGCGGCGGGGCGGATGTGGCCGTCGGTGGGGCTGCCGCTGTTCGGCTCGGCCCACTACAACGCCCCGCACGAGCTGTGCGAGGCGACGGCCCGGCGGGCGCTGGGCGAAGAGCGGTACGCGGAGTGCTTACGGCAGGGGGCCCTGCTGGACCGGGAAGCGGCGGTGGCCCGAGCCCTGGAGTACTTCGGGCTACGGCCGCTGGACGCGCTGCCGTCGCCGCGCGGGCCGGTACCGCGGCGGGAGGACGGTGCCGGCATGCGAAAGCCCGCCACCTCCCCCACCCGCAAGGGCGGGGAGACGGCGGGCTGACGCTGGAGTGCTGCGCCGGGGCTGGGATCAGCGGGCGTAGTACTCGACGACGAGCTGCTCGTCACAGATGATCGGAACTTCCTTGCGGTTCGGCTCGCGGTCCAGGCGGAACGCCAGGGCCTTGAGGTTCACCTGCAGGTAGCGCGGGATCTCGCCGTCGGGGGCGAAGCCACCCTCACGGGCGATCTGGAAGAGCGTCTTGTCCTTGGAGCGGTCGCGAACCTGGATCACGTCGTCCGGACGCACGCGGTAGGACGGCTTGTCGACCTTCTGACCGTTGACCTGGATGTGGCCGTGGACGACCATCTGGCGGGCCTGGTAGATCGTGCGGGCGATGCCCGAACGCAGGACCAGCGCGTCGAGGCGACGCTCCAGCTCGATGATCAGGGCCTCACCGGTCTTGCCCTGCACCTTGGAGGCACGCTCGTAGGCGCGGACGAGCTGGCGCTCGGACACGTCGTACTGCGCGCGCAGACGCTGCTTCTCGAGCAGACGGACCTTGTAGTCCGAGTTCTGCTTGCGGCCGCGGCCGTGCTCACCCGGCGGGTAGGGGCGGGCCTCGAAGTACTTGACGGCCTTCGGGGTCAGCGCGATACCGAGGGCACGCGACTTCTTGACCTTGGGGCGGGACTGGTTCGCCACTTGTCTCTTTCTTCCTTCTGATATCGGCTCGTCAGGGTTGAGGGAGGTCGCAATCCGCAGCCGGGGAGACCCTCCGGAACCCGTTGCCGGGCCTGGTGGGCAGCCGCTCCCCTGGTCTGGGCACATACGTGCAGCACGCGAGTGGCCCACCGGCCGGTCCCGCCGTGCGGCGAGGGGTGGTGGGCTGCCCGCGACACCGTTCGACGGTGCGCGACGCTCCTGGAACCCCCTTGCGAGGGTTCCGGCCGACTGTCCCGCTCTGACAGCGCGGGACTCAGCGCTGCGAGGGATTCTACAGGCTGCTCAGGACCGCCTGCGACCGAGGTGCTTCCTGGTCCACTCGACCGCGTCCGCGTAGCGCGCCTCGGAGCCGTGCCGGGTCGGGGCGTAGTACTCACGGTCCTTGATCGGGTCGGGGGCGTACTGCTGCTCGGCGATGCCCTCGGGCAGGTCGTGCGGATAGACGTACCCCTGCGCGTGCCCCAGCTTGGCGGCGCCCTTGTAGTGGCCGTCGCGCAGGTGCGGGGGCACCTGTCCGGCCAGCCCCTTGCGTACGTCCTCCAGGGCGGCGCCGATCGCCGTGGTCGCGGAGTTGGACTTGGGAGCCAGGGCGAGGGCGATGGTGGCGTGGCTGAGGGTGAGGGCGGCCTCGGGGAAGCCGATCATGGCGACGGCCTGGGCGGCCGCCACCGCTGTGGGCAGCGCGTTCGGGTCGGCGAGGCCGATGTCCTCGCTGGCGGAGATCATCAGGCGGCGGGCGATGAAGCGGGGGTCCTCCCCGGCCTCGATCATCCGGGCCAGGTAGTGCAGGGCCGCGTCGACGTCGGAGCCCCGGATGGACTTGATGAGGGCGCTGGCGACGTCGTAGTGCTGGTCGCCGTCCCGGTCGTACTTGACCGCGGCCCGGTCGACGACCTCCTCCAGGGTCACCAGGCCGATCTCCGTCTCGCCCTTGTCGAGGGCGGCTCCGGCGGCGGCCTCCAGGGCGGTCAGGGCGCGGCGGGCGTCGCCGCCGGCGATCCGCAGCAGGTGCTCCTCGGTGTCCTCGGGAAGGGCGACGGAGCCCTTCAGGCCGCGCTCGCCGGTCAGGGCCCGGCGCAGCAGGCCGCGGACGTCGTCGTCGGTGAGCGGTTCGAGGGTGAGCAGCAGGGACCGGGAGAGCAGCGGGGAGATCACCGAGAAGTACGGGTTCTCCGTCGTCGCCGCGATCAGGGTGACCCAGCGGTTCTCGACGGCCGGGAGCAGGGAGTCCTGCTGGGCCTTGCTGAAGCGGTGGATCTCGTCGAGGAAGAGGACGGTCTCCTTGCCGTATCCCCCGGTGGCTCGGCGGGCTCCGTCGATGACCGCGCGGACCTCCTTGACGCCCGCGGTGATCGCGGAGAGCTCCACGAACCGCTTGTCGGTCGCCTTGGAGACGACGTAGGCGAGGGTCGTCTTGCCGGTGCCGGGCGGGCCCCAGAGGATCACCGAGGAGGGGCCGGCGGGGCCGCCCGATCCCTCGCCGACCAGCCTGCGCAGCGGGGACCCCGGCTTCAGCAGATGCCGCTGGCCCACCACCTCGTCGAGGGTGCGCGGGCGCATCCGCACTGCCAGGGGGCTGCCGGCGGGGTCCTTCTCCTGGCGGTCTTCCGCGGCTGCGGTGAAAAGGTCGGGTTCCACGCTGAAACCCTAAATCACCGCACTGACAACGCGGCGCGCGCTGTCAGCTGGTCCAGAAGTCCCACCAGCGGGTCAGGATCAGCATGCCGATGATGCCGATGTGCAGGACCGGCAGCACCCAGGTGAACTCGCCGAAGAACGACTTCAGCCAGTTCGGGGCCGGCAGGAAGCCCTTGCGGACGTTGAAGGAGGTCACGTACCAGAACATGATGATCGTGGCGACCCAGGCCAGCGAGCACCACAGGCACAGCGCGTTGATCCGGTACAGGGACTGGAACTGCAGCCAGGTGCAGAATCCGACGCCGAAGAGGGTGCCGAAGTTGAAGGTCAGCCAGTACCAGCGGGGGAAGCGGGCACGGGCCAGCAGGCTCATGCCGACGCAGACGACGATGCCGTAGCAGACCAGGCCGAGCATCGGGTTCGGGAAACCGAAGGCGGCGGCCTGCTTGGACTCCATGACGCTGCCGCAGGAGACGACCGGGTTGAGGCTGCACCCGGGGGTGAACGTCTTGCCTTCGGCCTTGGCTTCCAGCAGCTTGAACTTGTCGATCGTGATGACCCAGGCGGCCAGCAGGCCGGCGGCGCCGGTGATGATCAGCAGCAGCCCGAAGGCGAGGCTGCCACCCTCGGTCCGCGGTGCCGCGGAGGCGTGCTCGGGCTCGGGCTCGGTGGAGACGTCGTGGACTGTCGTCTTGCTCATCACGCCGATTCCGTCTGTGTGAGAGTTGGAACTCCTTCGGGCAGGGGCCATTGTGCCGCACGAGGCGCCCTGTCCACCGTTCGGTGGACATAAGGAAGTACGCACGGTCCTCCCGGAGCGTCCGGTTCTGGCCGATGCCCGGGGCATGACAGCACACGCGAACGAACTCGCGGGGGACGTCCGGGGGCTGCGCAAGCGGTACGGGGGCGTGACCGCGGTGGACGGTGTCGACCTGGGCATCCGGCGAGGTGAGGTGTTCGGCCTGCTCGGACCCGACGGGGCGGGCAAGAGCACGACGGTGGAGATCCTCCAGGGCAACCGGACCAGGGACGGCGGCGAGGTCTCGGTGCTGGGGGCGGATCCGGCGACGGGCACGCGCGCGTGGCGGTCCCGGGTGGGAATCGTCTGGCAGGACGAATCGGCGCCCGCCGAGTTGACGGTCCGCGAGACGGTGCGGCACTTCGCGCACTACTACCCGCGGCCGCGCGACCCGGAGCGGGTGACCGCCCTGGTCGGTCTCGAAGCCAAGGCCGACAGCCAGGTCAAGGCACTCTCGGGGGCCAGCGCCGCCGGCCGGACGTGGCGCTCGGGGTGATCGGCGGCCCCGAACTGCTCCTCCTGGACGAGCCGACGACCGGTTTCGACCCGGCGGCCAGGCGACAGTTCCGGGATCTCGTCCGGCTCCTCGCGGACGAGGGCACCACGATCCTGCTCGCCACCCACTACCTGGAGGAGGCGGAGGCGCTCGCGGACCGGCTGGCGATCGTGGCCGCCGGCCGGGTGGTAGCCGACGCGGCCAGCGGGCCGCAGGCGGAGGCGCTGGCGGAGGCGCTGGCGGCGGAACTCCGCCCCGACATCGTGCTGATGGACCTGCGGATGCCGGGCGGCGCGGGCGTCGACGCGATCGTCCGCATGTCCGAGGCGGGGCTGCCCTGCCGGGTGGTGGTGCTGACCACGTACGAGAACGGCGGGGACATCCTGCGCGCCGTCGAGGCGGGTGCCGCCGGCTACCTGCTCCGGGGTCAACTGGCGGACGCGGTACGGGCGGCCGCGCGGGGCGAGACGGTGCTGGCGTCGTCGGTGGCGGCGCGGCTGGTGGACCCGCTGCGGGTCCGCCCGGAGCGCCCCCGCCTCTCGGAGCGTGAGGTGGCGGCGCCGCGCCCGGTCACCGACGGCTGCACGAACGCGGAGATCGGCCGCCGGCTCTTCATCGGGGAGTCGACGGTGATGACGCACCTGCCGCGGGCCTTCGCCGAACTCGGTGTGGACGACCGGACGGCGGCGGTGACGCGCGCGATGCGGTTCGGGCTGCTGGACTGAGCGGGGGTGAGGGGGCCCGCGGCCCCCTCACCCTGCCGGGCTCAGCCCAGCCTCGACTCCAGCTCCGCCACGATCTCGTTCACGCCGATCGACGTCTGCTCGCCGGACTCCATGTCCTTCAGCTGGACGACGCCCTCGGCGAGGTCGCGCTCGCCGGCGACGATCGCGTAGCGGGCCCCGCTGCGGTTGGCGTTCTTCATCGCGCCCTTGAGGCCCTTGCCGCCGTAGGAGAAGTCCGCCGCGACGCCGGCCCGGCGCAACTCGGTGACCTTGGCGAACAGGATCCGGCGGGCTTCCTCGCCGAGCGGTACCGCGTAGACGCTCGTCGGGGAGGGGATGTCGAGTCCGACTCCCTCCGCCTCCAGCGCCAGCACCGTGCGGTCGACGCCCAGCGCCCAGCCGACGGACGGCAGCGCGGGGCCGCCGATCATCTCCGACAGGCCGTCGTAGCGGCCGCCGCCGCCCACCGCGGACTGCGAACCCAGACCGTCGTGGACGAACTCGAAGGTCGTACGGGTGTAGTAGTCCAGGCCCCGTACCAGCTTCGGGTCGTCCTCGAAGGCCACGCCCGCGGCCGTGATCAGTTCACGGACCTCCTCGTGGTACGCCTTGCAGGCGTCGCAGAGGTAGTCGCGGAGCAGCGGGGCACCGCCCAGCTGCTTCTGGACCGACTCCCGCTTGTCGTCCAGGACCCGGAGCGGGTTGATCTCCGCCCGGCGCAGGGTGTCCTCGTCCAGGTCCAGGCCGCGCAGGAAGTCCTGGAGCGCGGCCCGGTACACCGGACGGCACTCCTTGTCGCCCAGGCTGTTCAGCAGGATGCGGAAGTTCCTGAGGCCCAGCGAGCGGTACGCCTGGTCGGCCAGGATGATCAGCTCGGCGTCCAGCGCCGGGTCCTCCGCGCCGATGGCCTCGGCACCGACCTGCGAGAAGTGGCGGTAACGGCCCTTCTGCGGACGCTCGTAGCGGTAGTACGAGCCGGAGTACCAGAGCTTGACCGGCAGGTTGCCGGTCTTGTGCAGGTTCGCCTCGAGGGCGGCGCGCAGGACGGACGCGGTGCCCTCGGGGCGCAGCGCCAGCCTGTCGCCGCCCTTCGTCTCGAAGGCGTACATCTCCTTGGTGACGATGTCGGTCGACTCGCCCACCCCGCGCGCGAACAGCTCCACGTTCTCGAAGCCGGGCGTCTCGATGTAGCCGTAGCCGGAGCCGCGCAGCGGCGCGGCGATCGCCTCACGCACGGCCAGGTACTTGGCGCTCTCCGGCGGGATCAGGTCGTAGGTGCCCTTGGGGGCCTGAAAGGTGCTCACGGAAGGTCTCTCGTCACATTCCTCGTCGGGGAGCGTCCGCGCTCCCGAGGCCGGTCGCCACCTGCCGCAGATAGGCGTTGGTGGCGCGCTCCTGGCCGATGGTCGTCTGGGGGCCGTGGCCGGACAGCACCACGGTGGAGTCGTCGAGCGGCAGGCAGACACGGGCCAGTGAGGCCAGCATGTCGTCCATGGAGCCGCCCGGCAGGTCCGTGCGTCCGATGGAGCCGGCGAAGAGCAGATCGCCCGAGAAGAAGACCGACGGGACGTCGGCCGTCTGCGGCATCTGGAAGGTCACCGACCCCTTGGTATGGCCCGGCGCGTGCGCGACGGAGAGTTCGAGTCCGGCCAGCTCCAGCTTCGCGCCGTCGGTCAGTTCGAAGACGTCGTCGGGCTCCCCCACCGTCAGCTCGCCCATCAGCGGCATGCCGATGGACCGGCCGAGCGCCTTCTCGGGGTCGCTCATCATGTACCGGTCCTCGGGGTGGATCCAGGCCGGCACGTCGTGCGCGCCGCACACGGGGACGACCGAGGCCACATGGTCGATGTGGCCGTGGGTGAGGACGACGGCGACGGGCTTGAGCCGATGCTTCTTCAGTGCTTCCTCGACGCCTTCGGCGGCCTGGTGGCCGGGGTCGATGATCACGCACTCCGCACCGGCGGCGGGGGCGACGAGATAACAGTTCGTCCCCCAGGCCCCGGCGGGGAACCCGGCAATGAGCACGATCGTCCTTTGTTGTGTCGGTTCGGGTGGCTACCAGCTGTGGTCCAGAGCCTACCGGCGCTGCCGTTTCCTCAGCGAACCCATATACGGTACGGGGCTACACGCAGTGGTCGGCTCACACAGCGCACAGGACGCACGCGTACCGGTCGACATACGACACGCATGAGGAGAGAACCCGGTGGTCACCCAGGAGCAGCGGCGGCGTCAGCTCGCCCGGGAGAAGTTCTTGCGGCAGCAGCAGCGGCGTACCAGCGCACGGCGCAAGTCACGCATGCGCAACTCCGTGATCGCGTCCGTCCTCGGCGTGATCGTGATCGGCAGTGTGGCGCTGTACACGACCGGCGTGCTGAAGAACGACGACAAGGCGAACGCCAGCTCGGAGACGACCCCGAGCGCCGCGCCGTCCGCCAGCAAGCCGGCGGACCCGTGTGCGAAGCCCGCCGCCGGCAAGGTGGCGAAGCTGAGCTGGAAGAAGGAGCCGGCGATGTCGATCGACACGTCGGCGGACTACACCATGAAGCTGGCGACGACCTGCGGTGACATCGACGTGGCGCTGAAGACGGCGGCCGCCCCGCACACGGTGAACTCGTTCGACTTCCTCGCGTCGAAGGGGTACTTCGACCACACCAAGTGCCACCGGCTCACCACCAACGGCATCTACGTGCTGCAGTGCGGCGACCCGACGGCCACCGGCAGCGGCGGTCCCGGGTACACGATTCCCGACGAGAATCTCAAGGACAAAAGCCTGACGGGCGGCGTCTACCCGGCGGGCACGATCGCGATGGCCAACACCGGCCAGAAGCACACCGGCGGCAGCCAGTTCTTCCTGGTCTACCAGGACAGCCAGTTGCCGGCCAGCTACACCCCGTTCGGCACGGTGGACGCCGCCGGACTCAAGGTCCTCAAGAAGATCGCGGCCGCCGGCGAGAGCACCGGAGCCGGTGACGGGGCCCCGAACGCGACGGTCGTCATCAACAAGGCGACGGTCACGAAATCCTGAGGTCGGACTGCGAAACTTCGGTCGCGCGGGATGCGGACAGGCAACCCGCCGGTCGCCTATGTTGGCCGTGACGAAACTGTGGACGATGCCCGGGGGCGCTGAGGCCCCTCGCGGGCATCATGTGGAGGAGGCGCTGTGAGCAGCGACCCGTGGGGCCGCGTCGACGAGACGGGGACCGTGTACGTGCGTACGGCCGACGGCGAGCAGGTCGTCGGTTCCTGGCAGGCCGGCTCCCCTGACGAGGCGCTGGCCTACTTCGAGCGCAAGTACGAAGGCCTGGTTGTCGAGATCGGCCTCCTCGAGAAGCGAGTGCGGACCACCGACCTGTCCGCCAAGGACGCCCAGGCCGCCATCGACCATCTGCGCGAGCAGGTGGAGGCGCACCACGCGGTCGGTGACCTGCAGGCGCTGCGGAACCGGCTCGACGAGCTGGTCAAGACCGTCGAGTCGCGTCGCGAGGAGCGCCGGGCGCAGCGTGCCAAGCAGTCCGACGAGGCCCGCAAGGCCAAGGAGGACCTGGTCGTCGAGGCGGAGCAGCTGGCCCAGTCCGACCAGTGGCGGGCCGCCGGTGAACGGCTGCGCTCCCTCGTGGACACCTGGAAGGGCCTGCCCCGGCTGGACCGCAAGTCGGACGACGAGCTGTGGCACCGCTTCTCGCACGCCCGGTCGGCGTTCTCCAAGCGCCGCAAGGCGCACTTCGCGCAGCTCGACTCGCAGCGCGAGGACGCCCGCAAGGCCAAGGAGAAGCTGGTCGCCGAGGCCGAGGCGCTGTCGGACTCGACCGACTGGGGTCCGACGGCCGCGCGTTACCGCGAGCTGATGACGGAGTGGAAGGCCGCCGGCCGCGCCCAGCGCGAGCACGAGGACGACCTGTGGAACCGCTTCCGCGGCGCCCAGGACGTGTTCTTCGCGGCCCGCGGGTCCGCCTTCGCCGAGCGGGACGCGGAGCAGACCGAGAACCTGAAGCTGAAGGAGGAGCTGGCCGTCGAGGCCGAGAAGCTCCTGCCGATCACGGACCTGAAGTCCGCGCGGGCCGCCTTCCGCTCGATCAACGAGCGCTGGGAGGCCATCGGCCACGTGCCGCGCGACGCGCGTCCGAAGGTCGAGGGCCGGATGCACACCGTCGACCGGGCCATCCAGGAGGCCGAGGAGACCGAGTGGCGGCGGACCAACCCGGAGGCACGCGCGCGTGCCGCGGGTCTGACCGGCCAGCTGCAGGCCGCCGTGGACAAGCTGAGGGGGCAGATCGACCAGGCCCGCGCCCAGGGCAACACGTCGAAGGCGGAGAAGCTGGAGCGTGAGCTGGAAGGCCGCCAGGCGCTCCTGGACCAGGCTCTGAAGGGCCTCCAGGAGTTCGGCGGCTAGCGCGCGCAGGACGATTCCCACGAGAGGGGCCCCATACGACGTCGTGCGGGGCCCCTCTCGTCGTCTCCCGGGCCCTACGACCGGTTGCGGGCCGACGTGACCCGGTAGACGTCGTAGACGCCCTCCACGCCCCGTACGGCCTTCAGGACGTGGCCCAGGTGCTTGGGGTCGCCCATCTCGAAGGTGAACCGGGAGGTGGCCACCCGGTCGCGGGAGGTCTGGACCGCCGCGGAGAGGATGTTGACGTGCTGGTCGGACAGGACACGGGTGACGTCGGACAGCAGCCGGGAGCGGTCCAGGGCCTCGACCTGGATGGCGACCAGGAAGACCGAGGACTGGGTGGGCGCCCACTCGACGTCGAGGATGCGCTCCGGTTCCCGGGACAGCGACTCCACGTTGACGCAGTCGCTGCGGTGCACCGACACGCCGCTGCCGCGGGTGACGAACCCGATGATCGGGTCGCCGGGTACGGGCGTGCAGCAGCGGGCCAGCTTGACCCAGACGTCGTCGACGCCCTTGACCACCACACCGGGGTCCTGGCTGCTGCGGCGCTTGCTGCGCCGGCCGCGGGACGGCGGTACCGCCTCGTCGATCTCCTCGGTGGCGGCCTCCTCGCCGCCGAGCGCCTGCACCAGCTTCTGCACGACGTTCTGCGCGGCGACATGGCCCTCGCCGATCGCCGCGTACAGCGAGGAGATGTCCGGGTAGCGCATCTCGTGGGCGAGCGTGACCAGCGAGTCGCCGGTGAGGATGCGCTGGATCGGCAGGTTCTGCTTGCGCATCGCGCGGACGATGGCGTCCTTGCCCTGCTCGATCGCCTCGTCCCGACGCTCCTTGGAGAACCAGGCGCGGATCTTGTTGCGGGCGCGCGGTGACTTGACGAAGCCCAGCCAGTCCCGGGAGGGGCCGGCCCCCGGTGCCTTGGAGGTGAAGACCTCGACCAGGTCGCCGTTGTCCAGGGTGGATTCCAGCGGTACCAGGCGGCCGTTGACCCGCGCGCCTATCGTGCGGTGGCCGACCTCGGTGTGCACGGCGTACGCGAAGTCGACCGGGGTGGCCCCGGCCGGGAGCGCTATGACGTCGCCCTTGGGGGTGAAGACGAAGACCTCGTTGCGGGACAGGTCGAAGCGCAGGGACTCCAGGAACTCGCTGGGGTCCTCGGTCTCCTTCTGCCAGTCCAGCAACTGCCGCAGCCACGCCATGTCGTTGAGGTGGTCGTCCTTGCCCTTCCCGGACGACTTCGGCACGTCGGTGCGGACCTTGGAGGCGCCGGCGACGGCCTCCTGCTTGTACTTCCAGTGCGCGGCGATGCCGTACTCGGCACGGCGGTGCATGTCGAACGTGCGGATCTGGAGTTCGACGGGCTTGCCGTTGGGGCCGATGACCGTGGTGTGCAGCGACTGGTACATGTTGAACTTGGGCATCGCGATGTAGTCCTTGAAGCGCCCCGGAACCGGGTTCCAGCGCGCGTGGACGGTGCCCAGGGCCGCGTAGCAGTCGCGGACGGTGTCCACCAGGACGCGGATGCCCACCAGGTCGTAGATCTCCGCGAAGTCCCGGCCGCGGACGATCATCTTCTGGTAGACGCTGTAGTAGTGCTTCGGCCGGCCGGTGACGGTCGCCTTGATGCGGGCGGCGCGCAGGTCGGCCTGGACCTCGTCGGTCACTATGGCCAGGTACTCGTCACGCTTGGGGGCGCGCTCGGCCACCAGCCGGACGATCTCGTCGTACATCTTGGGGTAGAGGATCGCGAAGGCGAGGTCCTCCAGCTCCCACTTGATGGTGTTCATGCCCAGGCGGTGGGCGAGCGGCGCGTAGATCTCCAGGGTCTCGCGCGCCTTCTTCTCCTGCTTCTCGCGCTTGAGGTAGCGCATGGTGCGCATGTTGTGCAGCCGGTCGGCGAGCTTGATGACCAGGACGCGCGGGTCCTTGGCCATGGCGACGACCATCTTGCGCACGGTCTCGGCCTGCGCCGCCTCGCCGAACTTGACCTTGTCCAGCTTGGTCACGCCGTCGACCAGCAGCGCGACGACGTCGCCGAAGTCGCGGCGCAGGTCCTCCAGCCCGTACTCGGTGTCCTCGACGGTGTCGTGCAGCAGGCCCGCCATCAAGGTCGCCGGGTCCATGCCCAGCTCGGCAAGGATCGTGGTCACCGCGAGCGGGTGGGTGATGTACGGGTCGCCGCTCTTGCGCTTCTGCCCGCGGTGCCAGCGTTCGGCGACCTGGTAGGCGCGCTCGATCTGGCGCAGCGTGGCGTTCTCGGTCTTGGGGTCGTTGCTGCGGACTATGCGCAGCAACGGTTCGAGGACCGGGTTGTACGGGTTGGCGCGCTGCACGCCGAGACGGGCCAGGCGGGCACGGACGCGGTTCGAGGAGCCGGTGCGCGCGGGCTGGCCGCTGTTGGGGCGGGTCGTGGAACGCTCGGCCGGGGCCGGTTTGGGGCGCGAGGACTCGGCCGACTTCTCGGCGGGCGCGGACTGGGCGTGCTCGACCGGCCCACGGGTGTCGTTCTTGGTCTGCGACACGTTCGGCGCGGGCTTGGCCGCGGGCGCCGAGGCGTGCTCGGGCTTGGCGGCGGTCAGTGGCTGGGCCTCGTCTGGCAAGAGGGCTCCTCGTGCGCGATCCGGGTCCCCCGGTCAGGCTCCGGAGTGCCCATGGTAGCGATCCTGGGCCATGTCATCGCCTGCAGGCGGAACCGGGAACCGTATACGGGAGTAACACGGGAGGCCACCGAGGGATTCCAAGCGGGTGTCCTCAAGGGTTGCGCGGGCCCCGGACACACGCGAACGGCCGCCCCCGAGGGGCGGCCGTTCGATCAGTCGTACGACGCTCAGATCTGGAGGAGAGCCTCCAGCGGCGCTCCGTCCAGGGCCGGTTCCAGGCGGGCGCGGCCGCTCAGGAAGCCCAGCTCCATCAGGACCGCGACGCCCGCGACCGCGGCGCCGGCCCGGTGGATCAGCCGGATCGAGGCCTCGGCGGTGCCGCCGGTGGCGAGCACGTCGTCGACGATCAGGATCCGGTCGCGCACGCCGACGTCCTCGGCGTGCACCTCGATCTCGGCCGAGCCGTACTCCAGGTCGTAGGCCTGGCTCAGGGTCGCTCCGGGGAGCTTGCCCGCCTTGCGGACCGGGATGAAGCCGAGGCCGGCCCGGACCGCGACCGGGGCGCCGAGGATGAAGCCGCGGGCCTCCAGACCGACGATCTTGGTGGCACCGGTGCGCGTGGCGATCTCCGCGAGGGTGTCGGTGAGCGCGGTGAACGCGGCGGGGTCGGCCAGCAGCGGGGTGATGTCCTTGAACATCACGCCCGGCTCCGGGTAGTCCGCGACGTCCCGGATGCGGCTGAGCAGCAGCTCCCGGATGTCGGTCATCGGCGCTTCCCCGACGGACGCCCGCGGCCGCCCCTGTTGCGGGGGGAGGCGGGCTGGTTGCGCGGGCCGACGACGGCCGGAGCGGCGTCCTCGGGTCCCTCCGCGCCACCGACCCGGGCCCCGGCGAGCTCCTCCTCGGCGGCGGCCTGGGCCCGCTTGGCGAGGACGCGCTTGCGCAGCGCCTTCATCTGCGGCTCGGCCTCCTTGAGGTCGGCGACCAGCGGCGTGGCGATGAAGATCGACGAGTAGGCACCCGCGGCCAGACCGACGAACAGCGACAGCGAGATGTCGTTCAGCGTGCCCGCGCCGAGGACGCCGCCGCCGATGAACAGCAGACCCGCGACCGGCAGCAGCGCGACCACCGTGGTGTTGATCGAACGGACCAGGGTGCCGTTGATCGACTGGTTGGCGATGTCGCTGTAGGTGAACCGGGTCTGCTTGGTGATGTCCTTCGTCTGTTCCTTGAGGCTGTCGAAGACGACGACCGTGTCGTACAGCGAGTAACCGAGGATCGTCAGCAGACCGATGACCGTGCCGGGCGTGACCTCGAAGCCGACCAGGGCGTAGATGCCGGTCGTGATCGTGATGTCGTGGATCAGCGCGACCAGGGCCGCGATCGCCATCCGCCACTCGAAGGCGATCGCCAGGTAGATCACCACGAGGACCATGAAGATGGCGAGGCCTTCCCAGGCCTTGTTGGCGATCTGGTCACCCCAGCTGGGCCCGACCAGGTCGGCGGCGATGGACTCCGGGTCCAGCTTCATGTCCTTGGCCAGTTCGGCCTTGGTGGCGTCCGACTTCTCGGTGTCCATGCCGGCGATCTGGATGCGCAGACCGCCCGTGCCGAGCTTCTGCACGACCGCGTCGTGACCGGCGGCCTGCTGCGCGTAGGTCTCCGCCTGGGAGACCGAGACGCTGGTCTTCGGGGTGGTGAAGACCGCACCGCCCTGGAAGTCGATGCCCATGTTCAGGCCGCGCACCGCCAGGCCGACGATGGCCGTGATGGTGATCAGGATGGAGACGCCGTACCAGATCTTGCGCTTGCCGACGAAGTCGTAGCTGATCTCGCCGCGGTGGAGTCGGGCGCCGAGGCTGCCGAGTTTCGACATCGCTCACGCTTCCTTCGGGTCGACAGGGCCGGCGACAGGACCGGCGGGACGGCGGGTGCGGCGCAGCGGGGGCTTGGCGCCCAGACCCTTCGGGTCGAGCCCGGACCACTTGTGGCCGCTCGCGAAGAACTTACGCCGGGCGAGGATCGTCATCAGCGGCTTGGTGAAGAAGAAGACGACGACCACGTCGAGCACCGTGGTCAGACCGAGGGTGAACGCGAAGCCCTGGACCTTGCCGACGGTCACGATGAACAGCACGGCCGCGGCCAGGAACGACACGAAGTCGGAGACCAGGATGGTGCGCCGGGCGCGCGGCCAGGCCCGCTCGACGGCGGGACGCAGCGTGCGGCCCTCGCGGATCTCGTCCCGGATGCGTTCGAAGAACACGATGAACGAGTCCGCCGTGATACCGATCGCGACGATCGCACCGCAGACGGCCGGCAGGTTCAGCGCGAAGCCGATGGCCGGGCCGAGCAGCGCCATGAGCACGTAGGTCAGGATCGCGGAGACCAGCAGGGAGGCCATCGCGACCAGCGACAGGCCGCGGTAGTAGACCACCAGGTAGATCACGACCAGGGCGAGGCCGATGGCACCGGCCAGCAGACCGGCGTGCAGCTGCTCGCCGCCGAGCGCGGCGGTGACGGTGGTGACGCTCTGCTCCTTGAAGGACAGCGGGAGCGCGCCGTAGGACAGCATGTTGGAGAGGCTCTGGGCCTCCTCCTGCGTGAAGCTGCCGGAGATCTCCGCCTGTCCGCCGGTGATCGACTGGCTCACGTACGGGCTGGAGACGACCTCGCCGTCCAGGACGATGCCGAACTCGTTCTGCGGCTGCTGGTTCTTGGCCAGCTCGGCGGTGATGTCCGCGAACTTCTTGGCTCCGCTGGAGTTGAAGTTCATCTGGACCTGCCAGCCGGCGGCGGTCTGCGTGTCGAAGACGGCCTGGGCCTTCTTGACCTCGGTGCCGTCGACGGCGGCCGGGCCGAGCACGTACTTGTACCAGACGCCGGAGATCTGCCCGCAGGCCACCGTCGAGTCGGTGGGCTTGGCGCTCTTGCCGGCCGTGGCGCGCTGGGCGGCCTTGGAGCAGTCCAGCGCGGTGTACTGGGCCTCCAGCTTGCTGGCCGCGGCGGAGGCGCTCGGGTCGACCGAGGCGGAGGGGCTCGCGGACGGGTTCGCGGACGCCGAGGAGGACGGCGTGGAGTCCGCCTTCAGGGCGTCCGTGAGGGCGCGGCCCTGGGAGGTGGCGGACGAGGAGGGCGAGGCGGACGAACCGGTCGCCTTCTCGGACGACGACGCGCTGCTCGACGGGCTCGCGCTGGTGCTCGGGGAGGCGCTGGAGCCGCCGCTCGCGGACGCGCTCGGGGAGGCGGACGCAGCGGCGCCGGCACTGGCCTCGCTGGCCAGGACCGGACGGAAGTACAGTTTCGCGGTGGTGCCGACCTGCTGGCGGGCCTCCTCGGAGTTGGTGCCCTTGGGGATGTTGACGATGATGTTGCTCGTCCCCTGGGTCTGTACCTCCGCCTCGGACACACCGAGGCCGTTGACACGGCGGTTCATGATGTCGACCGCGGTGTCCATGTTGGCCTTGTTGATCGCGTTCGGCTGGCCCGGCTCGTTCTCCGCCTGCAGCGTGATGCTCGTGCCGCCGGCAAGGTCGATGCCGAGACGCGGAGTGGTGTGCCCCGAGGCGAACATCCCTCCGGTGAGCGCCACGATGGCGATCAGGATCAAGGCCAGCGAGCGCCCTGGCTTGCTCTGGGCGCTCGCGCTCCGGCCCCTCTTAGGTGCTGCCACCTTCTCGTACTCCCTCTCGGGCCGCCGCGCGCCTGGTCGGCGCGGTCGGCCATGACATGGTGTCGGGATCCCGTGCGGGAAACAGACGCGCCCGGGGTGCGCCCGGCACGCCTGACGCGCGCCGTGCTCCCCGGGACACGGCTACTTCGTGTCGGAGTCGCCGTCGGTCTTCTTCGGCTCTTCGTCGGCCTTCGCCTCGGAGGGCTCCGTCTCCTCGGCCTTGGCCGCCACCGTGTCCTCGGCCTTCTCGTCGGCCTTCTCGTCGGCCTTCTCCCCGGCCACGTCCTTCTTGCCGAAGTCGACGGTCTTGTCGCCGGAGGCGGCGGCAGCGCCGGCGGGCTCGCCGTCGGTCTCGGTGAGGGAGGAGGCGTTGTCCGGAACGATGTCGGTGTCGGACTTCAGGTCGTGCTCGATGCCGTGCACGATGCGGTTGTACTCGTCGTCGGTCAGCACAGCGCCGATCGCGTTCTTCGCGAAGAGGAGGTCGACACCCGGGCCGGCGTCGAGGAGGACCGTGTCCTCGTTGACTTCCTTGACCGTCGCGTACATGCCCCCGATGGTGCGGACGCCACTGCCGGGCTGCATCTCGTTCCGCATCTGCTTCGCCTGCTGCTGGCGCTTCCGGTTGGAACGCGTCATCAGGAACATGGCTGCGATAAGGACGATGAAGAAGAGAAGAGGCAAGGTATTCACGAGACGGAATTTCCTTCGCGCAGCCGCGGCGGAGAGCGGCCTGGATGATGGGGGTGTGGTCGGCGCCGCCCGCAAAGGCAGCATCGGCGGAGTCTAAGCGAGTCCGCGCGCATGGAACAACGCTCAGCATGGCACCTGGGTTCCTGCACCCGCCAATGCCCCGCCGTCACGAAGAGATCACGTCTGCCCCACGGGCCCCGCGGGGCGGCGGCCCGACGACCGGGTCAAGGGTAAGAGGTGAGGGAGAGACGGGACACATCCCGCCGCGGACACGCGTACCGGGCACGGCACGGCCGACGCCGCACACCGAGCCCGGGCCCATCGGGCCCGACCACCCCGGCCCCCCGCTCCCGACGCCCGGTCCGACAGCAGAACGCGGCCCATCCGGCGCCGGCCGCCACGGCCGAGCGCCGCGCATCCGGTGGCCGCTGCGACACGACGGCCGAGCACCGCGACATCCCGCGGCCGTACGCGAACCGACCGCAGCACGTGCCGGGGCGTGTGCAACCGCCGACCGACACCCGACGCAACGGCCGGAAACCGCACCATCCCCAGCCCGACGCGACAGCCGGCCGAGTCCCACCCGAAGACCGGCGCGACAGCGGCCCGCCCGACGCCCGACGCCCGACGCGACAGCCGAGCGCCGCGGATCCGGTGGCCGCTGCGACACGACGGCAGCCGAGCGGGGTGCGGTTCGCGGCCTGGGCGACAGGCGAGCGCCGGCCCGCAGCATCCCGCGGCCGGTGCTGCCGCCGAGTGCGGCGCGCCTCGCGGCCCCGGCGTCCGGAGCCGATGGTGACCGCGGCGTCGGCACGGCGGTGCGCGGCGGAACCCGGGGGTCCGCCCCGTGTCAGGTGCCGAACAGGTCCTGCTGGCCTGATCCCGTCCCCCGGGGAGCCGTCAGGCCCAGGTGGGCCCAGGCGGCGGGGGTGGCGACGCGGCCGCGCGGGGTGCGGGCGAGGAGGCCCTCGCGGACCAGGAAGGGCTCGGCGACCTCCTCGACCGTCTCGCGTTCCTCCCCCACCGCCACGGCCAGCGTGGACAGGCCGACCGGACCGCCGCCGAACAGCTTGAGCAGCGCCTCCAGTACCGCCCGGTCGAGCCGGTCCAGGCCGCGCTCGTCCACCTCGTAGACGGCCAGTGCCGCGTGCGCGATCTCGCGGGTGATCAGTCCGTCGGCCTTGACCTGCGCGTAGTCGCGGACGCGGCGCAGCAGGCGGTTCGCGATCCGGGGCGTGCCGCGCGAGCGGCCTGCGATCTCGGCGGCACCGGCCGGGTCGATCTCGACGTCCAGCAGGTGCGCCGACCGGTGCACCACCCGCTCCAGTTCCCTCGGCTCGTAGAACTCCATGTGGGCGGTGAAACCGAAACGGTCACGCAACGGCGGGGGCAGCAACCCCGCGCGTGTGGTGGCGCCGACCAGGGTGAACGGGGGCAGTTCCAGGGGGATGGCGGTGGCGCCGGGGCCCTTGCCGACGATGACGTCGACCCGGAAGTCCTCCATCGCCATGTACAGCATCTCCTCGGCGGGCCGGGACATGCGGTGGATCTCGTCGAGGAAGAGGACCTCGCCCTCCTGGAGGGAGGAGAGGATCGCGGCCAGGTCACCGGCGTGCTGGATGGCGGGGCCCGAGGTGATGCGGATGGGAGCGCCCATCTCCGCCGCGATGATCATCGAGAGGGTGGTCTTGCCGAGGCCGGGGGCGCCGGAGAGCAGCACGTGGTCGGCGGTGGCGCCGCGCGCGCGTGCGGCCCGCAGGACCAGGTCGAGCTGCTCGCGGACCTTCTCCTGGCCGATGAACTCGCCGAGGTCCTTGGGGCGCAGGGCGGCCTCGACGGCCTGGTCCTCACGGTCGGCGACGGCGCCCACCAACCGCTCCGCGTCGGCGCCGGTGTCGGTCGTGTCGTCCCAGTTCATAAGTGATGTGCCTCAGCGGTGGTGGGGTCAGCGGGCGCGGTTGAGGGTCTGCAGGGCCGCCTTGAGGAGCTGGCCCACCTGCGGGGTGCCGGCGGCGGCCTCGGCCTGCGGGGCGACGGCGGTGACGGCCTCCTCGGCCTCCCGGGTCGCGTAGCCGAGGCCGATCAGCGCGGCGTGCAGCTGATCGCGCCAGCCCTGGCTGACCGGCGCGCCGGTCGCGGGGGCGCCGAGGGGCTCGCCGAGCCGGTCCTTCAGCTCCAGGAGCAGCTTCTGGGCACCCTTCTTGCCGATGCCGGGGACGGCGGTGAGCGACTTCTCGTCGCCGGTGGCGACGGCCCGGCGCAGGGCGTCGGGGCTGTGCACCGCCAGCATGGCCTGGGCGAGGCGGGGTCCGACCCCGCTCGCCGTCTGCAGCAGTTCGAAGGTCTGGCGCTCGTCGTCGTCGGCGAAGCCGTACAGGGTGAGCGAGTCCTCCCGGACGACGAGGGAGGTGGCGAGCCTGGTCTGCTGGCCCATGCGCAGCCCGGACAGAGTGTTGGGCGTGCACTGGACCGCGAGGCCGATCCCGCCCACCTCGACGACCGCGGAGTCCGGGGCGAGGGCGGCGACCGGGCCGCTCACGAAGGCGATCATGCCGTACGGCCTTTCGTTGCGTTGGCTGCGTGCAGGGCGACGGCCTGCTGGAGTCGGTTCTGTGCGGGGGCGCGCCAGATGTGGCAGATGGCGAGCGCGAGGGCGTCGGCGGCGTCGGCCGGCTTGGGCGGCGCGTCGAGCCGTAGCAGCCGGGTGACCATGGCGCCGACCTGGGCCTTGTCGGCGCGCCCCGAGCCGGTGACGGCGGCCTTGACCTCACTGGGGGTGTGCAGGGCGACCGGGATGCCCCGGCGGGCGGCGCACAGCATGGCGACGGCGCTGGCCTGGGCGGTGCCCATCACGGTCCGGACGTTGTGCTGGCTGAACACCCGCTCCACGGCGACGAATTCGGGCCGGTGCTCGTCCAGCCACCGCTCGATGCCCCGCTCGACGGCGACCAGGCGATGGCCGAGTTCGGCGTCCGCGGACGTGCGGACGACTCCCACCGCGACCATGGTGAGCGGCCGTCCTGCGACGCCGTCGACGACCCCGACGCCGCATCGGGTCAGTCCCGGGTCCACCCCCAGTACGCGCACCGCGCCCCCTCCCTTCGCTCTCTCCCGGCTGTCGCTGGGAGGTGCCCCCAGTTCGTGCAGGCTAGCCGGTGCCACCGACAACGGCCGACATGACGACGGGCCGACGGGTGTGTCCCGTCGGCCCGCTCGGTCGGCTCAGCCCGCGCGGCGGCGCTACGCGTCGACCTTCTCCATGACCTCGTCGCTGACGTCGAAGTTGGCGAAGACGTTCTGCACGTCGTCGCTGTCCTCGAGGGCGTCGATCAGCTTGAAGATCTTCCGGGCGCCCTCCTCGTCCAGCTCGACCTGCATGGTCGGGACGAAGTTGGCCTCGGCGGAGTCGTAGTCGATCCCGGCGTCCTGGAGGGCGGTGCGGACGGCGACCATGTCCGTGGCCTCGCTGAGCACCTCGAAGGACTCACCGAGGTCGTTGACCTCCTCGGCGCCCGCGTCCAGGACGGCGCCGAGGACGTCGTCCTCGGAGAGCTCGCCCTTGGGGACGATCACGACGCCCTTGCGGTTGAAGAGGTACGACACCGAGCCGGGGTCGGCCATGGAGCCGCCGTTGCGGGTCATGGCGACCCGGACGTCGGAGGCCGCGCGGTTGCGGTTGTCGGTGAGGCACTCGATGAGCACCGCGACACCGTTCGGGCCGTAGCCCTCGTACATGATCGTCTCGTAGTCGGCGCCGCCGGCCTCGAGTCCACCGCCGCGCTTGACCGCGGAGTCGATGTTCTTGTTCGGGACCGACTGCTTCTTCGCCTTCTGGATGGCGTCGTAGAGGGTCGGGTTGCCCTCGATGTCGACGCCGCCCATCCGGGCAGCGACCTCGATGTTCTTGATCAGCTTCGCGAAGAGCTTGCCGCGCTTGGCGTCGATCACGGCCTTCTTGTGCTTCGTCGTGGCCCATTTAGAGTGGCCGGACATCTGCCTGTCTCCTTCGCGTAACCCATCTCTGCAACGAACGCCAGAGATCCTACTAGGACTCCGCCGCCCGGTTCGCGTGCACCATGTCGACGAACAGGGAGTGCACTCGGTGGTCGCCGGTCAGCTCCGGGTGGAACGACGTGGCGAGCGCGTTGCCCTGGCGGACCGCGACGATGTGGCCGCCGTGTTCGGCGAGCACCTCGGCCGCGGCGCCGACCGACTCGACCCAGGGCGCGCGGATGAACACGCCCTCTACAGGATCGCCCGCGACACCCTTGACGTCGACCGCCGCCTCGAACGACTCGTTCTGCCGTCCGAAGGCGTTACGGCGCACGATCATGTCGATGCCGCCGATCGTCTCCTGGCCCGAGCGCGGGTCGAGGATCTTGTCGGCGAGCATGATCATGCCCGCGCAGGTGCCGTAGACGGGCATTCCGGCCCGCACGCGCGCGCGGAGCGGTTCCATCACGCCGAACAGCACGGCCAGCTTGGAGATGGTGGTGGACTCGCCGCCCGGGATGACCAGGCCGTCCACCTCGGCGAGTTCCTCGGGACGGCGGACCGGCCGGCCCACGGCGTCGGCCGCGGCCAGGGCGACGAGATGCTCCCGTACGTCGCCCTGGAGCGCGAGCACGCCGACCACGGGAGTGGTCATCACCAGCCCCGGTTCGCGTAGCGCTCGGTCTCGGGGAGGGTGTCGCAGTTGATGCCGACCATGGCCTCGCCGAGGTTGCGGGACGCGTCGGCGATGATCTTCGGGTCGTCGTAGAAGGTGGTCGCCTTGACGATGGCGGCGGCGCGCTTGGCCGGGTCGCCGGACTTGAAGATACCGGAGCCGACGAAGACGCCCTCGGCGCCGAGCTGGCGCATCAGGGCGGCGTCGGCGGGGGTGGCGACACCGCCGGCGGAGAACAGCACCACCGGCAGCTTGCCGAGCTCGGCGACCTCCTTGACCAGCTCGAACGGGGCGCGCAGCTCCTTGGCCGCGGCGTAGATCTCGTTGTTGTCGCAGCCGCGCAGCTTGGCGATCTCACCCTTGATCTGGCGCAGGTGACGGACGGCCTCGACGACGTTGCCGGTGCCGGCCTCGCCCTTGGAGCGGATCATGGCCGCGCCCTCGGCGATCCGGCGCAGGGCCTCGCCGAGGTTGGTGGCGCCGCAGACGAAGGGGGTGGTGAAGGCCCACTTGTCGGAGTGGTTGACCTCGTCGGCCGGGGTGAGGACCTCGGACTCGTCGATGTAGTCGACACCGAGCGACTGGAGGACCTGGGCCTCGACGAAGTGGCCGATCCGGGACTTGGCCATGACCGGGATGGAGACGGCTTCGATGATGCCCTCGATCATGTCCGGGTCGGACATGCGGGCCACTCCGCCGTCCTTGCGGATGTCCGCCGGGACCCGCTCCAGGGCCATGACGGCGACGGCGCCCGCGTCCTCGGCGATCTTCGCCTGCTCCGGCGTGACGACGTCCATGATCACGCCGCCCTTGAGCTGCTCGGCCATGCCGCGCTTCACACGGGCGGTACCGGTCTCGGGGGCCTGGTTGTCGATGGTGGACACGGGTGACCTCACTCGCTGAAAGAGGGTTTCTGCAAACACCGAGGAAACGCGAGTGGACCAGTCCACAGCAAGGGCCAATGGGAAGGCGGTGGATCGTTTTCCGGTCAGGCCGTGCGCTCCACCAGCGCGGCCGGCGGTTCGTCGTCCATCTCGAAGGCCAGCGGGAAGGGGGCGTGTCCGGCCAGCCGGAACCAGCGGACCTTGCGGTGTTCACGCAGCCGGCGGGCGGCACCGACGGCGTCGTTGTGGAAGCGGCGGGCCATCGGGACCCGGCGTACGGCCTCGGCCAGCTCGCCCGTGGCGGCCTCACCGCCGGGCGCCGCGCGGACCTCCTCGACCTGCTGAGGGTGCTCGAAGACCGCGCGCAGGGCCTGGCTCAGGTCGCTCTCGGCGACCTCCCGCTGGTCCTCCTCGGCCTGCCGGGCGGCGTGCGCGGCCTCGTACAGCACGATCGAGGAGGCCGGGTCCAGTACGCCCGAGGTCGCCAGCTCCTGGGCCACCGAGGCGCGCCGCAGCAACTGGGCGTCGAGGGCGGCACGGGCGGCGTCGATGCGCGAGTGCAGCCGGTCGAGACGGCCTGCGGTCCAGCTCAGGTACAGGCCGGTCACCACGAGGGCGGCGAGGATCCAGAGCGTCCAGATGAGCGTTGCGGTCACGGGCGGAACGCTATAGGAAACGCCCGCGGCAGCGCCCCGTCAGGGGCGCGGGGAACCGGGCGCCCGGCCACAAGGGCGCCGCGGCCGTCGGACGACGCACCGCGGCCGTCCCGGCGGAGCGTTCAGTCCCGCGCCAGCCCGAACCGCGCCCGCAACCCCGGGCGTTCGTCCGCCGCCACCGCCGCCGCGCCCGCCGTCACCGTCTCGTAGACCGACAGGATGTCCGCTCCCACGGTCGACCAGTCGAAGCGGCGCACATGGACGCTGCCGCGCTCCCGCAGCTCTGCCCGGCGCTCCGGGTTCCCCAGCAGCCGTACCGCCGCCTCGGCCAGTGCGTCGGCGTCCTCGTTGGCGAAGAGCTCACCGGCCGCCCCCTGGTCGAGGACCTGGGCGAAGGCGTCGAGGTCGGAGGCGAGGACCGGCGCCCCGGCGGAGAGGGCCTCGACCAGGATGATCCCGAAGCTCTCGCCGCCCGTGTTGGGCGCGATGTACAGGTCGAGGCTGCGCAGGAAGCGGGCCTTGTCCTCGTCGCTCACCATGCCGAGGAACTCGACGCGGGAGCGCAGCTCGGCGGGCAGGGACTCGACCGCGGCCTCCTCGTCGCCGCGGCCGGCCACCAGGAGCCGGGTCTGCGGACGGGCGGCGAGGATCTTGGGCAGGGCCTTCATCAGCACCGGCAGGCCCTTGCGGGGCTCGTCGATCCGCCCGATGAAGCCGATGGTGTCGCCCTGCCACTCGGGGCGCGGCTCGGCTTTGGCGAAGAAGTCGACGTCGACGCCGTTGGGGATGACCACCGCGTCACCGCCCAGGTGCTCCACCAGGGTGCGGCGGGCGTACTCGCTGACCGCGATCCGGGCGCTGATCTTCTCCAGGGCAGCCTGCAGGATCGAGTAGGCCGCGATCATCGCGCGGGAGCGCGGGTTGGAGGTGTGGAAGGTCGCGACCATCGGGCCCTGCGCAGCCCAGCAGGTCAGCAGGCCCAGGGAGGGCGAGGCCGGCTCGTGGATGTGGACCACGTCGAACGCGCCGTCGTGCAGCCAGCGCCGTACCCGCGCGGCGGACAGGAAACCGAAGTTGAGGCGGGCCACGGAGCCGTTGTACGGCACCGGGACGGCGCGGCCGGCCGAGACCACGTAGGGCGGGAGAGGGGTGTCGTCGTCCGCGGGAGCCAGGACGGAGACGTCGTGGCCGAGGCGGATGAAGTACTCGGCGAGGTCCCTGATGTGGAACTGGACGCCACCGGGCACGTCCCAGGAGTAGGGGCAGACGATGCCGATCCTCACGACGGTCCCTTCGCGGGGTCGAGGTCGGCCAGCCACAGTCGCTGGAGCATGTGCCAGTCCTCCGGATGGTCGGCGATCCCGGTGGCGAAGGCATCCGCCAGCGCCTGTGTCATGACAGACGTCCTGGACTCCCGGTCACCTGACTCGGGTACGTCGATCGGGGCGTGCACCCGGCCCTTCATGACGGGCGTGTCGTCGTACCAGAGGGTCACAGGGAGCAGGCGGGCGCCGGTCTGCTGGGCCAGCAGGGCCGGTCCCGCGGGCATCCGGGCGGTGTCGCCGAAGAAGTCGACCTCGACGCCGGAGGCGGACAGGTCACGGTCGGCGACCAGGCAGATCAGGCCGCCGTCGCGCAGCCTGCGGGCCAGCGCGCCGAAGGCGGAGCCGCCGCTGTGCGGCAGGACCTCCATGCCGAGGCCCTCGCGGTAGGCGACGAAACGGTCGTAGAGCGTCTCCGGCTTGAGGCGCTCGGCGACCGTGGTGAACGGGGTCTCCAGCTCGGTGGTGACCCAGGCGCCGGCCAGGTCCCAGTTGGCAAGGTGCGGCAGCGCGATGATCACGCCCCGGCCGGAGGCGAGGCCGTCGGTGAGGTGGTGGACGTCCTTGACGTCGAAGCCGGCCCGGATCCGGTCCTCGCTCCAGGCCGGCAGCCGGAAGGACTCCATCCAGTACCGCAGGTACGACCGCATGCCCGCACGGGACAGCTCGCGCAGCCGCTGAGGGCTCGCGTCGCGCAGCACGCGCGCGTAGTTGGACTCCAGGCGCTGGACGCCCTTGCCGCGCTGCCGCCAGGCGAGGTCCGCGACCGTCCTGCCGAGGCGCACGGCGACCGGCTCGGGCAGCTTCTTCACGGTGCTCCAGCCGAGCCCGTACAGACCGTCGGTGAGCCGGTCGGCGGCGGTCACTGCCCGGCCTCGCTCCCGTGGGCGGTCTTCTCCCGCTCGGCCGCGGCCTCCGCCTCGGCGGACTCCCGGCGGACCGTGACGACCCGCTGCACGAGGGTGACCAGGCTGCCCACGGCGACGACCCACAGGGCGATCGGGAGCAGGATCTGGATGCCCGGCACACCGAACT
The DNA here is from genome assembly GCF_055567595.1 of Streptomyces sp. NPDC026515. Taxonomy (NCBI): domain Bacteria; kingdom Bacillati; phylum Actinomycetota; class Actinomycetes; order Kitasatosporales; family Streptomycetaceae; genus Streptomyces; species Streptomyces sp. NPDC026515. The sequence goes on from NZ_JBVHQD010000013.1 coordinate 168,575, forward strand.
TGTGGAGACCGGCCAGACCGGCGGCCACCAGCGAGATCACCAGGCGCTCGGCCCGCTCGACCAGGCCGTTGACGGCCACCGGCAGTCCGATCGACTCGCCGCGCGCCTTGGTGTACGACACCACCTGGCCGCTGGCCAGGCAGAAGATGGAGACCGCGCACAGGACGTCGTTGTCGCCGTTGCCCGCGTACCAGAGGGCGAAGCCGCCGAAGATGGCGCCGTCGGCGACCCGGTCCAGGGTGGAGTCCAGGAAGGCGCCCCAGCGGCTGGTACGGCCCAGCTGGCGGGCCATGTTGCCGTCCACCAGGTCCGAGAAGACGAAGAGCGTGATCACGATCGTCCCCCAGAAGAACTCGCCCCGGGGGAAGAAGACCAGCGCGCCCGCGACCACTCCGGCCGTGCCGAGGAGCGTGACCGTGTCCGGGCTCACACCCCGGCGGATGAGAAACGTGGCGAACGGCGTGAGGACACGCGTGAAAAATGCACGCGCGTACTTGTTCAGCATGGCCTTCCCGACGGTCGTTGCGCCGTGCGGCCCCTGCTGGCCACCCCGGCTGGCCCATCGTAGCCACGCGCGCGGGGGTGCGACGGGTGGGCACTCGCAGTCGCGACCGGTGGCGGGGTGCCGGGGGGCGCACGGGCAGGGTCGCGTCCTTCGTATGGACGCACCGTGACGGGAGTGGAAAGCTCGAATAACCGCGGGCGTCATCGCAGCCGCCGCCGCACGCGGCCCGGCTCGCTCGCCCGCGCCCACACAGACCTCACCGTGCACGGGAGGCATAGCCATGGGCGACAAGGTCAGGGAACACCCCGGAGCCGCCGGCAGGGCGACAGCGGCCGACCACCCCGCGTCCGTACGGAATGTGGTGCTGGTCGGCCACTGCGGATCGGGCAAGACGACATTGGTGGAGGCTCTCGCGCTGACCGCGGGAGCGGTGAACCGGGCGGGCCGGGTGGAGGACGGCGGCACCGTCTCGGACTACGACGACATCGAGCACCGGCAGCAGCGGTCCGTACAGCTGTCACTGGTACCGGTCGAATGGAACGGAATCAAGATCAATATCCTGGACACCCCGGGATACGCCGACTTCGTCGGTGAGCTGAGGGCCGGTCTGCGTGCGGCGGACGCGGCCCTCTTCGTCGTCTCGGCCTCGGACGGGGTGGACGGCTCGACGCGGATGGTCTGGGAGGAGTGCGCGGCCGTCGGGATGCCCCGGGCGATCGTCGTCACGCACCTGGAGGCCGCCCGCGCGGACTTCGAGGAGATGACCCGGGTGTGCGCCGAGGCGTTCGGCGCCGACGACCCCGACGCCGTGCTCCCGCTCTACCTGCCGCTGCACGGCGCGCAGGGGCCGGACGGACACGCGCCGGTGACCGGCCTGGTCGGGCTGCTCACGCAGAAGCTGTTCGACTACTCGTCCGGGGAGCGCAGGGAGTCCGAGCCCGGGCCCGACCAGCTGCCGGACATCGACGAGGCCCGCAACCGGCTGATCGAGGGGATCATCTCGGAGAGCGAGGACGAGACGCTCATGGACCGCTATCTGGGCGGCGAGCGGATCGACCTCAAGACGCTGATCGAGGACCTGGAGCGGGCCGTGGCACGCGGGGCGTTCTTCCCCGTGCTGGCCGCCGCTCCGGCCACCGACGGCGCCCGCCAGGGGCTCGGCACGGTGGAACTGCTGGAGCTGATCACGGGCGGGTTCCCGACCCCGTTCGAGCACCCCACTCCGGGGGTCACCACCATCGGCGGCGAGCCGCGCGAGATCAAGCCCTGCGACACGGGCGGTCCGCTGGTCGCCGAGGTGGTGAAGACCGCCTCCGACCCGTACGTCGGCCGGGTCTCGCTGGTCCGGGTCTTCTCCGGCACCCTGCGCCCCGACGAGACGGTCCACGTCTCCGGGCACGGCCTCGCCGACCGCGGCCACGAGGACCACGACGTCGACGAGAAGATCGGCGCCCTGTCCACGCCCTTCGGCAAGCAGCAGCGGCCGGTCACCCATGTCATCGCCGGCGACCTCGCGTGCGTGGCCAAGCTCGGCCGCGCGGAGACCGGGGACACCCTCTCCGGCAAGGACGACCCGCTGCTCATGGAACCGTGGGAGATGCCCGACCCGCTGCTGCCGCTGGCCATCCAGGCACACAGCAAGGCTGACGAGGACAAGCTCTCGCAGGGCCTCGCCCGCCTGGTCGCCGAGGACCCGACCATGCGGCTCGAACAGAACCCGGACACCCACCAGGTGGTGCTGTGGTGCCTCGGGGAGGCGCACGCGGACGTCGCCCTGGAGCGGCTGCGCAGCCGGTACGGGGTCCAGGTCGACGTCGTACCGCACAAGGTGTCCCTGCGGGAGACGTTCGCCGGCCGGTCCGCCGGGCGCGGACGGCACGTCAAACAGTCAGGCGGGCACGGGCAGTTCGCGATCTGCGAGATCGAGGTGGAGCCGCTGCCGGGCGGCTCCGGCATCGAGTTCGTCGACAAGGTCGTCGGCGGCGCGGTGCCCCGGCAGTTCATCCCGTCCGTCGAGAAGGGCATCAGGGCCCAGGCGACCAAGGGGGTCGCCGCCGGCTACCAGCTGGTCGACGTGCGGGTCACCCTGCTCGACGGCAAGGCGCACTCGGTGGACTCCTCCGACGCCGCTTTCCAGACGGCGGGCGCACTGGCGCTGCGGGAGGCCGCGGCGGACGCCAGGATCCATCTCCTGGAGCCGGTGGCCGAGGTCTCCGTGCTGGTCGGCGACGACTACGTGGGCGCGGTGATGAGCGACCTGTCCGGACGGCGCGGCCGGGTGCTGGGCACCGAGCAGACCAATGGCGGACGGACGCTGATCAAGGCCGAGGTGCCCGAGTTCGAGATCGGCCGGTACGCGGTCGACCTGCGCTCCCTCGCGCACGGTACGGCGCGTTTCAGCCGCGCGTACGCCCGTCATGAGCCGATGCCGCCACAGATCGCCGAGAAGATTCGCGAACAGGTCGGGGAAGCCTCGTAGGAGGCCTCATAGTCGACGGCAAGGACCCGACACGGACGTCCGGCGGACGGCTTCGGCCGTCCGCCGACGGTTGTCGGTGGCCGGGGATACCCTGAGTACTTGATCAACAGGTGTGCGGAGTACGGAAGTCGGGAAGGCCGCAGAAGCGGGACGGCGGCAAGGGGGCGGGAATGAGCTTCGAGGACTTCTTCGGGCCACAGGTGCCGAGGCCGGGTGGCGAGGCGCAGGCCCCGACCTATGCCCTGGCCTCGGCGGCCTACCGGGACACGCCGATGGAGGAGATCAAGAAGGCCGACAACGAGTGGCACCAGTCCACGGTCAACGAGGGCCGCGCATGGGCGAAGATCTTCCGGCCCAACTTCGGTGAGGCGTACTCCCAGGCGGTCATCGACCGGATGCTGGGTGTCGGCCGCAAACCGCTCATCCAGTCCTTCGGCAGCGAACCCCAGGTGGTCGTCGAGCACTGCCTGGCGGCCAACCGCATCCGCAAGGAACGCGACCAGCGCCTGACCGCCATCATGTTCCTGTGCGGCGTGCTGTTCCTGCCCGGCCTGGTGATCTGGCTGCTGGTCTTCCAGCTCCGCGCGACCATGCTGAAGGCCGGCGACAAGCGGGTCTCCGGGTTCGGCAGCGCCCTGCTGGCCGCCGTCGGCGTCCTCGCGGTGATCTTCCTGATCAGGATGCCGTTCACCGGCTTCTGGGGCTGGTACGCGCGCGGCTGCATCGTGCTCCCCGTGGTCGGCTGGTACCTGGCCAAGCGGCTCTGCGAAAGGACCGCGACGGACCTGCGCGCGGCCTGGGACGGCCTGCTCTCCGGCGGCAGCGTCGGCGCGAAGGTCCCCGAGGCGGTGCCGACCAGCCCCGACCAGGCCGCGGCCGAGCAGCTGCGCCAGTCACTGGCCCGGCTCAGCGCCGAGCAGCAGTCCAACTCGGTCTTCTACGCCGGCACCAAGGGCATACTCGGTATGGGTACCCGCTGGGGTTCCTGGGTGCTCGCGGAGGAACTGCTCCCGCTCGATCCGGTCAAGGGCGTCCACGAGTTCCGGGCCTGGACGGTCGTCCGGGAGATCGAGAAGGAGCTGAGCGTGCTGCACCGGCAGCACCTGAAGACGGGCGGCTTCCCCGAACCCCAGGTCAGGCACTGGATCGTCACCCATGTCGGAGCGGGCGCCAAGGCGGTGTCCCGGTCCGAGGGCACCGACTACAAGGTGGGACCCAAGGTCGTCGAGGACATCTGCAACAACAACCACTTCGACAAGGGCGACCGGCACTACCTGGGCGTGCAGTGGCCCCACCTGTGGAACGGTGACCTGATCATCACGATGATGGCGACCGTGACCGTGCTGAAGGAGACCCTCCGCATCGAGGTCACCGGACACGCCCTGGGCCCGGTCAACGGCCTGTTCAACGAGAAGCCCGCCGCCCCCACCAAGACGGTCGCCAAGACCGTGCGGTTCTGGGAGACCCGTACCGTCAAGCTGCCGCTGGTCACCCCCGACGAGGTGGTCCGGCTCGGCGCCCGTGCCACCATCAGCTGGTACCCGCCGCTGCTGAAGTGGCTCGGCGGTTCGATAGGCCTGCCCGAGCCGTTCGGTCTGCGGCACGCCTGGGCCGACCAGCCCTGGGACCACCGCTTCATGGCCGACGACGCGTTGCGCGCGGCCACGCCGATACTCCGTGCCGTGCACCGGGCCGCGCTCAGCGTGCTCAGGGAGCACGACGTCAACCTCGACAAGTTCAACTCGCGGGCCGGAGCGCTCAGCGGGTCGGTCCAGGAGGCGTCGCCCAAGAAGGCCGACAAGTACGACGCGTGACCCCTCCCCGCGCCGGGAGACGCTCACCGGGGAAACCGTCCCCGGGGAGGGAACCGTCAGGCCCGCGCCGCCGTCCAGGCCTCGGCCAGCATCTTGCGGGTGTCGGCGAGCAGCTGGGGCAGCACCCGGGTGTGGCCCACCACCGGCATGAAGTTCGTGTCGCCGCCCCAGCGGGGGACGATGTGCTGGTGCAGGTGGGCCGCGATGCCCGCACCCGCCACCGTGCCCTGGTTCATGCCGATGTTGAACCCGTGGGCACCGGACGCCGTGCGCAGCGCGGTCATCGCCTGCTTGGTCAGCTCGGCCAGTTCGGCCGTCTCCGGGCCGGTCAGGTCCGTGTAGTCGGCGACATGGCGGTACGGGACCGTCATCAGGTGGCCGCCGTTGTACGGGTAGAGGTTGAGCACCGCGTAGACGTGCTCGCCGCGCCGGACGATCAGCCCGTCCTCGTCGGATTTGGCCGGGATCGAGCAGAAGGGACAGCCGTCGTCGGCCCCCGGGCCGGTCGGCTTGTTCTCACCCTGGATGTAGGCCATCCGGTGGGGCGTCCACAGGCGCTGGAACGCGTCCTGCGTCCCCACTCCGATCTGCTGCTCCGGCTCACTCGTCATGCTAGGCAGCATATGGCTTCGCCCGTTCGCGGCGTGTCGCCGGGGCCAGCGGAAACGGCCGTGCGGCGAAGCTGGGCGGATGGACGACGACAGCCGCCTGGACCGCTGGCAGCACGGGACGGACCTTCCTCTCGCCATCGCGTCCCTGGTGTTCCTGGGCGCGTACGCGGTGCATGTGCTGGCGCCCGGTCTGCCCGGGGGCGTACACGACCTGTTCCTGTCGCTGACCTACGGGACGTGGGCGCTGTTCGCCGTCGACTACGGGGTGCGCTGGCGGATCAGCGGTGACGGCCCGTACTTCGTACGACGGCAGTGGCTGGACACGGTCGTCCTGCTGCTGCCCCTGCTGCGGCCGGTGCGGATCGTGCGCACCTACGAGGCGATGCAGCGCAGGCACGGGCACACCCGGCTCGCGCTGCAGGCCCGCGTGATGGCCTACGCGAGCCTGTCGATCGCCCTGCTGGGCTTCGCCGGGGCGCTCGCCGTCTACCAGGTCGAACGCGGCGCCCCGAACGCCACGATCCGCACCTTCGGCGACTCCGTGTGGTGGACGTGCTCGACCCTGTCGACCGTCGGCTACGGCGACGTCACCCCGGTGACCACGCTCGGCCGGACCATCGCGGTCGGGCTGATGGCCTGCGGGATCGCTCTGCTGGGCGCGGTCACCGGTTCGTTCTCCTCGATGCTGCTGCAACGGTTCGCGCTGGAGGGCGAGGAGGACGCGCTGGTGGGCCGGACGGACGACAGGCCCGCGGAGAAGTGATCCCCGGGGGCCTGTCTCAGGGGTGCGGGATCAGACCTGGGTCCGGTCCTCGACCACCTTCGCGATCTTGGCGATGGCCTCTTCGAACGGGATGCCGTTCTCCTGCGAGCCGTCGCGGTAGCGGAAGGAGACCGAGCCGGCCGCCATGTCCTCGTCGCCCGCGATGACCATGAAGGGCACCTTCTGCTTCTGGGCGTTGCGGATCTTCTTCTGCATCCGGTCCGACGACGCGTCGACCTCGACCCGCAGGCCCTTCCTCTTGGCCTCGGCCGCGAACTTCTGCAGGTACTCGACGTGTCCGTCGCCGATCGGGATGCCGACCGCCTGGACCGGCGCCAGCCACGCCGGGAAGGCGCCCGCGTAGTGCTCCAGGAGCACCGCGAAGAACCGTTCGATGGAGCCGAACAGGGCACGGTGGATCATCACCGGGCGCTGCTTGGAGCCGTCGGCCGCGGTGTACTCCAGGTCGAACCGCTCGGGCAGGTTGAAGTCGAGCTGGACGGTGGACATCTGCCAGGTGCGGCCGATGGCGTCCTTGGTCTGCACGGAGATCTTCGGGCCGTAGAAGGCGGCGCCGCCCGGGTCGGGGACGAGCGGGAGGCCCTGCTTCTCGGCGACCGCGCGCAGCGTCTCGGTCGCCTCCTCCCAGACCTCGTCGGATCCGACGAACTTCTCCGGGTCCTTGGTCGACAGCTCCAGGTAGAAGTCGGTGAGGCCGTAGTCGCGCAGCAGGTTCAGGACGAAGGTGAGCGTCTTGTCGAGCTCCTCCGCCATCTGCTCCTTGGTGCAGTAGATGTGCGCGTCGTCCTGGGTGAAGCCGCGGGCCCGGGTCAGGCCGTGCACGACACCGGACTTCTCGTAGCGGTACACGGTCCCGAACTCGAAGAGCCGCAGCGGCAGTTCACGGTAGGAGCGGCCGCGCGCGTCGAAGATCAGGTTGTGCATCGGGCAGTTCATGGGCTTGAGGTAGTAGTCCACGCCCTCGTCGAGCTGCATGGGCGGGTACATGCCGTCGGCGTACCAGTCCAGGTGCCCGGACGTCTCGAAGAGCTTCCCCTTCGTGGCGTGCGGGGTGTAGACGAACTCGTAGCCCTCCTCCTCGTGCCGGCGGCGCGAGTAGTCCTCCATCACCCGGCGGACCACGCCGCCCTTGGGGTGGAAGACGGCGAGGCCGGAGCCGATCTGCTCCGGGATGGAGAACAGGTCCAGCTCGTTGCCCAGCTTGCGGTGGTCGCGCTTCTCGGCCTCGGCGAGGAAGTCGAGGTACTGCTTCAGCTCGTCCTTGGACGGCCAGGCGGTGCCGTAGATGCGCTGGAGCATCGGGTTCTTCTCGCTGCCGCGCCAGTAGGCGGCCGCGTTGCGCATCAGCTTGAACGCCGGGATGAGGCGGGTGGAGGGCAGGTGGGGACCGCGGCAGAGGTCCTTCCAGCACAGCTCGCCGGTCTTGGCGTCCAGGTTGTCGTAGATCGTCAGCTCACCGGCGCCGACCTCGACGTCCGCGCCGTCGTCGCTGGAGGCCGAGCCCTTGAGGCCGATCAGCTCCAGCTTGTACGGCTCGTTCGCCAGCTCCTCGCGGGCGGCCTCGTCGGTCACCACCCGGCGGGAGAACCTCTGCCCGCGCTTCTGGATCTCCTGCATCTTCTTCTCGATGGCCTTGAGGTCATCGGGATGGAACGGCTTCTCGACGTCGAAGTCGTAGTAGAAGCCGTCCTTGACGGGCGGGCCGATGCCGAGCTTCGCCTCGGGGAACAGCTCCTGCACGGCCTGGGCCATGACGTGCGCGGTCGAGTGGCGCAGGATGCCCAGTCCGTCCTCGGAGGAGATCTCGACGCCCTCGACGGTCTCGCCGTCCTTCAGCTCGTACGCGAGGTCCTTGAGCTCGCCGCCCACCCGCGCGGCGATGATCGAGCGCTCGCCGGCGAAGAGCTCGGCGGCCGTAGTGCCCGTCGTCACCACGCGTTCTTCCCGCTCGGAATCGCGTTGGATGATCACACGGACGTCTGACACCGGTCTCTCCTGCCTGAAGGTGGATGCGGCGCCATACCAGGAGCGCGCGCAATACCGGATCGTACCGACCCGGCCCCACCGACCGCTAAACGGTTACCCGCAGTCGCCGGTCAGTCGCAGTCGTCGCCACTGCACGCCTCCTCGAAGAAGTCGAGGTTCTCCTGCAGCGATTTCACCAGCCGGTCCCGCTCGGCCTCGTCCACCTGCACCGGTACGACCCCGCCGGCCCCCGACAGCCGCCGGAACCCGCCCCGGCTCTCCAGCCGCCCGTGCACCCGCACCGGGAGGCCGACCAGGTGGGCCTGCCCGGCGATGCGGTAGTCCTCCTCGTCGAGGGTGAGCCGCACGTAGGGCACCTCGGCGCCGGCCAGGACCCGCAGCCGTACCGTGCCGGCACCGCGCGGCTCCGGGCGGCGCATCCGGACCACGGTGCCGGTGATCCGGACCGGTACGGAGGGTTCGTCGCGCAGGAAGCGGGCGCCCGCCTCGCGCAGCACGGGCAGGTCGCCGGGCGAGAACTCGACGGGCTCGGCGGTCGACGCGCAGTCGTCGGGGGCCCCGGCGCCCGGCGCCCACTCGACGGAGATCCGGGCGCCCTCGGTGCCGCGCACGAGCGTGATCAGGGCGTCGGTGAGCTCACGGCTCACGCCGGCCTCGACGGCTCCGTCGAAGGCGTCCATGCCGCCGGTGGCCCGCTGGTAGTCGATGGCCTCACGGGTGGCGTACAAAGCCTGGTGGAGGCGTACGGCGAGGGGCCGTCCGGTACCCACGGGCACGAAGGCGGTCAGGCCCCGGCCGCCCTCCGCCGAGCCGACCAGGACGGTCTCCAGCAGGGCGGCGGCCGCGCGCTTGTGCCGGGCGCCGTAGTAACCGGCACGCGCGCGCGTGGCGAGCGCGCCGGCCAGCAGTGTCTGCCGGGCGGCGGTGCGCAGCTGCTCCTCGACCGTCCAGGGCGCCGTGTCCGCGGGCCCGCCCGGCACATCGCGCCACCAGCGGATCTCGTCGCTGGGTACCGCGAGAGCGACCAGCACCTCCCGGGCGGCGGGCGTCCCGCTGCGCACGAGAGCCGTGAGCGCCTCCCCGAGCAGGTCGTCACTGTCCGGGAAGGCGCGGCTCTCGGGTACCAGCAGGCTGGTGCCGGTGTTGCCCGGCCCGGGTGGAGTCCAGCGGCCGTAACGCCCCGGGGCTCCCCCGCGCCGCTGCCAGCCGTGCCTGCGCAGCAGGGCGCCGAGGACCGCGGGGTCGACGTCGGTGGGCTCGGGAGGACGGTTCCAGTGGGGGTCCACCGGATGCGGCCGGACTTCCCTCAGCTGCTCCTCGTACGGACGGTGCCTCATGGTCGTCCTCCCGTCCCGACCCGCGTCATGATCTCGCAGAGCGCCCGGTCGTCGAAGATGCGCGAGGCCGGAATCCGCACGGTGGTCCGGTTCCGGCCGGTGATCGGATGCCCTGCCAGGTTGACCCAGTAGCAGCAGTGGCGCAGATCGAGCCGGTCGTGGCTGGCGCGCAGCCAGTCGTCCTGGGAGCGCGGAACCAGCATCACCACGAGGATCTTGTGCACCGACACCGGTGTGCGGGCGAGCTTGCGCAGGTGGTCGTTGTCCAGCGTGAAGGAGAAGAAACGTCCCGGAGGGTTGGGTGGGACCTGGTACGTGCACTTCAGCTGCACCTTTATCGTCACCTCGTCGTCGACGGTGTGACCGGGCGAGCCGTGGCTGACGTGCCAGTCGATGCCGTTGTCCGGGAACGGCTGCGAGAGCGAGCAGCCGGCCGCCGCGGCGACGGCGTGCAGATATCCCACCTGCAGTGTCTCCATGCAGGCGGTGGTGGCGAGTGTGCCGCGATGGGGGCCCGTGCGTTCGGGCAGCAGCCCGCCCCGCTCGGGCTGCGCTATCGCCATGACCAACAGCCTTCCCAGCCAAAGAGTTTCCCCGTGGCGAGCCGCTGAACTGCAAAGACCCGCACTCCTGTTGTGTCCTTCCGGCGTACGCCGCAAACGGCCCGGGTATCACCAAACAGGCAGAAGACGGAACGTCAGCTGCCGTGGGTGAACAAGGAGTTGTATTGGCATGACGTGCTGGTACGAGGGGCCCTTGGCGGCCTTCGACACGGAGACCACGGGCGTGGACGTGGAGACCGACCGCATCGTGTCCGCCGCGGTCGTCGTCCAGGACGCCCCGGGCACCCGGCCCCGGGTGACCCGCTGGCTGGTCAACCCGGGCATGCCGGTGCCGGAAGCGGCGACGGCGGTGCACGGGCTGACGGACGAACACCTGCAGCGCAACGGCCGCTGGCCGGCGCCGGTGATGTACGAGATAGCCGAGCATCTGGCCGAGCACGCGGCGATGCACCGCCCGCTGGTGGTGATGAACGCGCCGTTCGATCTGACGCTGCTGGACCGCGAGTTGAGGCGGCACCGGGCGTCCGCACTGGACCGCTGGTTCGAGGCGAGCCCCCTGCTCGTCCTCGACCCGCGGGTCCTGGACAAGCATCTGGACCGCTACCGCAAGGGCCGTCGGACCCTGACCGACCTCTGTGCGCACTACGAGGTCACCCTGGAGGGCGCGCACGACGCGGCCGCCGACGCGCTGGCCTCACTGGATCTGGTACGAGCGCTGGGCCGCAGGTTCGCGGCCCGGCTGGAGCGCCTGAGCCCCGCCGAGCTGCACACGTTGCAGACGACGTGGCACGCGGCGCAGGCACGCGGGCTGCAGGCGTGGTTCGCGCGCAGCGGCACACCGGAGACGGTGAACACGTACTGGCCGCTGCGGCCGGAACTGCCGGCGGCAGCGTGAGTGGCGGGGGGGCGGGCCCCCCGCGCCCCGCCCCGTGCCGGAGTGGTTTTTTTCTTGGGGTTTTTTTTTCTTTCTGGGTTTTTTTTTCGTGAGTTTCTCCCGGGAAAACCCCGGGAGAGACTCCCT
>NZ_JBVHQD010000013.1:179684-201739 GCF_055567595.1 Streptomyces sp. NPDC026515
GGAGACGGGAAACCTGCGTTGGCGTGTGGGGCGGAACTTGCCGGGGGGGAGGGGGGTGGTGTGGCCCCCCCCCCCCTCCCCCCCGCCACTTCACGGCTCGGTCCGTCTATCGGGGTCTGTCTGCCTATCGGGGTCTGTCTGCCGGAATCTCCGCCGGGAACACCATCGGCAGGGCCTCATGCCCCGGCGAGGCCGAGCTGCCGCAGCATGCCGAGTTCGTCGCTGCTGCCCCAGCGTTCGACGAGCTTGCCGTCACCGTCGAAACGGCTGATCTGCATGCCCCGGTAATGCACCTTCCTGCCGGTCGCCGGACGCCCCATGAGCGGTCCCAGATGCGTGCCGCTGATGACGTAGGCGAAGGCCAACTCGTCGTCGGTGGCCAGCAGATGCTCCACCTCGACGTTCAGGTCGGGGAAGGCCTCCCGCAACGCCCCGAACATGTCCTTGTACCCCTCGGGCCCCGGCCCCTGTCCCGGGGCGGGATCATGGTCGACGGAGTTGGCCGCGACGATCTGGTCGAAGGCGTCGAGGTTGCCGGTGACGACGGCCTCTGCGAAGGCGGTCTGCGCGGTGATGTTCGCTTGCCGGTCCATGGGTCCTCCCGGGCGTGTCCCGGGCACCGGCCTGTTCCGTCGGCTGAGAGGTCCCGCTCTACGCCGTCTCCCGACCGTACCTCGACCGCTCGCCCCCGGCATGCCCGCACGGCTCCCCGGGGCCCTGCGCGTCGTCCGGGAACGGCCCAGGGCCGAGATGGCGGGCCAGCAGTGCCCGCGCGGTCCGCTCGGCCTCGGCGAACCTGGTGCGTCCCGCGCCGGTCAGCGTGATCTCCACCGTCCTGCGGTCTCCCGCGCGCCGGGCGCGTTCGACCAGTCCGGCCGCCTGCAGATCCCGGAGAAGGGCGGACATCCGGGTGCCCGATTCCCCGAGGAAAGCCGTCAGCCGGGACACGGGCACGGGCCCGCCCTCGGCCGCGGCGACGGCCCCGAGAACGAGGTAACCGTGGAGCGCCAGCCCGTGCCGTGCCCGCAACGCTCCGTGCAGATGGCCCAGGGCCGGCAGGATCTGCGAAGACCACGGCCGGTCCCTGTCCGACGGATCGCTGTCGCTCATGTCGCTCCCTGAGACGGGTCCTGTGGCCGCGAACCCGCGGCCGGACCATCACAACCAGCTGACGCCCGCCGCCGATCGCGGGCCGGGTGGACACGACACCCTCGGATCAGGACACCGGCCTCGGCCGTCCCGCGCACCGCCCACCCGTCCGGACGCGCGTGAAATGCACATTCCACTAATATGCACTTACCGCAAGAGCTGCCGGAGCGTGTGTCATGGCCAAGCAGATCAGCTGTCGCGGACTGTCCGGACGACCGCCGTCCGAGGACGGCGGGAACGCCGAACGGGTGCTGGTCGACCGCGCCTGGCCGGAAGGCGTACCCCGGCGGGACGCGCCTGTCGACACGTGGCTGCGGGATGTCGCCCCCTCCGCCGAACTGCAGAGCTGGTACGGCGGTCACCCCCGCCGGTTCGGCGAGTTCCGTCGCCGCTACCTCCTCGAGCTGGGCGATCCGGAGCACAGCCGGGCGGCCGCCCGGCTGCGGCACCTGGCCGGACACAACAGCCTCACGCTGCTCACCGCGGTCCAGGACACGGAGCACAGCCATGCCGCGGTCCTCGCCGAGTGGCTCACCGACCACGGCGCCCCGCCCGCCGGCCGCCCCGCTCCCGGGGGCGTCCTCGCCGCCCTCGGCGACGTCAACGCGGGGGCGCTCGCCTTCGTGATGGGCACCGGCATCGTCTCCACCTGCCTGTACGTCAACGGCGCCCACGTCCTCTCCGCAGCACTGCTCTGGGTGGCCCTGGCCGGCTTCGCGGTGCTGGTGCCCGCCTACGGCTGGCGGCTGCTGCGCCGCCGGCAACGGTTCGTCACGGACCTCCTCGGGCCTCGCGCCTTCGCCTTCCTCACGGTGGCCATCTCCTCCAACGTGCTGGCGGCACGCTTCGTCCTGGACGGCCGCACCGCGGCGTCCGCAGCGTTCCTGGCCTTCGGCGCGCTGGTGTGGCTGCTGTTGGACTACGGCGTCCCGCTGGCGCTCATCACGACCGAGCGCCGGGGTCCGGCCCTCGACCAGGCGAACGGCACCTGGTTCCTGTGGGCGGTGGCATCGGAGTCGGTGGCGGTGGCGGCGGCCGCGCTGGCCCGGGTGACGCCGGGACACGTGCTGCCGGTGCTGGCGGTGGTGTGCTGGGCCGTCGGGCTGGTGCAGTACCTGCTGACCGCCGGGATCGTGCTGGCCAGACTCCTGGTCCGGCCGGTGCGGCCGCAGGCGCTCATGACATCGGTCTGGATCTTCATGGGAGCGGCGGCGATCGCCGTGCTCGCGGGGGTGCGGCTGGTGTCGCTCCCGCCAAAGGACCTGCTGCCCGCTCGTCCGCTCGTCCTCGGGTCGTCGGTGGTCCTGTGGTCGTTCTCCAGTTGGCTGATCCCGCTCCTGCTGGCTCTGGGCCTCTGGCGGCACCTGCTGCGCCGCGTTCCGCTGCGCTACGAACTGGGCTGGTGGAACCTCGTCTTCCCGGTCGGCATGTACGCGGTCACCACGCACGAACTGGGCCGCGCGACCGGAACCTCCTGGATGACCTCGGCCGGCCGCCTGGAGGTCTGGGTCGCCGCGGCGTTCTGGGCGGTCGTGTTCGCCGCCATGGCGGCGACCCTGCTCCGGCACCGCGCCACGGCGCCCCCTCCGCCGCCGTCCGGTGCGGCGGTCTGACGTTCGCGGGCAGCCAGGTTCAGGAACGGTGTCAGCGGCGGGCGTGCCGCACGGAGCGCCGCACCGAGTGCCGCACCGAGTACCAGGCGACCACCGCCCAGGCGGCGACGAGCAGCACGTACAGGACGACGGCGGTCCACACGAACGGCTGCGAGCCGCTGCGGACGGCGAGCGCGCTGGTGCCGGTGACACAGGCGCCGAGCGGGAAGATGAAGGACCACCAGGTGGGGGCGAAGGGCAGTCCCCGGCGGACCTCCCGCACGGTCAGCGCCGTCGCGAGCACCAGCCACAGCGTGGCGAAGCCCCATATCCCGATCCCGCCCAGCAGCGCCGCGACGGCGGTCCCGCGGGCGTAGGGGGCGGGCAGCGCGCTCGGCGCCGCCGTGGCCAGCGCACCCAGCGCCGTGACCGCCTGGTCCAGCGCCCCCACGCCGATCCACACCGTGGGCACCGTCGTACCGCTGGGCGCGTCGTGGTGCACCAGACGGCTGTACACCATGGCCAGTACCAGCAGGACCGCCACCAGCCCGAGCCCGAGCATCGCGTAGCAGCCCAGCAGCAGGGCCAGCCGCAGCTGGCCGGCCGGCGCCCGCGGGACGAGCAGCGCGCCGGTGGCGGCGGAGACCATCGGCGGCACCACCGGCAGCAGCCAGCCGCCGAACGCCGCCTCCGGGGTGAAACGGTGCCGGGTGACCATCAGGTACGGCACCGCGCACGCGGTGGCGAGACCGAGCACCGTACCGGCGGACCACAGCACCCAGTCCACGTCCAGCGCGGCCCGCTCCCCGATCAGCTTCCGGCCGAGCAGCAGCGTCCCGGCCCCGACGGTGAGCAACGCCATCGGCGGTGCCCCGAAGAACTGCGCCAGCACCGGATCACCGGCGTGCACGCGCAGCATCCGCTGCCCGAGGTAGCAGGCGCCCAGCGCGATCAGCAGCAGCGCGGCCCCCGCCCACACCACCGTGGCGGCCGTGTCCAGGCCGGGAAAGGTCCGCGGCAGGGTGGCGGCGCCGCTGGCGACGATCCCGGTGCCCATGACCGCCGCGAACCAACTGGGCCCGAGCCGCCCCCGCCCCGCTCTCGGAACCGGGCCGACCTGGGACGGGATCGCAGGGCTGGTGCTGGAGTGGGGTGCCACGGCGTGGAGCGCCTTCTCTTCTCGTGTCGGATGCGTCACCGTCCAGGGCAGGCGACGGTGACCGGCCGGCAGACCGGCGCACACCCACAGGCTCACGGGGCGCGGCCGAGACCGTCGGCCCGTTGGCGTCCCCGAACCTATGGCGCGGCACGTGTCCGGCCACAGCGCAGCACGTGCCATGACGCCCTCACTCCAGGACATGACTACCCTGGACCGAGTCCGTCCGGCCGGGAGGCGCACCATGAAGGACACGCCGTCAGGCAGGAAGCCGCTGTTGGTGACCGTGCTGGTCTTCCCCGGCGTACGACTGCTGGACGTCACCGGCCCGATCGAGGTGTTCGCGTCGGCCAACGACTTCGGTGGCCGCTACCGGGTGCGCACGGTCTCCCCGGACGGCGCCGACGTGGTCACCGCGGCCGGCACCGGTATGAGCGTCGACATGCCTGCCGCGCAGGCGCAGGACGTCAGCGATGTGGTCGTCGTCCCCGGCGGCCCCGAGTGGCCCTCGCTCGTCAAGGACGACGCCCTGCTGGACACCGTGCGGGCGCTCGACGCGCGCAGCCGCCGTACCGCGTCCATCTGCACCGGTGCCTTCCTGCTCGCCGCGGCCGGGCTGCTCGACGGGCGCACCGCGACCACGCACTGGCGCTTCGCCGACCAGCTGGCCCTGCGCTACCCACGGGTGACCGTGGCGGCCGACCCCCTGTTCGTGCGCGACGGCCACATCATGACCTCGGCGGGCGTCAGCTCGGGCATCGATCTGTCGCTCGCGCTGGTCGAGGAGCAATTCGGCGCCGACGTCGCCCGCTCCGTGGCCAAGGACATGGTCGTGTTCATGCAGCGGCCGGGAGGTCAGTCGCAGTTCAGCGTCCGCACCCAGAGTCCACGGGCCCGGCAGGAGATGCTGCGCCGGGTCCTGGACACGGTCGCCGAGGACCCGTCCGCCGACCACAGCCTCGCGTCCATGGCGCGCCGGGCGGGTGTGAGCCCCCGTCACATGACGCGCCTGTTCCACGAGGAGATGACGACGACCCCGGCCCGGTATGTCGAGCGGATCCGCATGGAAGCCGCCCAGGCGATGCTGGAAGGCGGCGACGACCCCATGGCCACGGTGGCCCGGCGCACCGGCTTCGGCTCACCGGAGTCGCTGCGCCGGGCCTTCACCCGCAACCTCGGCGTCACGCCGGGCACCTACCGGGCCCGCTTCCGCACCACCGAAGCCGCGGACACCTCGGACCCCACGGACTCCGCCGGTGTCAGGCATCCGTGACGGTCCGTCCGGGCATCGGCTCGGCGAGGGCGGCCCGCCAGGCCGGCGCGCCGAACGGTCCGGCGAAGTACTGGGTCTCGTGCACCACATGCCGGCCGGCGAACTCCATGATGCTCACCGAATACGACGGCACACCGTCGTAGGTGATGACGCACTCGCTCACCCACAGGTGAGCATGGCCGGAGATCCGCTGGACGGTGAAGTGCCGGTCGGCCGGGTGCCCGCCGCGTTGCGCCGCGATCGTCTCGCGCCCCCGGAAGCGCTCACCGGACTGCGGGTAGTCCAGGATCGCGTCCACGGCGTAGACGGCGTGCTCCGCTTCGACGTCTCCGCGTTCCGATGCCTGCCAGTGCTCCTCGATCGCGGCCCTGGTCCGGGAATCAGCGTCCATGGCACCACCCTAGGCACCTCCGGCCGCGGCCGGCCGGGGGCAGGCGGGCGCGGCGAGGGCCGGTCCGCCATTCGGCCGGACGGCAGACAGAAAAGCCGGTCCGCCATTCGGCCGGACGGCAGACAGAAAAGCCGGTCCGCACAGGCGGACCGGCCTTCCCGGTGGTGGGCGATACTGGGTTCGAACCAGTGACCTCTTCGGTGTGAACGAAGCGCTCTCCCACTGAGCTAATCGCCCGGGAACGCACTGAACGATACAGGGACCGGCGGGTTTCGTTCAAACCGCTTGCAGGTGCCTGCGCAGTCCCCGCCGTCCCGACCACATCATCAGCCGGTGATTGGCACGGAAGAACGGCCGTCCGGGGACGGCCAGTCGGCGCAGCAGCGGCTTGGTGACGTCGACGACCTGGTCGTAGCGGGCCAGGGTGCCGGTGCCGTCGGCGGTGACCGTCCAGCGGGCCCGGCCCTCGATGTCGCCGCTCATCGCGATCTCCAGCACCCCGGCGGCCGGGTCTCGCCGGGTCTCGCGCGCGGTGAACGTCATGTCGTAGGGCAGGACCGAGCGGATGGTGATGATCCCGGTGGTGTCGTTCAGCCGGCTGACGGTTCGCACCTGCGGCCACCAGTGCGGGTAGTCCTCGACCCGCTCCAGGGCCCGGTAGACCGCCGCGCCCCCGAAGGGCAGCGGCCACAGACTGCGGAAGCGGTAGTGGGTCCAGTCCATGGGCGGAGTCTGCCCACCGGGGCGATCTGAGTACGCATACTCATGCCGCACCACGTGACCCGGACCACACTCATGGGTGCGAGCGCCGCCGCCCGTGCGACGGCGCTCCCCCTCCCACCTGCTACGACGGCATCCTGTCGCCCAGCAGCGCCAGGTTCTCGATGGCCGCGAGCCCGTACGGCGCGGTGTCGTTGGAGGACACCCGGCTCGCCTCGCTCCCGGGACGAGCGTGACCGGGCCGGAGAGCGGCTCGGTCTTCCACGGCGAGGACTCCGTGCAACCGTCGGAGCTGTAGAACTTCGTCCACGCACGCTCGGCGAGCTTCTCGTCGCCGGTCTGCGCGGCGGTGTAGGCGTCGAGTCGCGAGTGGCCCTGGAAGAGCAGCAGTGTCCCGAAGTTGGAGCCGCAGCGTGCCGCCTGTTCGGCCTTGGTGGGTGGCGTTGAAGTAACGGCAGTAGTCGAAGTACGCCTGGCCGAACTCCGGCATGTCGACCAGGTGGATGAGTTCGACGCAAAGTTCGTTGAGGCCGAAGACCGCCGAGAGGTGGGACACGGAGACGACCGGGGCGGCGGCGGTCGCGAACCTGCCGGTGTCGAGGTCGTACAGGCCGCTGCCCTGCACGAAGCCGTTGGGCTGGGCGGCGCTGCCCTCCATGGTCGACAGTACCCGTGACCTGGCCTTCACGGCGACGGCCACCGCCGCGACGGCATCCAGCACGGGGACCGCCAGCGGCGCGATGAGCAGGGCGGAGCAGATCACCAGGACCGCTCCCCCGACGAGCGGGAAAGAGCCGCCGGGATCGAGGGCGGTACGGCGGCCGGCCACCGCGAGCAGGGTGCGCCAGCGGTCGCCGGGCGCCCAGACCGCCGCCGCGCGCAGCACCGCGACGCGAAGCCGATCACCGCGAACAGACCGACCGCGCCGACGAGCGGCCCGTCCGGCAGCCCGGCCCGTACGGCCTGGACATCCACCCGGGCGACGGCCACCGCACCCCGTCCGGCGAGCCCGACCAGCCGGCTGCCGGGCAGTGCGGCCCGGAAGTCGCCCACGAACTCCCGTCAACCGTCGCCCACCTGCCCGGTGCGGCGGCGCAGATGCCGGTGAGCAGGGCCTCGGCGAAGACGCCGAACCGCTCGGAGAGGGCGGTGCGCTTCGCGGGTACGTCGTCGGCCACGGCCTCAGCCTCCGAGCTGCTTGCCGTCGACCTGGCCTACCTTCGTGACGCCGGCCCGGAAGTGATCCAGGCTCAGGTTGCCTGCCTGAACCTGAGACTTGAGGCCGAGGAGAATTCCTCGCTTGTCGTACTTCCGAAGAAAGGTGACGGCATTTTGGAAAACGTCCGGGGGATTTCCACCGGCGGCCCGGGTCTGGAACTTCTCCCAGAACGATTGACATGTCTGGAAGTCCGTCTTGACCTTGATCTCCGGGTACTTCTTCTCGAAGAGCCTGATGGTCTGATTGATCTTCGTGGCGCGTTCCTCGGCGCCCCACCACGAGTAACGGATCGTCACCGTCCCGTCCCCGGCACCGCTTCCACCTCCGCACCCGGTCTCCGCGCGGGCCCGAGCGCGGCCGCCGAGGCCCCGGCCGCCTTCAGGACGGTCGGCCTCTCCATGTTCCTGCTCGTTCCCACAGTCGGGCCCCTCCCCGCAGCGTCGCCGACGCTGCATGAATCGTTTCAAGCGAGCGCTTGCCAGGACAAGCCACGGAGGAGGCGGGGCCGCGCGGCCGAACGCGAAGCAGCCGGAGGACTGCGGTGGTTACGGCTTGGCTTCGACGAGCCGTCCGGACCGGCGGCGGGCCGGCCCGGAGATCGGCGACTTCGTCGCGTCGGCGCCGAGGGTGCGACACGGTCACCCGCGAGCGGTTTCAGCAGCTCCGACGCGCACGGCGGGGCGGACACCTCCGACCACTGGCGACCTCGGACGACTCCGGCACCCGGCATGCCCGGCAGTCCGGCAGCGCCGCGCCGAAGCTCACCGTCCGCCTTCGGCGCGTCCCGCAACGCGCCGGCCGGCCGACGGGCAGGTCGGCAGCAGGCGGCAGGCGGCAGGCGGCAGGCGGCAGGCGGCAGGCGGCAGGCGGCAGGCGGCAGGCGGCAGGCGGCAGGAGACGAGACCGGCCACGGCCCGTGTTCGTCCGGATGCGGTGGGTGCGCCGTCAGCGGGCAGGGCGACACCGCGAAGCCCCGCCCGTCGAGGCCCGCGAACGACCACGACCCACCTGCTCTCTCGCAGGTGGGCCGTGGTTTCGGGTGGGCGATACTGGGTTCGAACCAGTGACCTCTTCGGTGTGAACGAAGCGCTCTCCCACTGAGCTAATCGCCCGGACGCAGGAAGAACATTACCCCATGTCAGGGGGTGCCCCCGACCAGCCGCCGGGGCCCGTGACCGTCGGCCCGGTCACTCCTCGATCTTCCAGGGCATCACCATGCCGAACTTGGCGAGGTAGATCCCGGCCAGGCCGGCCACGATCACCAGCCCGATCGCCGTCAACGTGATGTTGCGGCGGCGCACCTTGGGGTCGAGGGCCTTCTGAGCCGCCTCCGTGACCTTGCGTTTCGTCCAGCGGAGCACCAGCTGCGCCCAGACGAACTCGGTCGCCCAGATCGCCATGCCACCGAAGATGATCACCCAGCCGGGCCCCGGCAACGGCAGCAGGACGATGCCCACGCCCACCACCGCGAGACCGAGCGCGAAGACCCCGACCTGCCAGCTCAGGTGCAGCACCCGGCGCGCCTTGACGAATTCGGGTGCCCGCGAACCCAGTCCCCGCTCGTCGCGCGCCCCGTCCGGCTCCGTCCCGTCCACCTCGCTCCCGTCCGAGGCCACGGCGACCTCGCCCGGTTCGTTACTCCCCGTATTCATACGACCAAACCATACCCGAGCGATTCCGGTCACCGGAATGGTCGTAGATCGCGCCGAGGTTCTCGGCCGGAAGAGTTACGTAAACACACGCAAAACACTCAGAGGGGTTTACAACGGCACCGTAGGTGGCATGTCGATTTCGCCGACGTGCGAATCCCCGAGCGCACACTGAGCGAAAGGCCCTGGCGCTTATGAACACCACGGTCAGCTGCGAGCTGCACCTGCGCCTCGTTGTGTCGAGCGAGTCTTCCCTGCCTGTCCCCGCAGGCCTGCGGTACGACACGGCCGACCCCTACGCCGTGCACGCCACCTTCCACACCGGAGCCGAGGAGACCGTCGAGTGGGTGTTCGCCCGCGACCTCCTCGCGGAGGGGCTGCACCGCCCCACCGGTACCGGCGACGTCCGGGTCTGGCCGTCCCGCAGTCACGGTCAGGGCGTCGTGTGCATCGCCCTGAGCTCTCCGGAGGGCGAAGCCCTGCTCGAAGCCCCGGCGCGGGCTCTGGAGTCCTTCCTGAAGCGCACTGACGCCGCCGTGCCGCCCGGCACGGAACACCGGCACTTCGATCTCGATCAGGAGCTCTCGCACATTCTGGCGGAGAGCTAGGGCAACACCCCCTGCAAGCCGCCCGGCGCCGTCCACTCGGGGAGACGGCTCGGGCCTAGACAACCGCATACGGCAGCACCGGCGCCGCCACCGTGTTGGTCATGGGGCGGCTTCGGTGTGCCCGCATGTCCTGGGAACCACCGCCGGGCGGTGCGCGTTCTACAGAGCAGCGACGAGTGGGACAGAGCACGGTGCGGTGGAGCCGTATGTCGCTACGATCGGCCACCATCGGCGGGCGCCCGCCCGACCCTCAGGCCAGGGAGCGAAACGTGCTGATCACCCACGACACCCGGTGTTCCCTAGATGCCGTGGTGGACCTGGTGAACACCGCGCCGGAGGACGACACGGCCCCGGACGGTCTGCCCGATGTCGCGGCACTCAAGGTTTTCGTACGAAACCACGACATAAGCGACGTGGGCGTGCTCTCGGAGTTCGACCTGTCGGCGGTGCGCAGGGTCCGCGGGCGGTTCGCGGGGATCTTCGCCGCCCCGGACGCCCGGGTCGCCGCAGGGATGATCAACGAACTGGTCGCCGCCGCGGGCACCACACCCCGGCTCACGGACCACGACGGCTACGACTGGCATGTGCACTACTTCGCGCCAGGCGCCTCGGTTGCCGACCACCTCGCCGCCGACTGCGGGATGGCGCTCGCGTTCTTCGTGGTCGCCGGGGAGCAGGAGCGGCTGCGGCGCTGCGAGGCCCCTGACTGCCGACGCGCGTTCGTCGACCTCTCGCGCAACCGTTCGCGCCGCTACTGCGACAGCCGGACCTGCGGAAACCGGCTGCATGTCGCCGCCTACCGGGCCCGCCGCAAGGAGTCGGCGGGCTGATACCAGCGCGCCCGGGAGCGGGGAAGGAACCGGCGGGACGGAGACCACGGCCTGCCGGCCGGTCCGCCCGCACGGTCCCTCTCCGGGGTCGTGGTCGGGGTTCGTGGATGCGCACGCGGGGTTCGTGGATGTCGGCACCGTCGATGCCGACGCCTGTCCCGGCGGGTGACGCCGGGACGGGCGGGTACGGCTCACAGCCACAGCAGATCGTGCAGCGCAGCCATGAGGAGCAGACACCCGATCACCGCTAGGAAGATCATCAGCGGTGGCTGGGAAAGGGCGAAGAGGCACCCGCGCGGCTCGTCCTTCGGCGGCGCGGCCTCGCTCTGTTTCGTGTCCAGCATCTCGCGGCGATGATGACCCAGCGGGGACCCGCCGCGCGATCAACACGCCCGGAATGGGCGGGAGTTCGCCGAATTCCGTGATGTCCGGTTCGCTTCCGTCCGCCCGGTGAACGCTTCCGCGCACGCCGTAGGCGGAGTGTGTCGTTTCAATGCCTCATGTGCTTGTCACATACATCCGCCGCCGACCCGCCTGAACAGCGTCGAGGGCTGCCCGGCGGAGCCTCATATTCCGTGCTTCTTGAGAATGGCCTCGATGTCGCTGAAGTCCTCACCCGAGCCGGTGGAGCGGGGCGCGGCCGCGGGCTTGGCCGCCGGGCGCGAGGCGGGACCCAACGACGGCGCCGAGGCGGCGGGGGCGACGGCGTCCCGCCGCTCGCCGCGGGCGGCCGCCCTGCGCTCGGCCCGGGTGGAGCCGCGCCGGCGCTCCACGGCACGCGTGGAGGCGAACAGGGCCCAGGCCGCGCCGAGCACTCCGAAGCCCGCCCAGGCGGTCGGGCTGAACGCCGTGTCGGCGAGCCAGCCCACCACACCCGTCATGACCAGGCCGATCGGCACGAGTGAGTAGGCGGCGATGCGGACCGCCGACAGGTATCGCTTGCGGTAGGCGGTCACCACGGCGATGCCCAGGCCGGCCGCGGACGCGGCGGAACAGACTGTCTCGGCGATCATCCGGTCCTCCTGGCGGGCTCGGGCGGGCGGGGCGAGAGACACACGCTGCGTGGTGCCCCCCTCCATCGTGCACCGCCCGGCCCCTGCGATCCATGCCCAGGCCCGACAATCAGGGGCATCTCGGGGTCCTCTCCGGGTCGACTCCACCCCAGGTACGAGCGGTGATCACAGCCGGCCACCGGCCGCCGCCCACCGTCACGATTGGGTCGCCGGAGTCCGGCCTGGAAGACTGGTCGCCATGAACGACTCCCCCGCGCGCACCGACGCCCCGGTTCTCGACGTCTGGTGCGAACTCCAGTGTCCCGACTGCCGCAGCGCCCTGGACGACCTCCGCGCCCTGCGTGCCCGGTACGGCGACCGGCTGGAGCTGCGGCTGCGGCACTTCCCGCTGGAGAAGCACAAGCACTCCTTCGCCGCCGCGCAGGCCGCCGAGGAGGCTCTGGAGCAGGGGAAGGGCTGGGAGTACGTCGAGGCGGTCCTCGGCCGGGTGGCGGAGCTGGACCGCGGGGGCGAGCCGTTCCTGGTCGAGGTGGCCCGTGAACTGGGTCTGGACGCCGAGGAGTTCGACACCGCGCTGGTCGACGGCCGGCACATCCTGATCGTCGATGCCGACCAGGCCGAGGGGCAGGCCATCGGCGTGACCGGCACCCCGACCTATGTCATCGGCGGTGAGCGCCTCGACGGCGGCAAGAGCCAGGAGGGCCTGCGCGAGCGGGTGGCGGAGATCGCGGACCGGTTGCTGGCCGGACCGTGACCGGTCCTCAGACCAGCTCCTTGTAGAGCGAGTACGACGTGGTGACATACCCGAGCGACGCGTAGAGCCGCTCGGCGGGGGTGTTGCCCGCGAAGACGTTGAGGCCCAGGGCCTGCTTCCCGGCGGCGATCGACTGGGCCTCCGCCAGCAGCATGAGGGTGCGGCCGTGGCCCCGGCCCCTGCGGTCCTCGTCGACCAGGACGTCGTAGACGAAGGCCGGCTCGCGGGCGAGCGCCAGCCACAGGGTGCCCACCCTGGCTCCCTCGTGCTCCAGCACGCTGATCCGCGTGCCCGGGGTCGACACCCCCTGCGGCAGCCCGGCGGCGTGGTCGCGTTCGGACTTGGCCAGGGCGTCCGCCGCCGGGACACCCCGGTCGATCCAGTCCTGCGCGTAGTGCACCGTGCCCGCCGCCAGCCACGGGCCGTACTCGGCGTCCGTCATGGGCCGCGCCAGGCTGCCCGCCGGCAGCTCGGGTGCGGTCGTGCCCAGCGGTTTCACCATCCGGCGGTTGCGGTGCAGGTACCCGAGCGTCGTGGCCAGCCGCAGGGCGGCCGCCGCGTCGGCCGGCACGTCGATGCCGATCCGGGCGCAGCCCCAGCCGCGCGCCACCTCCTCCGCCGCGAGGGCGGCCACCGTGCCCCGGCCACGCCCCCGGTCCGGCTCCTCGACGTGCAGATCGTGGATCACGGCGGCGGAGGGCCCGAACGAGGAGTCGGTGGAAAGGCTCACAGCGCCCACGGGACGGCTGTTCACGCACACCAGGTAGCGGCGGGACAGCGCCCCGTCGGCACCGCGCTGGAGCGGCTCGGTCGGCCGCAGGGTGGTGGTCATCAGAGGTGTTCTACCCGCCTCGGACGCCCACGTCAGCTCATTAACCTCGGACGCCCACGTCAGCTCATTAAAAGGGGCTCTTACGGATCCAGGTCCTGCCCCGAGCGCTCGTCGAAGATCCGCATCGCCTTGGCGGTCGCCGGGCCCGGGGCGCCGGGAAGTGGGCGGTCGTCGACCCGGTGCACGGCCTGCACGTCGCGCAGGGTGGAGGTGAGGAAGACCTCGTCGGCCCGCTCCAGGACGTCCAGGGGCAGGTCGGTCTCCTTGGCGCCGGCCCACTCGACGGTCAGCGCGCGGGTGATGCCGGCCAGGCACCCGGAGGCGACCGGCGGGGTGTGGATCTCGCCGTCGAGGACGACGAAGACATTGGAGCCGGTGCCCTCGCAGAGCTGTCCGACGGTGTTGGCGAACAGCGCCTCGGAGGCGCCGTGTTCGTGCGCGCGGGCCAGGGCCACCACGTTCTCGGCGTACGAGGTGGTCTTCAGGCCGGTGAGCGCGCCGCGCTCGTTGCGCGTCCAGGGGACCGTGACGACGGCGGTGGTGTCGGCACGCCGACCGGTCTCCCCCACGGCGACCAGGAGGGTGGGGCCGCGGTCACCGCGGTCGGAGCCGAGCGGGCCGTGGCCGCCGGTGTAGGTGATGCGCAGCCTGCCCAGCGCCATCGGGTTGGCCGCCAGCACCGCCTCGCACGCCCGGCGCACCTCGTCGTGGTCCGGATCGGGCAGGCCGAGGCCCCGGGCCGAGCGGGTCAGCCGGTCCAGATGCCGGGTGAGCGCGAAGGGCCGGCCCCCGGTCGCCTTCACCGTCTCGAAGATGCCGTCCCCCACGGTCAGCCCGTGGTCGAACACGGAGACACGCGCGGACTCGGCGTCCCGCAGGCCGCCGTCCAGCCAGATCTTCACCGCAGACCCCCTTCGTTCACGTCGTACGTGCCCGACGCTACCGCGAGCAGCCGGGCGGCCTTGAGCTCGGTCTCGCGCCATTCACCCTCCGGGTCGGAT
This sequence comes from Streptomyces sp. NPDC026515, assembly GCF_055567595.1. Taxonomy (NCBI): domain Bacteria; kingdom Bacillati; phylum Actinomycetota; class Actinomycetes; order Kitasatosporales; family Streptomycetaceae; genus Streptomyces; species Streptomyces sp. NPDC026515. The sequence goes on from NZ_JBVHQD010000013.1 coordinate 193,872, forward strand.
CCCCAGGTGATCCCGGCCCCGGTGCCGAACCGCAGCTCGCCCGCGTCCCGGTCGATCCAGAAGGTCCGGATGCCCACCGCCAGCTCGCCGACGCCCCGGTCCGCGTCGACCCAGCCGATGCCGCCGCAGTACGGACCGCGCGGAGCGGTCTCCAGATCCTCGATGATCCGCAGGGCGCTGGACTTCGGCGCGCCGGTGACGGATCCGGGCGGGAAGGCCGCGGCCAGCAGCTCGGCCCAGCCGGCCCGCTCGGACAGCTCGCCGCGGACCGTGGAGACCAGGTGGACGAGCCCGGGATGCTTCTCCACGACGCACAGGTCCGGGACGGTCACCGTGCCGGCGGCGCAGACCCGCCCGATGTCGTTGCGGACCAGGTCGACGATCATCACGTTCTCGGCGTAGTCCTTCTCCAGGAGGTCCGCCTCGGTGCGCCCGGTGCCCTTGATGGGCCCGCTCTCCACGGTCCGTCCCGTCCGGCGCAGGAACAGTTCGGGCGAGGCGGTGGCTATCTCCACGCCGTGCTCCGGCAGCCGAATCGTTCCGGCGTACGGCGCCGGGTTGCCGCGGGCCAGCAGCGCGGTCAGGGCGTCGACGTCGGCGTCCTCGGCGACCGGCGCGGACAGCACGCGGCACAGGTTGGCCTGGTACACCACGCCGGCCGCGATGTGCGAACGGATCCGGCGCACGGCTCTCGTGTACGCGCCGCGGTCCAGGGACGACGTCCAGTCACCGGCGGCCGGACCCCGCCACCGCCCCGGCACCGGCGCGGGCACCTGCTCCTCCCGTACCTCGCCGAAGCGGGCGCAGGTCAGCCGGCCCTCGAAGTCCGCGCAGACGGCCCAGAAACCGGTGGTGTCGAGGGCCGCGGGATCGTCGGTGACATCGAGGAGACCGGTGGCGAGCAGTGCGCCGAACCGGGCGAGAGGAGGGTGATGGAGCACGTCGTCGAGTCTATGGCGGGTGTCGCGGGGGTGACCCGGGCGTGTCGTCAAGGGGGCCCTGACCACGTCGTCCTCCGGGTCGGGCGCAGCACGCTGCGTAAACGCGTTTTTGTGCTGGCCCGGGAATCCGCTAGAGTTCAACACGTCGCCGGGCCGCGAGAGCGGACCGAAACGACAGGCGGACGTAGCTCAGTTGGTAGAGCGCAACCTTGCCAAGGTTGAGGTCGCGAGTTCGAGCCTCGTCGTCCGCTCGAAGGAATGAGGGGTCTTCCCGATCCCCTACACTCCTGGTGGAGTGGCCGAGAGGCGAGGCAACGGCCTGCAAAGCCGTCTACACGGGTTCAAATCCCGTCTCCACCTCCAAGGACGATTAGCTCAGCGGGAGAGCGCTTCCCTGACACGGAAGAGGTCACTGGTTCAATCCCAGTATCGTCCACTGGATCTTGGCTCTCAGACCCGAGATCCGTCCCGCGCGATTAGCTCAGCGGGAGAGCGCTTCCCTGACACGGAAGAGGTCACTGGTTCAATCCCAGTATCGCGCACGCAGTGCCCGTGATCTTCGGATCGCGGTCCCGAGGACGATTAGCTCAGCGGGAGAGCGCTTCCCTGACACGGAAGAGGTCACTGGTTCAATCCCAGTATCGTCCACACAGCACGAAGCCCCCGGCCGTCCCGTACGGCCGGGGGCTTCTTCGTGGGCTCAGCTGGAGAAGAGCATGTGGGCCCAGCTCTTGTGGCCGTGGTGACCGCCGTGGCCGCCGTAGTGACCCCCGTGGTGCTGCTGCGGCGCGCCCCAGGCCGGCGCGGGCGGCGCCGGGTAGGCCTGCGGGGCCGGCGGGACCGGCTTCGCCCACTGGGCCTCCATCTGGGTCAGCGCCTCCAGCTCGCCGTAGTCGAGGAAGATGCCCCGGCAGCCGCTGCACTGCTCGATCTGGACGCCGTTGCGGTTGTAGGTGTGCATCGGCGCATGACACTTCGGACACTGCATGGTCGGCTCAACTCCTCGCCGGTGAAAACTGCTTCACGTTCTCCCAGGACAGACTCCGTCCGACCCCGGTCGGTTGCACCCTACTTCGGGAAATCGAGGTCCAACCGGGCGGGGGCCGCGACCGGTCGGGCATGACACGGTGCTCATTCCGGGCCCATACGGGCACAAGCGTCGATCAGGGACTGCTCGACCTCGTCGAGGGCGCGGGCCGCGGCGAGCGCCTTCGCCAGGTAGCGGGCGGCGGTCTGGACGGTGAGCGCGCGGGCGGACACGTCCAGGGCCGGCCAGGGATCGCCGTCCTCCGGTACGGCCGGACCGCCGGCCGCGCGGTACGCGGCCAGGAAGCGGGCCCACTCGTCGGGCGGGAGGAGGCCGCAGGCGTACCAGGAGGCGGGGCGGGCCAGGTCCCAGGCCGGGACACCGACCCCCAGGTCGTCGACGTCGATCAGCCGCCACGGGCCGTCCGGTGCCGGGTGCCGGACCAGCTGGCCCAGGTGCAGGTCGCCGTGGCAGAGGGTGCGGCCGCCAGGCATCGGGGCCTCCGCGCGGGCCCAGGCGGGCAGCCCGGACCAGGCGCGGAGGACGGGTGCGGCGGCAGGGTGCCCCGGTGCGGCGGCCAGCGCCCGGCGGAGACGGGCCGTCGCGTCGGCGGCCTTGGCGGGACCGCGCATCGGGGGCGTGCCGGGAAGGGGCGGGCTGCGGTGGAGACGGGCGAGCAGGGTGGCGGCGGCTTCCCAGGGGGCGGCGGCCCGAGCGTCCGGATCCACGGGACGGCCGTACGGCCACAGGGTGACCGGGCGGGTGCCGAGCACGGTCGCCGGGACGGGCGTGAGCGGGGCGAGGAAGACGCCGGGGAGGTGGGCGGCGGTGGCCAGGCGGACGGCCAGCGCGGCGGGGTCGGTGCCGGGGGCGTGGGCCTTGGCGACGGCTTCGGCGTGCCGGAGGACCGTGGTGTCGGGACGGTCGGCGAGGGTGGTGGTACGGCAGCGGCAGGGCGTCGCGTCCGGGTGGGCGGCGGCTGTGACCTCGGCGGTCAGCTCCGGTATCACGTCTGCGGTCGTCACGGTTCCCCCGGGGTGTGCGGTTGCTGAGCCGAGCGTATGCCGGTGTTCCGCGGCCGCGTGCGCAGCCGGCCGGGACGAAGGCCCGCTCACCGGGGTTCCGCTCCCCCGCGCCTGCGGGGTGCCGCGAAAAAGCAATGCCGGCGCAGCTCCCCAGCTGCGCCGGCATTTTTGCCGTCCGCCGCACCCCCGTCCCCACGGGGTTTCATGGGTGGATGTCCCCGCCCGGACCGCTCTTCCGGGCCTGAGGTCGCCGCTCAGCGCCCCAGCATCACTCCCACGGACGACGCCTGTGTGGCCACCGTCTCCCAGCCGTCGAAGACGAGCAGGAGCAGGGCCGCCAGGGGGAGGGCCATCAGCGTCGCCACCAGGGGGTGGCGGCGGCCCTGTCGGCGGGGGCGGGTGGTGTGTGTCCGCTGTGCCGTAAGAGCCATGGTCCCTCTCCTGACCGTTCAGTTGTCGTTGGCAGCGGCGGGTGTCTGACCTCGGGGGACGAGTGCTGCACCCGCCGCTTGACCTCAAATCTAGGCGTGGGCCACCTCGGGGACGTCATGCCCTCGTACCGAATCGCGGGCCTCCGAGAGGATGAGCCGTGACCTGCGGTCTACTCCCCTGGGTGGAGACGACGTCCTACGCCTCGTCCTGGGCCTCGGGGTCTTCCCGGAGGGGGTGCCCGGTCCTTCCTGGTTTTTCCGAGCTGTCCTCACGGGGTACGGGCTGCTCGACGAGGGCCAGGACCCGGGTCGCCATGAATCGGGCCGTACGGACAACACTGCCGTTTCGCGTGACTTCGCTCACTTCCACCACCCCTCGTCGGACCGCCGTCTCCACCCGGCGCCCCGCCCTGCTGGCCACCACCTCGTACGTGCGGGTCGTGTCCCCGGCGTCGACGACTATCTCCACCCGATCACCCTTCACAGCATCAATCCCCCTTCTGTGACGGCTTGTTGGAGCAGACAGGTGGCCAAAGGCGCCCATTACGGCGCCTTCCTGACCACTCCTCAAGTCTCGCACCCGGCACTGACAATCCGTCGGGCCGAGAGGGCGCGGCCTCTGCGCGCGGGCGGCCGTGGAAACGTAAGCTGTGCCACGTCACACGGACCGGGCAGCGGGGATGAACATGGCGATGATGCGCCTGAGGCGCGAGGACCCGCGCGTCGTCGGCTCGTTCAGGCTTCACAGAAGGCTCGGCGCCGGCGGGATGGGCGTGGTCTACCTGGGCTCCGACAAGAAGGGGCAGCGGGTCGCGCTGAAGGTCATCCGGCCCGATCTGGCGGAGGACCAGGAGTTCCGGTCGCGGTTCGCCCGTGAGGTCTCCGCGGCCCGGCGGATCCGGGGCGGTTGCACGGCACGGCTGGTCGCCGCGGATCTGGACGCCGAGCGGCCCTGGTTCGCCACCCAGTACGTGCCCGGTCCCTCGCTGCACGACAAGGTCGCCGACGACGGCCCGCTGGGCGCGGCGGACGCGGCGGCGGTCGGGGCGGCGCTCTCCGAGGGCCTGGTCGCCGTGCACGAGGCGGGCGTCGTCCACCGGGATCTCAAGCCGTCCAACATCCTGCTGTCCCCGAAGGGACCGCGGATCATCGACTTCGGCATCGCCTGGGCCACCGGCGCGTCCACGCTCACCCATGTCGGTACGGCGGTGGGCTCCCCCGGGTTCCTCGCTCCCGAGCAGGTCCGCGGGGCGGCCGTCACCCCGGCCACCGACGTGTTCTCGCTCGGGGCCACCCTGGCGTACGCGTCGACCGGCGACTCACCCTTCGGGCACGGCAGTTCCGAGGTGATGCTCTACCGCGTGGTGCACGAGGAGCCGCAGCTGTACGGGGTGCCGGACGCACTGGCGCCGCTGGTGCGGGCCTGTCTGGCGAAGGACCCGGAGGACCGGCCGAGCACGCTGCAGCTGTCGCTCCGGCTGAAGGAGATCGCCGCGCGCGAGGCGCAGGGCCTGCCCGACGTACGGCCGCCGGCGCCGCGTGCCGCGGAGGCCGACCGGCCCACCGGCCGGCTCGCCGAGACCTACCCGGAGTCGCAGCGCATCCAGCGGCGGCCGCCGCACTCCTCGCCGGGCACACCGGTGCGGGGCAACCCGCCCTCGCGCGGCGGCGGCAGCGGTCCGCGGGCGAACGGCGCAGTGCCGTCCCGGCCGGGTGGAGCGCGCTCCATGCCCGCTCCCCGCGGCAACGGCACCCGGCCCGGAAACACCAACGGGCAGCGTCCCGGGCCGCGCGGCGGGACGGGGCGTCCCGGGCCGCGCCCCACGGGTACCGGACGGCGTCCGGCCAACCCTCGGCTGCTGCGGCAGCGGCTGTTCGTGTTCGTCGTGGTGACGCTGCTGGTGGCACTGGGGATCGCGCTGGCCCAGGGCTGTTCCGGCCCGGCGCACGGGATGGGCGTACCCGGTGGGGCCGTCTCCGCCAAGCCTGCTGCCCTCAGGGAGTGAAGGAAGGCCGCCGGTCCCAGGAAGCAGTCCCCCAGGGAGTAACAGGCCTTACGCCTGCGGCCGGCCGGCGGTCACCGCGTAGAAGGCGACCGCCGCCGCCGCGCCGACGTTGAGGGAGTCGACGCCGTGGGACATCGGGATGCGGACCCATTCGTCGGCGGCGACCAGGGCCTGGGTGGACAGGCCGTCGCCCTCCGCGCCGAGCATCAGGGCCACCCGTTCCATCCGGTGCGGCGCTGCCTCGTCGAGGCTGCGGGCCTTCTCGTCCGGGGTGAGGGCGAGCAGCGTGAACCCGGCCTCGCGGACCGAGTCGAGTCCCTTGGGCCAGGTGTCGAGGCGGGCGTACGGCACGGAGAAGACCGCGCCCATCGAGACCTTCACGCTGCGGCGGTAGAGGGGGTCGGCGCAGTCCGGGGAGAGCAGCACCGCGTCCATGCCGAGGGCCGCCGCCGAGCGGAAGATCGCACCGATGTTGGTGTGGTCGTTGACCGACTCCATGACGACGACCCGGCGTGTGGTGTGCAGCAGGTCGGCCGCCGTCGGCAGCGGCTTGCGCTGCATGGAGGCGAGCGCGCCGCGGTGCACGTGGTATCCGGTGACCTTCTCGGCGAGCTCCGGGCTGACCGCGTAGACGGGGGCCGGGAGTTCGTCGATGACATCACGCATGACGTCGACCCACTTGGCGGACAGCAGCATCGAACGCATCTCGTAGCCCGCGTCCTTCGCCCTGCGGATGACCTTCTCACCCTCGGCGATGAACAGCCCCTCGGCCGGTTCGCGCTTGCGGCGCAACTCGACGTCGGTCAGGCCCGTGTAGTCACGCAGGCGCGGGTCGTCGGGATCCTCGACGGTGATGAGATCGGCCACAGGGTGATACTGCCTTGTCCTGGGTGTGGTGCCAACGGGCTGGAACAGGTTGTGTTACCGGGGGTTACGCCGGCGTCTCTCCTGCGGACGGATGCGGGCCGACGTTCACGACCTCGCCGACGACGATGACCGCCGGGGGCTTGACGTCCTCCGCGCGGACGACCCCCGCCACCGTGGCGAGGGTCGCGTCGACGCGGCGCTGGGCGGCCGTGGTGCCCTCCTGGACCAGGGCGACCGGGGTGTCCGGGGACTTGCCGTGGGCCACCAGGGTCGCCGCGATCTGCCCGATCTTGTCGACGCCCATCAGGATCACCAGGGTCCCGGTGAGCCTGGCCAGGGACGGCCAGTCGGCGAGCGAGCGCTCGTCGTCCGGCGCCACATGGCCGCTGACCACGGTGAACTCGTGCGCGACGCCCCGGTGCGTGACCGGGATGCCGGCCGCGCCGGGCACCGAGATCGAGCTGGAGATGCCGGGCACGACCGTGCAGGGGATCCCGGCCTCGGCGAGCGCCTGGACCTCCTCCATGCCCCGGCCGAAGACATAGGGGTCGCCGCCCTTGAGCCGTACGACCGACCTGCCCTGCTTGGCGTGCTCGATCAGGGCGTTGTTGATGGCCTCCTGCGCCATGTAGCGGCCGTACGGGATCTTCGCCGCGTCGATCACCTCGACGTGCGGCGGGAGTTCGTCGAGCAGGTCGCGGGGGCCGAGGCGGTCGGCGATCACCACGTCGGCCTCGGCGAGCAGGCGGCGGCCGCGCACCGTGATCAGGTCGGGGTCGCCCGGGCCGCCGCCCACCAGGGCGACGCCCGCGGTTCGGGTGCGGTGGTGCGGGGCGACGAGGGTGCCGTCACGCAGGCCTTCGACGACCGCGTCCCGGATGGCGGCGGTGTGGCGGGGGTCGCGGCCCCGCGCGTCGGTGGTGAGCACGGCGACCGTGACGCCTTCGCTGTGGCCGGTGGCGGGGGTCCAGGCGGTGGCCTGGTCGGCGTCGTCGGAACGGACGCACCACACGCGGTGGCGCTCCGCTTCGGCGGAGGCGGCGGTGTTGGCGGCGGGGTCGCTGGTGGCGATGAGGGCGTACCAGGCGTCGGCGAGGTCGCCGTCCTGGTAGGGCCGCCTGGACCAGGTGATCTCACCGGCGTCCGCCATCGCTTCGACGGACGGGGTGGCCGCGGGGGACACGACGGTGATGCGGGCACCGGCCGCGATGAGCGCGGGAAGGCGGCGCTGGGCGACCTGGCCGGCGCCTAGCACGACCACCTTGCGGCCGGTGAGGCGAAGGCCTACGGGGTAGGCGGGGTGTTCGGCCATGAGGGTGCGACTCCCTGGTGTGGCGGCGGTGCGATGCCCTGACGTGCAGATTTTACGGGGCGGGCGGCATGGACGGACCAGGTGTCCGGTGGCTGGGCGCACGGCCGAGTACACGGCTGTGGGTGGTGGTGGGGGGGGGGTTCTTCCCCCCAGAGAGACGGCCCCCCCCACCCCTCGCCCCCCCCAAAACCCACCCCGGCCCCCCCCCGCCCACCACCCCCCGGGCCGGGACCCCGAACCACATTTCCCCGGTGCCCCC
>NZ_JBVHQD010000013.1:201749-257940 GCF_055567595.1 Streptomyces sp. NPDC026515
AGGGGAGCGGAGGCGGCGGGTGGTTGGGGATGGGAGGCGCGGGGGGGGAGAGGTGTTGGGTGGGGTTGGGTTGGCTAACCCCCCCCCTCCGCCCCCTCCCCCCCCCACCACCGCTCAGCCACCAGGGAACCGGCATGGCCGTCCCGCGGCCACCGGCCCCGTGGCCGGGCCCCGGAACCGCGGTGCCCGGCGGCCCCTACTTCTCGGTCACGCCCGCCGAGTCGAACGTGGCCACCTCGTGCATGGCCCTCGCGGTGCTCTGCACCAGCGGCAGTGCCAGCAGCGCGCCGGTGCCCTCGCCGAGGCGCAGGTCCAGGTCGACCAGGGGGCGCAGGCCCAGCTTGTTGAGGGCGGCGACATGGCCCGGCTCCGCGCTGCGGTGGCCGGCGATGCACGCGGCCAGGACCTCGGGGGCGATCGCCCGGGCCACCAGGGCGGCGGCGCCGGCGCTGACGCCGTCCAGGATCACCGGAGTACGCAGGGACGCGCCGCCCAGCAACAGGCCCACCATCGCCGCGTGTTCGAAGCCGCCGATCGCCGCGAGGACGCCGATGGGGTCGGCCGGGTCCGGCTGGTGGAGGTCCAGGGCGCGGCGGACGACCTCGGTCTTGCGGGCGAGGGTCTCGTCGTTGATGCCGGTGCCGCGGCCGGTGACCTCGGCGGGGTCGGCCCCGGTGTAGACGGAGATCAGCGCGGCGGACGCCGTGGTGTTGGCGATACCCATCTCACCCGTGAGCAGGGCCTTGTTGCCGGCCGCCACCAGATCGCGGGCGGTCTCGATGCCCACCTCGATGGCCTGCTTGGCCTCCTCGCGGGTCATGGCCGCGCCGGTGGTCATGTCGGACGTGCCCGCACGGACCTTGCGGGGCAGCAGGCCGGGCGTCGCGGGGAGTTCGGAGGCGACGCCCACGTCCACCACGCACACCTCGGCGCCCACCTGGGAGGCGAACGCGTTGCAGACCGCTCCGCCACCGAGGAAGTTGGCCACCATCTGGGCGGTGACCTCCTGCGGCCAGGGGGTGACGCCCTGGGCGTGCACCCCGTGGTCGCCAGCGAAGATCGCGACGGCCGCGGGCTCCGGGATCGGCGGCGGGCACTGCCGGGACAGACCGGACAGCTGGGCGGAGATGATCTCCAGCATGCCGAGCGCTCCGGCCGGCTTGGTCATCCGCTTCTGCCGCTCCCAGGCCTCGCCGAGCGCCTTGGCGTCCAGCGGGCGGATCCCGGCGACGGTCTCGGCGAGCAGGTCGTGCGGGTCCTCGCCGGGCAGGGCACGACGGCCGTAGGTCTCCTCGTGGACCACCCAGGACAGCGGGCGCCGCTTGGACCAGCCGGCCTGCATCAGCTCCGGCTCGTCCGGGAACTCGTCGACGTACCCCACGCACAGGTAGGCGATGACCTCGAGGTGCTCGGGCAGGCCCAGCGCGCGGACCATCTCGCGCTCGTCGAAGAAGCTGACCCAGCCGACGCCGAGGCCCTCGGCGCGGGCGGCGAGCCAGAGGTTCTCGACGGCGAGGGCCGCGGAGTACGGCGCCATCTGCGGCTGGGTGTGCCGGCCGAGGGTGTGCCGGCCGCCGCGGGTCGGATCCGCGGTGACCACGATGTTGACCGGGGTGTCGAGGATGGCCTCGATCTTCAGTTCCTTGAACTGCTTCGCGCGGCCCTTGGGCAGGGACTTGGCGTACGCGTCGCGCTGGCGCATGGCCAGTTCGTGCATCGAACGGCGGGTGTCGGCCGACCGGATCACCACGAAGTCCCAGGGCTGGGAGTGGCCGACGGAGGGCGCGGTGTGGGCCGCCTCCAGGACGCGCAGCAGCACCTCGTGCGGGATGGGGTCGCTGCGGAAGCCGTTGCGGATGTCACGGCGTTCGCGCATGACCTTGAGCACGGCCTCGCGCTCGGCGTCGTCGTAGGCGGGCGCGGCCGGGCCGGTGGACTGGGGTGCTTCTGCCACGGCGGCCGTGCTCTCTTCCTGGTCGGCGGCCCTGGTCTCCAGGTCCTCCGCGTGCTGTACGACATCGAGCGGGTGCTCCGCCACCGGACCGGGCTCGGCCTCGCGGGGCGCGGGGACGGTGGCCGTGGGCTCCGGCACGCTCTCGCCCTGGTCCTGGGCGGGCAGGACCAGCGGGTGCGGCGGGGTCGGGGCGAGGTGCGGTGTGGTCGGCACCTGGCCCTCGACGGCGACGAACTCACCGAAGGACTGGTCCGGCGCGGGCTCCGGCGAAACGTCCCCGGCCAGTGCCTCCTGGGCCGCCGGGGTCTCCTCCGGCTGGGCCGCGGGGCTCGGCGGGGTGCCCTGGATCTGGGGGCCGGCGAGCGGCTGGGCGGGCAGCGGTTCGGTCGGCTCGGGGGCGGCGGGGGTCTCCGCCTGCGCTACGACGGCCGCCTCGGGAAACCCGCCGGTGGCCTCGGTCGTCACGGCGTCCGGCGCGGGCCGCTCCGTCCCGGGGGCGGCGAACGGCTCCGGCGGCCGAGGTGCCTCGGTCACCGCGGCCGGGGCCGCGGCGGCGGGCGCCTCGGCGGCGGCCTCCTCCGGCTGCGCCGGCGCGGCCGGGGGGGTGACCACCGGCTGACCGGCCTCGGCCGGGACGGCTTCCGGGGCGGCGACCGGGTGGGACCCGACCGCCTCCGGCATCGGGACGGACTCGGAGGCGACGGTCTCCACGGCGTGCTCGGGCCCGACGGTCTCCACGGCGTGCTCGGGCCCGACAGGCTCCACGGCCTGCTCGGGCACGACAGGCTCCGGGACCTGCGGCTCCGGCGCGACCGGCGGCACGTGCTGGACCACCGCGGGCTGCGCCGGCTCGGCCGCGGCGTCCGGTTCCGGTGGTACCGCGTCCACGAGCTGGCCCGGGGCCTGGGCGACGGGCCCGGACCCGGGCCCCGTCACCGGGTCGACAGCCGCACCGGGCGCGGGCGCGGTGTCCTGCGTCTGGGAATCCTCCAGGATCTCCGGAGCCCGTGGAGCGTGCACGGCCTGCGGGACCTGCGGGGCCTCCGCGATCACCGGCGCGGCCTCCGGAGCCGGTCCCTGGGCACCGCCCGGAGCCCCAGCCCCGGCGGCCCACGGATCCACCGGCTCGGCCACGGGCGCCGGAACGCTCCCGTCGACCGGCTGGGCCACGCCCTGCGGGCCGTACGCGTTCTCGGGCCACGTCCCGGGGCCCGCCGGTGCCTGCTGCTGTGCGGTGAAGCCCGCGGCGTCCGCCGCCAGGTGCTCGTGCGCGAAGGCCGCGGGAGCGGCGACGGCGGCGGCCATGGAGGCCACTGCCTCCGGTGCCGGAACAACCGTTTCGGCAGCCTGCGCCTGTGCGGCCACCTGTGCCACCGGCGCCGCCTGCGGGACCGCCGTCTGCGGGACCGTCTGCGGTGCGCCCCAGGGCGCGGCGGGCTGCGGCGTGGCCTCGCCCTGCGGCTGGGCGTCCAGGTACTCGGGCCCGGCCGTCGGCAGGCCGGGCTGCCGGGTCGCCGGCGCGCCGGCCGGGCCGCGGTCGGCGAGGGAGCGGACCGGGCTGGCGGAGGTGTCGGGGATCGGCGGACCGAGGTGCAGCGGGCGGCGGGGGGCCGGGGTCGCGGTCGGGTCGTGCGGGACGGAGAGGATCGGGGACGCCGGTACCGAGCTGGGCAGCCGGACGGCGGTGAGGTCGACCGAGCCGCTGTCCCGGCCGTCCGTCTCGTGCGGGCCGGGCTCGTGGACGGTCTCGACGACCGGTTCCGGGGCCGGTGGCGGCACCTCGTTGCCCCAGGCACCCTGGGCGCCCGGGAGCAGCAGGTCCTCGTCCTCGGCGGGCGACTCGGAGAGGTAGGTGTACGCGCCGTGCTCGGGAACGCCCGGCTGTTCCACCATGCCTGCGCTCTCCGGCAGTCCCTCGCCCGGGACCTGGCCGGTGTCCGTCATGCGTACCCCTCGCCCATCGGTTAGTGCCTTCTACGACCAGCTCGCTCGGGGCGGCGCACCGACCGTCCCGCAGTGAAGAACGAGCGTGCGTGCCCAGCGGCACGAACGACCCGCCGGAAAAGGCGACAAAGCCATTCAGTGCCATTGTCCCGGCCGTTCGACCGTCACGGCAGCGTGATCCGCGACAGCCCGCTGTGGACTGCGCCACGTTGCGCGTCCCCGGTTTCTGCAGTACCACACCCGCCCCAAAAGGAGCGCGTTTTCCGGATATTGACGAACGAATGTCCGGGCCACCGGTGCGGTGCAGCGATCGGCCAGCCTACCGCGCGCTGTACGACAACAGGATCACGGGGCGCGCTCGGACAGGCCCGCCCCTCGCCCGGCCACCGCCTCTCAACGAGACGCTTCGCGCTGCGGCAATGTCCCGCTGAGCAGGAACGCGACGTTCCGCTCGGTCTCCGTCCAGGCCCTGGTGTCGAGTTCGACGGACTGCAGCAGGGCGCATTCGACCTGATATCCGTGCTCGGTCAGGTCACGCCCGATGAGTTCGGCCGCGTCACGGGTGGCGGCGTGGGTGACGATGCGCTGCGGGCGCCGGTCGGCGACCGCGGTGACCACGGCCGCTCCCCCGCCGCCGACCCGGACGACGTCGGGCTCGGGCAGGTTCTCCAGCACGTGGGGCGCGCCGCCGTGCACGATCTGGAGCTGGACCCCGAACTTGCGGCCGGCCGCGTCGCTGCGGACGCAGGCCGCCAGGTCCCGGTCGACGGCGATGACGGCGGCCCCGGCACGCGCCGCCTCGGTGGCGAACGCGCCGCTGCCGCAGCCGATGTCCCAGACGAGGTCCCCTACCCGCGGGCCAAGCCGGGCGAGTTGGGCGGCCCTCAGCAGATCCGTTTCGCCTTCGCCGAGCGCGGCTCCCTCGCCGTACTCCGCGTCGGGCTGCACCCAGCCGCGCGGGCCGGCCGACGGGTCCCGGCCGGCGATCCAGCCGCCGCCCTCGCCCGCCGGCACCGGTGCGGACGGCCCGCCGATGACGATGACGACGTTGGGGTCGCGCCAGGTGTGGTCGGCGGCCTTGTCGGAGGTGACGACGCTGACCTGCTCGCGGTCGGTGCCGAGCTCCTCGCAGATGACGAAGGTGCGGTGGACACCCTCCATCAGCAGACCCAGTTCGGCCGGTCCGGCGCCGGGCGAGGTGAGGACGGCGACCTTGGTATGGGCACGGCACACGTTCACCGCGCGTCGCAGGGTGCGCCGGTGTGCGACGACCACCTGGGCGTCGTCCCAGGGCATCCCGGCACGCGCGAAGGCGGCGGCCACGGAGGACACCGCGGGGACGACCTCGACCTCCAGACCGAACTCGGGCGCGCGCAGGGTCCGTACGACACCGAAGAAGCCGGGGTCGCCGTCGGCGAGCACCACCGCGGTGCCGCGGTGGCCGGCGATACGGCGGGCGGCGAGGGCGACGCTGCCGAGGCGGACGCGCTCGGCGGCCGGTGGCACCTCGGGGAGAGCCAGATGGTGCGCCGCGCCCGCGACGAGTGTGGCGGCGCCCAGCGCGCCGCGTCCCGCGGCGGTCAGCGGCGAGCCGTCCCAGCCGATCACCGTGACCCGGTCGGCCATCGTCGTCAGTCTCCAGGGATGTCGCAGGTCGTCAGGGTCCGGGGCCCGTGCGCGGGCTCCGTGAGGGTACCTGGTGGAGCTGTCCGGCGCATGACGGGAGGAGTCCCGCCCGCGTCAGTTCCAGGAGGTGAAGCCACCGCTCTCGGCGAACTCCTCGCCGGCGCCTTCCAGGTCCTCCGGGAGCAGGCTCCACACGATGAAGTCGGTGCGCACGTCCGACCACGTGCCGTCGTCGGCGCGCACGTGGACTATGCAGGCGTTGCGCAGCACGCCCTCGCTGATACCGCCGATCTTCTGGGCCACCTGCTGGGAGGCGGTGTTGTCCGCGGCGGTGCGGATCTCGATGCGTTCGAGCTTCTGGTCGCCGAAGAGCCAGTGGGCGGTGGCGAGCGAGGCTTCGGAGGCGTAGCCCTCACCGCGGGCCCAGGGCGCGATGATGTACGACAACTCGGTCGACCGGATGTGCCAGTTGGTCTTGGTGAGCTGGATGACGCCGACCAGGCGCTGGGTGAGGAACTCGGTGACCGCGAGGTCCAGGCCCCGGCCGTCGGTGCGTTCGGCGGGGGCGTAGTCGCTGATCCAGTGCCGGGCGTCGTCCTCGGTGAACGGCTGGGGCACGTCGGTCCAGGCCGCGACCTGCTCGTCGCTCATCATCTCGGCCAGGGCGGGCACGTCGTCCTCGTCGAGGGGACGCAGCACCAACCGCTCCGTGCTGATGGAGATGTTGGGGAAGGTGCTAGTCATGCGCCACTCCGTAACCTTCGGAAATCCTGCAGGGCGTGCGAACTGCCCAGCATGCAGCATGAAACCACTGAACGGCACGACGGGGTCCTCCCGCGGTGAGCGAGTGGACCCCGTGCGTGGCGTTACGCCGTATACGTGCCGTCGGACAGACGTACACCGTCCGTCGGGAAGACGGTCAGAAGGACGGGATGACCGAGCCCTGGTACTTGTCCTCGATGAACTTCTTGACCTCCGGCGAGGTGAGGAGCCTGGCGAGCTTCTTCACCCGCGGGTCCTTCTCGTTGCCCTCCTTGACGGCGAGGAAGTTGCCGTAGGGGCTGTTCTTCGCGGACTCCAGGACGAGGGCGTCCTTGGCGGGCTTGATACCGGCCGAGATGGCGTAGTTGCCGTTGATCACCGCGGCGTCCACGTCGTCCAGGGAGCGTGCGGTCTGGGCCGCCTCGACCTCCTTGAACTGGAGGTTCTTCGGGTTCTTGGCGATGTCCTGCGGGGTCGCCTCGCTGCCGGCGCCGCCCTTGAGGGTGATGAGCCCGTTGGCGGCCAGCAGCTTGAGGGCACGCGCCTCGTTCACCGCGTCGTTCGGGACGGCGACGGTCGCTCCGCTCTTCAGCGCGTCGGCGCTCTTGACCTTGTGGGAGTAGAGGCCGAGCGGCTCCAGGTGCACCGTGACGACGGGCACGATGTGGGTGCCGCGCTTCTTGTTGAAGTCGTCGAGATACGGCTGGTTCTGGAAGTAGTTGGCGTCCACCGAGCCGTCCTCGGTCGCCGTGTTCGGGACGATGTAGTCCTGGAACTCCTTGACCTCCAGGTCGAGTCCGGCCTTCTTCGCCAGGTTGTCCTTGACGTAGTTCAGGATCTCGGCGTGCGGGGTCGGGCTCGCGGCGACGACGAGCGGTCCGCTGTAGTCGGCGGAGCCGGAGGCGGAGTCCTTGTCCGAGCCGCAGGCGGTGAGCCCGAAGGTGAGGGCTCCGGCGGCGAGGACGGCGGTGGTGAGTTTGGCGGTGTTACGCACGAAAAGTGCCTTTCCTTAAGGGTGGAGCGACCCCGCGTGGGTGGTGCGGGGAAATCTGGCGGGACGCCGAAGGCGCTCAGGCGGCCTCGCCGTCGACCGCGGCGGCCTTCAGCAGCCGCAGTCTCGGCGCCGGCCCGGACTGCCCGCCGCGGCGGTGCAGGGAGCGGGCCGTGTAGTCGCCGGCGAACTGGATGAGCGAGATGACGACGGCGAGGATCGCCACCGTGATCCACATCAGCTGGGTCTCGAAGCGCTGGTAGCCGTAGCGGATCGCGATGTCGCCGAGACCGCCGGCGCCGACCGTGCCGGCCATGGCCGAGTAGCCGATGAGCGCGACGATCGTGGTGGTCGTGGAGGAGATCAGCGAGGGCAACGACTCGGGCACCAGGACCTTGCGTACGACGGTCCAGGTGTTGCCGCCCATCGCCTGCACGGCCTCGACGAGTCCGCCGTCCACTTCGCGGACAGCCGTCTCGACCAGCCGCGCGAAGAAGGGGATCGCCCCGATGGCGAGCGGCACGATGGCGGCCTCACGGCCGATGGTCGTCCCGGTGACGGAGCGCGTGAAGTTCATCAGCGCGACCATGAGGATGATGAACGGCATCGAGCGGGCGATGTTCACGACCTGCCCGATGACCTTGTTGGCCAGCACGTTCTGGAGCAGCCCGCCGCGGTCGGTGAGGACCAGCAGGACGCCGAGCGGGAGACCGCCGACGACGGCGATCAGCGTGGACCAGCCGACCATGTAGAACGTGTCCCCACACGCCTGGGACAGCAGCGGCTGCATCGCAGACCAGTCCGTCCAGGTCACTTGGCACCTTCCTTCACCAGCACGGGCTCCTGGCCCACCACGTCGATCTGCAGGCCCTGTTCGCGCAGGAAGCCGATCGGCACCACGTTGTCCTCGTAGCGGCCGGGCAGTTCGATGCGCATCCGGCCGATCTGGAGGCCACCGACGGTGTCGACGGCGGCACCGAGGATCGATATGTCGATGTTGTAGGTACGGGAGAGCTGGGAGATGACCGGCTGGGTGGCGGCCTCGCCGTGGAAGGTGACGTCGAGGACGGTGCGGTCGTCGCCGGAGGCCTCCCCGCCGACCGGGAACAGCGCGGCGGCCAGCTCGGAACCGGGGGTGCCGAGCAGCTCGCTGACGGTCCCGGACTCCACGACGCGTCCCTTGTCCATGAGGGCGGCCGAGTCGCAGATCGACTTCACCACGTCCATCTCGTGCGTGATGAGGAGGACGGTCAGGCCCAGCTGCCGGTTCAGGTCGCGCAGCAGCTGCAGGATGGAGCGGGTGGTCTCCGGGTCGAGGGCGCTGGTGGCCTCGTCGGAGAGCAGCACCTTGGGATCGCCGGCGAGGGCCCGGGCGATGCCGACGCGCTGCTTCTGGCCGCCGGAGAGCTGGGCGGGGTAGGACTTCGCCTTGTCGGCGAGGCCGACCAGGTCGAGCAGCTCCAGCGCCTTGCGGGAACGTTCCTTCCCCGACGTGCCGAGGATTTCGAGCGGCAGCTCGACGTTGTCCTGGACGGTCCGGGAGGAGAGCAGGTTGAAGTGCTGGAAGACCATGCCGATACGGCTGCGCGCCTGCCGCAGCTCCCGGCCGGCCCGCGGGCCGCGTCCGGCGAGGGCGGTGAGGTCCCGGCCGTCGACGGTGACGGTGCCGGCGGTGGGGCGCTCCAGGAGGTTGACGCAGCGGATGAGTGAGGACTTGCCGGCGCCGGACTGGCCGATCACGCCGAACACCTCGCCCTCGCGGACGTGCAGATCGACGCCGTCGAGGGCGGTGACCTCGCGGCCGCGGGTGCGGTAGACCTTGGTCAGGCCCGTTGTGGTGATCACTGGGATTCCATCACTGTTGAGTACGCGGGCGTGGGTGTGCCCTGGTACGGGAGGGAAAATGTGCGCGGGGCAGCCGGGTCACATACGGCGCAGGGCGTACGGACAGGCCACGGCGGCGGCTCGCTTCGGGGCGCGAGGCTCTGGGGTGGTGCGGGGGCCCTCTAGAAGGCGCACATTCGACACATACAACGAGCACCGGGCGTCATGGTCGCCTCGGTCGCAGGGGTGCGGTCGCTCGTCGTGGTCATGCGATCAGTAAACCAGACCGATGGTCCTGACAAGCCGCCGCTGTCCGCATCCTGGACAGCGGCGGACGCGCGTCAGCGGCGCGCGGAGATCTCGACGACGTGGTCGGTGACCAGTGCCGACAGGGCCGAGAGGTCGCGCACCACGAGGTCCGCCTCCAGCTCGTGCGCCGGGTGGGTTGTGGCCAACGCCACGGTCGCCATTCCGGCTGCCCGGCCCGCCTGGAGCCCGGCCGGGGCGTCCTCGAAGACCACGCAGCGGGCCGGGTCGACGCCCAGCCGGCGGGCGGCGAGCAGGTAGGGCTCCGGGTCGGGCTTGCCGCGGGTGACGTCGTCGGCGGCTATCAGCGTCTTGGGCCGTATCCCGACCGCCTCCAGACGGGCCTCGGCGAGCCGGCGGGTGGCGGAGGTGACGACGGCCCAGCGGTCGGCGGGCAGGGAGTCGAGGAAGGCGGTGGTGCCGGGCAGCAGCCGGACCCCGCCGTCCGGGACGTCCTCCACCTCCAGCTGCTCGATCCGGGCGACGGCCTCCGGGACGAGGTGGGCGGGGAGCAGGTCGGCGACGATGGCCACGGCGGTCCTGCCGTGCAGTTCGACTCGGGCGTACTCCTCGGTGACGCCGTACTCCGCCGCCCAGCGGGTCCAGCAGCGCTCCACGGACTCGAGGGAGGAGACCAGGGTGCCGTCGTTGTCGAAAAGCAGGGCTTGTGCGTGGATCGTCATGGTCCAGACCCTACGGCGTAGGGCAGGGGCGACGGCGTGGGCCCGTTTACGCCGTAATAGGGTCACCGCATGCTCAATGCCCTGTTGCTGGTGACCGCGGTCGCCGCACTGCTGCTCGCCGCCTGGTGCGGCTGGGCCGCGTACCGGGACCAGCCGACCAAGGACTGGCACTTCATCGGCATGGCCGTGGTGTCGGTGCTGGCGGTGATCCAGCTGGTGGCCGGGATCGTCCTGCTGGCCGGGGGCGACAAGCCGGCCCAGGGTACGACGATCTTCGTGGCGTATCTGCTGGGCGCCTTCGCGTGCGTCCCGGCGGCGGGGTTCATGTCGCTGGCCGAGCGGACCCGGTGGGGCTCCGTGACGGTCGCCGCGGGCGGTGTGGTGCTGGCCGTGCTGGAGGTGCGGCTCTATGACATCTGGGGAGGGTGAGATGACGTCCGTGGAGGAGAAGCCGAGGCGGCTCACCAGTGGGCCGGGCACGCTTCTCGTCTGGTTCTACGGCGTGATGGTCGTCGGGGCGGTGTCGCGGTCCGCTTACCAGATCGCGACCGAGTTCGACCGGGCGCCGCTCGCGTACGCGCTGTCGGCGGTCGCGGGTCTGGTGTACGCGTTCATCACGTACACGCTGGTGCGGGGCGGCGAGACCGCGCGCAGGGCGGCGCAGGTGTGCTGCGCCGCCGAACTCGCGGGGGTGTTGGTCGTGGGTACGTGGACCCTGGTCGACTCGTCCGCGTTCCCGGACGCGACCGTGTGGTCGGACTACGGGATGGGGTACGTGTTCATTCCGGTGCTGTTGCCGGTCTCCGCGTTGTACTGGTTGCGGAGGAACGCCAAGGGGGCGTGAGCTGGGGAGCGTGCGCGACCACCGGTGACTCGCGGCTTGTAGCGCAGTTCCCCGTGCCCCTCAGGCCGGCGATCAAGCCGTCGTCGCGTACGTGCCGGCCGGCTTCTCCAGGACGATCATCGGGACGCCGTCCGCGCCCTTCGACGTGCCTACCGTTTCGTAGCCGACCCTGCGGTACAGGCGGAGGTTGTTCTCGCTGCGGTGACCCGTGAAAAGGCGGAACCTCTTGGCGCCGCGCTCCTCCTGCAGCGCGCCCTCGGCCGCGCGCAGCAGCCGCGCGCCGATGCCGTGGCCCTGGAGGCGGGGGTGGACGCAGAGCTTGCCGATGGCGGCGGCGCCGTCCTCGGTGACCGAGCCGCGGACCGAGCCGACGACCTCCTCGCCGAGCCGGGCGACGAAGACGCAGTCGGACACGACCTCCTGACGGACCGACTCGAGACTCTGGACGAGCGGGTCGATGCGGTAGTTGCCGTACAGCGCCGCCTCGCTCTGGAAGCACAGGTACTGGAGCCTGAAGATCTGCTCTGCATCCTGCTCGGTCGCCACCGAGATGGTCACGCTCATGCCCATGTGCGCACGCCTCCCGCTCACCTGATCGCCTGTCGTCCTCACTCCTATCCCCGCGCTTCGCGGGGCGCAACCTCCGGCGTCAACAATCGGCGCAGACAACCAAGACATCTGGAACGTTCCGGCCCCAGACTGCCCTGTGAGATACCCAACTCCCCCGCGATCTCCCGGTATGTCAGGTCTTTCGGGGAGAGCAGCGCCTGCAACAGACTGGGGCAGCGGCCGGGGAGGCGGGCGACCGCCTCGCGCAGGGCGCGGTGACGGGCGTTGGCGAGGGCGAGCAACTCGGGCGTGGGGGTGGCCCGGTCGGCCGGTTCGGTGCCGTAGGGACGTTCGCGGCGGGTCGCACGGCGGGTGCGGCGGGACTCGGCGCGGACGGCTCTGCGCAGCCAGTCCTCGGGTGCCCGGGGCGGCCCGTGGGTCTCCAGGTGCTCCAGGAGGCGGAGCCAGACGGTCTGTTCCAGGTCGCCCGGGTCGCTTCCGCAGGCATACGCCTCGGCCGCGGCCTCGGCGGTGAGCAGGGGGCCCAGGGCAGCCACCAGGTCGTCCGTCATACGCGGAACGACGCGGCCGCCCCGGGACAGGTTGCCGGGGCGGCCGGAACACCCCCCGAACGAGGGGCGGGCGCTCAGTCGTTGACGAAGGCGTCGCGGGCCAGGATCGCGGTGTCCGCGTTGTCCGAGAAGACACCGTCGATGCCGGTCTCGAAGTAGGCCTGGAAGACCGGGAAGACGTTGCCGTACGCGGTGACGTCGCCGCCCTTGCGGTAGGCGGGCGGCAGGAAGGGGTTCTCGTTGCGCATGGTGTAGGGGTGCAGGACCAGGCCCACCTTGTGCGCGTCCGCGACCAGCGTGCTCGGCGTGGTGAAGTCGCCCTTGGCGTCCTTCGGGATGATCAGGTCCAGGGTCGGGCCGATGCCCTGCGCGTAGCCGGCGATCTCCCGCAGGCCCTTCGGCGTGATCAGGTCCGCGACCGTGCGCGGGTCGCCGGTCGCGACGAAGTCGTAGGGCTGGGTGTTCGCCGCGGAGAGCAGGACGACCAGCGGGTTGTCGACCAGCGTGTTCAGGCGCTGGATGCTGGTCGGCTCGAAGGACTGGAGGATGACCGGCGAGTTCCGCCTGTCCTTGCCGTACTTGCGCAGCAGCTTGGCGACCCGCTCCTCAAGACCGAGTCCCAGCTTGCGGAAGTAGGTGGGGTGCTTGGTCTCGGGGTAGATCCAGACCTGCTTGCCGCGCTTGCGGGTCTGCTCGTCCTGCCACTTGAGGACCTCCTCGAAGGTGGGGATCTCCCAGTGGCCGTTGTAGAGCGTGTTGTGCGGGCGGTTGGCCGGGATGCGCTCGATCGCGCGCAGCGTCTTCAGCTCGGCGAGCGTGAAGTCCTCGGTGAACCAGCCGGTGGTGGGGACGCCGTCCAGGACCTTGGTGGTCCTGCGGTCGGCGAACTCCGGGTGGTCGGCGACGTCCGTGGTGCCGCCGATCTCCGGCTCGTGACGGCAGACCAGGTGACCGTCCTTGGTGGGGACGAGGTCGCCGGCCTCGACTATGTCGGCGCCGAGGTCGAGGGCCAGGTCGTACGAGCCGAAGGTGTGCTCCGGGCGGTAGCCGCTGGCGCCGCGGTGACCGATGATCGTCGGCTTCGGCAGGCTCTTCAGGCCGCCGTGGGCGTGGCCGGACTGCTTCGCCTCGGCCGCTCTGGCGGCACCGGGCAGTCCGAGGACCGCTCCGCCGGCACCGAGCACCGCGGCGCCGAGCAGGGCCCGCCGTCCGGTCGTACCGTTCACCTGTGTCCGCTCGTTCGAGTCGTTCGTGTTCATGAGCGCTCTCCTGACCTTCGCCCTTGGATGCCGGCCGATCGTAGGGCTGCGGTGGTGACCGACGGGAGACCGCCGGCCCAACGGCCGGGTGACGCCGTATGGCTGATGGGCGCCTCGCCATGACGGTCCGTCGGCGACTTCCGTCACATCGCCGCGGCCCGGCCGCAAGCTGTCCCGCGGGCGGCACCGCAGGTAAACCAGCGTCAACAGTGCGTAAGACCTCGGTGAACCGGCCGTAGCCGATGTGCGCTCCCCACGGACCCGCGAGTAAAGTCCTCACCTGCACAGACTCATATCGCCCCTCGACATCGGAGGACCCGTTGTCCCGCTTCGCGCTCATCAAGGCAGTGCTCGGACCGATCATGCGCCTGATGTTCCGCCCCCAGGTGGAGGGCGTGGAGCACATCCCGGGGGACGGTCCGGTCATCCTGGCCGGCAACCACCTCACGTTCATCGACTCGATGATCCTGCCGCTGGTCAGCAGGCGGCAGGTGTTCTTCATCGGCAAGGACGAGTACGTCACGGGGAAGGGCTTCAAGGGCCGGCTGATGGCCTGGTTCTTCACCGGCGTCGGCATGATCCCGGTGGACCGGGACGGCGCGAGCGGTGGTGTCGCCGCGCTGATGACCGGCAAGCGGATCCTGGACGAGGGCCGGATCTTCGGGATCTACCCGGAGGGCACCCGCTCCCCCGACGGCCGGCTGTACCGGGGCCGTACCGGCATCGCGCGGCTGACGCTGATGACCGGCGCGCCGGTGGTGCCGTTCGCGATGATCGGCACCGACAAGCTGCAGCCGGGCGGCGCGGGCATCCCGCGGCCGGGCAAGGTCACCGTCCGCTTCGGCGAGGCCATGGAGTTCTCCCGGTACGAGGGCATGGACCGGGACCGCTACGTGCTACGGGCCGTGACCGACTCGGTGATGGCCGAGGTCATGCGGCTGTCCGGGCAGGAGTACGTGGACATGTACGCCACGAAGGCGAAGGCCGCCTGACACCCTTTCGGCGCAGGGCACGGACCAGGCGTCCGTGCCCTTCTGTCTGCCATCCGCCTGACATCCGTCCACGTCCGCCTGGCGGTGGAATCTGGGCCGACACTCCGGTCGTTCCTTCACATTTACCGGCCATATGAGCACACAGCATGTCTTATTCAGACATGCAGAAACCTTCTCGGCGTACCCTGCTCCGTGCTCCGTTCGCTGCCGCCGGCGCGGGGCTACTGGCCTCTTGCTCCGACTCCGACTCGCCCTCCCGCTCCGGCCCGCAGCAGACGGCCGGGACGACGGCGTTCGTCCCGCAGGGGCCCAAGGGGTTTGTCAATCCGTCGGGTCCAGAGGTGCTCGCGACCGAGCGGAAACGCGGCTCCGGGCCCGTCCGCATGGTCACCTTCACCGCCGCCGAGAGCATGCTGGACCTGGGCGGGCGGTCGGTGCACAGCTGGGCGTACAACGAGTCGGTTCCGGGTCCCCTGGTGCGAGTCACCGCCGGTGACGTCCTGAGCCTGACCCTCAAGAACCGGCTGAAGGACAAGACCACGCTGCACGCGCACGGGGTGCGGCTGCGCTGCGACATGGACGGCGTTCCGGACCTGACCCAGGCGAGCATCGCGCCGGGGACGGACTTCATCTACCGCTTCGTCGCCGCCCACCCCGGCACCTACCTGTTCCACTCGCACGTCGGCATGCAGCCCGACCGGGCCCTGTACGCGCCGTTCGTCGTCGACGACCCGAAGGAGACCCTCGCCTACGACCAGGAGTGGATCGTCGTCCTGGACGACTGGGTCGACGACATCGACGGCTCCAGCCCCGAGCACGTGCTCGACCAGCTCAAGCCCGGCGGCTCGATGGCGATGAACATGCACATGGGCATGGGCCCCGGCCCCGGCAGCCCGGGCCCGCACCGGTCGGCGAGCGTGCCCCCGGCCTCGCCGAAGTCCAAGAAGGGCCTGGGTCCCGACCGGGTGCTGCGGGACTCCCACAGCAGCCTGCTGCACGGCGAGGGCGGCAACGTCGCCTACCCGCACTACCTGATCAACGGGCGGCTGCGCACCGACCCGTCCGTCTTCCGCTGCCGTCCGGGCGACCGCATCCGGATCCGGCTCATCAACGCGGGCTCCGAGACGGCCTTCCGGGTGGCGCTCGGCGGACACCCGATGACCGTCACCCACACCGACGGCTACCCCGTGCAGCACAAGACGACCGACGCCCTGCTCATCGGCATGGCCGAGCGGTACGACGTCCTGGTCACCGCCAAGGACGGCGTCTTCCCCCTCGTCGCGCTCGCCGAGGGCAAGCCGGGCAAGGGACTCGCGATCCTCCGTACGGACAAGGGGAAAAACCTTCCGTCACCGGATGTCCGCCCGGCCGAACTGGACCGTGAGATCGTGCCGGCCCGCCAGCTGCTGCCGGCCGAATCGGTCCGCCTGGACGAGCGCAAGCCGGACCGCGAACTGCGGATCAGGATCACGGGCTCGATGCAGCGCTACGACTGGGGATTCGACCACAAGGCGTACGACGTGCGGCAGCGGCACGCGGTACGGGCCGGCGAGCGGGTGCGGCTGACGCTCGTCAACGCGACCGACATGTGGCACCCGATGCACCTGCACGGGCACACCTTCGCCGTCGGCGGACTGAACTCGGAGCGGGCCCGGAAGGACACGACGGTCGTACTGCCGCACCGCAAGCTGGTGCTCGACTTCGACGCCGACAACCCGGGGCTGTGGATGCTGCACTGCCACAACCAGTACCACTCGGAGAGCGGGATGATGACGGTGCTCGGCTACCAGAAGTGAGGCGTCAGGTGAGGCGTCACACGGACTGGGTGTCTTCCAGTTCCTGCCCCCTCAGCAGGAACCAGGCGGCCACCGCCGTCGCCAGGAGGACCGCGGCGCCCGCGCCCGAGGCCAGGTGCAGGCCGTGGACGAAGGAGTCCCGGGCCGCCGCCAGCATCTCGTTCGCCGTCCGCGGGGGCAAGGCCGCCGACGCCTGCACCGCAGCGCCCAGGGATTCGTGGGCGGCGGCCGGGGTGCCCGCCGGGGCCGGGAAGCCGCGGTAGACGCCCATCACGATCGAGCCGAGCAGGGCGATGCCCAGGGCCGCGCCCAGTTCGTACGCCGTCTCGGAGACCGCCGAGGCGGCGCCGGCCTGGTCCCTGGGAACGGTGGAGAGGATCACGTCCGCGGTGACCGTGAAGGAGAGGCCGGCGCCGACACCGACCACCAGGAGGGCGGTGCCGAGGACCGGGTAGCCGGTGGACTGCGAGAGCGTGGTCAGGGCCGCGAGGGCCACGCCGACGGCCGCCAGGCCGCCGGAGACCACCGCCCGTACCGAGTGGCGGCGGGCCACCCGGCCGGCCACCAGGCCCGCCGCCACCGCGCCGACGGCGGCGGGGAGTTCGGCCAGGCCCGCCTCGAACGGGTGTCTGCCCTGGACCAGTTGCAGGTACTGGGAGAGGAAGAACACCAGGCCCGACATGCCGAGCACGGTCAGCAGGTCGGCGAGGACCGCGCCGCTGAAGCCGCGCCCGCGGAACAGCCTCATGTCCAGCAGCGGCTTGGGCAGGGTGAGCTGGCGGCGGACGAAGCCGTAGAGGGCCGCGCCACCGAGGAGGGCGGTTCCCGCGGTGACTCCGGTGAGGCCGTGGGTCGCGGCCTCCTTCACCGCGTACACGACCGCGATCATGCCGACCAGGGACAGGACGACGCTCGTCAGGTCCCAGGGACCGGGGTCGGGGTTGCGGGACTCGGGCAGCGTGCGGATGCCGACGAGGACCAGGACCACCATCACCGGCAGGTTGATCAGGAAGACCGACCCCCACCAGTAGTGTTCGAGCAGGAAGCCGCCCGCGATCGGGCCGACGGCGGTGCCGGCGGAGGCGGTGGCGCCCCAGATGCCGACGGCGAGGCTGCGCTCGCGCGGGTCGTGGAAGAGGTTGCGGATCAGGGCGAGGGTGGCCGGCATCAGGGTCGCGCCGGCGACGCCCAGCAGGGCACGGGCCGCGATCATCGTCCCGGGGCTCCACGCGTACGCGTTCAGGACGGATATCGCACCGAACGCCGTCGCACCGCCGAGCAGGATCCGCTTGCGCCCGATGCGGTCGCCGAGGCTGCCCATGGAGACCAGCAGGCCCGCGATGACGAACGAGTAGACGTCACCGATCCAGAGCAGCTGGGTACCGGAGGGTTCGAGGTCTTCGCTGATGTAGGGGGTGGCGAGGCCGAGGACGGTCGCGTCGACGGCCACGAGCAGCACGGCGAGCACGAGGACGGAGAGCGCCAGCCAGCGGCCCGGGCGCTTGCCCTCCGTCTCCGTGGCGAACGCCGGCCGCACGGTGCTGGTCATGGTTCCTCTCTTCGTCGTGCACCGCCGAGCAGCAGCTCGACGATCATGTGGGTGAAGTCCCTCGGGGCGACCCTGCCCTCCGTCACCGCCCAGGCGGCGGAGGCCAGCAGGCCGTAAAGCGCCTCGGTGAGCCAGGCGGGAGTGAGATCGATACGGAACTCGCCGCTTCGCTGGCCGCGCCGGAACAGGGCGGCGATGCGCTCGTCGATACGGGTCCAGCCCTGGTTCTGCTGCTCCCCCTCGAACAGCTGGTTCTCGGTGTAGAGGAAGGCCAGCAGCCCGGCGGCCGGTTCGATCTCTCGGACCAGCCGGTGCACGGCGTCGGCCGCCGGGCCCTCGTCGAGGCGGGCCGCACCCAGCGCCGCCTCGCACTCCTCGATGCCGAGCGCCTCCAGCGCGCGGACGAGCGCGTCCCGGCCCGCGAAGTGCCGGTGCAGGGTGGCCCGGCTGATGCCGGCGGCCTTGGCGACCTCGTCCATGGTCGCGGTGGATTTGCGGGTCAGCAACGCGGCTGCGCTGCGCAGCACCTGCTCACGGTCGAGGGCCATGAGACAAGAATAACCCATATGAGACAGATCTGTCTCACGCGGGGCATGTGTGGGTCACAAGGGGCTGGCCGTGCGGGTCTCGTCAGTGCCAGGGCAGGCTGCCGCGGCGCTTCCAGTAGGCGTGCGGCTCCTCGGCCAGGGCGGCGAGCCGGGTCAGCTGGTCCTCGTCGAGGTCGACCGCGGCCGCGTGCAGGTTGGACGCGAGCTGCCCGAGCGTCGCCGCGCCGGACAGGACGACACCGGCCCAGGGCTGCCGCAGGACGAGGGCGAGGGCCACCGCGTCGCAGCCGAGACCGGTCTCCTCGGCGACGGCCCGCAGCGCGTCAGGGGCGTGCGGGGCGGCGAGCCGACCGTTGGCCATGCCCTCCTTCACGATCACCGTCAGTCCGGCGTCGCGCGCCTCGGCGAGGGCGGGACCTGCCGAGGTCTCCAGGGCGTTGTACGTCGACTGGACGGTACGGAAGAGCGGCTCGCCGTCGACCGTGACGGCGAGGGCGGCACGGACGGCCTCGGCCTGGGCCGGGCCGCTCGTGGAGAAGCCGACGGTGAGGCCGCCGGCCGCCGCCTCCGCGAGGCGGGCGTGGAGTTCCTTGTCGGTGAGGGCCGGGCTGTCCGGGGTCACCGAGTGGATCTGGTAGAGGTCGAGGTGGCCGTCGAGGAGTTCGGCGCTCTCGGCCCGCTGGCGGTCGTAGGTCTGGACGCTGTGGTCCTTGACCTCGTGCGTCTCGGCGTCCGCGGACCAGCCGGCGGTGTAGGTGTAGCCCCACTTGCTGCCGACGACCACGTCGGCGGCGGCCTCGGGGCGGGAGTCCAGCCAGTCGGCGAGGAACTCCTCGGAGCGGCCGTAGGAGCGGGCCACGTCGACGTAGCGCACGCCCTGGGCGTAGGCGGCGTCGAGGAGTTCGTGCGTGCGGGCGCGGAGGGCGGCGACGCTGCGGTCCTCGCCGAGGTCCTCCTCGCGGCCGAGGTTGATGTAGCCGGGGCGGCCGACCGCGGCGAGGCCGAGGCCGATGTGACAGGTGGGAGTTGTTGCTGTTGCCAGTCGGGCGAAGGGCATCGCGGGCTCCGTCGGGTCGGCTTCGGGTCGGCTCTGACCAACGTAACCCGCGACGACCTTCGCCTCAGCACTCGGGTGGTGCGGTGTCGTCGCGGGTGCGGACGCGTCGTGGCTGGTCGCGCGGTTCCCCGCGCCCCTCTCAGGCCCGCTGTCGGGCGGTCGCCCAGGAGTGCTGATCCGCCACGTCCGCCTTCACCTCGGCCAGCTGGATCGCGACCGCGCTCGGGGCCGTGCCGCCGCGGCCGTCGCGGGAGGCCAGGGCGCCCGGGACGTTGAGGACCGTCCGCACCTCCGGGGTCAGGTGAGCACTGATCTTGGCGAACTGTTCGTCCGTCAGCTCGTCCAGTTCCTTGTTCTCGGCCTCCGCCGCCTTGACGCACTCGCCCGCCACCTCGTGGGCCACGCGGAACGGGACGCCCTGCTTGACCAGCCACTCCGCGATGTCGGTGGCGAGGGAGAAGCCGGCCGGGGCCAGTTCCTCCATGCGCTCGCGATGGACGGTGAGGGTGGCCATCATGCCGGTGAAGGCGGGCAGCAGGACCTCCAGCTGGTCGCAGGAGTCGAAGACCGGCTCCTTGTCCTCCTGGAGGTCGCGGTTGTAGGCGAGGGGCAGCGCCTTGAGGGTGGCCATGAGGCCGGTCAGATTGCCGATCAGGCGGCCGGACTTGCCGCGGGCCAGCTCCGCGATGTCCGGGTTCTTCTTCTGCGGCATGATCGACGAGCCCGTGGAGAACGCGTCGTGCAGGGTCACGAAGGAGAACTCCTTCGTGTTCCAGATGATGACCTCCTCGGCGATCCGGGAGAGGTTCACCCCGATCATCGCCGTGATGAAGGCGAACTCCGCGACGAAGTCACGGGAGGCCGTGCCGTCGATGGAGTTCGCGGAGCTGCCGCGCTCGAAGCCGAGGTCCCTCGCCACCGCCTCCGGGTCCAGGCCGAGTGAGGAGCCGGCGAGGGCGCCGGAGCCGTACGGGGAGACGGCCGTGCGCTCGTCCCACTGGCGCAGCCGCTCGGCGTCCCGGGACAGGGACTGGACGTGGGCCAGGACATGGTGGGCGAAGAGCACCGGCTGGGCGTGCTGGAGATGGGTACGGCCGGGCATGGCCACGTCCGGGTGGGCCTCGGCGAGGCCGATCAGGGCGTCCTGGAGGTCGGCGACCAGGCCGCCGATCACCCGGGCGTGATCCCGCAGGTACATCCGGAAGAGGGTGGCCACCTGGTCGTTGCGGGAACGGCCGGCCCTGAGCTTGCCGCCGAGGTCGGGACCGAGCCGCTCCAGCAGGCCGCGCTCCAGGGCCGTGTGGACGTCCTCGTCGGCGATGGTGCCCACGAAGGAGCCGGCCGCGACATCGGCCTCCAGCAGGTCGAGGCCCGCGATCATGCGCTGCAGTTCGTCCGCGGTGAGCAGGCCCGCCTTGTGCAGCACGCGCGCGTGGGCACGCGAACCGGCGATGTCGTAGGGCGCGAGCCGCCAGTCGAAGTGGACGGACGCGGACAGCTTCGCCAGGGCCTCGGCGGGACCGTCGGCGAAACGGCCGCCCCAGAGCCGAACGTCACCGCTGTTGCTGCTCACTTGCGTTGCTCCTAGGGAGGGTTGAAGGGTGGACCGGATCCTTGCAGATCTATGCCAGGTCGCGCTTGGCGGCGATCTTCGACGACAGGCTGTAGATGTCGATGAAGCCCTTGGCCGCGGCCTGGTCGAAGGTGTCGCCGGTGTCGTAGGTGGCGAGGTTGAAGTCGTAGAGGGAGGAGCCGGAGCGGCGGCCGGTGACGACCGCACGGCCGCCCTGGAGCGTCATCCGGATGTCTCCGGTGACGTGCCGGTTCGCCTCGTCGACGAAGCAGTCCAGGGCGCGCTTGAGCGGGGAGAACCACTGGCCGTCGTAGACGAGTTCGCCCCAGCGCTGTTCCACCTGGCGCTTGTAGCGGGCGAGTTCGCGCTCGACGGTGACGTTCTCCAGTTCCTGGTGTGCCGTGATGAGCGTGATGGCGCCCGGGGCCTCGTACACCTCGCGGGACTTGATGCCGACCAGCCGGTCCTCGACCATGTCGATCCGGCCGACGCCCTGGGCTCCCGCGCGCTCGTTCAGTTCCTGGACGGCCTGAAGGACGGTGACGGGCCTGCCGTCGATCGCGACCGGGGCGCCTTGCGCGAAGGTGATGACCACCTCGTCGGGCTCGCGCGGGGTCGCCGGGTTCTGCGTGTACTCGTAGATGTCCTCGATCGGCCCGTTCCAGATGTCTTCCAGGAAGCCGGTCTCCACGGCACGGCCGAAGACGTTCTGGTCGATGGAGTACGGGGACTTCTTGGTGGTCGCGATCGGGAGGCGCTTCGCCTCGCAGAAGGCGATCGCCCTGTCCCGGGTCATCGCGTAGTCGCGGACCGGGGCGATACAGGTCAGGTCGGGGGCGAGGGCGACGATGCCGGCCTCGAAGCGGACCTGGTCGTTGCCCTTGCCGGTGCAGCCGTGGGCGACCGTGGTGGCGCCGTGCTTGCGGGCCGCGGCGACCAGGTGCTTGACGATCGCCGGCCGGGAGAGCGCGGAGACCAGCGGATAGCGGTCCATGTAGAGGGCGTTGGCCCTGACCGCCGGGAGGCAGTACTCCTCGGCGAACTCGTCCCGGGCGTCGGCGACCTCGGCCTCGACCGCACCGCAGGCCAGGGCTCGCTTGCGGATGACGTCCAGGTCCTCGCCGCCCTGGCCGACGTCCACCGCGACGGCGATGACCTCGGCGCCCGTCTCCTCGGCGATCCAGCCGATGGCGACGGAGGTGTCCAGCCCGCCGGAGTAGGCGAGTACGACGCGCTCGGTCATGGGTTGCTCCTCCCGTACATCCCCCCGTTATGCATGATTATGCAGATGTCTGCATGATTCGTCAATCGGGCCCGCTCCGGTCAGGGGGCCTTCCGGGCGTTGTCAGAGGTTCGTGAAGGGGGTTTTTGAACAAACGAAACCGCTTTCTCGTACCCATGCCTGAACGTCGGCGCCGTGATTGTCAACCCTCCTCCGACCCAAGTGAGGCAACCGCATGTCGAGGGCTCTCCCGAAGTACAACAAGCGTCGCGTGGCACTCGTCGGCGGTGCGGCCGCCGTGGCGCTGTCCGGTGCGGTCATCGCCGGTTCGGCCCTCGCCGGTACGCCCGACCAGAGCAACGGCGCGAACGACGCGCGCACCCTCGCCGCGTCTCCCGGCACCATCACCTGCCCGGACGTCGCCTCGCAGCTGCCCGCGATCCCCGCCTCCGCGAAGGCCGAGGTGCACCGGAACCTCGCGCTCCTCCAGACGCAGATCCAGGAGGCCGACAAGCGGCTGGTGGACACGGTGGGCCAGGGCGGGCCGAACTTCGTGAACAACGCGATCCTCGGGCCCCTCAAGGACAAGCGGGCGGCGACCGTGAACCGGATCGCGACGGCGATCGGCCGCACGGCCGCCAGGCCGGCCGGCCTGGACGCGCTGGCGCCGTGCACCCTGAACGCGGGCGGAACCACCGGCACCAGCACCGGCGGCGGTACGGCGACGGGCGCCGCTTCGGCCGCGCCGAGCACGGCGGCCACCCAGCAGCAGCCGACCGGCGGCACCGGCACGGGCGGCTCGGCGGTGGGCACGATCACCTGTCCGGACGTCGCCTCGCAGCTGCCGGCGGTCCCCGCGTCCGCGAAGGCCGAGGTCGACCGGAACCTCACCCTGCTCCAGACTCAGATCAGCGAGGCCGACAACCGGCTGCGGACCACGGTCGGCCAGGGCGGCCCGGACTTCGTGAACAACGCGATCCTCGGCCCCCTGACGGACAAGCGGAAGTCGGCCATCGACCGGATCGCGATCGCCATCGGCCGTACGTCGGCCAAGCCGGCCGGTCTCGACTCCCTGGCCGCCTGCACGCTCACCCAGTGACGTGACAGGCAGCTGTGGCCGCCCCGAGGAGAGCGCCGGCCGGGGCGGCCACAGTGGTGTCCGGATGCCGGAACCGCCCGGACGTCCGGCGCCCACGCGCCGATAATTTCCCGGTATGGGAAAGACCTACGAGCGCATCGACGGCAGACTCCGCACGTTCATCGAGGAACAGCCCCTGTTCTTCACCGCCACCGCCCCGCTCGCGGGCGACGGCACGGTCAACCTCTCCCCCAAGGGCCTCAAGGGCTCCTTCACGGTGCTCGACGAACACACCGTGGCCTACCTGGACTTCGCCGGCTCCAACGCCGAGACCATCGCCCATCTGCGGGAGAACGGCCGCATCACCCTGATGTGGTGCGCGTTCCAGGGGCCGCCGAACATCGTGCGGGTGCACGGCCGCGGCGAGCCGGTCTTCCGCGACGACCCGCGCTTTCGCGACCTGCTGACCCGCTTCCCCGGCATCGACCCCGCCCCGCACGGACTGCGCGCGATCATCGTCGTGCACGCCGAGCTCGTCCGGGACACCTGCGGTTACGCCGTCCCCCACATGGCGTACGACGCCGACCGCGACCTGCACGGGAGGCGCTTCGCGCGCGAGGACGACGCCTCGCTGAACGCGTACTTCGAGAAGAAGGACCACATCGCGGTGAGCCTGGATGGCCTACCCGGGCTGCCGTTGCCGTTGCCGCCGTCTACCGTCTGAGCCATGCGTCCACGCCTTGTAGTCACCCTCATCTCCGCCTCCCTGCTGCTGCTCGGCGCGTCGCCGGGCGACGGGGACACCACGCCGCTGCCCGCGAAGCTGGCCGACACGGGCGGCGGCGACCAGCTGATCACCGCCGAGGCGCCCGCGCTGAACTCGACCTCGGGCACGGTGACCTGGTGGGAGCGCCGGGACGGGCAGTGGGCGAAGGTGGGGTCGGCCGCCGCACGGTTCGGCGCGAAGGGCCTGGTCGAGGGGGCCGCACGGCGCCAGGGCACGAACACGACGCCGACGGGGCTGTACGGCATCCCGTTCGGCTTCGGCATCCAGCCGGCGCCGACGGGGACCTCCGTGGACTACCGCGCGGTGAAGGCGGATTCGTGGTGGTGCCAGGACAACGACTCGACCTCCTACAACCGTTGGGTCGAGCCGCTGCCGGCCGACTGCCGGGCCGCCGAGGCGGAGAAGCTGTCGTCGTACACCACGCAGTACACCTACGCCCTGGTGATCGGCTTCAACTACGAGCAGCCCGTGCGGGGGCGCGGCGCCGGGATCTTCCTGCACGTCAACGGGCAGGGGGCCACGGCCGGTTGTGTCTCCGTGCCGTCGGAGGCGATGCAGGAGATCCTGCGATGGGCAAATCCGGCCAAGTCCCCGCACATCGCCATCGGGACCGAGAGCGGCGACACGGCGATCACCCGGTACTGACACGGAACCGCGCAGGTCTCTGAACACTCGGGCGTCACGACACGTACCTGTGGGCCAAGGGTCAAGTCCCACGGAGGAACCGTGACCACCACGCTCGCAGGCGGACGTGCCGCCCGCCGCCAGACGATGCGCCGCATCCGCCCGCGCCGCTCCCCGGCCGTACCGCTGCTGCTCGCCGTATGGGCGGGCGCGGCGGCCGTGCTGTGGCTGTGGTGGCACAACACCCCGTCCATCGCCGACCAGAACGGCAAGATCCTCAACGCCGGCCGCATCACCGGTCTGCTGGCCGGCTATCTGATGGCCCTCGTCGTGCTGCAGATGGCCCGGGTACCGGCGCTGGAGCGACGGGTCGGCTCCGACCGCGTCGCCCGCTGGCACGCGATGAGCGGCCGCTACACCCTCTGCCTGGTCTTCGCGCACGTCTTCCTGATCATGTGGGGCTATGCCCTGCAGGCCGGCAGGACGCTGAACGACATCGTCCAGCAGACCATCGACTCCATCAACCAGCTCCCCGACATGGGCAAGGCGGCCATCGGCACCGGCCTGTTCGTGGTCATCGGCCTGACCTCGATCGGCCCGGTCCGGCGCAGGATGCCGTACGACACCTGGTACCACGTGCACCTGCTCACGTACGCGGCGGTGTTCCTGACCTTCTGGCACCAGATCACCACCGGCAACGACTTCGCCCTCACGCCGATGGCCAAGACGTTCTGGTACGGCCTGTACGGCGCCGTCACCGCGCTGGTCGTCTGGTACCGGATCTTCACGCCGATCCGGCTCAACCTGCGGCACCGGATGCGGGTCGAGGCGGTCATCGAGGAGACGCCGGGCATCGTGTCGGTCCTGATCGGGGGGCGCAAGCTGCACCGGATGGGCGCGGAGGCCGGCCAGTTCTTCCGCTGGCGGTTCATGGCCCCCGGGATGCGGTTCAGCTCGCATCCGTACTCGCTGTCGGCGGCGCCCCGGCCCGACATGCTGCGGATCACCGTCAAGGCGATCGGTGACCACAGCGCGCGGCTGCGTGAGCTGCGGCCCGGGACCAAGGTGTGGGCGGAAGGGCCGTACGGGGCGATGACCGCGTCCCGGCGCAGCCGCGGCAAGGTGCTGCTGGTGGCGGGCGGCGTCGGGATCACGCCCATGCGGGCGCTGTTCGAGACGCTGCCCGGTGCCGCCGGCGACCTGACCCTGCTCTACCGGGCCAACACCACGCAGGACCTGGCGCTCTGGGACGAACTCGCCAAGATCGCCAACGAGCGCGGGGCCCGGCTGATGTACGCGGTCAACAGCCCGGACGGCGAGCGGCCGGACATCTCCGCGGAGAACCTCCAGCGGAAGATCCCGGACATCGTCGACCACGACGTCTTCATGTGCGGCCCGCCAGGGTTCGCGCAGGGCGTCTACGAAGCGCTGCGCGGCGCGGGGGTTCCCGCCCGCCGCATCCATCACGAGTCGTTCGAGATGTGAGCGACGGGACCACGGAATCCACGGAATCGGGAGTTCGGAAACGATGAGGAAGAGTCACCCCGTCAGGCGTGTGGTGCTGGCCACCGCGGCGACCGTCTCCGGTGTCGTGCTGCTGCTGTCGCTGAAGCCGTCGTCCGACCCGGCGTCCGCGGCGGCGGGCGCGGCCCCGTCGGCCGCGGCGGCGGGTCAGGAGTCGCCGCAGGGCGGCACCGGGGCCGCGGGCGCCACCACCGTCACCGGTGACGCGACCCAGACCCAGTACGGGGTCGTGCAGGTGCGGCTGACCGTGGCCGGTGGGAAGATCACCCAGGCCGAGGCGGTCCAGGCGCCCAAGGGCGGCACCAGCGACCAGAAGACCGCGCTGTCGGTGCCGCAGCTGAACAAGGAGACGGTGGCGGCACAGAGCGCGAACATCGACGCGGTCTCCGGCGCGACCTACACGAGCAACGGCTACAAGCAGTCGCTGCAGTCGGCGCTGGACAAGATGAAGGAGCCGGGCGCGGCCGGCTCGGCGGGCGCCTCGGGGTCCTCTGGGTCCTCAGGCTCCGCGCAGGCCAGGACGGTGACCGGGCAGGTCGCGCAGACCCAGTACGGGCCGGTGCAGGTCCGGATCACCGTCTTGGGCGGGAAGATCACCAAGGCGGAGGCCGTGCAGGCGCCCAGCGGCGGCACCAGCGACCAGAAGACCGCCCTCTCCGTGCCGAGGCTCAACCAGGAGACGGTGGCGGCGGGCAACGCGAACATCGACTCCGTCTCCGGGGCCACCTACACCAGCACCGGCTACAAGCAGTCACTGCAGTCGGCGCTGGACCAGGCCGGTGGCTGAGACGGTGGCGGACGCGGAGGCGCCTGTCACGGTGCGTCATGCGGAAGAGGTCATGGGGACCGTCTTCTCCTTCGACGTCCGCGGCGGCGATCCGGACGCCGTCCGGGCGGCGCTGGACGAGGCCGTCGCCGGACTGCACCGGGTCGACGCGGTGTTCAGCACCTACCGCGACGACAGCCAGGTGTCCCGGCTGGCGCGGGAGGAGGTCGGTCTCACGGAGTGCGACCCCGAGGTGGCCGAGGTGCTCGACCTCGCGGCCGAGGCCGAACGGGTGAGCGGGGGCTGGTTCAGCACCCGCTACCGGGGGCTCCTCGACCCCACCGGCATCGTCAAGGGCTGGTCGGTCGAGCGGGCGGCGCGGGCCCTGGCGCGGGTGGCCGGGGTGAGCGGGGTGAGCGTGAACGGGGGCGGCGACGTCCAGATGTTCGGCGCGCCCGAGCCGGCCCGGGCGTGGCGGGTGGGGATCGCCGACCCGTTGCGGCCCGGTGGGCTGGCCGCCGTGATCACGGCGGCGGGGGTGGACGAGCTGGCGGTGGCCACCTCCGGTACGGCGGAGCGGGGCGCGCACATCGTCGACCCGCGGACCGGGAAGTCGGCGGTGACGGACCTGGTGGCGGTGACGGTGGTGGGCCCGCGGCTGACCTGGGTGGACTGCTGGGCCACGGCGGCCTTCGCGATGGGATCGCGGGCGGGGCTGGCGTGGCTGGAGTCCCTGCCGGGCGTCGAGGGCCTGCTGATCACGGCCGGCGACGAGGTCCGCTGCACCGGGGGGCTGGCGGCGCGTCTGGGCTGAGGTGGGTGGTGGGAACGCTCACCGGCGCTTGCGGGGTGCCTCCCCGGGCGGAGGCCGGGCGGAGGAACTGCGCGAGCAGCCCCCGCCCACCCGCGGCGGCGGGTCGGCCTCAGTGCCCGTTCTGGGCGAGCCGCAGCAGATGGTCGGCCAGGGCCTGACCCCCCGTCGGCTCCCGGCTGATCAGCAGCAGCGTGTCGTCCCCGGCGATCGTCCCCAGGATGTCCTGCAGCTCCGCCTGGTCGATCGCGGACGCGAGGAACTGCGCCGCGCCCGGAGGGGTCCGCAGGACCACCAGGTTCGCCGACGCCTCCGCCGAGATCAGGAGTTCCTGCGACAGGCGGCGCATCCGCTCCTCCTTCGCCGACTCCCCCAGCGGTGCGCGCGGGGTGCGGAACCCCCCCTCGCTCGGCACCGCGTAGATCAGTTCCCCGTCGGTGTTGCGGATCTTGACCGCGTTCAGCTCGTCGAGGTCCCGGGAGAGCGTCGCCTGGGTGACCGTCAGCCCGTCGTCGGCGAGCAGCTTCGCGAGCTGGCTCTGCGAGCGCACCGGCTGCCGGTTGAGGATGTCCACGATCCGGCGGTGCCGGGCGGTCCGGGTCTGCGGTACCGCGGGCCCCGCCCCGCCGGACTGGTCGAACTCCTGCGCCTGGCTCATCGTCGTCTCATTCTCCGGATCGTCCGTCCCCGCTCGCTGCGTCGAGGATGCCGGGCAGGGCCCGCAGCAGCGCGTCCGCCTCGTCGTCGCGGAGGTTCAGCGGGGGCATCAGCCGAACGACGTCCGGGGCGGGCGCGTTCACCAGGAACCCGGCCTCCTGAGCCGCCTGCTGCACCTGTCCTGCCAGCGGCTCGGTGAGCACGATACCCAGGAGGAGGCCCGCGCCCCGGACATAATCGATCAACCGGTGGCCGAGATCCTCGATTCCTTCCCGCAGCTTCTCGCTCTGCCGCTTGACGTTCTCCAGCAACCCCTCGTTCTCGATGGTGTCGAGGACGGCGAGCCCGGCGGCGCAGGCGACCGGGTTGCCGCCGAAGGTCGTGCCGTGGTGGCCCGGCTGGAGGAGGTCGGCCGCACGGCCGAAGGCCACCGTCGCGCCGAGCGGCAGTCCGCCGCCGAGCTGTTTGGCGAGGGTGACGACGTCGGGCAGCACGCCCTCGTGCGCCTGGTACTCGAACCAGGTGCCGGTCCGGCCGATCCCGGTCTGCACCTCGTCCAGGACCAGCAGCGCGCCGGTGGCGGCGGTGATCGCACGGGCCGCCTTGAGATAGCCGGCCGGGGGGACGACCACGCCGTTCTCGCCCTGCACGGGCTCGATGACGACCAGGGCGGTGTCCTCGGTGACGGCGGCGGCCAGCGCCTGCGCGTCGCCGTAGGGCACGTGGGTGACGTCGGCCGGCAGCGGGCGGAAGGGCTCCTGCTTGGCGGGCTGCCCGGTGAGTGCCAGGGCGCCCATGGTCCGGCCGTGGAAGCCGCCCTCGGTGGCCACCATGTGGGTCCGTCCGGTGAGCCGGCCGATCTTGAAAGCGGCCTCGTTGGCCTCGGCGCCGGAGTTGCAGAAGAAGACCCTGCCCTCCCGGCCGAAGAGCTGGAGCAGCCGTTCGGCGAGGGTGACGGTGGGCTCGGCCATGAAGAAGTTGGAGACGTGGCCGAGGGAGGAGATCTGCCGGGTCACGGCCTCGACGATCGCCGGGTGGGCGTGGCCGAGCGCGTTGGTGGCGATACCGCCGACGAAGTCGTAGTACGGGCGGTCCTCGGCGTCCCAGACCCTGACGCCCTCGCCGCGTACCAGGGGCAGCCGCGGGGTGCCGTAGTTGTTCATGAGCGCGCCCTGCCACCGCGTGGTCAGCTCCTGGTTGCTCATGGCCTTTCCCCCTGTCGCTCGTCGGGCACGACCATCGTGCCGATGCCTTCGTCCGTGAAGATCTCCAGCAGGATCGAGTGCTGGACCCGGCCGTCGATGACGCGGGCGGTGGTGACGCCGTTGCGTACGGCGTGCAGGCAGCCCTCCATCTTCGGCACCATGCCGGAGCTCAGCTCCGGCAGCAGCTTCTCCAGTTGGGAAGCGGTGAGACGGCTGATCACCTCGTCGGAGTTCGGCCAGTCCTCGTAAAGGCCCTCGACGTCGGTGAGGACCATGAGGGTCTCGGCGCCCAGCGCAGCAGCGAGTGCCGCAGCCGCCGTATCAGCATTGACGTTGTAGACATGTCCGTCGTCCTGGGAGCGGGCGATCGAGGAGACGACCGGGATCCGGCCGTCGGCGAGCAGCGCCTCGATCGCGCCCGTGTCGATCGCGGTGATCTCGCCGACCCGCCCGATGTCGACGAGTTCGCCGCCGATCTCGGGCCGGTGCTTGGTGGCGCTGATGGTGTGGGCGTCCTCGCCGGTCAGTCCGACGGCCAGCGGGCCGTGCTGGTTGAGCAGGTTGACCAGCTCGCGCTGCACCTGCCCGGCCAGCACCATCCGGACGACGTCCATGGCGTCCTCGGTGGTGACCCGGAGTCCGGCCTTGAACTCGCTGACGATGCCGTGCCGGTCGAGGGCGGCGCTGATCTGCGGGCCGCCGCCGTGCACGACGACCGGCTTGAGGCCGGCGTGGTGCAGGAAGACGACGTCCTGGGCGAAGGCGGCCTTCAGCTCTTCGTCGACCATGGCGTTGCCGCCGAACTTGATGACGACGGTCTTCCCGTTGTGCCGGGTCAGCCAGGGCAGGGCCTCGATGAGGGTCTGGGCCTTGGGCAGCGCGGTGTGCTTTCGCGTGGTGCTCATGACGAGTAGGCGCTGTTCTCGTGGACGTAGTCGGCGGTCAGGTCGTTGGTCCAGATGGTGGCGGTCTCGGCGCCGGCGGCCAGGTCGGCGACGATGTGCACCTCGCGGTAGCGCATGTCGACCTTCTCGCGGTCCTCGCCGACACCGCCGTTCTTGCAGACCCAGACGCCGTTGATGGCGACGTTGAGCCGGTCCGGTTCGAAGGCGGCCCCGGTGGTGCCGATCGCGGAGAGCACGCGGCCCCAGTTGGGGTCCTCGCCGTGCACGGCGCACTTGAGGAGGTTGTTGCGGGCGATGGAGCGGCCCACCTCGACGGCGTCGTCCTCGGAGGCGGCGTTGACCACCTCCACCTTGATGTCCTTGCTGGCGCCCTCGGCGTCCCGGATCAGCTGCTGTCCCAGGTCGTCGCAGACCTGCCGTACGGCCTCCGCGAACTCCTCGTACTCCGGAGTGATTCCGGAGGAGCCGGAGGCGAGCAGCAGCACGGTGTCGTTGGTGGACATGCAGCCGTCGGAGTCGACGCGGTCGAAGGTGGTCCGGGTCGCGGCCCGCAGTGCCTTGTCCAGGACCTCGCTGTCGGCGACGGCGTCCGTGGTGAGCACGACCAGCATGGTGGCGAGGCCGGGGGCGAGCATGCCGGCGCCCTTGGCCATGCCGCCGACGGTCCAGCCGTCCCCGGTGGCCACCGACGTCTTGTGCACGGTGTCGGTGGTCTTGATGGCGATGGCGGCCTTCTCGCCGCCGTGCTCGCTCAGGGCGGCGGCCGCCGTCTCCACTCCCGGCAGCAGCTTGTCCATGGGGAGCAGGACACCGATCAGGCCGGTGGAGCACACGGCGATCTCGATGGCACCGCGCCCGAGCACCTCGGCGGCCTTCTCGGCCGTCGCGTGGCTGTCCTGGAAGCCCCTGGGGCCCGTACAGGCGTTGGCGCCACCGGAGTTGAGGACGACGGCGGAGACCTGGCCGCTCTTGAGGACCTGCTCGGACCACAGGACCGGCGCCGCCTTCACCCGGTTGGAGGTGAAGACGCCCGCGGCGGCGCGGCGGGGCCCGTCGTTGACCACGAGGGCCAGGTCGGGGTTGCCGTTCTCCTTGATCCCGGCCGCGATGCCCGCGGCCGTGAATCCCTTCGCTGCCGTCACGCTCACGGCGCAACTCCGATCGTGGTCAGCCCGGTGGTCTCGGCGAGACCCAGGGCGAGGTTCATGCTCTGGACGGCACCGCCGGCGGTGCCCTTGGTCAGGTTGTCGATGGCGCTGATCGCGATGATGCGGCCGACGGCGGCGTCGTACGCGACCTGTACCTGAACGGCGTTGGAACCGTAGACGGACGCCGTGGCGGGCCACCGGCCCTCGGGAAGCAGATGGACGAAGGGCTCGTCGGCGTAGGCCTTCTCGTAGGCGGTCCGGACGGACTCGGCCGTCACTCCGGTCCTCGCCGCGGCACTGCACGTGGCGAGGATGCCCCGGGGCATCGGCGCCAGGGTCGGCGTGAAGGAGACGGCGATCCGCTCCCCTGCCACCGCGCTGAGGTTCTGGATCATCTCGGGGGTGTGCCGGTGTCCGCCGCCGACGCCGTACGGCGACATGGAGCCCATGACCTCGCTGCCCAGCAGATGGGGCTTGGCCGCCTTGCCGGCGCCGGAGGTGCCGGACGCGGCGACGATCACCGCCTCGGGCTCGGCGATCCCGGCGGCGTAGGCCGGGTACAGGGCGAGGGAGACGGCGGTGGGGTAGCAACCGGGTACCGCGATGCGCCTGGACCCCTCCAGCGCGGCGCGGGCACCCGGCAG
Source organism: Streptomyces sp. NPDC026515 (assembly GCF_055567595.1). Classification (NCBI taxonomy): domain Bacteria; kingdom Bacillati; phylum Actinomycetota; class Actinomycetes; order Kitasatosporales; family Streptomycetaceae; genus Streptomyces; species Streptomyces sp. NPDC026515. Next base: position 233,950 of record NZ_JBVHQD010000013.1, read on the forward strand.
TTCGGGGAGGCCGTAGGGCCAGGTACCGGCGTGCGGGGAGCCGTAGAAGCGCTCCCAGTCGGCCGGGTCCTCGAGGCGGAAGTCGGCGCCCATGTCGACGACCAGGACGTCCGGGCCGAGCTGCTCGGCGACGGCGGCGGACTGGCCGTGCGGCAGGGCGAGGAAGACGACGTCGTGCCCGGCGAGGGCCTCGGGGGTGGTCTCCGCCAGCACGCGGCCGGCCAGCGGCAGCAGGTGCGGCTGGAGCGCTCCCAGGCGCTGCCCGGCGTTGGAGTTGCCGGTCAGGGTGCCGATCTCGACCTCGGGGTGTGCGAGGAGCAGCCGCAGGACCTCTCCGCCCGCGTATCCGCTCGCTCCGGCAACCGCCGCACGTACCGCCATGTCCATCCTCCTCTGGATGGCATGACTATACGGTTCCCTGCACTTTTATGCAACGGGTTCCCGGCGGCCCTGCGCCGCCTCCACCTTCGGCAGCATGACCCGCCGCGACACCACGAAGGTCACCGGAATCGCCGCCGCCGACGCCATCAGCGGAGCGAACCGGCTGCCCGCGTGCAGGACGTCGACGATCACGTACACACCCACCGTGGTGATCACGAAATTCGTCGCGTTGGTCAGCGGGAACAGCAGGAATTTACGCCAGGTGGGCCGTATTCGGTAAGTGAACCTCGCATTGAGGAAGAACGAACCGATCATGCTCAGAAGAAACGCGAGAATATGCGCGGCGAGGTACGGCAAATACATCAGGAACAGCAGGTAAAGGCCGTAGTAGGTCGCCGTGTTGATGACGCCGATCACCGCGAAGGTGATGATCTGGCCCGATATCGAGCGGGTGGGTCCGGTGGTCGACAGGGCGTTCGTCATCAGGGGATGAGGTCCTTCGTCGTGCCGCGGGTGCGGTCTTCCGTTCGGTGCACGTTCGTCGCCTTCACCAGGAAGTGCGGACGCCCCTTGACCTCGTAGTAGATCCGGCCGGTGTACTCCCCGATGACCCCGAGCATGATCATCTGTACGCCGGCCAGGGCGGTGACGGCTGTAATGATGGTGACATAGCCCGGCGTCTGGACGCCGTTGACCATCGCTCCGCCCACGATCCACGCCGTGTAGGCGCCGGCCAGGGCCAGCAGGGTCATGCCGAGGTAGAGCGCGGCGCGCAGCGGGCGGTTGTTGAAGGAGAGCAGCCCGTCCAGGCCGTAGTTGAGCAGGCTGCGGAACGACCAGGAGCTGGCGCCGTGTTCGCGTACCGCGTTCTCGTACTCGAAGGTGGTGCTGGGGAAGCCGACCCAGGCGAACAGGCCCTTGGAGAACCGGTTGTACTCGGTGAGGTCCACGACCGCGTCCACCACCCGGCGCGACATCAGCCGGAAGTCGCCCACGCCGTCGACGAGTTCGACGTCGACGAGCCGGTTGATGAGCCGGTAGTAGAGGCGGGCGGTGAGGGTCCGGGTGAAGCGGTCACCCTGCCGGGTGCGCTTGGCGATGACCTGGTCGTAACCCTCGCCGCGCAGTTCGACCATGCGCTTGATGAGCGACGGGGGGTGCTGGAGGTCGGCGTCCATGACGATCACCGCGTCGCCGGTGGCGTGTTTCAGTCCGGCGAGCAGGGCGGCCTCCTTGCCGAAGTTTCGGCTGAAGGAGACGTACCGCACCCGCGCGTCGCCGTCGGCGATCCGGCTGAGCAGGGGCAGTGTTCCGTCACGGCTGCCGTCGTCGACGTACACGAACTCCATGTCGTGTCCGAGCGGCAGAAGCTCGTTGGCGATCTTCTGGACCTGCTCGTGGAAGCGTTCGACGACGTCTTCCTCGTTGTAACAGGGCGCGACGATGGATATCAGCATGGGTTTCTCCCCCCGGGGACGGGTCAGTGAGCGGCGGTCGGGCGCTCACCGGAGCGGACGGCGGTTCTGCGGCGTACGGCCGAGAGGGCGCCGAGCAGGATCAGGGCCAGCAGCGAGGCGCCGCCGACGGCGGTGCCCAGGCGCAGGCCGGGCGGATGGAACGTGCAGGTGAGGCTGGTGGCGGAGGCGCCCAGCGGGACGGCGATCAGGCCGTGGAACTCGCCCGCCGGGACCTCGTCGCCGCCGGCGGAACAACGCCAGCCGGCGATCCGCGGGGCGGCCACGACGGCGGTCCCCGTGCTGCCGGCGGGAAGCCGGGCGTGCAGGGTCCCGTCGCCGACGGTCACCTCGGTCGCGCCGGTGGCCTTCAGCTGCCGCACGGCGGCGCGCAGTCCGCCGGTGTCCAGGCAGCCGACCGCGCCCCGCGCCGGGACGCGGCTGGGCCGGTCGGGCAGCAGGTCGATCCGTACCCGCCCCGAGACGGGGACCGTGCCGAGCGGCTGCATCGCGGCGATCTTCGTACCCTCGGCATCGGACCGGAACAGCTGCTGCCCCGCGCCGTCGGCCAGCTGTGCCGTGCCGGAGTAGTGCGGCGCCCACAGGAACACCTCGCTGCCGGCCCGGCAGCGCGCGGTGAGCGTCCGCGCTCCGTCGACCAGCAGCCCGCGCGCCTCGTCCCCCCTGCGGGCACCGCTGAGGGCGATGCGGGGCAGGGTGTAGACACGGGTTCCGAGCAGCAGTTCCTGGTTGCGGTACGGCGAGGGGCCGAAGGCGGCCGGGGTGGTGCGCGGAGCGGCCGGACGCACGGTCACCAGCGGCGGGACGTCCTCGCGGGTGACGGTCGACAGGCCGCCGCCCCGGGGCAGCCACTTCTGGTGCGGGTCGGGCGGGTTGTGCACCCGGGCGCCCACCGAGAAGACGGCGTCGGTGACCGGGTTGTCGAGGCTCTGCAGGCTGCGCCCGCGGGAGGTCCAGCCGCCGCCGAGCGCGGTGAGGGTACGGCTGAGGACGTCGGAGGTGAGGCTGCTGTAGTACTGGGAGCCCTGGCCGCCGACCATCATCGGGTCGTTGGCGACGGTCTGGTCGCGGCCGGGTTCGGTGCGGTACTCCGGCCAGGCGTCGGCCCCGGCGACGGCGTCCGCCTCCCGCTGCTGGCGGTCCCCCCAGGGGGCGTAGTCGTCCATCTGGCTGAGGCGCATGCGGGTGGCCACGGCGGAGGTGGCGGCCGCCTCGCCGAACTGGGCGCCGAGCAGCAGCACCACGGCCAGTCCGACGAGCACGGGCCGGCCGTCCCTGAGGCTCAGGAGCGCGAGTCCGCCGAGGGCGCCGACGACCGCGAGCAGCACCACCGGCCAGGTGTGGTGGGCGTGCTGCCGGGTCAGGGTGCTGCGGCCGGCGACCAGGGCGACCAGGACCAGGAGCACGGCGGCCGCGCCCAGGGCGCGCCGGTCCGGCAGCCCGTAGGCCAGAGCGTGCCAGGCGGCTATGACCAGCAGGGCGCAGAACACGAAGGCCTGCCGGTAGGAGCTGCCGTTGGGAGCGGCGAAGGCGTGCCAGGCCAGGCTGGTGGGCGCCCACTGCAGGGACAGGCCCACGGCGAGCACCAGCACCGTCCAGCCCGCCCGCACCCGGACCGGGACCTTCCGGTGGAAGGGCAGGGCCAGGGCGAGCACCAGGGCGGTGATGCCGACGTAGAGGGCCGGGGAACTGTAGCTGTAGGTGGTCGGCAGCAGCCGGGCGAACAGGTCGTCGGCCCCCACCGGGGCGAAGTGGGCCCCGCGGCCCGGGTAGGCGTGCCGGGTACCGGAGTAGACGACGATCACCAGGGGCGCGGCCAGGCCGACCCCGAGCCCGACGACGACCGCGGCCCGCCCGGCCACCGCCAGTGCGCGCCGCCACGGCGGCTGGGCGAGCACCAGCCGGAGCAGCAGCACCAGGGCGGCGCCGAGGGTGGCCATGTAGGCGGTGTAGAAGTTGGCGGTCCAGGCGAGCGCCACGATCAGCACGCTGAGCAGCGGGCGCCGGCCGGCCGTGGCCCACTCCCCGACCAGGCAGAGCAGCGGCAGCGCGATCAGCCCGTCCAGCCACATCGGGTTGAAGGAGGCGAGCGCGAGGCTCCAGCCGCACAGGGCGTAGGAGGCGCCCAGGAGCCCGGCCGCCCACCAGCGGCCGCGCCGCAGGCTGAGCAGCAGCCAGGCCATGGCCGCACCGGCGACCGCCGTCTTCAGCACGGTGATCACGTACACCGCGAGGTCGATCTCGTCGCGCGGGAACACCCCGACCAGCAGCGCGAACGGGCTGCTGACGTAGGTGCCGACGTCCGGCAGGAAGCTGGAGCCGTAGCCGGACTGCCAGTTGAGGACGAGCCCGCCGTCGGCGTGGCCGTGCAGCAGGTCCCACAGGTGGGCGTGGAAGGGCACGTACTGGTTGCCGAGGTCGTTGACGTCGCGGGTGTGGGAGCCGAAGGGGTAGCTGCGGGCCACGGCATCGGCCGCGCAGAGGGTGACGGTGGTCAGCAGCGCCGCGAGCAGGGCGGCCGCCCGGCGCGGATCGGCGTCGGGCCGTCGCGCGGGTCCGGTCTCCCGCTCGTCGCCCCCCGCCGGTTTCACCCCCCGTTCGTGTCCGGTCAGAGTCGTGCGATTCATTCTGTGCGGCCCCCAGAGAAAAACGGGGGTGTACTCCCCGCTGATCGGTGATTCGCCGACTTAGACGGGTGGAAGTTCCTGCTGGTTGTGCGCCGACCGTGAAGTAGTAAGCCGAATTCCGAATCCGCTTGCAATATCGGAAAGAATTCACGACGCGAAAGGAAACTGAAGATTTCAGGAAGATGTTTTCCTGGTTAACGCGCCTCGGAGAAGCCGGTGCCGGTACGCCGGAGAGCCGTGTCGCGCACCTCCGCCGAGGAGACCGCGCGATGGGCACGTTCGACGGATTGCGCCCAGTACGTCCCCGAGACGATCAGTGCGGCTCCCAGCACGGCGAGCGCGGTGAGGCGTTCGCCCCCGAGGCCGACGCTGACCAGGAGGGCCCACACCGGTTCGGTGCCCAGCAGCAGACTGGCCCGGGTCGCCGAGGTGCGCTGGACCGCCCAGGTCTGGGCGAGGAACGCGCACAGACCGCAGCCCAGCGCGAGGTAGACCAGCTCGGCCCAGGTGATGGCGCCGGTCCGGGCGAGTGCGGGCAGTCCGGGCGCCGCCGGGACCAGGAAGAGGGCCGCGCCGACGGCGGTCTGCACGGCCGTCAGCTGGAACGGGCGCACGGCCCGGCCCGCGGTCAGCCGTCCGACCAGCACCACATGACCGGCCCGGACCACCGCGGCGGCGAGCATCAGCAGGTCACCCGCGCCGGGGGCGCGCAGCCCGTTGTCCGACACCAGCAGTCCGACACCGACCACGCACGCGCCGACGGCGAGGAAGAACCGCGCCGGCAGCCGCCGGCGGTCCAGGACCGGGGTGAGGACGAGGGTCAGGCTGATGATCAGGCCCGCGTTCCCGGCGCTGGTACGGGCGACGCCGTAGGTCTCCAGGACGAGGACGGCGGCCTGGGTGAGGCCGAGGAGCGCGCCGGAACGCTTCTCGTCCCGGGTGAGCGGGCCGAGCCCGCGCAGCGCGACGAGGCAGACCAGGGCGCCGATGGCGTAGCGCAGGAAGAGGACGACCAGCACGGGGAGGGCGTCCGTGGCCGTCTTCGCCGTCAGGTAGCTGGAGCCCCAGACGACGGCGAGAGCCAGGAGCACCCCGTCGGTACGACGGGTGTTCGGCATGCCGCTCACGATCCACGTCCCGGACCGTGAAGTAAATGACGACCTGCTCAACCGATCCTGTAGCGAAGCTACACTCACGAGATGGACGAACGGCAGCTGCGCGTACTGCGGGAGCTGGGAGAACTGGGCAGCGTCACCGCGGTCGCGGAGGCGCTGCGGGTGACGCCCTCGGCGATCTCGCAGCAGCTGCGCCTCCTCCAGCGGTCCCTCCCGGTACCGCTCACCGAGCGCGCCGGACGGCGGCTGGTGCTCACCCCGGCCGGGCGGGCCCTCGCCGACGCGGCGATCGGGGTGGAGACGGCACTGGCCCGGGCCCGGCAGACCGTCGAGGAGTATGTCGAGGAGCCCGCCGGCACGGTGTCGGTGGCGGCCTTCCACAGCGGGGCCGCCGCGTTCTATCCACTGCTGCTGCGAGCACTGCGCGGGCCGGGCTCCCCGAGGCTCACCCTGCACGACGAGGACGTACCCCAGGCCGGCTTCCCGCCCCTGACGCGCGCCTACGACCTGGTCCTCGCCCACCGCCTCGACCACGCCCCGCCCTGGCCGCGGACGGCCGCGGCCACCCCGCTGCTGCGCGAACCCCTCGACGTCGCCCTCCCGGCCGGCCACCCGCTGGCCGGCCGGGCCGCGCTGACCGCGCGGGACGTGTCCGGCGAGCCCTGGATCACCGTGCACGACGGTTTTCCGCTGCTCGCCACCATCGAGGCGATCGCCGCCGCGGCCGGGCACCGGCTCGACATCGTGCATCGCGTCAACGAGACCTCGGTGGTCGCCGAACTGGTGGCCGCGGGCGGCGGGATCGCCCTGATGCCCCGCTGGACGTCCCGCCCGCATCCGGGCGTCGTCCTCAGCCCCCTCGACGGCATCGAGGCGCACCGCCACATCGACGTGCTCCACCGCCCCGAGCGCACGGCCCGCAGGGCGGTACGGACCGTGCTCCGCGAACTGCGGGCGGCGGCGGAGACCATCCGCGTCCGGGACTGAGCACACCGCCGGCTTGACCTGGAGCGTGCTCCAGCCTCCTGGCGTTCTCCTCATGGACGCACGAGCTGACACGAGCGAGAGCACCACCCGCGACGAGCGTTTCGCCCGCGGTCTGGAGGTCATGGGCCAGGTCGACGGCGGGCTCGGGGAGCGGGTCCTCCGGTCGCTGGCCGGCACCAGCCCCGAGCCGGGCCACCAGGTCGTCGCCTGGGGCTTCGGGGAGATCTGCTCCCGGCCCGAACTGGTGCTCCGCGACCGCCAGTTGGTGACTCTGGGCATGCTCACCGCGCTGGCGGCTGCGCGCCCCAGCTGGAGGTGCACGTCAACTTCTCCCTGAACGCGGGACTCACGCCCCAGGAGATCGTCGAGGCGTGGCTGCACTCCGCCGGGTACTGCGGGTTCCCCAAGGCGCTCAACGCCACCATGGTCGCCAAGAAGGTCTTCGCCGAACGTGGGCTGCTGCCGGTCGGGCAGGAGCCGTGAGCGCGCCGTCGGGGCGGACGTAGGGTCGGGGCATGTGGGGGCACCGGCCGCCGCGTATGCGGAGGCGTTCCGGGTGACCGCCCGTGGCGCCCCCAGGAGATGCGGCAGCAGGCCGGGCGCGGGGCACCGACCGGCTCGCCCCGGCCGAAGAAGGGATGACCATGGGTGAGTACTGGCCGGTGGCGGACGTGCTGGCTCATCTGGCCGGGCGGTGGCGCGTCGAGCGGTCCGTGCGGGACCTGGCGGGCCGGGCCGAGGGGTGGTTCGAGGGGGCGACCGTGTTCCGGCCGCTGGACGGCGGCGGGCTGCTGCACGAGGAGTCGGGGACGTTCACCTGGCAGGGGGTGGCCCGGCCGGCCGAGCGGACGCTGCGGTTCCTGCCGGGGTCGCGGCCGGGCACGGCGGACGTTCGGTTCGCCGACGGACGGCCCTTCCACGACCTGGACCTGACCTCGGGACGGTATGTCGCCGACCACCCGTGCGCGGCCGATCTCTACCGGGGCGAGTTCACCGTCCGGGACGCCGACCGCTGGCGGACGGTGTGGCGGGTCGGCGGCCCGGCCAAGGACCTGGTCCTGACCACCGGCTACGTGCGCGAGGCCTGAGCCGGCGACACGTCGAACCGTAGGTTCCAGCGACCGCCGTGGCCCGTCACCGTGGTCGTCGACAGGGGCCGTACGTCGATGTTCCAGTAGGTCGCCGGCGGCACCTTGAGCGCGTAGACGAGGGCGGCCCGGATCACCGAGGGTTCGGCCACGGCGACGATGCGGCCGCCGTCGCCCACCGGGCGGGTGTCCAGCCAGCCGCCGACCCGGGAGATGAACGACAGCAGCGACTCACCGCCGTGCGGGGTGGCGCGCGGGTCGGAGAGCCAGGCGTCCACCTGGTCCGGTTCCCTGGCCATCGCCTCGCCCAGGGTCAGGCCGCGCCAGCGGCCCATGTCGCAGTCGCGCAGGGCGAGCTGGACCAGCGGGGCGTACCCCAGACCCTCGCCGGTCGCGCGGCTGCGCGGTGTCGGCGAACAGTAGCGCAGCTCGGCCGCCGCGAGCGGTAGCAGGTCGGCGGCGACGCGCTGCACCTCGTCCCAGCCCGCCTGGTCCAGGGGGCGGGCGTCCTCGAAGCGCTCCGCCAGCAGCGGTGAGCTGCGCGCGGCCGCGACGAACGTGACCCGAAGTGACATGCGGTGATGGTGTGACGCTCATGTGCGCAGGTCAAGGGCTCTTGATAGGTGAATTACGTGAGGAGGGTGAAACGTTACCCAATGGTCAGGAGGTGTCCGACAAGTCAGCCGGAATGTCACTTCGCCGGCTCGTAGTAGAGCGCCATCCACTGGTCCGGGTGTTCGAGCGCGGCGAATCCGAGCCTCTCGTAGACCCCGTGGGCGTCGTGCGTGGCGAGCAGCACCCGTCGGATTCCGTACGGCCGCAGGTGCTCCCGGATGGCCCCGACCATCGCCGTACCGACACCCCTGCCGCGTACCGAGGGGTCCACGTACACGTCGGCGAGCCAGGCGAACAGCGCCTGGTCGGTCACCACGCGCGCGTACGCGACCTGCTTCCCGCCGGCCGTGTCGTACATGCCGAAGTTGAGCGAGCCCGCCATGGCCCGCCGGTGCTGCTCCAGCGGGCGGCCGGTCGCCCAGTAGGTGTCGGTGGACAGCCAGCGGTGGACGCGTTCGACGTCCACCCGGCCGGTGTCGGCGGAGAACTCGTAGCCCTCGGGGAGGCCAGGCGCAACGGTCATGCCGGGATCCTCGCCGGTCGGCCGCACCGGCGTCGATCGGATTTCGGGGGTCCGGAGTTCAGGGTCCCGGGCGCAACACCTCGTCGCAGGCCTCCCGCAGCCGTCGTACGCCCTCCACGAGCTCCCCCGTCCCGGCGACCGCCGCGAAGGAGAGACGGACGTGGGCGGCCGGGGGTTCGGCACTGAAGTACGGGCGGCCGGGGGTGACGGCGACGCCGGCGCGCAGGGCGGCCGCGGTCAGGGTGCCGTCGTCGACGCCGTCGGGGAGGCGGAGCCAGAGGTGGTAGCCGCCGGCGGGGATGTGCGGGAGGGCGAGCTCGGGGAGGTGGTGGGCGAGGGCGCCGGTGAGGGTGGACCGGCGCGTCTTCAGCGCGGCCGACAGGGCGCGCAGGTGGCGGGGCCAGGCCGGGGAGCCCACGAGCTCCAGGGCGGCCTCCTGGAGGGGGCGGGGGACGAAGAAGGTGTCGACGATCTGGATGGCCCGCAGGCGTTCCAGGACCGGTCCGCGGGCGGCGAGCGCGGCCACCCGGAAGCTGGGCGAGGTGGCCTTTGTCAGCGAGCCGACGTGGACCACGACGCCGTCGGGGTCGTCGGCGGCGAGCGGGCGGGGCAGCGGGCCCGCGTCGGCGTGCACCAGCCGTCGTACGTAGTCGTCCTCGATCACGAAGGCGCCGGCCTCGCGGGCGATGCGCACCACCTCGGCGCGGCGGTCGGGGGCGAGGACGGCGCCGGTCGGGTTCTGGAAGAGGGGCTGGCAGACGAAGACCCGGGCGCCGGTGGCTCGGAACGCGTCGGCGAGCAGGTCCGGCCGCACCCCGTCGGGGTCGACCGGGACCGGGACCGGGCGCAGGCCCGCGGCGCGGGCGATGGCGAGCATGCCGGGGTAGGTGGGGGACTCGACGAGGACCGGGGCGCCGGGCGGGGCCAGCGCGCGCAGGGCGGTGGCCAGCGCGGACTGGCCGCCGTTCGCGATCAGCACCTCGGCGGCGGTGACCCCGCCGCCGATGTCCCGCGCGAACCATTCGCGCAGCTCGGGCAGCCCGTCCAGGGGCGGTCGCCCCCAGGCGCCGGGCCGCCGGCCGGCTCTCGCCAGGGCCGCCGCCATCGCGCGCTCGGGTTCCAGACTGGCGTGCAGGTAGCCGCCGTTGAGTTCCAGCACGCCGGGCGGCGGGACGGCGAGGCAGACGGTGACCCCGGACGCGTCGACCGTGCGCGGGACGACGTCGAGGGCGCCGTCGGCGCTGAGCGCGACCTCCTGCCAGGAGGTGTCCCCGACCGGCCCGGTCGTGGCCCGCGGCCGGGCCTTGAAGGCGCCGGCGCCGGGCCGGGTGACGACCAGTCCCTCCGCGACCAGCTGGGCCAGCGCCCGGGAGACCGTCACGGGGCTCACCCGGAACCGCTCGACGAGCGCACGGCTCGATGGGAGTTTTCCACCAGGCGAGTAGCGGTCGAGGTCCTGTCGCAACCGTTCCGCCAGTTCAAGGACGCTGCTACGCTCTTGCATGAGAGCACAGAGTAGCGCTATCGCGGAGAGTTCGATAGCGGTCGGCACTCCTCCGGCCGCCCCCGTCTCCCACCGGGCCGGCACCCTGCAGGCCGCACTCGGGGTCGTCGCCTTCTCCCTCACCTTCCCGGCCACCGCCTGGGGTCTGGAGGGCTTCGGGCCCTGGGCGCTGGTGGCGGTCCGCAGCGTGCTCGCGGCGGCCCTGGCGGGCGGCTGCCTGCTGTTCCTGCGGGTACGGCTGCCCGAGCGCCGGCACTGGGCGGGGCTGGCGGTCGTCGCGGCCGGCGTGGTGCTCGGCTTCCCGATGCTGACCACGCTCGCCCTGGAGACCTCCACCACCTCGCACGCGGCCGTCGTGGTGGGGCTGCTCCCGCTGACCACCGCCCTCTTGTCCGCTCTGCGCACGGGTGTGCGGCCCTCCCGCACCTTCTGGGCGGCGGCCCTGGCGGGCGCGGCGGCCGTGCTGGCGTTCACGATCGCCCAGAGCGGCGGGGCCCTCACGGCCGCCGACGGGTACCTCTTCGCGGCGCTCGTGGTCTGCGCGGCCGGTTACACCGAGGGCGGCCGGCTGGCCCGGATCATGCCGGGTTGGCAGGTCATCGGGTGGGCGCTGGTGTGCTGTCTGCCTCTGACCGTGACGGCCGCGGCCGTCGCGCTGTCGTACGAGCCGGTCGTCTGGACCGCGCACGGCGTGGCCGGTGTGCTGTGGGTGGCGGTGGGCTCGCAGTTCCTCGGCCTGGTGGTCTGGTACCGGGGCATGGCGGCCGTCGGCATTCCGAAGGCCAGCCAGTTGCAGTTGGCCCAGCCGCTGCTCACACTGGTGTGGTCGGTGCTGCTGCTGGGCGAGCACCTCACCGTGGCCGCGCCACTCACGGCCGCCGCCGTGCTCGTGTGCATCGCCGTCACCCAACGATCGCGATCGTGAGGAGGCCCTGGAGATGCGTGCATCCGAGGGCGACCAGCTTGTCCAGCACGGCAGGGTGGTCGGACAGCACGACCAGGTATCGGAAGTCGTCCAGGTACTGGGTCCCGAGGGCAACCCGCCCTACCGGGTCCGTTTCGAGGACGGCCACGAGGCCATCATGTCCCCCGGTCCCGACTGCCAGGTCAGGCACCAGGAGACCCGTCCGCAACTGTAGGCAGGCCGCAGCGAGGGGTCGTCGGCCGCGCGCCGGTCAGCCCGGCGGGAGCGCCGGCTGCCGGTAGTGGTCGGCGACCACTCTTGACAGCGCGCCGATCGGATCGGCGGCCACGTCCTTGGCCGCGAAGTACACGTGCCCGCCGATCTGCGGGTACTGCGAGGCCAGGGTCAGGTGCCGGGACAGCTCGGCCGGGTTCTGCCAGGCCGAGGGGGAGTCGGCGGCTCCGGCCCGGTACAGCGCCTCACCGATGTAGAGCCGGGTCCTGGACCCCTTGGCCACCCCCGCCCACCAGTCCACGACCTTGGTGTAGTCGGCGGCCGCGTTGCCGATCTGCCAGTACACCTGCGGGACGATGTAGTCGATCCAGTTCTTCTGCACCCACTTGCGGGTGTCCGCGTACAGGTCGTCGTAGGTCTCCACGCCCGCCCTGGTGTCCGAGCCCCGGGAGTCGGTGGTGGCGTTGCGCCACACCGCGAACGGGCTGATCCCGAACCGGGTGCCGGGCCGGAGCTTCTTGATCCCGGCGGCGGTCCCGGTCACCAGCAGGTCGACGTTGTCCCGGCGCCAGGCAGCCCGGGAGGAGAAGTCGCCGCCGTGGCTGTCGAAGGCGTCGTCGTCGTCGAAGGTCTGTCCGGCCACCGGGTACGGGTAGAAGTAGTCGTCGAAGTGCACCGCGTCCATGGGGTACCTGGCGACCGCGTCCAGGATCGCCTCCTGGACGAAGGCGCGGACGGCCGGGACGCCGGGGTTGTAGTAGAGCTTGCCGCCGTACCGCACCACCCAGTCCGGGTGTTTGCGGGCGGGGTGCGAGGCGGCCAGCTTGCCGGGGTCGGTGTGGTTGGCGATCCGGTAGGGGTTGAACCAGGCGTGCAGTTGCAGGCCGCGGGCGTGCGCCTCCTCGACGGCGACGCCGAGCGGGTCCCAGCCGGGATTCCTGCCCTGGGTGCCGGTGAGGTACTGGGACCAGGGCTCGTGGGTGGACGGCCAGAACGCGTCGGCGGTGGGCCGCACCTGGAACATCACCGTGTTGAGCCGGTGGTCGACCGCCTTGTCGAGGAGGCCGGTCAGCTCCTTGCGCTGGGCGGAGGCCGACAGCCCGGTGCGCGAGGGCCAGTCGCGGTTGGCCACGGTAGCCAGCCACATGCCGCGCATCTCGGTTGCCGCGCGCCGGGGCCGGGCCGCGGCCGTCGCCCCCGGTGCCGCCATCGCCAGCGTCGACAGCGCCGCCATCGCGAACGCCCTGCGAGACACCTGTGCCATGGTGGGTCCCTCTGACTCTCCGGATCCGTGCGGTCACGGATCGCCTCCGCGCCACAGGATGCCCGCACCCGCACGATCGATCATCGATACTTACGGGTAACGTGCACGAACGGAGCAGGCACCGGATCCGGAGGTCCTGCCGGCCGCCCGTAGATCAGCGAAGGGGACGATGTGACCGACATCGAGAAGGTCGGAGTCGTGGGCTGCGGCCAGATGGGAGCGGGCATCGCCGAGGTGTGCGCCCGCTCCGGTCTGGACGTGAAGGTCGCCGAGACCACCGGCGAGGCCCTGGAGATCGGCCGTACCCGGCTGCTCAACTCCCTGGCCAAGGCCGCCGAGCGCGGCAAGATCAGCGAGGAGGAGCGGGACGCCACGCTGGCGCGGCTGAGCTTCACCACGGACCTCGGCGAGTTCGCCGACCGCGACCTGGTGATCGAGGCCGTCGTGGAGAACGAGCAGGTGAAGACGGAGATCTTCCAGGTGCTCGACCAGGTGGTGACCCGCCCGGACGCGATCCTGGCCTCCAACACCTCCTCGATCCCGCTGGTGAAGCTGGCGGTCTCGACCTCCCGCCCCGACCACGTGATCGGCATCCACTTCTTCAACCCGGCCCCGGTGCAGAAGCTGGTCGAGCTGATCCCGGCACTCACCACCTCCGAGGGAACCATCAGCCGCGCCCAGGTCTTCGCCGAGAAGGTGCTCGGCAAGCACGCGATCCGCGCCCAGGACCGCTCCGGCTTCGTGGTCAACGCGCTGCTGGTGCCGTACCTGCTCTCGTCCATCCGGATGTTCGAGTCCGGCATCGCGAGCCGCGAGGACATCGACAACGGCATGGAGATGGGCTGCGCCCACCCGATGGGGCCGCTCAAACTGTCCGACCTGATCGGCCTGGACACCATCGTCTCCATCGCCAACAGCATGTACGCCGAGTACAAGGAGCCGCTGTACGCCGCTCCCCCGCTGCTGCAGCGCATGGTCGAGGCGGGCCGGCTGGGGCGGAAGACCGGTTCGGGGTTCTACACGTACTAAGCGAGTGCGGCGACGCCGCCAAGTGGCGCTGTTCAAGGGCGAGTTCACCCGGAGCAGCGCCCACGGCGGCGCTGCCGGCGGGTGGCTCTCGTGGCGCTCGCCAGGTCCTCGTCCGCGCGTCCTCGCCCAACCCATGTTGACTGCACGGGGACACGGCCTCGTGAGCGGCATTGACCGACACCAAACCGGCCCTGACCTGGGGCTTTGTTTCTTTCGGAGCTGTCAGGGCCTTTCCCTCTTACTCAGCGGAAAATCCCTAGAAAGTCCCCGGGACAGAGCTGAAAGTCCCTGAAAAGTCCCTGGCTCGCAGCAGCCCGTCCAGCACTTGCGAGCCCCACACCCGACTGGTCAGCCTGATCAATCATGACCAGTGCCGCATCATCCGCTCACGTAGGAAGATCCTGCCCCGCTACGCGAGCGCGTGCGCGAGGCACAGCGCCCGTTACCGCTTTGACCGCACTGTCTTCCATGTTCCAGGCAGGTCACCCCAGCCGGTCGCCCGCTTAGACGCCGCGACCCGCGCAATGGGCGCCGATCTTCCAACGTCTCTTGGCTAGCTCTCCGCCCCAGGAGATCGAACAGGCCCTCGCCGTCTCCACCGAGTCACTGGACCTGGCGCAGAGGATCGGCGCCGAGCGCTGCGTGAAACTCGTACGGGACCTTGCCCCGGCATTCCGGCCGTACACGTCGGTCATCGGAGTACCCGAACTCCTCGAACGCCTCCGTGCATGCTGACCGAGACCGCGCTCACCGAAGGCGCCCTGGCTATGGTCGCCCTCACCTGTGGCCCGTACGCCTGGGCCGCCTACCCGCTCGCTGCAAACTCCCGCCGCGCTCCGAGTTGCTGACCTCGTCTACGTCTCGGCCGTCTCCTCGCCGGCCACTGGGGCCTGCGGTGCATCCTCGACGTCCCCGAAAGCCTTAGTGATGCCCGTCTCCAGTGCCTGAGTCGAGATCTGCTCACCAGAGACGTTCACCGTGAGCGGGTCGCCGCCTTCACGCTGGATCGTGATTGTCATGGAGCGCGAGCGGTCGCGCCGCAGCCAGAGTTCCACAAGTTTGACCACGGCCCAGGCGGCAGACGGCGCTCCAGGCGCCAGGATGAGTTCCGAGACACCCCCCTTCTCACCCGAGGCGGGTGCGCCTCCCTCCTCAACGGAGAGGCCCGCCACCTCTCGGGCGTCGCTCGCGAACTCGTCGAGTGCCTCCTGCGTGACCGGGTGATCAGCTGCCAGACCGGCGACCTCCGTCCGGATTCTGATCTTCACCGATGCAGTCATCCCAACCCTCCCTAGGAGATTGCCGAGTACGATAACGACCGATCTACTTGTTGCCTGATGCAACATAGCCGAACGGGGGTGGCGATGTACCGCGCATTGGTGATCTGCAACTCCGTCTTCCCTGACGACCCGTCCCGCTTTCCCCGACTGGAGGGGCCACGGAAGGACGGGTTGGTCCTCTGGTCATCGCTTACGAATTCGCGAACGGGAAAGTTCCACACTGAAGACGTAGAAGTTTTCTACGAACGTTCCTCGAACGAAATCATGGAGCTGGCCGAAGACTTCTTCGCTAAGGGGAAGGCGGGGGACACCCTGCTCTTCTACTACAGCGGGCACGGTGTCCGAGAGCAGCAGGAACTTTTCCTCTGCGGCAGAGACTCGGTGCAGAGCAGGATGGTCTCCACCGGGGTTTCGACGGACTTGCTGAGCAAGATCATGAAGAAGACGCCGGCCAGCACAGTCGTCGTTGTTCTCGACTGCTGTCACAGCGGGGCTTTCAAGGGCAGGGCTCAGGTCAACCCGGATTCACTCGCCGGGAAGGGGAGATACGTCATCACCGCGTCCGGTGCGGTCGACACGGCTGCCGATGCTGAATCCCCAGGGACGGCCAGCCCCTTCACCCAGGCCCTGGCGGACGCGCTTGAGGCTGAGCCAGACGGCCCCGACACTCTCGGAGACGTCAGCCTGGCCGAGGTGGTGGGGCACATGAACACCCGGCTTTCGGGCCGGCACCCCCTTCCGAAGTACAAGTTCGACGGATCCGGCGACTTGGCCATCGCGAAGCGCGTTCCCCCCGAACGGGCAAGCCGGCAGTACTCGGACCCGCAGGGCGGGAAGGCAGACCGCACGGTTGCCACAACTCCCGGAACACCGGACACGGAACGCGTCACCCTCGGCGTCCACCTGGCCAATCTCTCCGCACGACACCGGAAGGACTACTCGTACGGGGACATCATCGCGGGGCTGATGTACCTCGTCCTGTCCGTGGTGATCGCGTTGTTGGCTCTAGAGATGGCCACCAACGAGGAGAGTTTGCTCAATCCGTACGACGAATCCGGCATCTACGGTGAGCGCCTCATGGATTCGGATGTTTTCCTGCTCTATTGCGCAGTACTTCTGACATTCTCCGTACTACTGGCTGTGGCGTCGATGTGGGAGCTCAGCGTCGCAGGGAAGTTTGCCCGTCAGGCACAGTCGCGCAGAGAATTCCTCGAAATGCTCAGCCGTCCGTATGCCCGACACGTAGGCGGCGTGCGCGACACGGTCGCCTTCCTGTTCGTCGTGCCTGTCTTTGTCACTCTTATCAGCGAGGACCTGCCGATCCTGCCGTGGTCGCTGGCAATTTCCCTCTGTGGAGCGGTCTTCGGGACAGTGTGCGTCAGTAGACTCGGTTACGGTGACGCGTCCTACCTCGCGGCGTCAGCGATCGTCCTGGCCGGCGTTTTCACTCCGCGAGCGGAGCTCGGATACGGCAGTGCGGGCGACTTTAGTGGCGTCGTGATCGCCTTGCAGTTGATTTCTTTTGTGGCGATGCTTTTTGCTTGGTCGGTCAGGCTTTCGCGCAGGAGCCTCACTCTGTCCGCACTCTCCAATTTCCTGCCGATTCTCATTTTCTCCCTGCAGACGGGAGTTCTGCCGGGCGTGAGCGCATTGGGGGCGGGTCTGGCCCTGTTCGGCTGTGCGCTCGGGGATGGTGTTGCTCTCCCCCTGAGGGCACCTATCGGGCGACTGGGTGCTGGGACGGTCGGCCCGATACGCCTCCTCAGGCAGGCCGTTTCACCACGCTGAAGCGTCGATCGCGACACTCCTTTTCGGAGCAGACCTACTGGAAGCACGCCGCTTGCCATTGCCACGGCTCTCCCTTGCTGGACCGGTGCCGGTCACTGCACGTATCGCCGCACAGGAATGCCACGTTCGCGGGCCAGATCGGCAAGCGGAGTCTCCTCGTCTTCCTGGGCGGCAAAGACCAGGCACAGATCGGCTCCGGGGCAGCGGAGTACTCATCCCTTTCACGAACAGCGGCTGGATTGTCCCGATCAGTGCTCGGTTCGCGCGGGAAGGCACTCACGAACAGGGAGGATGGGAGGTCGGCGCGCGTGACCTGGACGACCCAGTCCTCCACCATCTGGTCGGCCGCAGTCTTTCCCTCGTGCTCCAGGTACAGCGAATGGCCGGGGCCGACTGTCTCAACAGCGTCGTGCCAGGTGTCCAACAGCACGGCCTCCAGTGCCTGCCGGTCGGAGAAGTCAGAGGCCGACACGATCATGACCCGCACCGGACGGAGGAGGCTTTCGGGGAGCCGGACGATCGTGGTCTCCGGCATCACCGCGCGCAGTCGGGCCAGAACGACGGGCGCGCGCTGGGCGAGTAGATTGCCCGCGTTGGCCGACGTCGCTTCGGTGACAAGTTCTTGCTCCCAGTCCGACAGGTACTTCGGGCGTACCTCGCCGGCGAGATCGGCGCCCACGAGATCTGCCCAGTGCTGGGTGATTTCATCAGGAAGCGGTGCTGGTTTCAGGGTCGCGATCCGCGTCACCTTCGGAGCCCACGTGGGGCGTGCGTCGTTGAGTCGCGTGATCAGCCGCGGTGCGAGGAGCCGCATTTGGGTGGACCAGGGCGGGTTGGAGCACAGCACGTACAACGCTCCGTCGGGGGAGAAACCGGCTGGCCGAACATGACGGGCCAAGTCGACCCCTGCCACCGGATCCCACCATTCGCCGACGCGCTCGAACCAGGCGGGGCGTTCCAGGTCCATCGGCTGACCTTTCAGTACGGGGGAACGAGTAGGTGGGGCAGCGTAAACCAGTCGGTCCGTGCGGGGACCAGCCCATTTCGGGCCGGGCGTTCCGCAGCGTCTGCAAGTGTGCTGGTCTGCCTGGCCCCGGACTCACTCTCAGCACATGTCTGCGTGGTGGGGGCTGATGCCACGGCGGGCGAGAAGGCAGCGGAGTGCGAGGTGTCGACGGGATATCGCGATCGTGGGCCCGCTGCAGGCAGGCAGCGACTCGCATCGGAGTGCTGGAACGCCCATCTCGATGGGATCAGTCAAGTCGACTGCGCGTACCGCCCATTAGCCGTCATGAGAGCAGCGACCTGGTGGTATCCGTATTCGACTGCTTGGCGGCTGGGGTGACTGAGCACTACCTCACACCCCAGTACGGCCTCTGGGCTTGAGCAAGGGGCCGGGCTGGGGCGGCAATCGATGCACCTCATCGCATCCAGGGCTTGGAGGCGTGTCACTAGCCGGGGCGGCAGCTTGGCCTTCGGTAGGCGCACGCGGGTGATGCGCGGGCCGAGGGTGCTGCCTCCTTCGGGCATGCCACCTGATGTGTGTCGTGGAGGTATGTCGAGGGGGTCATGGCCGGTGAGGTCCCACACGGTTTCGTCGGCGTGGGAGCGGTGGGTGGTGGGGTGGGCGGTGAGCAGGAGGGGGCCTCGGTCGGTTGTGTAGACGAGGTGGCTGGTGAGGGTGCCGGCTTCGACGTGGAGGGTGTCGAGGATGCGACGGACGTCGAGGGAGAGGCGGCGGGTGAGGAGGTTGCTGCGATGCAGGAGGTCACATCGTTGTGGTCGGCCGGGTGTGGTGGGGTGGTGGGCCCAGATGCCGGTGACAGTGTGATGTGGTCCGTCGGGCGCGGGCCGGGTGAGGGTGTCAACGCTGTACTGGTGCCCTTTGACCAGTTCCTGCAAGGCGAGGGTTGCCGTGCCGGTGTGGTGGTGGGCGGCTTCCTGGATCCGCGGCCAGGCGTGAGCGATCTGTTCGGCGGTGTGGCAGTGGGCCTGAGGGGCGGCAGTGCCGGTTGCGGCGAGGGTGAGCCGGTAGGCGCTCGCCTGGGCGCAGTCGGCCCAGGCGAGAGCTTCGGCAAGCCGGCTGGTGCGCAGGGTGGCGGGCGCGGGGATCCCGTCGCGTGCGAGGGCTTTTGCCTGGATGCCGCGGTCGGTGCGCAGGCTGGTCGAGGCGGGGTTGCCGGTGCCGGGGAGACGCAGATGCCAGGCGATGCGTTCGGCGAGGCCGACCCCGGTGGGACTGGCCGCGAACACCGTGTCCACGGCGGCTTCGCCGAGCACCTGGAGGATGCGGGGCAGGTCGCCGTCGTGGTCGACGACCCGCGTATACCCCTCCCCCGCCCCAACCCTGCTGTGGGCGGCCGGTGTTGAGGCGGGGTCGGGGTTGACCGCGACGGCGGCCTGTGCGCGGTGCTGGAGGGCGTGGGGGTACCGGGAGCCGGCCGGTGGGGCGATGACGGCGACCGTGGGGGTCGCCGCCTGCGGCCGGCCGGCTTCCGGGTCGAGGTGGGTGTGGGTCACGTGGTGCAGCTGGTGGTGTGGAGTGACCCCTTGAGGTCCGACACTTTCGTTTTATGCGGCGAGGTGGAGCCGTTGTCTGTAGCGGGTCCTGGCCTGGTGTGGGGTGAGGTAGCCGATGGTCGAGTGGATCCGCTCCCGGTTGTAATACTGCGCGATCCATCCGAATACGTCTTGCCGGGCCTGCGATCGGGTCGGCCAGGCCGTGGTGCCGATCTCGGATTTGAGTACGGTGAAGAAGCTCTCTGCAGCCGCATTGTCGAAGCATGACCCGGTTCGGCCGGTGCTCTGCCGGATGTCCAACTCGGCCAATGTTTCCCGGAATTGGCGAGACGTGTATTGCGATCCGCGGTCGGTGTGGAAGATCGCGTTGCCAGCCGGGTGTCCGCCGGCATGGGCCATTCGGATGGCGTCATCGACCAGCTGGGTGCGCATATGGTCGGCCATGGACCAGCCGACGACCTCGCGCGTGCACAGGTCGATCACCGTGGCCAGGTAAAGCCATCCCTCAACAGTAAGCAAGCAGGTGATGTCACCGACGAGTTTCAGGCCCGACATCGGCGCGGTGAAGTCCCGCTGGACGAGGTCGGGTGCGGGCGGTGCCGTACGGTCGGCCTTTGTCAGGGACCGTGATTTCCGGCGGGTTATTCCGGCGATCTGACGTTCCCGCATGACCCGGGCGACGCGTTTGCGATTCACGACCCTTCCCTGCTGGCGCAGGGTACGAGTGATCCGCAGAGCGCCGTAGGCGCCCCGGGAGTCGGTGTGGATGCACCGGATCCGGCGGACAAGTTCCTCTTCCTCATCAGCCCTTTGCTGCCGTGCCTCCTTGTTCTTGTGCCAGGTGTAGTAGCCGGAGCGGTCCCAGCCCAGGACGTCGCACATCCGCTTCACGCCATGGGCGTTCCGGTGCTCGTCGACGAAACGGAAGCGGATCACCGTGTCGTCTCCCGTGCGAAATAGGCGGCGGCCTTCCGGAGGATCTCGTTGTCCTCCTTCAGCCGGGCGTTCTCCCGCCGCAGGCGCCTGAGTTCCTCTTGCTCGCTCAAGGTCATGTCGGCATCAGCCTCGTCGCCACTCGCATGGGCGCGGCGGGCGGTGTCCTCTCGGACCCACTTCCGCAACGTTTCCAGATGGACGCCAAGACCCCGGGCGATGTCGGTAAGGGGCCGGTTCTTCGAGGACCGCACAAGGTCCACTGCGTCCCGTTTGAACTCGTCCGGGAAATTCCTCCGTTTTGCCACCATGGATCACTTCCCCTGGATGACGAAACATTCAGCGTCCAGGTGTCGGAATCTCGGGGGTCACTCCACCAACGGCTTCACACCGTCCCAACGACAACAGCACCCGCCCCCGGTAGTGGAACCCGGCGCCCGCCCGACGCGACACTCGGGCCGCGAGCATGCCCACCATCAGCCACAGAAGGCGAAACGGTCCACCGACTCCGTCGGCGGACCATCATGCAAGATCGAGGCCAGACCGGACTTGCGGACCGTCTCCCCCCAGCAGCACCGTTCCGGCCTGCGAGACCGCCCTACCGCCACTTCCCTCAGCGCGGACCGCGGATAGAACCCGCTACCCCTACTCCTGGAGAGTGTTTTCTTTCCGTGCGGCCAACAGGACCCTAGACGAGTCCCATCGTTACAGGTCAGAAGCACTCTCCGCTTGTTTGATCAAGCATGGCCAGGCCCATTCGTGAAAGCGCGAGGCTCGCCGGGCTGGGCCGCCTGTTCACCCGCGGAACGTCGACCGGTACGCGCTCGGCGACACGCCCAGCGCCGCCTGGAAGTGCTGGCGCAGCGAGGCCCCCGTGCCGAAGCCAGCTTCCGTCGCCACCCTGTCCACCGGGAAGGTCGACTCCTCCAGGAGCTGGCGGGCGCGCTCGATTCGTTGCTGCGTAAGCCATTGCAGCGCCGAGATGCCGACCTCCTCGCGGAAGCGGCGCGTGAACGTGCGGATGCTCATCGACTCGCGAGCCGCCAGCTCGCGCAGCGTCAGCGGGCGGTGAAGGTTGTCCAGCGCCCAGGCTCGGGCGGCCTTCGTCGACGACGTCCGGGGCTCGAGCACCGGGCGGCGGACGAACTGAGCCTGGCCGCCCTCGCGGTGCGGGGAGACGACTGTGCCGCGGGCGACCTCGTTGGCCACGGCCGTGCCGTGGTCGCGGCGGATCATGTGCAGCACCAGGTCGATCCCGGAGCCGACGCCGGCGGAGGTGAGGACGTCGCCGTCGTCGGTGTAGAGCACGCACGGGTCGACGTCGACCTCCGGGAACCGTTCCTGCAATTCCGCGGCGGATTGCCAGTGAGTGGTCGCCGGGCGGCCGTCGAGCAGGCCTGCGGCGGCCAGCACGAACGCGCCGGTGCAGATCGACGCGATCCGCGTGCCCTCCCGGATCTGCGCAAGCGCGGTGCGCACCGGCGGGGCCAGCTCGCGCGCAGCCGGCTCGTAGTCGGCCATCGACGCCGAAACAATGACGGTATCGGCCTCTGCGAGGACTTCCAGACCGCGATGGACGGGGATGACGACGTCGGAGTCGGTGCGCACAGACCCTGGCTCGGGCGTGCAGGTGACGACCTCGTACAGCGGCTCGCCTGCCGCCGAGCGCGCCTGACCGAACAGCCGCTGGACGATGCCGAGTTCCATCACGAGCATCCCGTGCCGCACCAGGACGGCGACGCGGTGGCGGCCGGGGTGCGCGAACGCGACAGGCGAAATCATGGCCCGATTCTTGCACATATTGACCATCAGGCCACTCGCTCACGCTCTGCGACGGTCGGATGATCTAAGTCATGAACGTGTTGTGGGTATTCGCCCATCCCGAACCCCGCTCGCTGAGCGGCGCCCTCCGCGACGACAGCCTCCAGACACTCCGGAACCTCGGCCATGACGTCCGCGAGTCGGATCTGTACGCGATGAAGTGGAATCCGGTCGTCGACGTGGCCGACTACGGCACCGAGGCCGCCGACAGGCGGCTGCAGGTCGCGGCGGCGTCCGCCCGTGCGTACGCCGGGGGCACGCTGAGCCCGGAAATCGTTGCCGAGCAGGAGAAACTGGCCTGGGCGGACGCAGTCGTCGTGCAGTTCCCTCTGTGGTGGTTCGGCGTCCCCGCGATCCTCAAGGGCTGGATCGACCGCGTGTTCGTGAAGGGGTTCGCGTACGGCCTGTCCGGCGATGACGGCCGCACGCTCCACTACGGCGAGGGCAGACTGGCGGGCAAGCGCGCGATGGCGGTCGTGACGGGCGGCGCCAGCGAAGCGGCGCTGGGCCCGCGCAGCATCAACGGCTCCCTGGACGACCTGCTGTTCAGCCTCCAGCACGGGACGTTCTTCTACACCGGGATGTCGATCCTCCCGCCGTACGCGGTGTACGGCGCCGACCGGGTATCCCCGGAGCAGTTCACCGAGGCCCGCGACGCGCTGCGCGAGCGGCTGCGCACGCTGGAGACGACGCAACCGCTGCCGTACCGCTCCCGCAACGGTGGCGACTACGACGAAAACATGGTCCTCAAGGAGGCGCACGTGCCCGGTGAGACCGGGTTCGCGATCCACCTCCGATAATCACAGCACGGGCCGGGTCAACAGGACTTTCGACACCGGCCGCGTGCAGCTCGCACATCACGGCAGGGCCCACGTCGTGCGTGCCGCCGGCGACGGCCGGCTTCCTCCTCGATTCCTCACCGGATCTCACGATGCCTCCCATCGCGACGGAGTAGCCGCCGAGGTACTTGGGAATGCTGTGCCACACCAGGTCGGCCCCCGTGGCCGAGTGGCCGGATCGAAGCGGGCGTGGCGAACCTTGAGTCCACGACTAGCTTGGCACCAGCGGCGGCGAGGGTGGCCAGGGCAGGAAGGTCGGGGACCCGCATCGGCGGGTTGGTCAGCACTCGACGAGCAGGAGTCCGGAGCGCGGGGTCAGTGCCCGTTCGACGTCGGCGGCGTCGACAAGGGTCGTGATGATGCCAAGACGAGGTAGGTCTACTTCGAGCAGACTGCGAGTGCCGCCATATGCGTTGGGTTCGTCGGCGACGGCGTGGCCGCATGCCTCTACCAGGGCAAGCACCGTTTCGGTGAGCGCGGCCATGCCTGACGCGGCGCCTACGGCGGCCGCCGCACCTTCGAGGTCTGCCACGGCTTCTTCGAGTAGCTGGCCGTTGTAACGCCCGAAGCAGTGAGCGTTTTCATGGTGGCTACCGATCGGGTGACGCCGGCGGGGTGAGGTGGGGGCCGAAACGCACGAGGCTCCCGTGCCGTTGGTGGAGGTGTTCGAAGTCTCAACCCACCGGCACAGGAGCCTCATCGGTTCCCCATCCTGCCGCACTCGACCTGCCTCATGGCCTGGTCGAGTGCGGCAGGATGCTCATCGTCACCCGCGAGGGTGACCGGCGGCGCAAACTCCCACCGCACCAGCGTGCGCTCGCCGCTCTCGTGCACCTGCACCGCCACCACACCCTCTCCCGCATCACGGCAGGCTTCGCCCTATCTGTCGGCACTGCCCACGCCTACGTCACAACTGTCACCAGCCTGCTCACCGACCACGCTCCGGATCTGCCCAAGACGCCACGCGAACCTGACCCAAAGTTCGTCCTCCTGCACGGGACACTCACCGAGCGCCACCGCGTCGGCAACAGCCGGACCGACTACTCGGCCAAACACCGCCGGCA